>NC_007404.1:0-727452 GCF_000012745.1 Thiobacillus denitrificans ATCC 25259 | reverse complement strand
AGCACGAGGCGGCCGCCGCCGAACCGGGCAACAACAGCAACAACAAGCTCCACACGCGATAATCCATCCATCCTCCTTCCGCGACACCCCCTCGATGACGCATGCCGACCCCGCCCAGTTCCCCGCCACGATCGTGAGCGCGCGCGCGCTGTCCCAGCGCGTGCCGACCGCGGACGGTACGCTCGCTATCCTCAGCGAAGTCGACTTCGTCGTCAAAGCCGGCGAGACGCTGGCCATCACCGGTGCCTCGGGCTCGGGGAAATCGACCCTGCTCGGCCTGCTCGCCGGGCTCGATCACCCCTCGTCGGGCGACGTCGTGCTGCTCGGCCAGCGCATCAACGCGCTCGACGAGGATGCCCGCGCGCGCCTGCGCGCCGGCCGCGTCGGCTTCGTCTTCCAGTCCTTTCAGTTGCTGCCCGCGCTGACCGCCTTCGAGAACGTGCTGCTGCCGCTGGAACTGGCCGCTTGCGACGACGCGGCCGAGCGCGCGCGGCGGTGGCTCGACCGCGTCGGCCTCGCCAGCCGCGCCGGTCACACGCCGCGCCAGCTCTCGGGCGGCGAGCAGCAGCGCGTCGCGATCGCACGCGCCTTCGCGACCGACCCCGAGATCGTGTTCGCCGACGAGCCGACAGGCAATCTCGACGCCGAAACCGGCGCACGCATCATCGACCTGCTGTTCGAACTGAACGCCTCGGCCCGCACGACCCTGATCCTCGTCACCCACGACGACGCGCTCGCCAGCCGCTGCCAGCGCCGTCTGCATCTCGTCGCCGGCCGCGCGCGCGAAGTGGAGGCGGCATGAATTTCCTTCGGCTCGGGCTGTGGATGCTGCGCCGCGAGGGCAGGCAGAAAGGCTTCGCCGCCAGCGGCGAGTGGCGCGTGTTGCTGCTCGCCCTGGTCATCGGCGTCGGCAGCGTGTCGACGACGGGCTTCCTCGGCGACCGCCTGAAGCGCGCGATGAACGAGCAGGGCGCGAGCTTTCTCGGCGCCGACCTGCTCGTCACGAGCCCGCGTCGCATCGAGGCGTGGCCGGACCACGCGCTTCGTCGTTCGGCCGCGCTCGATTTCACGAGCATGGTCAGCCGCGGCGACGCGTTCCAGCTCGCCGCCGTGCGCGCCGTCGACGCACGCTACCCGCTGCGCGGCAGCGTGCGGATCGCCGAACGCGCCTTCGCGCCAGGCAACGCCCGCCCCGCGCTACCGCCCCGGGGCGCCGTGTTCGTCGATCAGGCGCTGTTGCCGCTCCTCGACGCGCAAGTCGGCGATCGCGTCCGCATCGGCGAAGCCGAATTTCGCATCGCCGGCGTCGTGGTCGAAGAGCCGGGCCAGCTCGGCGGCGTGTTCGGACTCGCGCCGCGCGTGTTCCTGCGCTCCGACGAACTCGCGCAAACGCGCATCGTGCAGCCGGGAAGCCGCGTCACCCACGTCTATCAGTTCGCCGGCGAACCCGCGGCGCTCGCGGCCTTCGCCCGCGCGCTCAAGCCGCGCCTCGACAGCACCCAGCGCCTGATCGGTTCGCGTGAAGGCGTCGAGACGCTGCGCGGCGCGTTCGCGAACGCCGATCGCTACATCCAGCTCACGGCGCTGATCAGCCTGCTGCTATCGGTGGCGGCGATCGCGATCGCCGCGCGCCGCCACGCGCTGCGCCACTACGACCAGGCCGCGCTGCTGCGCTGCCTCGGTGCGACGACCCGGCAGCTGCGCGTGCTATACGTCACGCAATTGCTCGTGCTCGGACTGCTGGGCAGCCTCCTCGGCGTTGCAATCGGCGCGCTCATGCAGCAGGCGCTTGCCGGAATGCTGCTGCCGGACGCCGTCACCCGCCTGCCGGCGCTCGGCTGGGCGCCGGTCGGCGCGGCCATCGCGAGCGGGCTGCTCGCGCTGGCCGGCGCCAGCCTGCCCGCGCTCGTGCGCCTGATCCGGGTGCCGCCGCTGCGCGTGTTGCGGCGCGACCTGCCGCCGCTGCCGCTGTCGGCGTGGATCAGCGCGACGACCAGCGTGGGCGCGCTGCTCGTGCTGATCGCCTGCTACGCGGGCGACGCCCGGCTCGTCGGCGTTTTCGTTGCGGCGCTCGCCGCACTGGCCGGCGTGCTTGCCTTGCTGGCGCGTCTCGCTCTGCTCGCCGGCCGCGGCGTCCAGCTTCTCGCCCAGGGCCCCTTGCGCTTTGGCCTGGCGCAACTCCTGCGTCATCGTTTCGACAGCAGCCTGCAACTCGGCGCCTTCACGCTCGCGCTGTTTCTGGTCGCGCTGCTGGCGCTCGTGCGCAGCGACCTCGTCGCCGGCTGGCGCGCGCAATTGCCGCCGCAGGCGCCGAATTACTTCCTCGTGAACATCCCGCCGCACGAGCAGGACGCCGTAGCGTCCTACCTCGCCGCGCATGACCTGCGGGCGTCGACGATCTATCCGATGGTACGCGGCCGGCTGGTCACGAAAAACGGCGCGCCCATCGCCGAGACGCTGCCTCCCGAAGCGCGCAGCAGCAACACGCTGCGGCGCGAACTCAACCTGACCTGGACCGCGGCGCTGCCCGCGAACAACGAGGTGCTCGACGGGCGCTGGCACGGCGAGCGGCGCGGCGCAGAGATCTCGGTCGAGTCGGGGATGGCCGAGCGCCTGCAACTCGCGCTCGGCGACGCGCTCGGTTTCCAGATCGGTGACCAGACGCTGGCGGCACGCATCACGAGCATCCGCAGCGTGAAATGGGATTCGATGCAGCCCAACTTCTTCGTGATTTTCGCGCCTGGCCAGCTCGACGCCTTCCCGGCGAGTTCGATCGCGAGCGTCTACGTCTCGCCCCCGGCGAAGCAGGCTCTGCCGGGCTTCGTCAAATCCTTTCCCGGCGTCACGGTGCTCGCGCTCGACAAGCTCATCGCGAATATCGAGGCCGTCTTCGCGCAGATCATCGGCGCGATCCAACTCTTGTTGGGGTTTCTGCTCGCCGCCGGCATGGCGGTCGTCGTCGCGACGCTCCTCGCGAGTCTCGATGCCCGGCAGCAGGAAGCGGTGCTCTTGCGCACGCTCGGCGCCGAGCGCGCCTATCTGGCGAAGGCGCTGTGGAGCGAGTTCATCGTGCTCGGCGTGCTCGCGGGCCTGCTCGCGAGCGCCTGCGCCGAGGCCGCGATGGCGCTGATCGGGGACCGCCTGTTCGAGCTGCCGCCGCGCCTGCACCCCTGGCTCTGGCTCGTGCTCCCGGCCGCCGGCGCGCTGCTCGTCGGCGCGAGCGGCTGGCTGACCACGCGCCACATCACGCGCCTGCCGCCGATGCAGTCGATACGCGAACTCGCCTGAGCGGCGGTTCCCGCGTCAGCAGTGCACGCGGCCGCCGAGCGGCTGCAGGTCGGCGCCGACCGCTTCGCGCGCGTCGAAGACGAAACACCCGCCGCGGTAGTGCGCACCACCGACTTCTTCGAAGTACTTGAGGATCCCGCCTTCGAGCTGGTAGACGCGCTCGACGCCGATTTCCTGCATGTGGATCGCCGCCTTTTCGCAGCGGATGCCGCCGGTGCAGAACGAGACCACGGTCTTCCCCGCGTAGTCGTCGCGGCGGCGCTGGAGCTGGGGCGGGAATTCGCTGAAGACGCCGATGCCGTAGTCGACGGCGTTTTCGAAGCTGCCCGCCGCCACTTCATAATCGTTGCGCGTGTCGAGCATGACCACCGGGCGGCCCTCGTCGTCGCAGCCCTGGTCGAGCCAGCGCTTCAACGTCGCCGCCGCGACGGCCGGCGCGCGGCCCTCTTCCGGGCGGACGACCGGCATCTTCATCGTGATGATTTCCTTCTTCAGGCGCACGCGCATGCGCGTGAACGGCGCTTCGGCCGACAGGCTGAGCTTGGGTTCGAGGTCGGCGAAACGCGGATCGGCGCGCAGTCCGGCGACGATCGCATCGATCGCCGCACGCGTACCCGCGAGGAAAACGTTGATGCCCTCGGGCGCCAGCAGGATCGTACCCCTGAGTCCGAGTTGCAGGCAGCGTGCGCCGAGGTCTGCCTTGAGCGCCTCGCGGTCGTTGAGCGTGACGAACTTGTAGCAGGAGATGTTGACGATGGACATCGGAGACCCTTTCGGCGAGGGCGGCATTATCGCGGAAAGCGCCCCGCGCCGGAAAAGGCGCCTCGCGCACGCCCGCTTTTTGTTACGCTCTGCCGCTTCGCCCATCGACTTTCCGCCATGAAGCACCCCGCCCCGCGCGCCGACCGCGCCCAGAAAACCGTCTTCTCCGACCCGCTGGCCGAGGTGTTACGCCCCGGACAGTCGGTCGAGCTCCTGAAGGAGTTGCACATCCTGACGCGCGATGGCCGGCTCAACCAGGACAGCCGGCGCAAGCTCAAGCAGGTCTATCACCTGTGCCACTTCATCGAACCGCTGCTCGACGAGGTGCTCGACCGCCAGGGTAGGCTCACGCTCGCCGACCACGGCGCGGGCAAGTCCTACCTCGGCTTCATCCTCTACGACCTCTACCTCAAGGAGCGCGAGGGCGCCCACATTTTCGGCATCGAGACGCGCGACGAACTCGTCGAAAAATCGCGCGCGCTCGCCGCGCGCCTCGGCTTTCCGCGCATGTCCTTCCTCGACGTGACGGTCGCCGAATCGATCGGCTCGGCGCAACTGCCGCCGACCGTCGACATCGTCACCGCGCTCCACGCCTGCAATACCGCGACCGACGACGCGATCCAGTTCGCGCTCGCGAAAAAGGCGCGCCACATCGTGCTCGTGCCGTGTTGCCAGGCCGAGGTCGCGGCGGTCCTGCGCAAGAACAAGAACGCGTCGTTCGGCAAGACGCCGCTCTCCGAGATCTGGCGCCACCCCCTCCACACCCGCGAGTTCGGCAGCCATCTCACCAACGTGCTGCGCTGCCTGCAGCTCGAATCGCACGGCTACCAGGTCACGGTCACCGAGCTGGTCGGTTGGGAACATTCGCTGAAGAACGAACTGATCGTCGCGACGCACACCGGCGCCGCGCCGAGAAACGCGGCGGAACGCCTGCGCGCGATCCTGCAGAAACTCAACCTGCAGGAACTCGAAGCCCGTTTCCTGAAGACGCCGCCCGAATAAAAACGGCCTATGCTGGGAGCAAAGCGAGCCGCGAACGGATGGAGCGATGCGCGTGTCTTTTTCGAACCTGCTGGCTGCCCTGCTCCTCCTCGCGGGCGTGAGCGGGTGCGCCACCCCCCGGTACCAGACGACGTTTCGGCTGATCCCGCCGCCGGACGCAGCGGGCCGGGCCTGCGTCGAGCGCTGCGACGCGACGCAGGCAGCGTGCCAAACGACGTGCAAGACGCGTTACGAGGCCTGTGCGAAGGCGGTCGCGCCGCAGGTGGAGGCGCGTTACGGCGAGGCGCTCGAGCAGTACGCGCTGGAGCTCAAGCGTTACGCTTCCGCCTTACGCCGCTACGAGATCCGGCTGCATTTCGACTGGATGCACAGCTATCCCTATCGCCACTATCCGCCGTACTGGTGGGATCCTTGGCCCGGCCCCTACTTCCCGCCCCCGTTCGCCGAGCCGGTGATGCCGACCCGCGAGAGCGTACGCGCCGAGCTGGAAAAGAAACAGTGCGAGGACGATTGCGGCTGCCTGCCCGCCTACGATAGCTGCTTCCTCGGCTGCGGCGGGCAGCGCGTCAGCGAAACGGTGTGTGTCGAGAACTGTCCGTCCGCCAAATGAGGGCTCAGCGCGGCGACATGAGCGCAGTCAGCTTCACCGCCACGCTCTCGGTCTCGCTGTTGAGCCAGATTTCGCCGTCCTGCACCATGCATTGCAGGCGCATCCCGCGCGTCGCGAGGCCGGCGAGCGCCTGTGCGGTATCGGCCGCGAGCTGCAGCACAGTCAGATTGCTGAAGCGCGCGAGCTTGCCGGCGATCTGTTTCCACCAGACCTCGCAGCTGCTGCTGTAGCACAGTACGACGACCTGCGCGGCGCGGCTGCACGCGCGGCGGATGCGCGCCTCGTCAGGCTGACCGAGGTCTATCCAAAGCGTGATCTCGCCGGCGAGGTTCTTGACCCAGACCTCGGGTTCGTCGACGTCGAACAGCCCCTTCGTGAACGCGATACCGTCCTGCGCGTGGAGCGCATAGGCCAGGACACGCACCATCATGCGTTCCTCGGACTCGGAGGGGTGTCTTGCAAGGGTGAGCGCATGGTCGCCGTAGACGTGGCGGTCCATGTCGGCGACCTGAAGGTCGGCTTTGTAGATGGTGGCCTTGAGCGCCATGGTCGAATTCCTGCACACCGCGGCGTAGGACACCGCACGACGGCCGTAAATTTCGGGAATACCCATAAAAAAACCCCGGCGAACCGGGGTTTTTCACATCAGGTCGGAAGGATTACGACACGACCTGGATGTTCGACGCCTGCTTGCCCTTGGGGCCAGTCGTCACTTCGAAGCTGACGCGCTGGTTTTCCTGCAGGGACTTGAAGCCGTTGGCGTTGATTGCGGAGAAATGCGCAAAGAGGTCTTCACCGCCGTTGTCGGGCGTGATGAAACCAAAACCTTTTGCATCGTTGAACCACTTGACAGTACCCGTTTCCATCTTCATTCCTATCTATCTAAAAAATTGGGCGACATGCCCTATCAATCGAATTTCAAGGAAAAAGCCTTACCAGAGGTACCGCAATTTAAAGCTTGAATCCAATAGATAGGCGTATTGATATCACACAAGTCCGACGCCACCAAGCGTTTTTTCAAATGCCCTCGGCGGCCGTCAGAACCAGCGTGTCGCCGCGCTGGGTGAATTCGAGATGTTTGAGCGCGCTCATGCCCAGAAGCACCTGCCCTCCGGACATCCCCGGGTTGAGGCTCGCGGCCACGCCGTGGAACCGGAACGGTCCGAAAGCGAGCGTGTCGAGCCGCGTCGCCCGGGTGAGCAGGACACCGTTCGCCGTCTGCGAACGCTGGGTCGCACCCGGCTCGAGGCCCAATTCGTCTGCCAGATGCGCGGGAACCGTCACGAGCGTCGCGCCGGTGTCGAGCAGAAGCACCACTGGCTGCCCATTGATCGCTCCCGGGAACACGTAGTGCCCCTGCCGATCGCGCTTCAGGCTCAGGGATCCGCCGCTCGCGCCAACTTCGAGCGCCCGGTTGGGATCGTTGCGAAGCGCCAGCGCACCGTCGAAATAGACGTAGAACACGGCGAGCGTCGCAAGGCTCGCGGCCCAAGCCATGCCGCGACCGAGCCGGCGGTGCGGATTGGGCGAAGCCGTGTCGGAGGGGGGCGGCGGGTTCACGTTGAGAGAGAGAAAGCGCGATTACGGCGTTCATCATACGTCGATCCATCGCGCCCGCGCTGCCGCGTGCGCTGCCCTCCGCCGCGTCCGTCAGGCCTGGACGTGCTGCATGCGCGGCTGGCTGAAGTGGCAGTGCGCCGCGTCGCCGAACAACTCGCGCAGGTAGCGCGTCTCGACATGCAAAAGCCGTTCGTGGTCGCCGCCTTCGAGATACAGGTCGGGCTGCTCCATGAGATCGTCGTCCCACACGACTTCCACGCCCCAGACGTTGGGCAATCCGGGCACCACGCCCGGTTCGCACTCCTTGAACAAGCGGCTCACGCTCGCCTCGTCGGCGAGGCTGAATTCCATGTCGTTGTCGAGCCCGAGCTTGCCGAGCCGGATCTCCTGGTCGGCAGGCACCATCGCGACCATCTGACAGCCGGAGCCGTCGAGCAGCACGCCCTTGACGACGCGGTTCGCCGGCACCTCGGCCGCGCGCGCGGTCTCGACGCTGGTGTGGGAATGGGGATGTGCCACGATGTCGAACGGGATCATGTGTTCATCGAGAAAGCGCTCCATCCGATGTATCGCCTTCATGATCGTCTCCTTCGCAAAACGGATTGGCGACTTTCACTATAGTCCACCGGCGGGACGAGCCTGAGCACCGCTGTCGACGCGCGCCCGACCCTAGCGCCGCCCGCTCCGCCGTGCTTCCGGGCGATGCGCTCGCGCCTTCTCGCACGCCTCACGGAAGGCCCGCAGCGCCGCCTCGGCGCGCCCGAGGACGCTGTCGTGCGGATAGTGTCCCGCCGCGTCGGCTTCGCCGGCTGCGAGACCGGAAAGCAGCGCAAGCCCGTCGAGCACGTGCTCGGCCGTATGCACGTGAAACCGCCCGGCCGCGACCGCGGCGACGACCGCCGGGGCGAGCATCAGATGGCGCCGGTTGCGCGCCGGAATCAGCACGCCCTGGCGGCCGTCGAGGCCCGCGGTCTCGCATACCCGGAACCAGCCCTCGATCTTTTCGTTGATGCCGCCGACCGGCAGTACCTCCCCGTGCTGATTGAGCGCGCCGGTGACCGCGATACCCTGGCTGAACGTGACGCCCGACAGCGCCGAGACCAATGCATAGAACTCGGCACACGACGCGGAATCGCCTTCGACCCCTTGATATTGCTGTTCAAAAATGATCGACGCGTCGAGCGAGAGCGGCGCGAGGTGGCCGAACAGCGCGGCGAGATAGCTTTGCAGGATGAACACGCCCTTGTCGTGGACCGGCCCCGAGAGCTCGACCTCGCGCGCGATGTTGAGCACGCCGTCCTCGCCGGCGTAGGTCCGCGCCGACACGCGCACCGGCAGGCCGAAACGGGCATCGCCGAGATCGACCTGGGTCAGCGCATTGATCTGGCCACTCGCCGCGCCACGCAGCGCGATCAGCACGTCGCCGTCGGCGATCGACTCGCGCAGGCGCTGCTCGGGATAGTCGTGGCGTGCGGCGCGCGCGACGAGGGCGACTTCGACGTCTTCGGCGAGGACGAGCCCCGGCCCGCGCGCCCGGCAAATCGCGGCGCTCTCGAGCACGAGCGCCTCGGTGGCGGCGAAGATCGCGCTCTCGCGCGCCTGGTCGTCCGCCTCGCGATGGGATTCCTCGAGCAGGCGTGCAACCGCGGCAGGAGAAAAATGCGGCAGCCCGTGCTGGCGGCAGGCGTGGGCGACGAAAATCGCCGACGCGCGGCGGGTTTCGTCGCGGGCGAGAAAACTGTCGGCGAAATCGACCTTGGCCCGAAAGTGCCGCATGAATTCCGGGGCCGCGTCCTGCAGGGCGTAGTACTGCTCGCGCGAACCGACCAGGACGATCTTGACCTCGACGTCGACCGGCTCGGGCGCGAGTGACATCGTGGCGAGCGGCGCGAGCGACACGCCCGGCTCCTCGATCTGCAGCCGCCCGCTGCGCAGGAAGCGGCGCAAACGCTCCCACACTAACGGGTCGGCGAGCACGTCACGCAGATGCAGCATCAGGAAGCCGCCGTGCGCCTGCAACAGGCTGCCGGCGCGGATGCGCGAGAAGTCGGTCATCAGCACGTCGGCCTCGGACTGGTACTCGATGCTGCCGAAGAGCGTGCGATGCACGGGATTGTCTTCGACCACGACGGGCGCGCCCGCGAGACCGCCGTTGTCGACGACGAGGTTGACGCGGTACCGCGCGACCACCGAAGCGGGCGTCGCGGGCGCCTGCTCGTCGCCGTCATCGCCTTCGTCGCCGTCGAACACTTCGAGGTTGTCGAGCAGGTCCTGTTCGAGCGCGTCGAGCCAGGCGTTGAGCTTGGCCGCGTCCTTTATCTGCTTTTTCAGTTCGCTACGGATCGCCTGCAGTTCGCGTGCAACCAGCGGCTTCACGAACTGGCGGCGCGAGCGCGCGAGCGCCTCGTTCATGGCCCGCTCCAGCGGCTGGGTCTGCTCGATGTAGCGACTGATCTCCGCGCGCAGTTCCTGCTCGGCCTCTTCGACCGCGATGCGCCGCGCCTTCGGCAGCGCAAGCACCTCGTCCTCGGTCAGCGCCTGCCCCTTCTTGCCGGTCAGCGTGAACACCATGCGGCCGCCCTCGCGATGGAGCGAAAAGCTGCGCGCCTCGGCGAAGGCCGTGAGGTCGGCATAGTGGCGCGCGACCTCGTCCTTCCAGGCCTGCTCGATACGCTCGCGCTCGGCCTTGTAGTCCGGCCCCTGGAGACGCTGCGGAATGTCGCTCTGCAGCGTCCTGATCGCGTCGGCCAGTTGTTGCCGCAGGGCCCGTCCCTGGCCGGCAGGCAGACGCAGGGCCAGCGGCCGCTCGGGCGCGTCGAAGTTGTGGAGGTAGCAGAGGTCGGGCGGCACGCGCCGCGTCGCCGCCGCGGCGTGCATCGCCTGCCTGAGCAGCGACGAGCGGCCGCTGCCGACCTCGCCGAGCACGAAAAGGTTGTAGTCGGGGGCGCCCATGCCCAGGCCGAAGGTCGCGGCCGCCTCGGCGCGCGCTTGCCCGATCCAGGGAAGCGCCTCGTCCTGCAGTTCGGAGGTGTCGGCGAACCCGAGCGAAGCGGGATCGATGGTCAGGCGCAGCGCGGAGGGAGGCAGGGTGTCGATCGTCATGTGGAGCGCCGGTCGTTTTGCGATGCCGGGATTATTGCCCAAGTCGCGTCGCGCCCAGCAGGCCAGCCCAGTGCGCGACACTCGCGCGGCACGCGGCGCAAACCGCCTCCGTATTGTCGTGCAAGACGCCGACCGGCGTTGCCAGCGCACGCGCGGTCGCGGTGCCGATCTCGGCCGGGACGACGCCGTGCGGCAAGCCCTCGGGCTCCCAGGTTTCGGCGAACGCGGCGACCTTGTCCGGCTGGCCCGAGTCGGCTTGCGGCTTCCTCAGACTGACCCGCGGCAGGGCAAAGGCGAGCGCGGCGATGCGCGCGTGCAAGCTGCTCGCAATGGTTCCGCGGCTGGCTGCGATGAGCGCGCAGATGTCCCAGACATGCAGCGAGGTGAAGAGCCGGCCACGGCCCGGCGGCAGCCGCGCGCGCACCTTCTCGTACAAGGCAAGGTCATCGTGCCAGGGCGCCGCGCCGGCACGGAACAGCACGATGCCGAGCCCGCTTGTCGCCGCTGCGTCGCCAAGGCCCCCGGCGAGCGCGTCGAGGCTCGCCTCGTCGGCAAAGTCGCCGCTGAACTGGCAGGCGAGGTAGCCCTGCGGAAACGCCGCCCGTACGGCGCGCACGGCGCCGCCGCGAGCACGCGCCTCGAGCCTCGCGCCGAAGCACTGTCTCAGCATCACGGCAGGGTCGGGGCAGAGGGTCGCGACGACCCCGTCCCGCCGCAGCGCGTCCTGCGTCACATGGTCGCGCACGCTCAGCCAGTCCGCGGCCTCGAGCGCGTTCTTCACTTCTTCGCGCTGCCCGGGGGTGAGCGCGTGCCATTCGACGCCGCCGACGGCGTTGAAAATCAGCTTTCCCTTTGGCGCAAGCAGGGCGCGTCCCGCGACGTAAGGCATCGTGCGCGTCGTACCGAGCTGGTCGGCCGCCCATTTCGCGGCGTCGGCCGGGTGTGCGTCGTAGCGCGCAACGAGCGCGTCGGTTTCGCCCGCGTCGCGCAACATCACTGCCGCCTGCCAGGCGCTGCAGGTCAGCAATTCACCGCCGACGTGGACGAGGTGAGGCGAGCCCGACGCCAGTGGCCTGACGCGATGACCCCCGAAGCGGCGGAGGTCGCGCGCGGCGAGCCCACGAAACACGAAGCGTTGATCCGGCAACAGGGCCGCCAGTAGATGGGGAAACAACAGATCGCCGAAATTGTGGCGGTCGAACGCGCCGAACAGAACGGGACGCGCGCCCGTCTTCATCGCCCTCATCGTCGCGCCGCCGATTTCCGTGTCTGTTCGCATACCCTGCGTTTTCGCACTACAGTCGGGAATAACACGCGCCCATCGTCCCATGAAGTCCGCACGCCCCTCCTTCTTCGTCCTCATCGCGCTGGTCGGCGGTCTCGCGATCTTCAGCTCGACTCTGTCGAAGACACCGGTCCTGCCGCTGTTCGCCCAGGCACTCGACGCGACGCCTGCCGAAATCGGCTGGATCGTCATGGCCTCGACGATCCCCGGCATCCTGATCAGCTACCCGGCAGGCGCGCTCTCGGACCAGCTCGGCAAGCGCCGCGTGCTGCTCGCCTCACTGGTCGTTTTCGCCACCGCGCCCTTTCTTTATCTGATCATCAGCACGGCCTGGCAACTCATGGCCGTCCGCTTCTACCACGGCTTCGCCACGGCAATCTTCGGCACCGTCGCGAGCGCCGCGATCGCCGAGCGCTACACGGCCGACCGCGCACAACGGCTGTCGACGTATTCCTCGGTCACGATCGTCGGCCGCTCGGTCGCGCCGTTTCTCGGCGGCACGCTGATCTCGCTCGGAAGCTTCGGCGCGGTCTACATCGCCTGCGCGATCAGCGGCGTCCTCGCGCTCGTCGTCGGCCTCGCGCTGCGCGACCATGCGCCTCCTGCCGCGACGAAGATCGAATTGCCGAAGTTCTGGACCAGCCTCGCCACGGTCCTCCGCGATCGCGGCATCATGCTCGTGAGCCTGGTCGAAGCCGCGCAATACCTCGTGTTCGGCGCGATCGAAGCCTTCCTCGCGCTCTTCGCGTCGTCGCTCGGCATCCCGGCATGGCAGATCGGCGTGATCCTCGGCGTGCAGCTCGTCAGCATCGTCTTCGCCAAGCCCATCGCGGGCAAAGTGTCCGACCGGCTCGGACGCCGCCGCGTGATTCTGCCCGGCCTCATGATCGGCGCGGCAAGCGTCGCGCTGCTGCCGTATTTCCCGAGCTTCGCGGGGCTGTCGGTGCTGAGCCTCGTCTTCGGCCTCGGCTTCGCCACCGTCACCTCGTCGACCGCAGCGCTCGTCGCGGACCTGACCCGCGACGGCCGCTACGGCTCGTCGATGGGCGTGCTGCGCACCATCATGGACGTCGGCCAGTCGATCGGCCCCGTGCTCACGGGCTTCCTGGTCGGCGCCGCGGGCTACCCGAGCGCATTCACGCTATTGGCCGCCATCCTCGTCGCCGCCGCCGTCCTGCTCGGCATGCTGCTCAAGGGTGTGGATACGAAGGCGTCCGCGGCGCTATAGTGACCGGGCTATTCGCTCCCAAGGAGACCCCCATGCGCATTACTTCCCTGCTCGCCGCATTCGCATTCGCCGCCGGCCTCGGCGCGCCTGCCCTCGCCGACACCTCGCCCGCCCCTGCCGCGCTCGCTACACAAGCGGCCGCGTCCGAAGCCTGCCTCGCCCGTGCAAAGGGCGACCGCCTCGCCCAGATCGACTGCTGCAAGGCCCACAAAGGCGTCTGCGGCTGCCGTGCCGGCAAGATTGTGTGTTGCGACAGCACGACGAGCAACGAGCCGGGGTGTACGTGCCACGGCGACGAGGGCGTGCCCCAATAGTCGATCCAAGTTCAAAGGCGACAGGAAGGGAAGCTGGAGCATACGCATCAACGATCAATGGCGAATCTGCTTCCGGTTCGAGAACGGCAACGCGTACGACGTGGAAATCGTCGATTACCACTGACAGGAGACGACAATGGCCATCATGAACGGCATGCGCCCGATCCACCCGGGCGAAATCCTCCGCGAGGAATTCCTGATTCCGCTGGGGCTCTCGGCCAACGCGCTGGCCAACGCCCTGCGCGTCCCCGCACCGCGCATCAACGACATCGCGCGCGAACGCCGCGCCGTGTCTGCAGACACCGCTCTGCGGCTGGCGCGCTACTTCGGCACGAGTATCGAATTCTGGTTAGGTCTGCAGTCGGACTACGACATGAAAATTGCCCTGGCCGAGCATGGCGCGCAGATCGAGCGCGATGTCATGCGATGGAACAGGCCGCATGAAGAATCCGCAGGAGGAAGCGTGATGGCCTCAGTATCAGAAGATCACTTGCTCCCCGCCACCCAGACCCCCTTCCACCCGGCCACCGGCGGTGCTTTCCTGAACGCCTCGACCCGCGCCAGCATCACCGCACTGGGCCGATCGCCCGGCGCCTTCGCCAGACATTCCCTGAACGCCGCTTCAGCCGCCGTCCAGTCTTCCGCACGATAACGAGCGAGCCCGGCTTCGTACGCCGTGACGGCCAGCCGGCTCGCTTCGCTCAATTCGTTCGCCATGCCGAGCAATTCGTACACACGCACGGGCTGCAGCTTGCCGGCGACGCGCAGGCTGTCGATTTCGCGGACGGCGAAGTCATCCCCGGCGAGCTTTCGCGTGCCCTCGCTGACGAGGATGCGCGTGCCGTAGAACTTGTTGGCCTGCTCGAGGCGTGAGGCGAGGTTCACGGTGTCGCCGATGACGGTGTAGCCGCGCGAGGTTTCCGAGCCGATGTTGCCGACGGTGACCTCGCCGCTCGCGATGCCCATGCGCACCTGGACGTCGGGCAGGCCGTGTTTGACGCCGAAAAGCTCGGGCAGGCTGGCGCGGAAGGCGTCCATCTTCGCCATCTGGTCGAGTGCGGCGAGGCAGCCGAGCTGCGCGTGGCCTTTCGCGTCGGTGAACGGCGGACCCCAGAACGCCATGACGGAATCGCCGATGTACTTGTCGACGATGCCCTGACGGCCGCGGATGACCTCGGACATCATCGCGAAGTAGCGGTTGAGGAAGCGGACTGCCGCGTCAGGCGTGAGGTCCTCGCACATGCGCGTGAAGCCTTCGAGGTCGGAGAAGAACACGGTCATGACCTCGCGCTGCCCGCGGTCCGCCGCGATGCGGTTGTCGAGCAGGCTCTTGACGATGCGCGGGTCGACGTACTGGCCGAAGGTTTCGCGGATGCGCTCCTTCTCGCGCAGGCCGAGGACCATGTGGTTGAACGAGCTTGCCAGCGTCGCCATCTCGTCGCGCGTGCGCACGCGGATCTCGACGCCGAGGTCGCCGGCTTCGACGGCCTGGGTGCCGCCTACCAGGCGCCGGACCGAGTCGACGAGCGAGCGCGTGACGAAGGTCGCGAAGATGAGACCCAGCAGGGTGGCGACGCCGGTCACGATCCAGTTCAGCGTGGTCGCGCGCGCCTCCTCGGCCTTGGCCGCGGCAGCGGTGTCCTGCGTGAGCTTGGCGAGGAGCTCGATGGTCTTGCCGATCTCGACGTCGACCCGGTCCTTCTCGCGCAGCAGAGCGTCGCGCACGAGGTTCTGCGAGCGCGGCGTGCCTTCCTCGGCCTCGATCTGGAACAGGCGGAAGGTGCGGTGGAACTGCTGGCGCGCGGTCTGGATCGCCGGCAACTGCTCGGCCAGCTTGGCGAGCGTCACGCGGTCGAGATCGATCGCCTTCTCGGCGTCGGCCTCGGCGAGAAAGCGCAGCGAGGAATCGATGATCTGGTCGGCGTTGACGCCGCGCGCATCGAAGCTGGTCGACTCCCGCGCCAGATAGTCGGGGTCGGGCCGCGCTGCTTCGATGCCGGCCATGACCCGCTCCATGTGCACCATCTGCTGACGGATCAGGATTTCGACGCTCGCGACCTGCTGCTCGAGCGGCAGGTACCAGTCCGAAAGCGCGCGGACCTGGCCGTTGAGATGCCGGAAATTGAGCACCGAGAGCCAGGTGACGGCGACCATCAGCACAAGGAGTGCGGTCGTGATGCTGAAGATCTTCAGGCTGATGGGAAGGCGCACGCGATCTCCTGGCTGCTCGATACCCTCAACCCTAGCGCAGCGGGCCGGTTCGTCCAAGCGCGGGGAACGCCGTAAACGGCGGTCGGCGCCGGCCAGCGCTCAGCCCCTCGTCCGACAGCGTCTGCCCGCGTAGGACCGCTTCAGCCGCTTCAGCCGTTTCCGTCGCGCCAGAGCGGGTCCTCGATCAGCGGGGGCTTGCCCTGCGCGAGCTGATGCTTGTCCATCACGATCTGGAACAAGCGCAGCACGTTCGACACCGGGCAGACCCGTTGAAACGTGAGCAGGATCAATTGCTGTTTGTTGCTCACGTCGAACTTCTTGAAAATATTCCCGAGGTGCAGCTTGACGCTTTGCTCCGACACCTGCATCTCGCCGGCGATCTCCTTGGTCGAAAGGCCGCCGAGGACGTGGCGGAATATTTCCGACTCGCGCTTGGTCAGCACGTTGCGGATCGATTCGATCGCCTGATTGATGATGTCCTCGAGCTCGACGACGCGCAGGATCAATCGCTGCAGGATACGGCGCTCGACCCACAGTTCCCCCTCGAGCACCTTTTGCACGGCGGTGAGCAGATGCTCGCCGCTCATTCGTTCGTTGATGTAACCCGCTGCGCCCGAGCGGATGATCTTGAGCAGGAATTCGTCCGGCATGTCGTGCCCGAAGACGATGACCTTGAGATTCGGCGCGTGCTGCACATGGCGGGAGAATCCGCCGGGCACGTCCAGGACGGCCTGCCGGTGTATCAACAGCACGTCGGCCTCGGCCGCGACGAAGGCGTTCCAGCAATCCGCCCCGGGCTTCACGCATGCGACGATCTGGATGTGCGCGGACCGCGCCAGCACCGCGAGCAGCCCGTCGAGATAAAAGTCGGGGTTCGCCAGGACGAATATCCGGGCGACCCTCGGGGCTTGCCCGTCCGCCGTTGCCAGAAAGCCGTGATCATCCATGCGCGACCGTCAAACCGTAGCTCCTGAAAAAAATATAACACCTGTGCTACCCGCTCACCATGTCCCATTCGTCTAGGTCGGCTGCGTTTCCATCTAGCCATCCGGGTGGGGTCGCGTCTCCCCCTTTGATGGCCACATGTCCAGATTGTTTCTGCCGTGTGGACTCCTACATTTCAGCATCGTCGCATGGGCCCATGGGACACGTACACGAACATCCGAAGGACGTACAGGAGACCACCATGAACGATTTAGCCCCGGTCGAAGACGCGATGCTCAATGGCGATTTGTTTGCGAAAGCCTTTGTCGCGAGGAAACACAGCGCACTGAACCGCGTGAAACCGGAATACCTCGCGCTGGCCATGCGCAAGATCGATGCCGTGAGCGAACGTGAAGTCGTCTTCGCGGGGCGCCGGATGCTCATGCTGTCGTCCAACAACTATCTCGGACTGGCGAGCGACCCTCGCCTCTCGCAGGCCGGCGTCGAGGCGATCCGCTACTGGGGCAACAGCACCAGCGGCAGCCGGCTGCTCAACGGGACCAACGACCTGCACGAGGAACTCGAACGCAAGCTGTCATGGTTCAAGCAGGTCGAAACGGTCGTCGCCTTCCAGAGCGGCTACATGGCGAATCTCGGCGTGCTGAGCGCGCTGCTCTCGAAAGACGACGTCGCGATCGTCGACAAGCTCGTGCACGCCAGCATCCTCGACGGGTGCGCGCTCGCCCATGCGCAGGTGCGCAGCTTTCGCCACCAGGACATGGCGTCGCTCGAGCGCGTCCTCAACGACGTCGGACACAAGGCGAACAAGCTCATCGTAGTCGACGGCATCTACAGCATGGACGGCGATTTTGCGCGGCTGCCCGAGATCATGGCGCTCGCGCGGCGCTACGGCGCGCGCGTGATGGTCGACGACGCGCACGCGACCGGCGTCGCCGGGCCGCACGGACGCGGCACCGCCGATCATTTCGGCATCGACGAGCCCGACATCATCACCGGCACGCTGTCCAAGGCCTTCGGCTGCATCGGCGGCTTCGTCGGCGCCACGAAGGAGGTGATGGACTTCATCAAGTACAACTCGCACGCCTTCATCTATTCGACCAGCATCAGCCCGTCGGTCACGGCCTCGCTGATCCGGGCCGTACGCATCATCGAGGACGAGCCGCAGAAGCGCGTCAACCTGTGGGCCTGCACCCACCACCTGCTGAGCGGGCTGAAATCGCTCGGCTTCGATACCGGCGTGAGCGAAACGCCGATCATCCCGATCGTGCTCGGCGATGAAATCACGATGTTCGAACTGGTCGCGCGCATGGACGCCGACGACATCTTCGCGAGCCCGGTGATCTATCCGGCGTGTCCCCGCAACAAGCCGCGCGTACGCATCAGCCTCTGTGCCGAGCACACCCTTTCGGACATGGACCGGGTGCTCGATTCGGTCTCGCGCCACGGCCGCGACCTCGGCATCATCCAGTAACGGGAGGCCGTCATGTCGGAAACGATCGCCGCGCGGCTGCTGACGCTGCACGACCGGCTGGCGCGGGCCGCACTCGACTGCGCGCGTGATCCGCGCGCCGTGACACTGCTCGCCGTCAGCAAGACCTACGATCACAACGCCGTGCGCAATATCGCACGCCTCGGGCATCGCGAATTCGGCGAGAACTATCTGCAGGAAGCACTCGACAAGCAGCGGGCGCTTGCCGATCTCGATCTGGTGTGGCATTTCATCGGGCCGATCCAGCGCAACAAGACGCGTCGCGTCGCCGAAAACTTTTCCTGGGCGCACTGCGTCGACCGCTTATGCATCGCGGAGCGTCTGTCCGAGCAGCGGCCTGCCGACGCTCCGCCCTTGAACGTCTGCCTGGAAGTCAATGTGAGTGGCGAGCCGAGCAAGGGGGGCGTCCCCGCGGACGCCGCGATCGCGCTTGCGAAGCAGGTCTCGGCCTTGCCCCGGCTGAGACTGCGGGGCTTGATGGCGATACCCGCGCCGACCCGCGATCGCGCCTGTCAGCGCGCCGCCTTTGCCAGGGTGCGCCGTCTGTTCGAGGCGCTCAAGGCGCACGGACTTCCCGTCGACACGCTGTCGATGGGCATGTCCGGCGACTTCGAGGCGGCGATCGCGGAAGGGGCGACGATCGTGCGCATCGGCACGGCGATTTTCGGCCCGCGCTTCTATCCCGAGCTGGCCGCGCACCGGTAGCGGGAGCCTCACGTCATGCATGTCCGCGTGTATTCGTCGATAGACGAGATCGAGCCTCGCGCCTGGGACGAAATTCTCGGTCGCGACGCCACGATCTGCTCCCATGCCTACCTCAAGGCAGTCGAAGGCAGCGCAATCAACGACTGCCTGTTCCGCTACCCGGTGGTGTACGACGACGCCGGCCGCGTGCTGGCGCATACCTGCATGTTTTCGATCAGCATGGACATGGCGCTGTTTGCACAGGGCGCCGTGCGCGCCCTCGTGGGCGCGGTGCGCCGCGTCTTCCCGCGGTTTCTGACCCTGCGCATGCTCGAATGCGGCACGCCTGTCGCGCTCGGGCGTCAGATCACGCTGCGCGACGACGCGGACGCGGAACAGGTCCTCGCCCAGCTGGTCGCGGCGGCCGAGACGATCGCCGAAGCGGCGGGGCTGAACTACCTGCTGTTCCGGGATTACCGTAACGAGGAGCGGGGCCGCTTCGACGCGCTGACCGCGCACGGCTACAGCGTCCTGCCCAACCTGCCCGACGCCGTGCTCGAGGTACGCTGGCGCAGCTTCGACACCTACCTGGCCGACATGCGCAGCAGCTACCGCCGCAAGGTCAGGCTCAATCTCTCACGCATCGCAGACCGCGGGATCCGCAGCGAGCTTCTGACCGACTTTCGCCATCTGGCCGACGTCTTCGCCGCGCAGTGGCGATACATCTATGACCATGCCAGCGAATACAAGCGCGAAATTCTCACCCCGGCCTTCTACCGGAACATCAACACGCACCTGCCGGGTTCGCGCGTTCTCGTGTTCTATCAGCAGGACAGGCTCATCGGCCACTGCCTGCTGCTCGTCGAGGATGATGTGTTGCGCTGGATGTACGTCGGCAAGGACGGCGAGGAAGCCGAAGACGTCTACCCGTTCATGCTGTACGAAATCGTCCGTCACGCCATCGAGGCCGGCCTGCGCTGGGTCAAGCTCGGCATCACGACCTACGTCGCGAAAACCGATCTCGGGGCGGAAATGGTGCCGCTCTACATGTACATGAAACACCGCACGCGGCTGTTTCCGAAGCTGTCGCCCTGGCTATTCCGCCGGATGACGCCGCTTCCGCCGCAGTTCGCCAAAAGCGTGTTCAGGCGCGAGACGGGAAGGCTTCCGACGGCGGTATCACCGTAGCGCCCACGGCCGGGCGCGCGCCGGGTCGGCTCAGTCCAGCCGTGCGGGCACGATCGGAACGCCGCTCGCGACATCGCCGCACTGCGCGCGGTGGCGCAGCGCATGGTCCATCAGCACGATCGCGGTCAGCGCCTCGACGATCGGCGTCGCGCGGATGCCGACGCAGGGGTCGTGCCGGCCGTGGGTGACGACCTCGATCGGCTGGCCATCGAGGTCGACCGAGCGCCCGGGCAGGCGCATCGACGAGGTCGGCTTGATCGCGACGTGGGCGACGATCGCCTGCCCCGACGAGATGCCGCCGAGCACGCCGCCGGCATGGTTGGAGAGAAATCCCGCGGGGGTGATCTCGTCGCGATGCTCGGTGCCGAGCTGTCGCGCGGCCTGCATGCCGTCGCCGATCTCGACGCCCTTGACGGCGTTCAGGCCCATCAGCGCGTGGGCGAGGTCGGCGTCGAGCTTGTCGTACAGCGGCTCGCCCCAGCCGGGCGGCACGTTCTCGGCGACGACGCTGACGCGCGCACCGACCGAGTCGCCGGATTTTCTCAGCGCGTCCATGTATTGCTCGAGTTCGGGCACGATCGCGGCGTTGGGCGAGAAGAAGGCGTTGTTGTCGACTTCATCCCAGGATTCGAAGGGAATGTCGAGCGGGCCGAGCGCGCTCATGTAGCCGCGGATCACGATGCCGTATTTTTCCTTCAGCCACTTCTTCGCGATGGCGCCGGCGCCGACGATCGGCGCAGTCAGCCGCGCAGACGAACGGCCGCCTCCCCGCGGGTCGCGAAAGCCGTATTTCTGCGTATAGGTATAGTCGGCGTGCCCCGGCCGGAAGGTCGCGGCAATGTTTCCGTAGTCCTTGCTGCGCTGGTCCTCGTTGCGGATCAGCAGCGCGATCGGCGTGCCGGTGGTCCTGCCTTCGTAGACGCCGGAAAGAATCTCGGCCGTGTCGGATTCGCGACGTTGCGTGACGTGGCGGGAGGTGCCGGGCTTGCGCCGGTCGAGATCGTGCTGGATGTCGGATTCGCCCAGCGTCATGCCGGGCGGGCAGCCGTCGACGACGCAGCCGATCGCGGGGCCGTGCGACTCGCCGAATACGGTCACGCAGAACAGTTTGCCGAGGGTGCTGCCAGACATGGAATGAGCCGCGAAAAAACCTTGGGAATGCGGCGGAGTCTAGCACAGGCGCAGGCCGTGGCCGGGCCGCCGCGCGAGGCGGTAGGCGGAACCTTGGCCCGACTGCGTGTTCTATTCTGAGTATGCCCATGCACCCGAGAATCCGTCATGAACATCACGAAAGACGTTTCCAGACTCGGTCAGAGCCTGTGGCTCGACAACCTGTCACGCGACCTGCTGCGCGACGGCGCGCTCGCGAAAATGATCGCCGAGGACGGCGTGTCGGGGGTGACGTCGAATCCCTCGATCTTCCAGAACGCGCTGGCCACCAGTCCCCACTACGCCGATGACCTTGCACGCCTGAGGCGCGAGGAGGCGGACGTCGAACGGCGCTACGAGGCGCTCGTCATCCCTGACATCCGCGACGCGTGCGACCTGCTGTTGCCGCTGTTCGAGCGCAGCGCCGGCAATGACGGCTACGTGAGCCTCGAAGTCGCGCCGCGCCTGGCGTACGACACATCAGGCACGGTCGACGAGGCGCGTCGCCTGTGGTCGCTCGTGGACCGTCCCAACCTGCTGGTCAAGGTACCCGGCACGCCCGAAGGCGTCGACGCCTTCGAGACGCTGACCCAGCTCGGCATCAACGTCAACGTGACGCTGCTGTTTTCTATAGCTCAGGCGCAGGCCGTGTTCGATGCCTACGTCCGCGGCCTCGGCAAGCGCGCTGCATCAGGCGCCGACCTGCGCCGCGCCAAGGCTGTCGCAAGCCTGTTCCTGTCGCGTGTCGACACTGCGGTCGACGCCGAACTTGCGGGGATCGGCACGCAGGAATCGCTGTCGCTGCGCGGCAAGGCCGCGGTGGCGATGGCGAAGCTCGCCTACCAGGCCTACCTCGAAACCTTCCGCGGCCCCGCGTTCACCGCCCTCGCCGCGAGGGGCGCGCGCCCGCAATTCCTGCTATGGGCCAGCACCGGGGTCAAGAACCCGGATTACCACGACCTGCTTTACGTCGAGCCGCTGATCGGCCGGGAAACGATCAACACGCTGCCCGACAAGACGCTCGCCGCGCTACGCGACCACGGCCAGCCCGTTCCCCAGCTCGAGCAGGCGGTCGACGAGGCGAGCGCCCAACTCGCCGAGTTCGCGCGCCTCGGCGTCGACCTCGATGCGGTCGCGGCGCGCCTGCAGGACGCGGGGGTGAAGCAGTTCGAAACCTCTTACCAGGCGCTGCTCGCCCAGATCGGCTAGCGATTCGCTTTAGGCCCGGCATGACCTGATATCCAACAAGAACTATTTATGTTGCGAAAAAAAAACTTGAATGGACAGGTCCCGGGACGAGGAACACGATGGTCTCGACCCTGCACGCCGCGGGTGTCGGAACCCAAGAAAACCGAACGAGGAGACGATTCATGACCTATACCCGACTGCCCGCCCGCAGCCTCGACCAGAACGCCGGCCTGCTGCGCCCGGCCTGCATCCTTCCCGAGCGTGTCGGGCTCGAAAATCCGGCCCTCGACGTGATGACCGATTTCCGCCGCCTGACCGCCTTCATCGCGACGCCCGGCGACACGATTACCCAGGCCGAAGAGCGGATGATCCGCCGCAAGGTGCGCCTGCTCTTCGTGATGGACACGCTCGACCGCGTCGCCGGGCTCATCACGAGCACCGACATCCAGGGCGAGAAGCCGCTGAAGATCGTGCAAAGCCGCGGCATCCGCCGGGACGAAGTGCTCGTCGCCGACATCATGACCCCGGTCGACCGGCTCGAGGCGGTCGACTTCGACGACATCGCCCACGCACGCGTCGGCCATGTGCTCGAGACGCTCAAGGCCCGCGGGCGCCAGCACGCGCTCGTGATCGAGCACACCGAGGGCCGGCAGATGGTGCGCGGCCTGCTCTCGCTGTCGCAGCTGTGCAAGCAGCTCGGCGTGACCGTCGAGACGACCGAAGTCGCCGACACCTTCCTCGAAATCGAGCAGCAGCTCGCCCACGTCTGAGCCGGTCGCGGCGGCGCGTCGCATGGAAATCCTTCTCGACGAGCTCGCTGCGGGATTTCCCGACGCGTCGCAGATCGTCCGCCTGCTTGCGCGGCTGAGCGTGGCAATGCTGCTCGGTGCGGTGATCGGCCTGCAACGCGAGCAACACGGCAAGCCGGCGGGCTTGCGCACGCACATCCTCGTCGCGATGGGCACGGCCTTGTTCGTCATCGCGGCGGTCGAATCGGGCATGGGCCCGGAGGGCGAATCGCGGGTGATCCAGGGGCTTGCCGCCGGCATCGGCTTCATCGGCGCGGGCGCAATCCTCAAGGTCGGCCAGGAGCGCGAGATCTACGGCCTGACGACCGCCGCCGGCATCTGGGCGACGGCCGCGGTCGGCGTCGCCGTCGGCCTCGGCCTGCTGGGCCTGGCGGTCCTCAGCGTGATCCTGATCTGGTTCGTCCTCGCCGTTCTCCGCCGGCTCGAGCGGCGGCTCAAGCTTCCCGGCGACGACGGGCGCGATCGCTGAAGCCCCGCTACCGATGCCGCCTGCTCGCCCTCGGCTGTCGGCGGGGTGAACAAGACCTTTCCCCGCGCGCGGTCTTGCGCCACGCCGAGGTTTTCCTAAGCCGCCGCTTGTGCTCCAATCCGGAGGCCGTCCCAGCAGACGCGCGCTGCGACAGCGCACGACAAGACTCATGAACATTTCCGTCAGCGAACTGATCGTCCGTTACCTCGAACGCCTCGGCATCGGTCACGTCTTCGGCATGCCCGGTGCGCACATCCTGCCGATCTACGACCGCCTGCGCGACGCCTCGCTGCGCACCGTGCTCGTCAAGCACGAGCAGGGTGCGGCCTTCATGGCCGGCGGCGAGGCGCGGGTCGCGCGCCGCCCCTCGGCCTGCATCGCGACCTCCGGACCCGGCGCGACCAATCTCATCACCGGCATCGCCAACGCCTACGCCGAGCGGCTGCCCGTGCTCGCGATCACCGGCGAGACGTCGACCTACATCTTCGGCCGCGGCGGCCTGCAGGAAAGCTCGGGAGAAGGCGGCGCGATCGATCAGGGCGCGCTCTTCGCGAGCATCACGCGCTACCACAAGCGCATCGAGCGCACCGACTATCTCGGCCAGGCGCTCAACCAGGCGACCCAGGCCCTGCTCGGCCGCGAGCCCGGACCGGTGCTGTTGTCGATCCCCTACAACGTGCAGAAGGAATCGGTCGACGCCGGCGCGCTCGAGCAGGTTCACTTCCCGCGCGCCGAAGTCACGCGCCACACCGCCGCGGTGAGCGAACTCGCCGCGCTCATCGCCGACGCCCGGGCGCCCGTCATCGTCGCGGGATACGGCTGCATCGCCGCCGGCGCGCGCGAACTCGTCGGCACGCTGTCGGAAAAATTCCGCATCCCGGTGACGAGCAGTCTCAAGGCCAAGGGCGTCGTCACCGAAGGTTCCGACCTGTCGCTCGGCTGCCTCGGCGTGACGTCCAACGGCGACGCCTACCGCTACCTCGCCGAGCACGCCGACCTGCTCGTCTTTCTGGGCGCGAGCTTCAACGAACGCACGAGCTATCTGTGGGACGCGGAACTCCTGGCCCGCAAGAAGATCGCCCAGGTCGACCGCGACCCCGCGCAGCTCGGACGCGTCTTCCAGCCCGATGTCGCGGTGTGCGGCGATATCCGTGCCGTCGTCGAAGACCTGCTCGCCGCACTCGCAACGAGCGGCGCCGCGCCGAAGAAGACCGAACGTCTCGCGCGTCATCGGGCCGGACTCAAGCGACCGACGCAGGAGGCCGCGCCCGAGAACGAAGGGTTTCAGCTGATCCGCCACTTCTTCCACCTGCTCGCGAAGCGGTTTCCACGCGAAGCGCTCGTGTTCGACGACAACATCGTCTTCGCCCAGAGCTACTTCGACGTGTCGGACCGCAACCGCTATTTCCCCAACACCGGCATCTCGTCGCTCGGTCACGCGCTGCCTGCCGCAATCGGGGCGCGCTGCCACGCCAAGGACAGCCCGGCCTTCGCGATCCTCGGCGACGGCGGCTTTCAGATGTGCTGCATGGAAATGATGACGGCGGTGAACTACGGCATCCCGCTCAACGTCGTCGTGATCAACAACGGCACGCTCTCGCTGATCCGCAAGAACCAGTTCCAGCTCTACGGTGAGCGCTACATCGACTGCGATTTCACCAATCCCGACTTCGCCCTGCTCGCCCGCTCCTTCGGCGTCGCGCACTATCGCGTCGCCAACGAAGCCGAACTCGACGCCGTCTTCGCCGACGCCGACCTCATCGGCGGGATCAACCTCATCGAAATCCTGCTCGACAAGAACGCCTTCCCGCGCTACCTGGCAGGCCGGTAGCGGCAACCCGAGACCGTCACCCGATGCCGAGCTTCCCCATGACTCCCCGAGCCCTCCGATCCGCGCCGCAACTGCGTTCGCTCGCCCGCATGCTCGCTGCCGGCGTCGCCCTCCTCCTGCTCAGTCACGCGACGCCTGCCGCGACGCTCGAAGGGCTGCTGGCCCAGCCGAACGCACCGGCAGGCGTCGTGTTCGAAGTCGTCGACCGCGATCCGCGCGCCCTGGAATACGCGCTCCCCTGGGTGAAGCAGGCGGCGAGGCGCCTGAAGGCGCGCTTTCCGGCGCTGCCGATGGCGCTAGTCACGCACGGTCAGGAAATGTTCGCGCTGAAGGATGGCGCGCGCGGAACGAACCCGGCGATCCATCAACTCGCCGAAAGCCTGAGCCGCGACGACGGGATTCCGGTACACGTCTGCGAGACCTACGCTGGGACGCGCGGTCTCGGCGCGGAGGATTTTCCGGCCTACGTCGACGTCGCGCCCGAAGGTCCGGCGCAGATCCGCAACTACGAAGCGCTCGACTACGTCAGGCTCGTCGTTCCACGGGCGGCGACGCTGAAGCCGCGCTGAGACCTCGCCGCCGCGTGCAGCGGCCCGGAGATTTACAGCGGTCGCGCCTTCAGCGGGCGACGAGCGCGAGCCTGGGCGCGCGGGCCTTGGCCACCTGTAGGGATGTGGCGCGTCGGACCGAAGCCCGAGCGACCGGGGCCGCCACGCCGAGCCGCTCGCCATCGCCGCCATCGAGCTTGAACACGCTGACCGCGTCGGCGAGCTTCGCCGCCTGCTCCTGCAGGCTCTCGGCCGCAGCGGCTGCCTCTTCGACGAGCGCGGCATTCTGCTGGGTCATCTCGTCCATCTGGCCGACGGCCTGGTTGACCTGCTCGATCCCGGCGCTCTGCTCCTGGCTCGCGGCGGCGATCTCGCTCATGATGTCGGTGACGCGTTTGACCGAGCTGACGATCTCGTCCATGGTCTTGCCGGCTTCGTCGACGAGCTTGCTGCCGGCGTCGACCTTGCCGACGGAGTCTTCGATCAGGGACTTGATTTCCTTGGCGGCACCGGCGCTGCGCTGGGCAAGATTCCTGACTTCGCTGGCGACGACGGCGAAGCCCCTGCCCTGCTCGCCGGCACGCGCCGCTTCGACGGCGGCGTTGAGCGCAAGGATGTTGGTCTGGAAGGCGATGCCGTCGATGACGCCGATGATGTCGGAGATCTTCCGCGAGCTGTCCTTGATGGAGGCCATGGTGTCGACGACCTGGCCGACGACTTCGCCACCCTTGACGGCGACGTCGGCGGTGGAGACGACGAGCTGGTTGGCCTGGCGGGCGTTCTCGGCGTTCTGCCGTACGGTGCTGGTCAGTTCTTCCATCGAGCTCGCGGTCTCTTCGAGGCTCGAGGCCTGCGATTCGGTGCGAGACGAGAGGTCGGCGTTGCCGGAGGCGATTTCGCGCGAGGCGACGGCGATGGTGTCGGTCGTGTGGCGCACTTCCGCGACGATTCCCGCCAGACTCGCGGTCATGCCGGTGAGCGCGCGCTGCAACTGACCGAATTCGTCGTCCGCACGGCTTTCGCCGCGCGCGGTCAGGTCGCCGCCAGCCACCGAGCGCGCGAGCGCGACGGCTTTCCGCACCGGTTCGGTGACCGAGCGCGTGATCCGCCAGGCGACGCCAGCGCCGGTGACGACAGCGCCAAGGGACAGCACGAGCAGGATCGAAAACGCGTTCGCGTAGGCGTCGGCCGCGTCGACCATGGCCACGGCAGCCCCGCGCTCCTGCAGCGCCGCCATCTCCTCGAGCGCGGCGAGCCATTGCTGCTGCAGCGGGCGCACCTCCTCGACGAGCACACGCGTGGCCTCGAGCGGGTTGCCCATCGCGAACTCGCGGACCTTGTCGAGCGCAGGCTCGGTTCGCGCGCGGGCAGCCGCGATCTTGTCGTACACCGACGTTTCCGCCGGACTCCTGACCGCGGTGGCGAGTTTCGCCGCGGCGTCGGCGTAGCGCGCCCGGTGCGCGAGGAAGCGTTGCGCTTCCTCCGCCATCGCGCCCTCGTCGGTGAGCAGAACGAGATTGCGCACGGCGACCGCGCCGCTCTGCATCGCGTCCCGCATGCCATTGACCAGTTTGATCTTGCCCATGCGGCTGCCGGCTACGTCGTCGACGTGCCGCTGGATCTGCGACAGGTACGCGAGACCGAGGCCCGCAACCGCGAGCGTGAGCAGCAGCACCGCGCCGAAGCCGGTGCCGAGCCGCGTGCCGATTTTCATGTTGACGAGCGTCATGGTTCTCCCTCGATGCATCGAGGCGCAGTCGCCCCAGCGGGCGCACTGTAGCCTCGCCGCGTGACAGCCTCGTGACGCGTGACAGTCCGGCCGGGCGCACATCGACCCGGCGCGCTTGCCACGCCGGCGGCTTCGCCTACGCTTTGAGAAGGCCGGCGGCCCGGTTGCCGACCGGCAGCCTGTAACCCATCAACAAGGAGAAGACATGACAATCAGGTCGAAGATGTGCGCGCTGGCGCTGTGTTTCGTTCCGTTCGCGGCGGGCGCCGCCGACAAGACCGTCGCGATGGACAGCGTCGACGCCGCGGGCAAGGGGACGTCGGTCGGTTCGGTGACGATCAGCGAATCGCGTTATGGCCTGGTCTTCACGCCGGCGCTCAAAGGGCTCTCGCCCGGCGTACACGGGTTCCACGTTCACGAGAAGCCGAGCTGCGAGGCGCAGGAAAAAGACGGCAAGAAGGTCGCGGCGCTCGCAGCCGGTGGTCACTACGACCCCGCGAAGACCGGCCGCCACGGCACGCCCTGGGGCGACGGTCACCTCGGCGACCTGCCGCCGCTTTTCGTCGACGCGAACGGCGACACCAGCCAGCCTGTGCTCGCACCGCGGCTGAAGATGAGCGATCTACGCGGCCGCTCGCTCATGGTTCACGCGGGCGGCGACAACCACGCCGACCATCCCGCCGCGCTCGGCGGCGGCGGTGCGCGTGTCGCCTGCGGCGTGATCGACTGAAAGACGATGCGCGGCGCGCGTCAGAAGGGCTGCGGCGCCTCGAACCGCATCCATTCCCCGGTCGCCGGGTGAGCGAGGCCGAGCGAGCGGGCATGCAGGAGCAGCCGCGAGGCCTGCGCCTGCACTGCGGGCGGTGCGTAGAGCGCGTCGCCGAGGATGGGGTGGCCGATTTCGCGCAGATGCACGCGCAACTGGTGCGAGCGCCCGGTCACGGGCTCGAGTTCGACACGCGTCCCGTCCGCACCGGCAGGCCCGAGCACGCGCCAGCGCGTCACGCTCGGTTTGCCGCGCACCGCGTCGACGATGCGCAGCGGTCGGTTGGGCCAGTCGACGACGAGCGGCAGGTCTATCGTGCCCCAGGCTCCTTGCGGCGCGGCGGGATGCCCGGCGACGACCGCGACGTAACGCTTCTCGACCTCGCGCGCGGCGAACGCCCTGCTCAATGCACGCTGGGCGTACGTGCCGCGCGCCATGACCATCAGGCCGGAGGTCGCCATGTCCAGGCGATGCACGACGAGGGCGTCCGGGTAACAGGCCTGCGCGCGCGCCGCGAGGCAATCCTGCTTGTCGGGGCCGCGCCCGGGCACCGCGAGCAGGCCGCTCGGCTTGTCGAACACGAGCAGACAGTCGTCAGCGTAAAGGGGATCGATCGTCATCGCCCGCGGGCTTGCCTAAAGTGAATGTTTCCAGGCGCCAGATCCGGAGGAACCCCATGTCCCGGCAAAAGCTTCCCGAGCATTATCTGTTCGAGAAAAAAACCCACCAGGCCTTCATCAACGCAGTCGAGGATCTCGGCACGGCGCTCAGGCAACAGGGGCCGCTCGACGAAAAAACGGCGAACCTGATTCAGCTCGCCGCGGCCGTCGCGATCCGCTCCGAGGGCGCGGTGCACAGCCATATCAGGCGAGCGATGGAAAGCGGTGCGAGCGCCGACGAGGTCTACCACGCCATCGTCCTCCTCACCAGCACCGTCGGCTTTCCCACCGTGTCGGCCGCGTTGAGCTGGGCCGGTGACGTGACGCACGCGCCGTAGCGCCGACCGGGAAAAGCGCTCAGCCCTTCAGGCCGTCCAGCAAGGCGAGCGCCCAAGCGACGCCGAAGCCGTTGGCGTCACTCATGACGGCACCGAGCCCGCCCTTGCAGCTGTGCGCCGACAAGTCCATGTGCAACCACGGTGTCTCGCCGACGAAGCGCGAGAGCAGACGCGCGGCGAGGATGTGATCGGCCTCGCCTTCCATCGTGCACTGCTTGACGTCGGCGACGGTCGAGTCGAGCGCGCTGTCGTAATCCTCGGGATGCGGAAAGACGACGATGCGTTCGCCGCTCGCGGCCGCCGCGCGGGTGGCCGCCTGCGCGAGCGCGTCGGAGGACGCGAACACACCCGACATGCGGCTGCCGAGGGCGTAGTGCATCGAGCCGGTCAGGGTGGCGAAATCGGCGATGAGCTCGGGCTTGCCGCGCGCGGCGAGGGTCAGTGTGTCGGCGAGCACCATGCGGCCTTCGGCGTCGGTGTGGACGACTTCGATCGAGGTGCCGTTGAGCGCCGTGACGACCTCGTTCTGGCGGTAGGCCTGCGGGCTGATGTGGTTCTCGGCGAGCGCGACCCAGCCCTCCAGTGCCACCGGCAGCTTCATCCGTGACGCCGCGGCGAGAATGCCGAGCACGACCGCCGAACCGTTCATGTCCTCGTGCATGCCCTGCATGTACTTGGCCGGCTTGAGGTTGTGGCCGCCGGTGTCGAAGCAGATGCCCTTGCCGACGAAGGCGATCTTCCTGCCCCTGCCCTTCGCGCCCGTTCCCTTGTAGCTCACGCGCACGATCGCCGCGTCCTTCGCCGGCGAGCCCTGGGCGACCGCGCAGAACGCGCCGGCGCCCATGGCCTTCAGTTTGTCGAAACCGTATTCCTCGACGGTCCACCCGTATTCCTTGGCAAGCGCCTTGATGCGCTTGCGATACACCCCGGGCGTGAGTTCGTCGGGGCCTTGCACGGTCAGGCTGCGGGTGAGCGTGTTGCCTTCGGCGAGCGCCTGCGCGCGGCTGAAGCCATCGGCCGATTTGTAGCCGAAGAGCTCGATCGCCTTGAGCGCCGGATCGCTCTTCGATTTGCGCGAGGGCAGCGGCACGGCATTGACCCAGGTCGTGTAGACCGCTGCTTCGGCGATCCGCCCCCGGAACGCGGCGTCGCCGAAGACCGCGAGCGTGACGATCTTCGGATGCTCGCCGAGCAGCAGGGCGAGCGCCTTGCGCAGCTGCTCGTGCGTGTCGAATGTGTTCGCGGCGGACTTCAGCATCGCGTAGACCGCGAGCGTGCCGCCGGGCAACTGGACGGCGACCGGCGACTTCGCGAGCGCGTCGACCTTGATATTCCGCCGCTTCATCACCGCCTTGAGCGCGGCGTTTCCGGCCACATCGGGCAGATTCTTCGTCAGCGGCAGCAGCACCAACACATGGCTGGCGCCTTCGAGCGTCGTGGCGCTGATTTCCTGCCGGTTTTGAGAAAGCTTGGGCAGCATAGGCAATCCTTGGGAGAGGCGTTTTCTTGATGGTCGACGGGGTTTCTCGGATAATTGCGCGTTTGCATTTTCCCGGCGCTTTTTCCGAGCCCGTCCGACAAGGGTAACCGAATGAAGATTGAAGACAAGAAACGTGTGCTGCGCGAAATGGTGTTGCACCGCCGTTTTGAAGAGCGCTGTTATCAGGCTTATATCGAACGCAAGATCGGCGGTTTCCTGCACCTCTACCCGGGTCAGGAAGCGTGCTGCAACGGCGTCATGGAAGCCGCGCGCCCCGGGCACGACTACGTGATCACCGGCTACCGCGATCACGTGCACGCGATCAAGTGCGGCGCCGATCCGAAGGAAGTCATGGCCGAGCTGTACGGCAAGGAAACCGGCTCATCCAAGGGCCGCGGCGGCTCGATGCACATCTTCGACGCGGGCAAGCGTTTCATGGGCGGCTACGCGCTGGTCGGCGGTCCCTTCCCGCTCGCCGCCGGCATCGCCAAGGCGATCCAGCTGAAGGGCGGCGACGAGATCGCGATCTGCTTCCTCGGTGACGCGGCCAACAACCAGGGCACCTTCCACGAGACCATGAACATGGCCGCGCTGTGGAAGCTGCCGGTGCTGTTCGTCTGCGAGAACAACCTCTACGGCATCGGCACCTCGATCGAGCGCTCGACCGCCGTCGTGCACCAGCACAAGCGCGTCGCGGCCTACAACATTCCCGCCGACGAATGCGACGGCCAGGACATCGAGGTCGTCTACGAGCACGCACGCAAGGCCGTCGATCACGTGCGCGCGGGCAACGGCCCGTTCTTCCTCGAACTGATGACCTACCGCTATCGCGGCCACTCGATGTCCGACTCACGCGGCTATCGCACGCGCGAGGAAGAAGAACTGTGGAAGCAGCGCGACCCGATCTTCATCCTGCGCGACCGCCTGATCAAGGAAGGCGCGACGACGATGGCCGAATTCGAGGCGCTCGAGAAGGAAACCGACGCCTACATCGAGAACGAGGTCATCAAGTTCGCCGAAGCCTCGCCCGAGCCGAGCGTCGACGAACTCGAGAAATACGTACTCGCCGATCGCGAGAGCCAGCTGCCCTGGCTCACCGGCAAGGCCGCCTGAGGCCGGCGCCGCGTTCACGCGACACTGAATCAGAAGGAATAAACAGCATGGCAAACATCATGTACTGGGAGGCGATCCAGCGCGCCCACGACGAAGAAATGGCGCGCGACCCCCTGGTCATCTGCCTGGGCGAGGACATCGGCGTCGCCGGCGGCACCTACAAGGCGACCAAGGGCCTGTACGAAAAATACGGCCCGTTGCGCGTGATGGACACACCGATTTCCGAGGGCGGCTTCACGGGTCTCGCGGTCGGCGCTTCCTTCCTCGGCGTGCGGCCCATCGTCGAGATCATGTCGGTCAACTTCGCCTGGCTCGCGATGGACCAGATGTTCAACTCCGCCGCCAAGGTGCGTTACATGTCGGGCGGCCAGCTGACGGCCCCGTGCGTGTTCCGTTCGGCGGGCGGCGCCGCCCACCAACTCGGCGCGCAGCACTCCGCGCGCATGGAGAAGGTGTTCATGGGCATCGCCGGCCTGCGTGTCGTCACGCCGTCGAACCCGAAGCAGGCCTACGGCCTGCTGAAGTCGGCGATCCGCTGCGACGACCCGGTGTTCATCAACGAACACGAACTCATGTACAACATGAAGGGCGAAGTCCCGGACGGCGAATACTTCCACCCGCTCGAAGGGTCGGAAGTCGCACGCGCCGGCACCGACGTCACGCTCTTCGGCTATAACATTTCTGTGCACTGGTGCCTGAAAGCCGCCGAAATCCTCGACAAGCAGTACGGCATCTCGGCCGAGGTCGTCGACCTTTATTCGCTCGCCCCCCTCGATCGCGCCGGCATCAAGGCTTCGGTCACGAAGACGCATCGTGCCGTCGTCGTCGAGGAAGACGAAGCGCCGGTCGGCGTCGGCTCCGAAGTGATCGCGATCATCAACGAGGAGTGCTTCTTCGAGCTCGACGCCGCGCCGGTGCGCGTGCACTCGGCGCTGGTGCCGCAACCGTACAACCACACGCTGGAAAAAGCAGCGATCCCGGATCACGAAGACGTCGTGAAGGCGGTCCTGAAGATGTTCGGGCGCGCCTGACGCGCGCAGGGGTCAGGGGTCGGGATTCAGGGGTCAGGGATGCAAAACTACCGTGACCTCAAGGTCTGGCAGTCGGCAATGGAACTCGCCGAAAGCGTGTACCGAATCACGGGCCCTTTTCCCAGTCATGAGACGTACGGACTTACCGGCCAGTTGCGACGCGCGGCGGTCTCGATTCCTTCGAATCTTGCCGAAGGCCACGCCCGCAGCACCACGCGCGATTACCTGCGCTTCGTCGGCATCGCGCAAGGATCACTCGCCGAAGCGGAGACGCAGATCGAACTCGTGCACCGCCTCGGTGCCGTCCCAACGGACGACTTGCGAACAATGCTCGAACAAACCAATGAACTCGGAAGGATGCTGCACGGCCTGCGTAGCGCGCTAACCGCAAAGCTTGCGCCAAGCTCCCTGAACCCTGAATCCTGACCCTGAATCTTATGAACCACTACGCCATCACCATGCCGCAGCTCTCGGACACCATGACCGAGGGCGTCGTCGTCACCTGGGAAAAGCAGCCGGGGGACCGCGTCGAGCGCGGCGACATCGTCGCGACGGTCGAGACCGACAAGGCGATCATGGACGTCGAGGTGTTCAAGGCCGGCTATCTGGCCGGCCCGCTCGCCGACGTCGGCGCGACGATCGCGGTCGGGGCGGCGCTCGGCTACATCACCGACACGGCCGGGGACGTCGCGATCGCGGCCGACGAAGTCGTGGCGGAGCAGGCGCAGACGGAAATGATCCCGCACCATGCGGGCACGCCGATCGTCATGCCGCAGCTTTCCGACACGATGACCGAAGGCGTCGTCGTGACCTGGGAAAAGCAGCCCGGCGAAGCCATCAAGCGCGGCGACATCGTCGCCACGGTCGAGACCGACAAGGCGATCATGGACGTCGAGGTGTTCCAGGAGGGCTTCCTGTCGGGGCCGATCGCCGACATCGGCAGCGTCGTCGAGGTCGGCCACCCGATGGCCTTCATCGTCGACGACGCCGCCAAGGCGAACGACACGGGCGTGACCATTTCCGCCGACCACAAGGTCAAGGACACGCACAAGGTCGCCCCGCCCGCGGCTGACAAGCCGGCGCATTTGCCGATTCCGAAGACTGCGCCTTCACAGGTCGCCGCAGCCGGTAACGCGGTGCCCGTACCGCGCCCGCAGGGCCGCCAGGCAAGCCCGTACGCACGCAAGGTCGCCGCCCAGCTCGGGGTGAACCTCACGGGTCTTGCCGGCTCGGGACCCTCGGGGGTCCTCGTCGCCGCCGACGTCGCGCGTGCGCGGCCGTCGATGCAGGAAGTCGCCCACGCGCTGCCGCAGGTCGACGTGCCGGGCCAGGGTCGCCCGATGACGTCGATGGAAAAGGCTGTCAGCCACGCGATGACCGCCTCGCTGACGCTGCCGACGTTCAATGTCACGGTGAACATCGACACCGCCGCGCTGACCGCCGCCACCAAGGCGAAGAAGGTCTCGGTGACGGTGGCGATCGCGAAGGCCTGCTCGGTCGCGATGGCGAAGTTCCCGCGCATGAACTGGGCCTACCAGCCGGTCGACAAACTCGTCGAGCGTGCGAATCACGACTTCGGCGTCGCTGTGATGTCGAACGACGGCGGCCTCGTCGTGCCGATCCTGCACGGCGTCGAGAAAAAGTCGCTCGAGGCCCTCCAGGGGGACTGGACCGGACTCGTCGAGCGCGCGCGGGTCAGGAAGCTCGCCCCGCCCGAGTATTCCAATCCGACCTTCACGATCTCCAATATGGGCATGCTCGGCGTGTCCCACTTCACCGCAATTCCGACGCCGGGCATTTCGGCGATCCTCGCGATCGCGGCCAACGGCCCGCAGGGCACGCCGTTCACGATCACGGGCGACCACCGCGTGCTGAACGGCGCGGACGTCGCGCTCTATCTCACGACGCTCAAGCAGACGATCGAAGCGCCGGACGCCTGGCTTTCCGGCGGCACGGCCGCGGAAACGGCCGGCGCTGCCGCCACCACGAGCGCACCGGTCTCACCCATCCCCGAAGGCAACTGGGACGTCCAGGTCGTCGTCGTCGGCGGCGGCCCCGGCGGCGAAGACTGCGCGCGCGACCTCGCCGACCACGGCGTCAAGGTGATGATGGTCAACAACGAGCCCTTCCCCGGCGGCGAATGCCTGTGGCGCGGCTGCATCCCGTCGAAGGCGTGGCGCGCCGCGGCGGACAACATCCGCAACCGCGCGCACGACGCCGAGATGGGCGTCGACGGCACGGCGAACCCCAAGCTCAACTGGGCGCAGGTCGAGAAGCACCGCCGCTGGGTGCAGACCAGCCGCGGCGAAATGGCGCTCAAGGCCGACAAGGGCATGAAGATCGACGTGCGCGAAGGCTACGGCGAATTCGTCGACGCCCACACGCTGAAAATCACTCCGCCCGAAGGCGAGGCGTACACGGTCAGCTTCGGCGCCGCAGTCATCGCGACCGGCGCGCCGGCTTTCGTTCCGCCGATCCCCGGCGCGCGCGAGAACCTGGCGACCGGCGGCGTCGTCACCTCCGACACGATCTGGAACCTCGCCAACCCGCCGAAGAAGCTCGGCATCGTCGGCGGCGGCGTGATCGGCGTCGAGATGGCGCAGATCTTCCGTGACTTCGGCACCGAGGTGCTGATGCTCGAGCGCCACGACCGCATCCTCGCCGAAATCGAGGAGGAGATCGGCAAGGTCCTGATCGCCTCGCTGGAGAAGGAAATCACGGTCGTGACCAGCGCCGACATCAGGGAAGTCGGCGGCAAGCCCGGCAAGATGACGTTGCGCTACGCCGACAAGGAAGGCGCCGAATCGACCTTCGACTGCGACGTCGTGTTGATGGCGACCGGCAAGCGTCCCGACACCAGCCGGCTCAACCTCGACAAGGTCGGCGTCGCGCTCGACGGCGCGGCGATCAAGGTCGACGCCCGCTGCTGCACGAGCACGCCGAACATCTACGCCGTCGGCGACGTCATCGGCGGCTACATGCTCGCACACACCGCCGCGACGCAGGGCCGCGTCGCCGCATCGAACCTGCTCGGCCACGCCAGCGAGTACGACCAGGACCGTGATTGCGGCGTGACCTTCTCGCGCCCGCAGGCCGGCTTCGTGGGCCTCTCGGTCGCACAGGCCAAGGCCAAGGGCATCGACGCGGTCGAAGCGAAGATGCCGATGAGTATCGACGCCAAGGCGATGATCACCGGCGAGACCGAGGGCATGATCAAGCTCGTCGCCGACAAGACGACCGGCCGCATCATCGGCGTGCATTATCTGGCCGACCACACCGACACGCTGATCGGCACCGGCGTGATGATGGTCGCAGGCGAGATGACGCTGACTCAGGTCGCGAAGGCGATCTTCCCGCACCCGACGCAGACCGAACTCTTCGGCGAACTCGCGCGGCGTTTGCTGAATCGCCTCCGCCGCACCGCGAAGAAATAAGGCCGTCACACGGCAAAGGTGCGATTTCGCGTCCATTGAAGCGAAAGGGGCCCGACATACGCGGCCCCTTTTCGTTTTTGCCCGTCGGCGTCGCCGCGTTTTTCAGCAGCCCGCCCACCAGCCGCTATAGTGACGAGACATATCGCAGGCGCGCTGCGCAGGGCGATACCCGGGATCGCGTTCCCCGCCGACCGGAAAGCCAAGGAGACCGCCGAATGCCGACCTCTACCGTACGTCTTCATCGCGTATTGCGGGCGCCGCCGGGGCGGGTCTACCGCGCCTTCCTCGACGCCGACGCGCTGGCGAAGTGGCTTCCGCCCGATGGCTACACCTGCCGGGTTCATGAGTTGGATGCGCGGGTCGGCGGCCGGTTCAGGATGTCTTTCACGAATTTTTCGACCGGCCACAGCCACGCCTTCGGCGGCGAATATCTCGAACTCCTCGCGGGCGAACGAATCCGCTACACGGACAGATTCGACGACCCCCAGTTGTCGGGAACGATGACGACGACCGCCTCACTGCGCGCGGTGTCCTGCGGCACCGAGCTCGACATCGTGCAGGAAGGCATTCCCGACGCGATCCCGGCGGAAGCCTGCTACCTGGGCTGGCAGGACTCGCTGGCCCTGCTTACAAGGCTCGTCGAGCCCGAGATCGCGGAAGGGTAACGGCCAAAATGACAAAAATGTAACGTCAAGGTCAGATTGCCGTAGACCTCGGACTTACATACTGCCCCCCATCACCTGCCCAAGGTCTCCCCTCATGAAAAGCCTGCTCGTCCGTTTGACGCTCCTTGCCGCGACGGCCCAGACGGCATGGGCTGCCCCGCCCGCTCCGGTCATCGACGTCTACAAGAGCCCGACCTGCGGGTGCTGCGCCAAATGGATCGACCACCTCGAAGCCAACGGTTTCACCGTGCGGGGGCACGACACCGCCGACCTGGACCAGCACAAGCGCCGGCTGGGAATCCCGCCCGAATTCGCTTCGTGCCACACCGCGGAACTCGCCGGCTATGCAATCGAAGGGCACGTCCCCGCGCGCGACATCAGGCGCCTGCTTCGGGAAAAGCCGCACGCCCGCGGCCTCGCCGTGCCGGGCATGCCGATCGGTTCGCCCGGCATGGAACAAGGCGCGCGCAAGGATCCCTACGCGGTCTTGCTCGTGAACCCGAACGGGTCTGCCCGCACCTTCAGCCGCTACTGAAGGGAACGCCGGTGATACCCGCGCTGTAGTCACGTGCCTCGGCGCTTTCCGCCCAAGGCTCGGTTCGTTTTTCCACCCACGGAGGAGTCGTACCATGAAGCGCATTACCGCACTGCTTGCCACCCTGATGCTTGCCGCCACCGCTACCCAGCCCGTTCTCGCCGACGACGCACATCATCCGGCGGCGAACACCCCAGCGAACGCGACGGCGGCGCCTTCCGCCGATCAGACGATCCGGAAGATGCAGGCCAATACCAAGCGCATGCAAAGCCAGTTGGAGCAGATGGCCAAATCCCGCGACCCGCAGGAACGGCAGAAACTCATGCAGGCGCACATGCAGACCATGCAGGAAAACATGATGGCCGGTCAGGCCATGGCCGGCGGCGGACCAGGCATGGCAGGCGGCGGGATGATGGGCTGTCCGATGATGCAGGGCGGACAGACGGGCGGCATGGGCATGATGGGCGGTGGAATGGGCATGGGCATGATGGGCGGCGGCATGGCCGGCCGCGACGACATGATGGCCAAGCGCATGGAGATGATGGAAAAACGCATGGACATGATGCAGATGATGATGCAGCGCGGCGCAGCCATGCCACAGGCGGCCCCGGCCTCGCCCGGCAACTGACGCCGCAGGCGGGACGCCGGCGTGGACAGACACGCCGGCGTCGTTCACAGGAAGCGCCGGTGCGCGTGAGGTGATACCGCGCGCGTCCGACGTCGACCGGAGAAAATCAATGTGGGGATTTGAACATTACGGAATGGGCTGGGGCATGGCGCTGGTCTGGCTGATCCCCATCGCCCTGATCGCGGGGATCGTCTATGCCCTGTTCCGCCGCGGCCCGTCTGCGCAGACGGCGCTCGACCTCCTCGAAGCCCGCTATGCGCGCGGCGAAATCGACCGCGACACGTTTCTCAAGCAACGCGCCGACCTGCGCCGCTGAGGCTGGCCGCGGCGACTGACCCGGTTCAGCCGAACAGCCCCTTGAAGAACAGCCGGATGCTGTCCCAGATCCGGCGGAAGAAGCCACCCTCCTCGACCGTTTCCAGCGCGACGAGCGGCGCCTGCTTGACGACCTTGCCGTCGCCGCCGACAAGTTCGACGCGCCCGAGCGGCGCGCCCGCCTTGACGGGCGCGACCAGCGGGTCGCTCGTCACCACGGTGCGCGTCTTGAATTCGCCGCTCGTGCGCTTGGGCAGCACCGCCGCGAAGTCCGCCGCGACCCCGGCCTTGAGCGTGCGCGCGGCGCCTTTCCACACCTCGACGGTCTGCACCGCCTGACCTTTCTTGAAGAAGGTCTTGCTGTCGAAGAAGTTGAAGCCGTAGGCGAGCAGTTTCGCGGTTTCGGTCGCGCGCGCGGCTTCGCTTTCCGTGCCGAACACGGCGGCGATCATGCGCTGGCCGTCGCGCTGGCTCGACGCGACGAGGCAATAACCGGCTTCCTCGGTGTGGCCGGTCTTCAGGCCGTCGACCGACGGGTCACGCCACAGCAGCAGATTGCGGTTCGGCTGCTTGATACCGTTCCAGACGAATTCCTTTTCGGCGTAGAGGCCGTAGTGCGCGGGGTCCTCGATGATGATCGCGCGCGCAAGCTTGGCCATGTCGAGCGCGCTCGAGTAATGGCCTTCGGCCGGCCAGCCCGTGGCGTTGACGAAATGCGTGTCGGCGAGGCCCAGCCGCTTCGCTTCCTGATTCATGAGCGCGGCGAAGGTATCCTCGCCGCCCGCCAGATGCTCGGCGAGCGCGATGCTCGCGTCGTTGCCCGACTGCACGATGATGCCGCGCAGCAGATCGTGCACCGCGACCTGGTTGCCGACGCGGACGAACATTTTCGAGCCGCCCATGCGCCAGGCTTTTTCGCTGATCGTGACGAGGTCGTTCTCCTTGATGCGGCCGCGCTGGAGTTCGAGCGCGGCGACGTGCGAGGTCATGAGCTTGGTCAGGCTCGCCGGCGGCAGGCGCTCGCGTCCACGATGATCGACGAGGACGCTGCCGCTCGCGGCATCCATCAACACCCAGGATTTGGCCGCGAGTTCAGGGGGCGGGGGAACGACCGCTGCGGCGGCGGCGGCGGCGAGGGGGACGAACAGCAGAAAAACGGCGGCAAGGCGTGAGGTCAGGGACATTGGCTCGGTCGCGACAGGGCTGGAAATTAAAGCGGGAAATCTTACCCGCATTTGCGGACGCCGCGGACGCGAACTCGCATCGGCTGTCCGCAGCTGCAAGGGCCGTGCGGATCGACGCGCCTTCACATGGGGCGCGAGCGGTCCGACCGCAGTATCGGGCGGGGGGGCGTCGGGGGGTGAGCCTCGGCCAGGAGGGCCAGCGGTTGCCGCGCGCCCTGCGAGGCGGCCGCCGCGCCGCTGATACAATTCCAGGGCCCGACTCTAGGCGCGCCATGATCCCGAACCCGACCTCCACGCTCACCCGACGCATCGTGATCGCCATGCTGGCGGGCATCGCGCTGGGCAGCACGCTGAATCAGTTCGGCCCGCCGGCCTGGGCGCAGCTCTATCTGCTCGACGGCATACTCGGCGTCGTCGGCGCGCTCTTCGTCGCTGCGCTCAAGATGATGGTCGTTCCGCTCGTCTTCGTGTCGCTGGTCGTCGGCGTCACGGCGCTGTCCGACCTGCGCACGCTCGGTCGCGTCGGCGCCAAGGCGCTGACGCTCTACCTCGTGACCACGGCGCTCGCGGTAACGATCGCGCTCGCGCTCGCCGCAGCAGTCGCGCCGGGCGGCGGATTCAACGCCGGCAGGACCGATGCGAGCTTCAGCGGCAAGCCGGCGCCGCCGCTGACCGAAATGCTGATCGGCCTCGTGCCGACCAACCCGATCGCCGCGATGGCCGAAGGCAACATGCTGCAGATCATCGTCTTCGCGCTGCTGTTCGGCGTCGCGGTGACGATGTCGGGCGCACGCGGCACGCATGTGCTCAAGCTCTTCAACGATCTCGACGCCGTGATCATGCACATGGTCGAGTGGATCATGCGGCTCGCGCCCTACGGCGTCTTCGCGCTGATCACGCGCACGTTCGCGACGCAGGGGCTCGACGTTCTGTTGCCGCTGGCGTCCTATTTCCTCACGCTGACGGCCGCGCTCGCGATCCAGCTGTTCGTGAGCTACCCGCTGCTGCTGCGCCTGCTCGCCTCGCTCAACCCGATCACCTTTCTGAAGAAGATGCGCGACCCGGCGGCGTTCGCCTTCTCGACCGCGAGTTCCGGCGCGACGATCCCGGTCACGCTGCGCACGGTCGAATACAAGATGGGCGTGCCGAACAGCATCGGTGCGTTCACGGTGCCGCTCGGCGCGACGATCAACATGGACGGCACGGCGATGATGCAGGGCGTCGCGACCGTCTTCATCGCCAACGTCTACGGCGTAGACCTCGCGTTCGGCGACTACCTGCTGGTCGTGCTGACGGCGACGCTCGCCTCGGTCGGCACCGCGGCGATTCCCGCGGTCGGCCTCGTCACGCTGGCGATGGTGCTCGGCCAGGTCGGGCTGCCGGTCGAGGGCATCGCGCTCATCCTCGGCGTCGACCGCCTGCTCGACATGATGCGCACGACCGTCAACGTCACGGGCGACTGCGCGGTGAGCTGCATCGTCGCGCAGAGCGAGCGCACGCTCGACCGTGCAATATTCGACGACCCGGCCGCGGGTTCGGTCACCGCCGCGACCCGCCGTCCCTCTCCTTCCGCCCCCGCCTGAACATGCTTTATTCGCTGATCCGCCCCGCCCTCTTTTCGCTCGACGCCGAAGACGCCCACGGCCTGACGCTCACCGGCCTCGACGTGGCACAGCGCCTCGGCCTTGTCGGTCTGCAGCCGCGAGCCACCGGCAAACCGGTGCAGGTCATGGGAATCGACTTTCCCAATGCGGTCGGTCTCGCGGCGGGGCTGGACAAGGACGGCGCCCATCTGAAGGGCCTCGCGGCGCTCGGATTCGGCTTTCTCGAAATCGGCACGGTCACCCCGCGTCCGCAGCCCGGGAATCCGAAACCGCGGCTCTTCCGGCTCCCCGCGGCCGAGGGCATCATCAACCGCATGGGCTTCAACAACCTCGGCGTCGACAACCTCGTGCGCAACGTCGTCGCGAGTGGCTACACCGGCGTGCTCGGCATCAACATCGGCAAGAACAAGGACACGCCGAACGAGCGCGCGGCCGACGACTATCTCGCCTGCCTCGACAAGGTCTACGCGCACGCGCGCTACGTCACCGTCAACATCTCGTCGCCAAACACGCAGAACCTGCGTGAGCTTCAGCAGGACGAGGCGCTCGATGCACTGCTCTCGGCGATCAAGCTTCGCCAGTCCGAGCTCGCGCAGCAGCATGGCCGCTACGTGCCGATCGCGCTGAAAATCGCGCCCGACCTCGACGAGGCGCAGATCGCCGCAATCGCCGCGCTGCTGATGCGCCACGGCATCGACGCCGTGATCGCGACCAACACGACGATCGCACGCGACGCCGTCGCCGGACTGCCAAACGCGAACGAGAGCGGCGGCCTCTCCGGCGCGCCGGTGCGCGAGGCCTCGACCCGCGTCGTGCGCACGCTCGCGCAACACCTCGGCGGTGCGCTGCCGATCATCGGCGTCGGCGGCATCCTCTCCGGCGACGACGCGCGCGCCAAGATCGCCGCCGGCGCCTCGCTCGTGCAACTCTATTCGGGACTGATCTATCGCGGTCCGGGGCTCGTGCGCGAATGCGTCGAAAGGCTCGCGCAGTGATCGTCCGCCTGCTCGCCGGCGTCGCGGCGCTGCTGCTGCACGCGGCGGCCCTCGCGATGCCGCCGCAGCCCATCATCACGCATGTCGACCAGCCGGCGCTGAGCGCCGGGCAGCTCGGCGTCATCGTCAACGACGACGATCCCGACAGCGTCGCGGTCGCCGAATACTATCGGCAGAAACGCGGTATTCCCGCGGCCAACCTGATCCACGTTCGCTTCCCACCGGGACACGACACGCTCTCGCGCGAAGCTTTCGCCGCACTCAAGCGCGCGGTCGACGCGGCGACGCCGGCAGAGGTCCAGGCCTACGCGCTGACCTGGGCGCGACCTTTCCGCGTCGACTGCATGTCGGTCACCGCGGCCTTCGCCTTCGGCTTCGACCCTGCCTACTGCGCGAGCGGCTGCAAGCCGACGCGACGCAACCCCTACTTCAACAGCAGTGCCGACCGCCCCTTCGAGACCTACCGCATACGGCCGACCATGAGCCTCGCCGGCGCACGCGTGGCGGACGCCAAGCGCCTGATCGACCGCGGCGTCACAGCCGACGGCAGCAACCCCGACGGCACGGCCTATCTTGTCAGCACGCCCGACAAGATGCGCAACGTGCGCGCATCGGGTTACGCCGCGCTGCGCTCGCACCTGCGCCCGGTCTTCGCGACCGAGATCGTCGAGACGCGCGGTATCGAAGACAAGCCCGACGTGATGTTCTACTTCACCGGCACGACCCACGTCCCCGCGCTCGACAGCAACACCTTCCTGCCGGGGGCGGTCGCCGACCACCTCACCTCGGCCGGCGGCGAGCTCTTCGGTAGCGGACAGATGAGCGTGCTGCGCTGGCTCGAGGCCGGCGCCACCGGCAGCTACGGCGCGGTGCAGGAGCCGTGCAACTTCCCCGGCAAGTTTCCGGTGCCGGCGCTCGTCATGAGCCATTACCTGCAGGGCGAAACGCTGATCGAGGCCTATTGGAAGAGCGTGCAGATGCCCGGGCAGGGCCTCTTCGTCGGCGATCCGCTCGCGCGCCCGTTCTCCGGCGTCAAGGTCGACGCGCGCGACGGGGGCGTCACGCTGTCCGCGCGCCTGTTCGCCCCCGGCGTCTACGCGCTGCAGGCGGCACCCTCGATGATGGGGCCCTACCGCAGCATCGCCCGCCTGCAGGTCGCACCGGGTACGCGCCAGATCCGGCTCAGCCGGATGGCACCCGCGTATTACCGCGTCGAACGCGCCGGGCCGCGCCGCGCGTCCCGTAGTCGAGCCGCAAACCGAGAGCCAGGAGGACCCCATGCACATAGGCATCCCGAAGGAAATCAAGGACCACGAATACCGCGTCGCGCTCACCCCCGAAGGCGCGCGTTCGCTCGTCGATGCCGGCCATGCGGTGAGCGTCGAGAGCCACGCCGGCGCCGCGGTCGGCTTCGGCGACGACGCCTACCGCGCCGCGGGTGCGACCGTCGTGCCGGATGCAGCCGGCGTGTGGGCGGCCGAGCTCGTCGTCAAGGTCAAGGAACCGCAGCCGCAAGAGACACAGCGGCTCCGGGCGGGGCAGCTGCTTTTCTGCTATCTGCACCTCGCGGCAGCGCCCTCGCTCGCGCGCGAACTCATGACGCGCGGCGTCAGCGCGATCGCCTACGAAACCGTCGTCGGCCCCGCGGGCGGCCTGCCGCTGTTGCAGCCGATGTCCGACATCGCGGGCCGGCTCGCCCCGCAGATGGGCGCGCTCGGGCTGCACAGCTCGCACGGCGGCAACGGCAAGCTGATCAGCGGCCTGCCCGGCGTCGCGCCGGCCCACGTCCTCGTCATCGGCGCCGGCGTCGTCGGCATGGCAGCGGTGCGCACAGCGATCGGCCTCGGTGCACGCGTCACCCTCATCGACCGCCTGCGCGACAAGCTCGCGCAGGCCGAAACCCTGTTCGGCGCGCGCGTCGAGACGCGCTTTTCGTCGCCCGACGCGATCGCCGAATGCGTCGAGCAGGCCGACATCGTGATCGGCGCGGCGCAGATCCCGGGGCGCCACGCGCCCCGCCTGATCAGCCTCGACCTGCTGCGCCGCATGGGCGCCGGCAGCGTGCTCGTCGACGTCGCGATCGACCAGGGCGGCATCGCCGAAACCTCGCGCCCGACCACCCACAGCGACCCTTTCTTCACGGCCGAAGGCGTCGTCCATTACTGCGTCACCAACATGCCCGGTGCCGTCGCCCGCACCGCAACCGAAGCGCTGACCCACGCGACGCTGCCCTACGTTGAGGCACTCGCCGCGCAAGGCCTCGAAGCGCTCGCCGCCGACCCCGGACTGCACGCCGGGCTGCACGTCCACGCCGGCAAGATCATGCACGCCGGGCTCGCACTCGATCTCAACTTCGACTGAGCGGCCGGCCAAGGCTTCGAATTCTTTCCCCCGCCCGGGGAAGCCCCGGCAGTGCGTCGGCCGGACTTGCCGGTCCGACGGGGCGCCTCGTTCCACGCTTCCTTGATCCGGCTCGCTGCCCCCACGCCCTCCGGTTTCCGCCGCACGCTTCCTCCTCTCCGCACTCGGGTCCACCCACTGCTTGCGTCCGCGCGACACGTTGGCGCGGGCTGACGACCCAATGCATCCGAACGTGCTTGCCAGCATCGGCGTACCCGCAACAGCGTGAGGCCAGCCGACAGTTTTGACGGCGCAACTACCACGTTTCGCGCAACCGCGTCGCATCCCGGTCGCGTTTCGAATCCCCTATGCCGTAAAAACAACGCTGCCGACGGGGACTTCTTGACACACCCGACTAACGAGATATATTTATCCACATATGCGTAAATCATTATTGGATTCGCATGTACTAAACCAGTAATACAGTTATCAATCACGGGAGGCGTGTGGAATGGAAGCGGCAACCTACAACTACAAAGTGGTCCGCCAGTTCGCCATCATGACGGTGGTGTGGGGGATCGTCGGCATGTTGGTGGGGGTGATCATCGCCTCGCAACTGATCTGGCCCGACCTGACGTTCGGCATCGAATGGCTTTCCTACGGGCGTCTGCGGCCGCTGCATACGAACGCGGTGATCTTCGCCTTCGGCGGCTCGGCGATGTTCGCCGTGTCCTACTACATCGTCCAGCGCACCTGCCAGGTGCGACTTTGGGCCGAGAAGCTCGCGGCCTTCACGTTCTGGGGCTGGATGGCGGTGATCGTGCTGGCGGCGATCTCGCTGCCGATGGGCTACACGAGTTCGAAGGAATACGCCGAGCTCGAGTGGCCGATCGATCTCCTGATCGCCGCCGTCTGGGTGTCCTACGCGCTGGTGTTCTTCGGCACCATCGTCAAGCGCAAGACGAAACATATCTACGTCTCGAACTGGTTCTTCGGCGCCTACATTCTCGTGATCGCGCTGCTGCACATCGTCAACAGCGCCGAGCTGCCGGTGACCTTGACCAAGTCCTACTCGGCCTACGCCGGCGTACAGGACGCGATGGTGCAGTGGTGGTACGGGCACAACGCGGTCGGCTTCTTCTTGACCACCGCCTTCCTCGGCATGATGTACTACTTCATTCCGAAGCAGGCCGGGCGGCCGATCTACTCGTATCGGCTTTCAGTGGTTCACTTCTGGTCGCTCAACTTCATCTACATGTGGGCCGGCCCGCACCATCTGCAATACACAGCGCTGCCCGACTGGGCGCAGTCGCTCGGCATGGTGTTTTCGCTGATGCTGCTCGCGCCGTCGTGGGGCGGCATGATGAACGGGATCATGACGCTGTCGGGCGCATGGCACAAACTGCGCACCGACCCGATCCTCAAGTTCATGGTCACTGCGCTGTCGTTCTACGGCATGTCGACCTTCGAAGGGCCGATGATGTCGATCAAGACCGTCAACGCGCTCTCGCACTACACCGAATGGACCGTCGGCCACGTGCACTCGGGCGCGCTCGGCTGGGTCGCGATGATCACGATCGGCTCGATGTACTACCTGATCCCGCGGCTCTTCGGCCGTGATTCGATGGCGAGCATACGGCTGATCGAGTGGCACTTCTGGCTGTCGACGATCGGCGTCGTGCTCTACATCGCGTCGATGTGGATCGCCGGTGTCGCGCAGGGCCTGATGTGGCGCGCGGCGAACGCCGACGGCACGCTGGCGTACAGCTTCGCCCAGGTCGTCAACACGATGTATCCCTTCTACGGCATCCGTCTGCTCGGCGGCGCGATGTTCCTCTCGGGCATGCTGATGATGGCGTACAACGTCTGGCAGACCGTCCGCGTCGGCCGCGTCGTCAACGACGCCCCGATCCCGCAAGCCGTCCACGCCTAAGGAGACCGACCATGATTTCGCATGAAAGCATTGAAAAGAACCTCGGTCTGCTGATCGTGCTGACCATCCTGATCGTCAGCGTCGGCGGCCTGGTGCAGATCGTTCCGCTGTTCTTCCAGACGTCGACGACGACGGCGGTCGCGGGCCTCAAGCCCTACACCCCGCTTCAACTCTCGGGGCGCGACATCTACATCCGCGAGGGCTGCGTCGGCTGCCACTCGCAGATGGTGCGCCCGTTCCGCGCCGAGACCGAGCGCTACGGCCATTATTCGGTGGCCGGCGAGTTCGTCTACGACCGTCCCTTCCTCTGGGGTTCGAAGCGCACGGGGCCGGATCTGCAGCGCGTCGGCGGACGCTATTCCGACGCCTGGCACGTCGCCCACCTGATGAACCCGCGCGACGTCGTACCCGAGTCGAACATGCCGGCCTACCCTTGGCTCGACCGCCCGCTCGACGCGTCGGCGATCCAGACCAAGATGCGCCGGCTCAATCTGGTCGGCCACGGCTACACGGACAAGGAGATCGCCGAGGCGCCGGCCGCGCTCGAAGGCAAGACCGAACTCGAGGCCGTGATCGCCTACCTGCAGGTGCTCGGCACCCACGCGCCGAAGAACTGAGAACACCCATGGACAGCGGCTTCATCAGCGGCATCGTCACGGTGATCTTCATCGTGGTGTTCATCGGTATCGTCTGGTGGGCTTTCAGCAAGGGCAACAAGCCGCGTTTCGACGACGCCGGCCGCCTGCCCTTCGAGGAAGACGACGCCCCCAAAAACGGAGACAAGAAATGAGCGATTTCACCAGCGGCTTCTGGCCGATCTACATCAGCGTGCTCACCCTGGCGAGCATCGTCGGCACCTGGATCTTTCTCAAGAAGCAGACCACGCGGCGGCTCGCGCCCGGCGAGAAGGCCGAACTCATGGAGCACACCTGGGACGGCGACCTGCAGGACTTCAACAACCCCTTACCGCGCTGGTGGCTCGGGCTGTTCTACGGCACGATGATCTTCGCGCTGGTCTACCTCGCGCTGTGGCCGGGCCTCGGCAACTTCGCCGGCCTCCTGAAGTGGACCTCGCTCGGCGAATACGAGGCCGAGGTCAAGGCGGCCGAGGCGAAATTCGGCCCCGTCTACGCCGGCTTCATGAAGCAGGACATCGCCACGGTCGCCGCCGACCCGGATGCGCGCGCGATCGGCAAGCATCTGTTCCTGACCTACTGCTCGCAGTGTCATGGCTCGGACGCGGCCGGTGCCCGGGGCTTTCCCAACCTGACCGACTCCGACTGGCTGTATGGCGGCGACCCCGACACGATCAAGGCGACGCTGACCGACGGCCGCTCGGGCGTGATGCCGGCGCTCGGCGCGGCGCTCGGACCGCAAGGCACGCGCGAAGTCGCGAACTACGTGCTCTCGCTCTCCGGACGCAAGCATGACGCCGCGCTCGCGGCCGCCGGCAAGCCCAAGTTCGAGCAGAACTGCGCCGCCTGCCACACGCCTGCAGGCACCGGCATGCAGGCGCTCGGCGCGCCCAATCTGACCGACAAGGTATGGCTGTACGGTGGCAGCGAGGCGACGATCATCGAGACCATCACCAAGGGACGCAACGGCGTGATGCCGGCGATGACGCAGACGCTGGGCACGACCTCGAACCGCGACGCCAAGCTGCACCTGCTCGCGGCCTATGTGTACGGCCTGTCGCGGCAGGACGGCGCCGCGGCACCACAGGGGTCGACCGCGGAGTGACCGACGGCTCGCCGGGGCATGCCCGGCGGGCCGCGTGAGCGCATCGCGCGGTGCGCTCACGCGGCTCAGAACCCGACACTGGAACCCCATTGACCGACGACAAGCAGACGGCCCCCGAGGCCCCGATCGAGCAGCAGCTCTACGCGATCCGGCAAAAAATCCAGCCGCGCGCCGTGCACGGCGTGTTCGCCAACTGGCGCATCGCGCTCGTGCTGCTGACCCAGGCGGTGTACTACGGCCTGCCCTGGCTGCGCTGGGACGATCGGCAGGCCGTGCTGTTCGATCTTGCCGCGCGCAAGTTCTACATCTTCGGCCTCGTGTTCTGGCCGCAGGATTTCGTTTATCTGACGGCCATCCTGATCCTCTCCGCGCTCGCGCTGTTTCTGTTCACCGCGGTCGCGGGACGGCTGTGGTGCGGCTACGCCTGCCCGCAAACCGTCTACACCGAAATCTTCATGTGGGTCGAGAACTGGCTCGAGGGCGACCACGTCGCGCGCCGCAAGCTCGACAAGTCGCCGTGGAACGCGACCAAGCTCAGAAAACGCGGCCTCAAGCACGTCGTCTGGATCGCGATCGCGCTGTGGACCGGTTTCACCTTCGTCGGCTATTTCACGCCGATCCAGACGCTCGCCACCGAGGTCCTGAACGCTGCACTGACGCCCTGGCAAACCTTCTGGATCCTGTTCTACGCCTTCGCCACCTGGGGCAATGCCGGCTTCATGCGCGAACAGGTGTGCAAGTACATGTGTCCCTACGCGCGCTTCCAGAGCGTGATGTTCGATTCCGACACGCTGACCGTGACCTACGACAACTCGATCGGCGAGCCGCGCGGACCGCGCAGCAGGAAGACCGATTACAAGGCGGCCGGGCTCGGCACCTGCGTCGACTGCGGCGTCTGCGTCCAGGTCTGCCCGACCGGCATCGACATCCGCAACGGCCTGCAGTACGAATGCATCGGCTGTGCGGCGTGCATCGACGGTTGCGACCAGATCATGGACAAGATGGGCTACCCGCGCGGGCTGATCCGCTACACGACGGAAAACGTCGTCAAGGGTAAATACCCCGACGCCGGCATCCTTCGCCACGTGCTGCGCCCGCGCACGGTCATCTACAGCGTGCTGCTGTTGGCGAGCGCCGGGGCCTTCGTCTTCAGCCTCGCGACCCGGGTGCCGCTGCGCGTCGACGTCGTGCGCGACCGCGTCGCGCTGTCGAAGGAAACCGACGAGGGACTGATCGAGAACGTCTATCGCCTGCAGATCATCAACAAGGACGGCGCGCCGCACCGCTACACGATCGGCGCGACGGGCATCAAAGGCCTCGAGGTCGCGACGGCGACCCGCCAGATCGTGGCCGCGCCGCTGCAGACGATCGACGTGCCGGTCAGCCTGATCGCCGACCCGACCGAATTGCAAGGCCGCTCGATCGAGGTCAGCTTCGTCGTCCAGGCGACCGACGACCCCCGCATCAGGGCCGCAGTCGAGACCAAATTCTTCAACCGGTGAGCGCATGAACCGTCCGAGCGATCCTCCGAGCAAACCCTGGTACCGCGAGCCCTGGCCGTGGTTTCTGATCAGCCTGCCGGCTGCCGCCGTCGTCGGAGGGATCGCGACCGTGTGGATCGCGGCGACCAACGCCGACGGCCTCGTGGTGGGCGACTATTACAAGGCCGGCCTCGCGATCAACCAGGTGCTTGCGCGCGACGAAGAGGCGCGCAGGCTCGACCTCCGCGCGACGCTGCAAACCGAGGACGGAAGCCTCGCACTGAGCCTCGGCGGACGGCTCGCGATGCATCCCGAACGGCTCACGCTCGTGCTCGCGCACCCGACCCGTGCCGGTATGGATCAGACGCTGGTCTTGCACCACGCCGGGGCCGGCCGCTACCGCACCGCCCTGCCCGCCCTGCCGGCCGGCAAATGGCACGCGCAGCTCAGCGACGACACCAGGGCGTGGCGCCTGTCGGGGGTGGTCTACAGCCCTTTCACCCGTCCGGCCGATCTCGGCGCGGGCGTCACATCCACTGCACAGGGAGACTAAGATGGAAGCTGCACTGAACCTGCTGTTGACGAGTCCGATCGGACTCTTGAGCCTGTTCACGATCGTGTTCATCATCGGGATGGGCTTTTTCATGTCGGCCTGGGTCAAGTGCAGGATGAACGACCCCAAGGAATGAACGTCGCCAGCGGAGGACCCGCGATGATGCAGCGCCTGATCCATATTCTCTGGCCGTCCTTCCTCGTCGCCGGGGTCGCCGACATCGTCTTCACGACCCTGTTCGACCCACTGAACCTCGTCTACGACGGCGAAGCGCTCTTCGACGACCGCATCGGGGCCTACACGTTCGGCTTCTTCGTGTTCTGGCTGCTCGGCATCGCGTCGAGCGCGACGACCTGCTACTTCCAGCGCAGCGCCGACGAGATCAATCGTTGTCCACTGCCGCCGCCCGACCGGCCCGAAGGCTGTCCCAAGCGCGACACCGGCGGCTGTTGTTGACGCTCAGCCCATGAACGGCCCAGCGCTCGGCAGGGTTTCGGGCGCACCCGCCGCCGGCGCGACACACACGCGGTCGCGTCCCTGGTGCTTCGCCGCGTAGAGCGCGCGGTCCGCCTGGCGCAGCAGGCCGTCGAGATCTTCCGATCCGGCCAGCCCGGCGACACCCGCACTGAGCGTGATCGGCACTGGGTAGTGGGTGCGACTCGTCTCTGCGACCAACGCGCGCACACGGTCGGCGGTCTGCACGGCGTCACCGAGGCCCTGCCCCGGCAGCATCAGGATGAACTCCTCGCCGCCGAGCCGCGCGAAAATGTCGCCGGCACGAAGGTTCCCGCTGACCGTGCTCGTCAGCGCCTTCAAGGTCTGGTCCCCGGCCTCGTGGCCGAAGCGGTCGTTGACCGTCTTGAAGAAATCGATGTCGAACATGATCACCGACAGCGGCAGGCCTTGGCGTCTGGCACGGCTGATTTCGGCCTTGGCCTGCTCGACGAAATGACGGCGGTTGCTGATCCCCGTCAGCGAGTCGACCGAGGCCAGCGCCTTGAGACGACGGTTCGCGACCTCGAGCGCTTCGGTCCGTGTGCGCACCCGCGTTTCGAGTTCGCGATTGACTCGATCGAGCGCATCGTGCGTCATGCGCAATTCGGTCTCCCGTGACTGCAGGCGCGCGTTCCGGTCGCGCAGCTCCTGCAGGAGCGCCGCCAGCGCGAGTGCCGGCAGGCTCAGCACTACAAGATATTCCTGCAACAACAGCACCGTGGCCTCGGGCGCCGCCAGCGCAAGGGGGCCGCGATCGGTGAGCGTCGCGGGGATCGCGATGCCGGCGAGCAGCAGTGCGACGCTGGCCGTGCCCCACACGCCGAAGCGCGCCGCCGCCCAGAGCGCGAACGGCAGCAGCAGGAAGGCGCGCCGCGGAAAGGCCGCTTCGACATGGGCGGCGGACGGGTAAAAAACCCATAGCGAGAACAGCAGGGTGAGGCCGAACAAGGCGGTCGCTTCGAAAGACCGGCGCTCGCCGGGCCGACTCCGGGGCTGCAGCCAGCCCAGCGCGAGCGGCGCGACCAGAAGCATGCCCAGTCCGTCTCCGAACCACCATATCCGCCAGTAGGTCCAGAACGCGGTCGTCGCCTGCCCTGTCAGCGAATAGATCGCGGCGCCGAGCAAGGCGGCGAGGCCGCAGGCGATGACCAAGACGTAGCCACCGAAAGCGATGACGTGGCGCAGGCTCTCGAGCCTGAACGGCCGCGCGAGGCGCTCGAGCAGGAGCGCGGCGAGCAGGCATTCGACGACGTTGACAGCGGCGAAACCGAGCGCTTGGAGGAGGGTGAAAGTCGGAAGGTCGGCCGCGATTTCGGCGAGCACCGCGGCGGCGAGATGCAGCGGCCAGTGGTGCCGTGCCGTCGAGAGCAGCACGACCAGCAGGATGCCGTTCGGCAGCCAGAAAATGGCGATGCCTTCCGACATCGCGGAGGCGGCGACGCCGAGCACCGCGCCCAGGTAATACGCGAGCCCGGTCGCGAGCGGAAGCAACAGCATGTGCCGCAGCGACTGACTCACGCAGCCGTCGGCTCGAGGTGGGCGCGACGAGGCGACCGATCGCCTGCGGCGATCCTTTCGGTGGGCATTTTGCCGTCCTCCGCTCGTTATGCAGCCACTATCGCGAAGCGGCAGCTGCTTTGTCAACCGGAGCGGAGATCAGGGATGCGCGACGCCGGACACGCCGGCGGGCGGTTCAGGCCGTGCGGGAATAGCGCGGCCGCTCACCGGCCGCCTCCTTGAGGTAGCGGTCGAAGCACATGCCGATGTTGCGCAGGAAAAGGCGGCCCGTCGCGGTGACGCTGATCCGGTCCGCCGCGATGTCGACCAGACCGTCGTCGGCCAGCGGGCGTAGCTGGACCAGGGCGTCGGCGAAGTAGTCGCCGAAGCTGACGTCCCATTCCTTCCCAAAGGCGGCGAAATCGAGTTCGAGGTCGCACATCACGCGCGTGATCGCGTCGCGACGGACCTGGTCGTCGCGCGTGAGCCTCAGCCCGCGCTCGACCGCGAAGCCGTTCGCAGCCGCGCGATCCTGGTAGCGCTTGAGATTCTTGTCGTTCTGCATGTAGACATCGTCGGTCTGGCTGATGCTCGATACGCCGAAGGCCAGGATGTCGCAGTCCTTGTGCGTCGTGTAGCCCTGGAAATTCCGCCACAGCGTCTTGTTCTGCTGCGCGCGCACGAGCTCGTCCTCGGGCCGCGCGAAATGGTCGAGTCCGATATTGACGTAGCCGGCCGCGGCGAGCGCGTCGTTCACGGCCTGCTGCAGGCCGAGCCGTGTGGCGGCGTCGGGAAGGTCGGCCTCGTTGATCAGGTTCTGGTGCTTCTTGATCCAAGGCACGTGCGCATAGGCGAAGACCGCGAGGCGGTCGGGCGCCCAGTTCGTGACGCGCTCAAGCGTGCGGCTGAAGCTCTCGACGGTCTGTTTCGGAAGGCCGACGATCAGGTCGAGGTTGATGCTCGAAAAACCGAGTTCGCGCGCCCAGTCGAGCACCTGGCGGATGAGGAATTCGGACTGGATGCGGTTGACCGCCTGCTGCACGTCGGAGTCCATGTCCTGCACGCCGAACGACAGTCGATTGAAGCCGGTCTCGCGCAAGGCCGCCAGATGCTCGTAGGTCAGTTCGCGCGGATCGACCTCGCAGCTGATCTCGGCGTCGGGCGCAATCGTGAAATTGCGCTGCATCATCGCCATCAGGCGGCGGATGTCGTCGGGGTTGAGGTAGGTCGGCGTGCCGCCGCCCCAGTGCAGCTGGCGCACGACCCGGCCCGGGTCGACCAGGGCGGCCGTGCGCTCCATTTCGCGCTCGATCGCGGCAAGATAGGGAACGGTCTTGCTGTAGTCCCGCGTCGCGACCATGTTGCAGCCGCAGTAGTAGCAGAGCGAGTCGCAGAACGGCACGTGCGCGTACAGCGACAAGGCGCGATCGCTGCGCGCGCGCGCGAGCGCCTCGCGCCAGTCGGTCTCGCCGAAGCCGGTGTGGAAATAGGGCGCGGTCGGGTAGGACGTATAACGCGGCCCGGGCACGCTGTATTTCTGGAGCAATTCGAGGGGGGTCGACGACATCAAAGCGCCCTATAACAGATGGCAATATCTTTTTTATCATAGACGCGCGCCGAAATCCAGCCGTCGCCGTCGGCCCGCGTTTTTTGGGTTAAAGTTCAAAGCTGCCCGCCCGCCCAGTATTGCGCTGCCGTTCCGGAACCCGCCCATGTCACGTGCCGTCCTGATCTCACTCGCCCGTTTTCTTGTGCTCGCGCTGGTCTGCGTCGGAGGCGCCCGTGCGGACGAGGCGTCCGCGCTGGCGCAACGGGTCTACGACCGGCCGAACGGGCGCGACCTCACGACGCTCGGCCGCATGGTGCTGAGCGAAAAGGGACGCGCACCGCGCATCCGCGAGATGGTGACCTATCGGCTCGACAAGTCGGGCGGCGAGACCGCGAACCTGATCCGCTTCGTCGATCCCCAGGACATCGCCGGGACAGGCCTGCTCAGCATCGACAAGGCCGACGGCGGCACCGACCAGTGGCTCTACCTGCCTGCGCTCGACCGGGTGCGCCGCATCTCGAGCGAGCGCAAGGGCGGGCGCTTCGTCGGATCCGACCTCTATTTCGAAGACCTGCAGGAGCGCAAGCCCTCGCGCGACCGGCATCGCGTGCTCGGCCGGCAGAGCGAAAACGGCATCCTCTGCGACGTGCTCGAGAGCGTGCCGCGCGACGCCGACGATTCGGTCTACAGCAAGCGCATCAGCTGGATCGATCCGGCGACCGCGATCCCGCAACGCATCGACTATTTCGAGAAGGGCGCCGAGCAGCCGGCCAAACGCTGGCTGCTGCGCGGCAAGCAGCGCAACCAGGGCTACTGGACGCTGACCGACAGCCGCATGATCGACCTCGAAAGCGGCCACCAGACGCGCATGGTCGTCGACGCCGCGCTCTACGATCAGAAACTTCCGGCCAAACTCTTCACTTCGCAAGCCCTCTCCGACGAAAGCCTGGAATCGGAATACCGCCCATGAAAAACCTGCTGCTGCCCTTGAGCCTCGCGCTCGCCGCCCTGCCCGCCCTCGCGTCGACCGCCGCCCATGCCGCCGACGAATTGCCGCCCCCCCGTTCCGAGATCGAGGACCCGGTCGACGACCTCCCCCCGCCGCGTGCGACGACGCGCACGCCGGCCGCCGCCCCACCCGCGGCCGAAGCCCCGGCGGACGTGGCGGACGAACTGCCGCCGCCGACGACACGAAGCCGCAGGACGGCCGCCCGCGGCTTCCAGCCGACGCTCAAGGCCGGCGTCGACGACCTGCTGCTCGAGACCGGCGTGCTGCCCGACGCGCCCGAAGCCGACAGCTATACGACCCTGCGCACGGCCGCCTACCTGCTCTGGCAGCCGAGCCGCAACTGGGAGTTGCGCGCCGGTGCCCGCGTCGACGGCATGAAGCAGGCCGGCGGCAGCGCCGATCACGACGAACTCCTGGCCGATTACGCCGACACCTACGTACGCTATCGCAACGGCGACACGCGCTTGACGCTCGGCGCGCAAACGATCGTCTGGGGCCGCGTCGACGAGGTTCCGCTCGCCGACCGCGTGAGCCGCGTCGACCTCACCCGTTTCATGCTCGACGAGTTGCCCGACCGTCGGCGCGCGCAACTCGCCGCGCGCTGGGAGCAGAGCTTCGGCGACACCAAGCTCGACGCGGTCTGGTTGCCGGTCTTCCGCGCGGCACAATTACCCGATCCGGCGAGCGTGTGGAGCCCGATCAACCGCACCACCCGCCAGATCGTCGGCATCGACCCGGCGCTCACGCCCTGGCTCGGCGACGCACGCATCGAGGAAGACGAGCACGGCAGCGGCGGCGGCGCCCTGCGCCTGAGCCAGGCGGGCGGGCCGGTCGACTTCGGCGTGACGCTCGCCCGCACCCGCCAGTCGCTGCCCTATTACCGGCTCGACCTCGCGAACCTCTCGCTCACCGCGATCCACCCCTTCAACACCTTCGTCGGCGCCGACCTCGAGTTTGTGCGCGGCGGGCTGACCTGGCGCACCGAACTCGGCTACACCGACGACGTGCCGGTCACCTTACCGAGCACGGTCATGGACAAGACGCAGTCGCTCGACTGGGTCGGCGCGGTCGAGTTCTTCCCCGGCGGCGGCGACACGCGCGTCAACCTGCAACTCGTCGCCCACGCCCTACAGACCGACAAGACCGTTCTCGAACTCGACGAGTACTACGGCGCGAACGGCGAGATCGAGACGAGCTTCGGCCAGGGCCGCTGGAAGGCCGGCCTGCGCTTCGCGAGCGGCTTCAACGTCGAGGACGTCTACCTGAGCCCGCGCCTCAGCTACGTCGGCTGGGAACCGCACGAACTCTACGTCGCGGCGCACTATTTCGACGGCGAAGCGCGCACGCTGGGCGGCTTCCACGAGGACCATTCGCTGATCTCGCTGGGCGTGCGTACGCGCTTCTGAGCGCCGCGCGCCTATGCAGACGCTCAAGGCATTGGCGAGCGGCAGCCGGGTTCCCTTGCTGCCGCCCTGGGTGGCGCTGGCCCTGCTGCTCGGCATCCTGCTCGCGTCGATCCCCTTCGTCCTCAAGCTGCATTTCAACAACGCGCCGGACATCTATTCCCCGCCCGATTCGCCGACCATCGCGTTGCGCGAATCGCTGTTCCGCGAATTTCCCAACGACGAAGCCGTCATCGCGCTATTCGAGGGCGATGCGCTCTACACCCCGGCCTTTCTCGCCGCGCTCGACCGCGCGGCGCGGACGATGGCGCGGCATCCGGCCGTCGACCGTGTCCTCACGCTGACGACGGTCGAGCACGTCGACGCGAGCGACGACGGCTTCGCGGTCTCGCCGCTGGTCGACGCCGACGCGCTCGACACGCGCACGCCGGCCCAATGGAAAGCACGGGTGCTCGGCGACGCCTTCGCGCCGGGGCTGATCGCGTCGCGCGACGGGCGCGCCGTCGCCCTCGTCGTGCGGCCGAAAATCCTCAAGGAAAGCCTCGCCCGCCGCGACATCGCCGTGGCGCTCGAGGCCGCGATCGCGGCGGAGAAGCTCGCGCCCTACCAGACGGCGACCGCGGGTACGGTCGCGCAGACGGTCGAGGAGTTGCGCTCGATCTGGCGCGACAGTGCAGTCTTCATCCCGCTCACCATCGTGATCGGTCTCGCGCTGATGGGATGGGTCGTCGGCCGCGTGCGGCCGGTCATCGTCGGGGGACTCGCGATGGCCACCGTCGTCTGCGCCAGCGTCGCCGGGCTCGTCATCACGGGCCAGCCCTACACGCCGATCACGGCAATGATTCCGACGCTGATGGCGGCCTACACCACGGCGACGCTGCTGCATTTCTACGCCGCGGTCCAGCGTGCGCGCATCGCGCTTCTGCCGCGCCCCAAGCGCATCGCGCGCGCCCTCAAGGACACCTTCACCCCCGGTCTCTTCAACGTGCTGACGACCGGGGCGGGGCTGCTCAGTCTGCTGTGGGTCGACATTCCCCCGGTGCAGGCCTTCGGCCTGGCGGGCGCGGTCGGCACGCTGATGGTGTTCCTGGTCGTGTTCGTCCTGGTGCCGCCGATCCTGCTCAAGTGGGACACGCCGCGCTGGCCGCGCCGGCGCTCGGGCCTCGCGCACGCCCGGCGCATCGCCGCGGCGGTCGCGGTATTCAGCCTGCGCCACGCGGGCGCGGTGCTGGCGACGACAGCGGTACTCGTGGTGGCGACGATCCCGCTGGTCATGCAGGTCAAGGTCGAGTCCAACATCATCGAATTCTTCGCCCCCGAGCACCGCATCAGCCGCAGCACGAGCCGCGTCGAAGACCGGCTTTCCGGCGTGACAGGCCTCGAAATCGTGCTGACCGGCGCCACGCGCGACAGCCTCAAGGACCCGGCGACGCTGGCCCGCATCAAGGCGCTGCAGACCTGGGCGACGCAACAACCGGAGGTCGACCGCGCCTTTTCGCTGGTCGACGTGCTCGAGGAAATGAACCGCGCGTTCCACGACGAGGATCTGGGTGGGAACGCCCTGCCCGACAACCGGCGGCTGGTCGAGCAACTCCTGCTGATCTATGACGGCGAGGATTTGTACGAACTCGTCAACCGCGAGTTCCAGCGCGGCCGCATCACGCTCAGTCTCAACGTCCACGGCGCCAACGAAATCAGCCAGGTGATCGAGCGCGTGCGTCAACGCGTCGCCGCGCAGCCGATTCCGGGCGTCGCCGTCGAACTCGCGGGCTACGGGCGGCTCTTCTCGGATCAGGAGGACCGCATCGTCGACGGCCAGGTCAAGAGCTTCTCCTCGGCCTTCCTGCAAATCCTGGTGCTACTGACGCTGCTCTTCCGTTCCTTCCGCGGCGCACTGATCTGTCTCGTCCCCAATCTCGCCCCGCTCTTCTTCATCTTCGTCGTCATGGGCGCCTTCGGCATCTGGCTAGACGTGGCCACGGTGTTGATCGCAGGCGTCATTCTCGGCATCACGGTCGACGACACGATCCACCTCTATCACGGCTATCTGCACCGCATCCGCCGCGGCGTCAGCCCGGTCTTCGCGATCATCCGCAGCGTCGAGAGCTCGGGGCGCGCGGTCGTCGCGATCTCGGTCGTCCTGATCGCGCAGTTCAGCCTGCTGGGAACCTCAGATTTTCGGCCCACCGCGCATTTCGGCGTGCTCTGCGCGGTGGGCCTGTTCGCGGGCCAGGTCTTCGAGCTGCTGCTGATGCCTGCGCTGCTCGGCCTGCGCGTGCCGCGGCGGGCTAAGGCACGGTCAGCCTGATCGGGCGGAACTCGTCGCGGAAGAGCGCGATCTCGTCGCCCGAGGCGAACTCCCAGCCCTCGAAGTGGCCGAAGTCGACGCGTGAGCGCGGCTCGAGGTCGAGTTGGAAGCGCTTGGCCTGCGCGAGCGTCGGGTTGCGCGCGCTCAGCATGACGGTCAGGTAGCGGTCACTCGTGTTCTCGAGCACCGCGACCAGTCCCTTGCCGAGCATCGACGAGCGGAACCCGACCACGACCGGCAGCGCCGGCTTGACCGCGATCCCGGCCTGGTAGTCGCTCTCCTTGTACGCGAGCTGCGCCTTGAGCTGTTCGATTTCGCGCACGCTCTCGGTCAGCTTGTTGCGTGTCTCGATCAGATAGCGCTCGGTCTGCTGCCGCGTCTCGACCTCCTTCGACAGGCGCCGCTTGACGTCGCCGAGGTCGACGTTGAGCATGAACGCGTACAACACCAGACCGCCCGCCAGCAGCGCGAGGACGACATTGATCGCGATCGAGGCGATCAGTGCGCGTCGCTTGGGCGGGCGGGGGGCGGGAGGCGTCATCGCCGGCTCGTTCTCAGCCCGTATTGCGCATACCCGCTGCGATCGCGTTGATCGAGCGCTTGAGCGGCGTGAGCCACGAGTCCTGCTCGGATTCCCACACGCTCTCGGAACGATAGCGCTTGAGTAGCCGGACCTGGATGTGGTTGATCGGGTCGATGTAGGGGCGGCGACGCGAGATCGAGAGGGCCAGCGGCTGGTTGTCCTCGAGCAGGTTTTCGATCTGCGCGACCTGCTTGACGCCGGCGACCGTGAGGGCGAACTCGTCGGCGATCGCGCGATAGATGTCGGGCGTCCCCGGGTGGTCGCACAACCGCGCGTATTCCTCGGCGATTTCCATGTCGGCCTTGGTCAGCGCCATCTGGACGTTCGACAGCAGGCCGCGGAAGAATGGCCACTCGGCGTACATCGCGCGCAGGTGCGCAAGCCCCTCCGGATGCTGGTCGACGAAGGACTTGAGCGCGCTGCCGATGCCATACCAGGCGGGCAGGGTGTGCCGCGACTGCGCCCAGCCGAACACCCAGGGAATCGCGCGGATCGAGCCGAGCGAGCGGTCGGCCTTCTTGCGATGCGAAGGCCGGCTGCCGATATTGAGCGTGCCGATCTCGGTGACCGGCGTGTTTTCGTAGAAGTAATCGATGAAGCCGGGCGTCGCGATCAGCGCGCGATAAGTCGTCTCGCCCGCCGCCGCGATGTCGCGCATCCAGTCGAGATAGTCCTGCGGATACCGGACTTCGCATTTCTTCAGCAGGGTGGCGCTGGCCTTCAGCAGACCCGTCACACCCATGCCGATTTCGTAGTTCGCCGTCTCGGGGTTGCTGTATTTGTAGTACAGCATTTCGCCCTGCTCGGTGAACTTGATTTCGCCGTTGACCGTACCCGGCGGCTGCGACAGGATCGCCTCGTGGGTCGGGCCGCCGCCGCGTCCGACCGTACCGCCGCGGCCATGGAACAGCCGGCACTCGACGCCATGCCGCCGGGTCAGTGCGATGATCGAAAGCTGCGCCTGATAGAGGTTCCAGTTCGACGCGAGGATGCCGCCGTCCTTGCACGAGTCGGAATAGCCGAGCATGACCTCCTGGCGGTTGCCGTCGGCCGCGACCAGCGCACGATAAACCTTGTTCGACAGCAACTCGTCGAGGATCGCCTGGCTGCGCTGCAGGTCGTCGACGGTCTCGAACAGCGGCGCGACGAGGATGCGGCAGAACCACGCGTCGCCGTTGTGGCCGCAGAGCCCGACCAGGCGCGCGAGCAACATGACTTCCATCACATGCGACGCGCTGTGGGTCATCGAAATGATGTAGGTGCCGAAGACTTCGTCGCCGACTTCGCTCTTGAGCTTGGCCATGCGGCGGAAGACCGCGACGGTCTCGCGCGCCTCGTCGTCGAGCAGGCTGTCATCGATCTCGATCGGATCGATGTGCCCGGTCCACGCCGACAGGCGCTTCAGACGCTCGGCTTCATCGGCGCCTTTGTAGTCGAAGTCGGGGTCGATCTGCTGCAGCACCGCCGCCACGGTCCGCGTGTGGATCGTCGATTCCTGGCGGATGTCGAGCTGCAGCAGGTGAAAGCCGAAACTCTCGACCAGGCGGATCAGTGCCTGCAGGTCCTGCATCGCGATGATGCGGTCGCCGTGGCTGATCAGGGAGTCGCGGATCAGATACAGGTCGGCGAGGAAGGCCGCTGCGTCTTCGTAGGCGAGATGCGAGGTGAAACTCGGCACGTCGGCGAGGCACTGGTGCACGTACGAGAGATTCGCGTCGAGCCGCGCGAGCATCATCGCGGCCATGCGGCGGTAAGGTTCGCGGCTGTAGATCTGCACCGCGGTGCCGCGGAACACCTGCTCGCCGAACTCGGCCTCGTATTCGGCCAGGCGCTCGAGAAACGGCGCGGACGGCGTGCACCAGCCGCTACTGTGGGTGAGTGTCTGCCGCAACTCGCGCACGCGCGCGCGGTATTCGTCGAGCGCCGCCTGCATCTGCGTATGCACGGTCCATTCGGTCACGTCGGCGGTGACGAAGGGGTTGCCGTCGCGGTCGCCGCCGATCCACGAGCCGAAGCGGATGAAGCTCGGCACGCTGATCGGCGCCGCGCCGTCGCCGTTCACGCCGTAGTGCTTGCGCAGCGCGCGCTCGAAGAAGCTGTAGGCCTTGGGCACCGCCTCGAACAGGCTCTCGCGCACGTAATAGAGGCCGTTGCGCACTTCGTCGCGCACCTCGAGCTTGGCGCTGCGCAGTTCGTCGGTGCGCCACATGATCTGGATCTCGGCCGCGAGCTGCGCCTCGAGCTCGCGCTGGTCGTTGACGCCGAGGCTCGGGCTGTAGAGCTGGTCGCAGATCAGGAATATCCTGCGCATGGCCTCCATCACGGCGCGGCGCCGGGCTTCGGTCGGATGCGCGGTAAAGACAGGCGCGAAGTGCAGGCGGTTGATCAGCCCCTGCAGCGTGCCCGCCGACAGGCCCTGCGCCTTGAGATCGGCGAGCGTGTGGTCGAACGAGCCTTCCCACAGCGTCATGCCGTGCGACAGCATGCGACGGCGGTTGCGGTGCGCGAAGCTTTCCTCGGCTACGTTGACCAGCATGAAATAGCTCGAGAACGCGCGTACGACCAGCTCGATCTTGCCGGCCGGCATCGCGTCGATCATGGCCATCAGTTCGCTGCGCCGCTGCTGGTCTTCCTGCTGCTGCAAGTCGGCAAAGCCGCGCCGCAGGGTTTCCACCGCCTCGAACACGTCTTCCCCGGCGAACTGCAGCAGCACCTGGCCGAGCAGGGTGCCGAGAAGCTTGACCTGCGCGCGCAGATCGTCGTCGGTCAAGAGATTCTGGGGTGCGTTCATGGCGGATCGAGGGGTGCCCGGACAGCAGGCTTCAAAACGACAAAGCCCGCTATTTTCGCATAGTCGAGGGGATCACCCAACCGCGCGGCGCGCGTTGCGGAACATCCGCAGCCAGGGCGACGCCGCGTTCATGCCTGGCGGCCGCCAGGAAAGCTGCGCTGCGCGGTAGACCCGCTCCGGATGAGGCATGAGGATGCTGAAGCGGCCGTCGGCGGTCGTGAAGCCGGTCAGGCCGGCGGCCGAACCGTTCGGATTGAACGGGTAGGTCTCGGTCGGCGCGCCGCGGTGATCGACGTAACGCAGCGTCGCCTGCGCCCTCGCAGCGTGCGCCGGGTCGCGGAACACGACCCGGCCCTCGCCGTGCGACACGGCGATCGGCATCACCGATCCGGCCATGTCGGCGAAGAAGATCGACGGCGACGGCAGCACCTCGACCAGCGCGAAGCGCGCCTCGAACTGCTCCGACAGGTTGCGCTCGAAGCGCGGCCACGACGCCGCGCCGGGGATCAGGTCGTGCAGCTGGCTCATCATCTGGCAGCCGTTGCACACGCCGAGGGCGAAGCTGTCGGGACGCGCGAAAAACGCCGCGAACGCGTCGCGCGCCCGCGCATTGAACAGAATCGACTTGGCCCAGCCGCCGCCCGCACCGAGCACGTCGCCGTAGCTGAAGCCGCCGCAGGCCGCGAGGCCGGCGAAATCGGCCAGGTCAACGCGTCCGGCCAGAATGTCGCTCATGTGCACGTCGACCGCGCTGAAACCCGCGCTGTCGAAGGCCGCCGCCATCTCGACCTGGCCGTTGACGCCCTGCTCGCGCAGCACGGCGACGCGCGGACGCTTGCCGCTGGCGACGAAGGGCACGGCGATGTCGTCATCGACATCGAAGCTCGGCGCGTAGTAGAGGCCGGGCTCGTCGGCGTCGGCGTTGCGCGCGAATTCCTGTTCCGCACATACCGGGTTGTCGCGCAGTTTCGCCATTTCGTAGCTGGTCCGGGCCCAGGCGCTTTGCAGATCGCTGCGCGCCTCGTCGAGGATCACGCGGCCGCGGCGCAGCACGCGCACGCGGTCGCTGGCGGCGGGATGGCCGATGATGTAGAACTCGCCGCGCAGGCCGGCGTCGAAGAACGCCTGCATCACGGCGGCGCTGTCGGCGCGGCGCACCTGCAGCACGGCACCGGCCTCCTCGCTGAAGAGGACGTTGAAGATCCGCTCGGAGTAGCCGCAGGGGTCCTTGAGATCGGGCTCGGGCAGGCCTTCGTCCTCGACGTCGAGGCGGATTTTTTCCGAGCAGAGTTCGTCGACGTCGACCTCGACCCCGCAGTGGCCGGCGAAGGCCATTTCGCACAGCACGGCGAAGAGGCCGCCGTCGGAGCGGTCGTGGTAGGCGAGCAGCCGGCCGGCCGCGTTGAGCGACTGGACCGTGTCGAAAAAGGCCTTGAGCGCATCGGGGCTCGGCGCGTCCGGGCAGCGGTCGCCGACCTGCTTGTAGGCCTGGGCGAAGCTGGAGGCGCCGAGGCGGTTGCGGCCGAGCCCGAGGTCGATCAGCACGAGATCGGTCTCGCCGGCGTCGACGCGCAACTGCGGGGTGAGGTGAGCGGTCGTGTCGGGTGTCGTGGCGAAGGCCGAGACCACCAGCGAAATCGGCGATATCACGGCTTTCCTCTCGTCGCCGTCCTGCCACACGGTCTTCATGCTCATCGAGTCCTTGCCGACCGGAATCGAGACGCCGAGCGCCTGGCAATACTGCGACACCGCGGCGACCGTATCGAACAGCGCGGCGTCCTCGCCCGGATGGCCGGCAGGCGCCATCCAGTTCGCCGACAGTTTGATCTCGCCGAGGCCCTCCACGCGCGCGGCGGCGAGGTTGGTGATCGCCTCGACGATCGCCATCCGACCCGACGCGGGGGCGTCGATCAAGGCGAGCGGCGCCTTCTCGCCGATCGAAAAGACTTCCCCCTGCGTCGTCCGGTAGCCCGCGAGGGTGATCGCGCAGTCGGCGACCGGGACCTGCCAGGGGCCGACGCACTGGTCGCGCGCGGTCAGGCCGCCGACGCTGCGGTCGCCAATCGAAATCAGGAACATCTTCGACGCGACCCCGGGCATCGCGAGCACGCGATAGACCGCGTCGCGGAGTTCGATGCCGTCGAGCGCGAGAGGCGCGGGCAACGCCTGCTGATGTGCAACCTCGCGCGTCATGCGCGGCGGCTTGCCGAGGATGACGTCGAGACTGACGTCGACCGGTGCATTGTCGAAATGCGTGTCGGTGACGAGCAGATGGTTCGCTTCGGTCGCTTCGCCGAGCACCGCGAACGGGCAGCGCTCGCGCTCGCAGATCGCGCGGAACTCGGCCAGCCGCGCCGGCGGGATCGCGAGCACGTAGCGCTCCTGCGCCTCGTTGCACCAGATCTCGCGCGGCGACATGCCGCTTTCCTCGGACGGCGCGGCGCGCAATTCGAAACGGCCGCCGCGACCGCCACCGTGCACGAGCTCGGGCAGGGCGTTCGACAGGCCGCCGGCGCCGACGTCGTGAATCGACAGAATCGGATTGCGCTCGCCGAGCTGCCAGCAACGGTCGATCACCTCCTGCGCGCGCCGCTCCATTTCCGGATTGCCGCGCTGTACCGAATCGAAGTCGAGGTCGGCGGCGTTGGCGCCGGTATCCATCGACGACGCGGCGCCGCCGCCGAGGCCGATCAGCATGCCGGGGCCGCCGAGTTGGATCAGCAGCGTGCCGGTCGGCAGCAGCTTCTTGTGCACGTGCTCGTCGCGGATACTGCCGACGCCGCCGGCGAGCATGATCGGCTTGTGATAGCCGCGGCGCTCCCCGGCGACGGTCTCCTCGAAGGTACGGAAGTAGCCGGCCAGATTGGGCCGGCCGAATTCGTTGTTGAACGCCGCCGCACCGATCGGGCCTTCGAGCATGATCGCGAGCGGGGTGACGATGCGTTCGGGCTTGCCGTAGGCCCCGCTCTCCCAGGGCTGCGGATACCCGGGAATATCGAGATTGGATACCGAGAAACCGCACAGGCCGGCCTTCGGCTTCGAGCCGATGCCGGTCGCGCCCTCGTCGCGGATCTCGCCGCCACTGCCGGTCGCCGCGCCCGGAAACGGCGAGATTGCGGTCGGATGGTTATGCGTCTCGACCTTCATCAGGACGTGCGTGCGTTCGCGGTTGTAGCCGTAGCTGCTGTCGGCGTGCGGATAGAAGCGGTCGATGTCCGCCCCCTCGATGACCGACGAATTGTCCGAATAGGCGACGACCGTGCCGGCCGGATGCGCGGCATGGGTGTCGCGGATCATGCCGAACAGCGACTTGTCCTGCGCCGCGCCGTCGATGACCCAGGACGCGTTGAAGATCTTGTGCCGGCAGTGTTCCGAATTGGCCTGCGCGAACATCATCAGTTCGACGTCGGTCGGGTTGCGTCCAAGGCGGACGAAATTCTCGACCAGATAATCGAGTTCGTCGTCGGACAGCGCAAGGCCGAGGCTGCGGTTGGCGGCGACGAGCGCGCCGCGCCCACCCGCGAGGAGGTCGACCGTCTCGAGCGGGCGCGGCGGCACGTGCTGGAACAGCGCTGCGGCGTCGCCGAGCCCGGCCATGACGGCCTCGGTCATGCGGTCGTGCAGAAGCGGCAGCAGCATCTGTCGCGCAGCGGCTGCGAGCACCTCGCCGTCGGGATTACACAGGCGATAGGCGACGCCGCGCTCGATACGCCGCAGCATGCCGAGGCCACTGTTGCGCAGGATTTCGGTCGCCTTCGACGACCAGGGCGAAATCGTGCCGGGACGCGGCGTGACGAGCAGATGCACCGCGTCGGCAGCCGGCGCGTCGGTCGGGGTGCCGTAGTCGAGGGTCGCCGCGAGCTGCCGATCGGCGGCGGAGTCGAGTTCGCCGTCGAGTTCGAGAAAGTGCCAGTAGCGCGCGCTCAGTTCACCGAGTGCCACTCCCATGGCTGCGGCCTGCGCGCGGATTTTGTCGATACGGAAAGCGGACAGCGCGGCACTGCCGGGGAGCGAAACAATGGAAGACATGGCGTCTTTGCGAACGAGGCAAAGACGCTATTTTAGCCTGATCGAGGCGCCCGCCCGGCGCTTGCTGGCGGGACGGTTACTGGCGGGCCTTGGCCCGCTTCTGCCACGCGGCGAGGCAATCCAGACCGCAGAAATGGTGCACGTAGTCCTGCGCGTCGGCGACCTTGACCGCGTCGGCGGGAAGTTCCTTCAGGCACAGTTCACACTGCGAGATCTCGCACGTGTCGTCGTCGGAGCACGGGGCCACGACGGCGCCGGTGACGGAGCGATGCGGCTTGTCCATGATGATGAGTCTCCTGCAGCTTGCTATGGTTCCAGAGTGTACGCCCGTCGACCGGCCATGCAAGCTCAGTAGCCGGCTTCTTCGATTGCCTGCTTGATCACCTTGTAATCGGCCTCCTTGTCGACGACGAAGCCGCTGACCCTGCTGTGGATGGTCTTCTGCAGCGCCTGGATGGCCGCGGCGTCGAGCGCGACGGCGGCCGCGCCGATCTTGTCACGGTCGGCCGCGCTCATGCGGTCGCTCGCCATGAGCGTGAAGTCCGGCGTCGTCGGCAGCGCGTGCCAGACCTCGAAGCTGCCGCTCGCAACGAGCGCGTCGGCGGCCTTGGCGCGCAGGCTGCCGGCCTCGGCGAAACCGCGCTGCATGGCCAACGCGACCTCTTCCTGAGTCTTGAAGTTGAGGACGCGGGCCGCCTCCGGCGCCTGGCGCTTGAGCGTGTAGCGCGCCATGACGTCGAGCCACGACTCCTTCTCGGTCAGGGCGACGGTCGCGACCTGGGCGGCGTCCTTGCGCCGCACGAGCGCCCCGCTCGCCTGGTCACGGACGCGCACGACCGGCGAATAGCCGTTGTCGAGCGCCGCCACCGCGACCGACGGCGGCACGAAATAGGCGTCGAGACGGCGCCCTTGCATCGATCGGGCCACGCTCTTGATGCTGCGGAACAGCATGGGGTGCGCGCTCAGGCCGAGCGCTGCCCCGAGTGCCGTGGCAAACGGCCCGGCGAGGGCACGAAAGTCGGCGGTCAGGATGTCGGCCTTGCCGGTGCCGGGATAAATGCCGATGTTCAATTCGCTCTTGCCGGCATGGGCGGCGAGTGGCAGCACGGGAAGCAGCGCGAGGCCTGCCAGGAAACGTCGTCTTTGCATGTCTCGGACCGGTCGGGTGGGCATCTCACTACTACGGCACCTGTCGCCGTCGCTGGAGACTTGACGCGAATGGTTATTTCGGACCATGCCGGGACACGCGCGCCGGTCACGCGGGTTTAAGATGTTCCGACCTCCGCCCCGCTGCCGTGCCATGTCGCCCCTGTCCGCCCCGCTCTCGCCCCCGCTCTACACGACCGCCGAGCTGCGCGCCGTCGAGACGAGATTCGCCGCCGACGGGCTGATGGAAAGGGCGGGCGCCGCGGCGGCGGAACTGGCGGCTTCGCTCGCGGGAGAGGCCGGCGGCCCGGTCCTCGTCCTCGTCGGTCCGGGCAACAATGGCGGCGACGCCTTGGTCGCCGCGCGCCTGCTCGCCGCAGAGGGCTCGCCCGTGCATGCAGTCGGCGGCGCCGATCCGGCCCGTCTGCCAGCCGACGCGGCACGCGCCCACGCGGCCTGGCGGCAGGCAGGGGGGACCCTGCAGCGCGAGATCCCGTCACGCCGTTTCGGTCTGGTCGTCGACGGCCTGTTCGGCGCGGGACTGCAGCGCGACGTGGCGGGAAACGAGGCGCACTGGATCGCGCAGGCCAACGCGCTCGGATGTCCAAGACTCGCGCTCGACGTGCCGAGCGGGCTCGACAGCGACAGCGGGCGCGCGCGCGGCTGCGCGTTTCGGGCCGACCACACGCTCACCTTCCTCGGCCTCAAGCCCGGGCTCCTGACCGCCGACGGCCCCGACTACGCCGGGCAGGTGCATCTCGACACCCTCGGTATCGATCCGGCCGACATGCCGTCGGTGAAGGGGATTGCGCTCACCGGCCTCGACGCGCGCCATCGTCTGCCGCCGCGTGCGCAGAACAGCCACAAAGGGCAGTTCGGCCACGTCGCCATCGTCGGCGGCGCGCCGGGCATGGTCGGCGCCTGCCTGCTCGCCGGACGCGCGGCGCTCGCGCAGGGCGCCGGCAGCGTCAGCGTGGCGGTATTGGACGATCGGGTCGCGGTCGACTACGGCGCGCCGCGTTTGATGTTCGCCAGCGCAGAAGCGCTGGTCGAGGCATCGCTCGACGTTCTCGCCCTGGGCCCCGGGCTCGGTCGCAGCCCGCGCGCCCGCGCACTCTTGCAGACGGCACTGGGCGCGGACTGCCCGCTCGTGCTCGACGCCGACGCGTTGAATCTCATCGCCACCGACCCTGAACTCGGCCTCGCCGCGGCACAGCGCAACGCGGCCACGGTGCTCACGCCCCACCCCGGCGAAGCCGGCCGCCTGCTCGGCGTCGACACGCAAGCGGTCCAGGCCGACCGCGTCGGCGCAGCACATGAACTGAGTACGCGCTTTGGCGCCCACGTCGCGCTGAAGGGCGCCGGCACCGTGATCGCGCATCCGGGAGGGCGCTATGCGATCAACACGAGCGGCGGCCCCTGGCTCGCGCAGGCGGGCTCGGGAGACCGCCTAACCGGCATGGTCGCCGCGCTTTTAGGGCAGGGAATGGAAACCGGAAATGCGCTCGAGGCCGCGGTCTGGCTGCACGGCGCAGACCGGCCCGAGCATCAGCACATCCGCGTCTTGAGGTAGGCCTCGAAGTCGGCTGCGACTTCCTTGTGCTTCAGGGCGTATTCGACGGTCGCCTGCAGGTAGCCGAGCTTGCTTCCGCAGTCGTAGCGCACGCCGTCGTAGGCGTAAGCGAGAACCTGCTGCTCCTTCAGCAGCCCGGCGATCGCGTCGGTCAGCTGCAGTTCGCCGCCCGCGCCCGGCGTGATCTGCTGGATGTGGTCGAAGATGCGCGGCGTCAGGATGTAGCGACCCACGACGCCGAGGGTCGACGGCGCTTCTTCGGGCTTGGGTTTTTCGACGATCGCGTTGACGCGCGACACCCGATCGGCGAGCGGAGTCGCGTCGACGATGCCGTAGGATGCCGTGTCTTCCGGCGCGACCTGCTGTACGCCGAGGACCGAGCACTGGTAATAGCTGTACTGGTCGACCATCTGCTTCATGACCGACGTCGCGCCGTCGAGCAGGTCGTCGGCCAGGATCACCGCGAAGGGTTCCTCGCCGACGACGGGGCGCGCGCAGAGCACGGCATGGCCGAGCCCGAGCGCCTCGGCCTGGCGGATGTAGATGAAATTGACCCCGGCCGGGCGGATCGACTGCACGAGTTCGAGATCACGGTTCTTGCCGCGCGCAGCGAGTTCGGTTTCGAGTTCGTAGGCCTTGTCGAAATGGTCCTCGACCGTGCGCTTGGTGCGGCTGCTGACGAAGATGATGTCGGTGATACCCGCGTCCATCGCCTCCTCGACTGCGTACTGGATCAGCGGCTTGTCGACGATCGGGAGCATCTCCTTGGGGCTGGCCTTGGTCGCCGGCAAAAAACGGGTGCCGAGGCCGGCAACCGGAAATACTGCTTTTCTGACTTGTTGCATGTCTCTTCCCAGGTAAGGTCTTGGTTCAAAAATCCCCGCGCTATCCGTTCTTTTTATTCGATCCGAGCAGCGCCAACAGCTCCTCTTCGTCGAGGATCGTGACGCCGAGTTCCCGGGCCTTCGCGAGCTTGCTGCCTGCTTCCTCGCCGGCGACGACGTAGTCGGTCTTCTTCGACACCGAGCCGGCCACCTTGCCGCCGGCCGACTCGATCCGCTCCTTGGCCTGATCGCGCGTCAGCGCCGGCAGCGTTCCGGTCAATACGAGGGTCTTGCCGGAGAGGATACCCCCTGATTGTTGCATACCCGTTGTTTCGGGCCAGTGCACGCCGAGCGCGCGCAGCTTGCCGACGACCTCGAGATTGTGCGGTTCGGCGAAAAACTGCGCGATCGACTGCGCGACGATGGGGCCGACGTCGCGCACGCCCAGGAGAGCGGTCTCGTTCGCGCCGAGCAGCGCATCGAGCGCGCCGAAATGGCGCGCGAGGTCGCGCGCCGTCGTTTCGCCGACGTTGCGTATGCCGAGCGCGTAGATGAAGCGCGCGAGCGTCGTCGACTTGCTCGTCTCGATCGCTTGGATCAGGTTGCGCGCCGATTTCTCGGCCATGCGCTCGAGCCCGGCGAGCGTCTCGAGCGGGAGCCGGTAGAGATCGGCCGGCGTGCGCACGAGTTCGCGGGAGACGAGCTGGTCGACGAGCTTCTCGCCGACGCCGTCGATGTCCATCGCCCGCCGGCTGGCGAAATGCAGCAGCGCCTGCTTGCGCTGGGCCGGGCAGTAGAGGCCGCCGGTGCAGCGCGCGACGGCTTCGCCCTCGAGCCGGACGACGTGCGAGCCGCACTCGGGGCAGACCGGATAGCTCTGCAGGATGTTGAAGCGAGGCGGCTCGGGCTGCGGCCGGCGCTCGAGCACGGTCGCGACGATTTCGGGGATGACGTCGCCCGCGCGGCGCACGATCACGGTGTCGCCGACGCGCGTGTCCTTGCGGTCGATTTCGTCCTGGTTGTGCAGCGTCGCGTTGGTGACCGTGACCCCGCCGACGAACACCGGCGCGAGCCGGGCGACCGGCGTGAGCGCGCCGGTGCGGCCGACGTGGACGCCGATGCCGAGGACCGTGGTGAGCTGTTCCTGCGCCGGATACTTGTGCGCCACCGCCCAGCGCGGCTCGCGCGTCAGAAAACCGAGTTCGCGCTGCAAGGCGAACGCGTTCACCTTGTAGACGACGCCGTCAATGTCGAACGGCAACTGGTCTCGACGCGCGGCGATGTCGTCGTGGAAAGCGATCAGGTCGTCGACCCCGTTGCAGACGCAGCGCTCGGCGCTGACCGGAACCCCGAGCCCCTGCAGCGCGTCGAGCGTCGCGCCGTGCGTCGCCGGGGCATCGGGCCAGCCGACGACCTCGCCGAGCCCGTAGGCGTAGAAGGACAGCGGCCGCTGACCCGCGATCGCCGGATCGAGTTGACGGATGCTGCCCGCCGCGCCGTTCCTGGGGTTGACGAGCGTCGGCTTGCCGGCGGCGCGCTGCTGCGCGTTATAGCGTTCGAAGTCGTCGCGGCGCATGAAAACCTCGCCGCGCACCTCGAGTACCGCAGGCGGTGCGTCGCCGTGCAGGCGCAGGGGAATCGTGCGCACCGTGCGCACGTTCTGCGTGACGTCCTCGCCGGTTTCGCCGTCGCCGCGCGTCGCGGCCGCGACGAGCACGCCCGCCTCGTAGCGCAGGTTGATGGCGAGGCCGTCGAATTTCAGTTCTGCGGCGTATTCGACGGGCGGGTCGGCAGGCGCGAGGCCGAGTTCCTTGCGCACCCGCACGTCGAAGGCACGCGCCCCGGCAGCCGTGGTGTCGGTCTCGGTACGGATCGACAGCATCGGCACCGCGTGCCGCACCGGCTTGAAGCCGGCCAGCGGCTGGCCGCCGACGCGGCGCGTCGGCGAGTCGGCGGCGACAAGCTCGGGATGCGCCGCTTCGAGCGCTTCGAGTTCATGGTAGAGCCGGTCGTACTCGGCGTCGGGAATGGTCGGCGCGTCGAGGACATAGTAGGCGTAGTTGTGGCGCTCGATCTCGCGGCGCAGCGCGGCGGCGCGCGCCTGCACATCGCGGTCGGCCATCAGGAGAACAGACGCAGCGAACGCCGGGACCCGGAAGGGACGCCGCGCGCCTCCATGCGCGCGTAAATCTCGGTGAGCTGGCTGCGGATTTTTTCGATACCGCTGTCGGTCAGCGGACGCAGGTTGTCGTCGACGAGAACACCGCCGACCTCGTTGGCGAGCCTGCGGCCGAAGGCGACCATGCCGTCGAAGACCTTGAGGCCGTCGGGCACGCGCGGGACGTCGAATTGCAAGGTGACGCCCTGCGAATTGCGCCCCTCGACGGGCTCGCCGCCGAAGGGTTCGGCGTCGTGATTGCACAGCGCGTAGAGTGGCTCGCCGCGACTGTCGAGCAACTGGAACACGCCATCCTCGCCGAGCACCATCCCACTCGACTCGGCCTGCCGCACGATGCGGGCGAGGTTGACGGCGCCCTCGCCGCGCGCGACGACGTTCAGACCGATCAGGACGTCGACATCGACGCAGAAACGGTCGATCGCCTGCGCACGCTCGAGCGCCTCGCCGAGGTCGTCGCAGGCGACGCGCAGATTGTGGCTCTGCGCCGCGGCCTTGACGAGCTCGCACAGCGCGAGCAACTGGTCTTCCTGCGCGGCGCCGTTGCGGTCGGCGAGCTGGAGCGTGACGACGATCTCCTGGTAGCGCACGTCACGCCAGGGCTGCATGTCTTCCCACGCCGCCGCGCCGGTCGGCAGGCCCAGCCAGCGCACGGGCTTGCCGAGCGTGCGCGTCTTGTTGAATGCGTCGACGAAGGCAGCCGCGGCGACACCGTCCGCCGCAACGCGGACCCGGTATTCGATCAGTTCGTCGTACGGCGCGGGGGCAGCGTGGGTCACCGGCGACGGCGCGGCCGTCGCCGTGACGTCGCGGAAGGCGGCCTCGGCACGATCCGGATGCAGCGCGGCGGCCGCGGAGGGTTCGACCGGGCGCTGAATGTGAACCACGACGGCCTCCTCGGCGGCGTCGAAGACCGGCTCACGTAGCGCGGGCTCGATTCGCTCCTGGGACTCGTGCGGCGCGGCGGCCGGCTGCATCAGAGGGTCGGCGACCGGCGCCTGGAAAGCGGCGCCGATCTGCTTGCGGAAGCGGCGTTCCTGCAGCCAGTTGAACAGCAGCACGCCGATGACGACGGCGGCACCGATCACCAACAAGCCGATTTGCAGATCACTCATGCGTTTTTCCCGACCGTACGGAGTGGGTAGGCACGATGCGAACGAACCATTCGTCGGGCGCGATCATGCCGAGCTCGCTGCGCGCGCGTTCCTCGACCGCGTCGCGCCCCTGCTTGAGGTCGCCCAGTTCGGCCTGCAGCCCGGCGTTGCGGCTCTGCAGGCGCAGGTTCAGCGCATGCTGCGACTCGATCCTGTGCGCCTGCTCGCGGACTTTCAACCAGCCGCCCTCGCCGAGCCACAGCGGGTATTGCAGCAACACGACAGCGCCCGCCAGGCCCCAGGTGAGGCTGCGTCTTCGAATGCGTGCAATCCGGTTAGCCGCGCTGGCGGAAAGCATCGCGGCCGGGGTAGCTTGCCGTGTCGCCGAGTTCTTCTTCGATGCGCAGCAGCTGGTTGTATTTGGCCATGCGGTCGGAGCGCGACAGCGAGCCGGTCTTGATCTGGCGCGCATTGGTCGCGACGGCGAGATCGGCGATCGTCGTGTCCTCGGTCTCGCCCGAACGATGGGAGATCACCGAGGTGTAGCCCGCCTGCTTGGCCATCTCGATCGCCTGGAAAGTCTCGGACAAGGTGCCGATCTGGTTGACCTTGATCAGGATCGAGTTGGCGATGTCCTTTTCGATGCCTTCCTTGAGAATTTTCGCGTTGGTGACGAAAAGATCGTCGCCGACCAACTGCACGCGTCGGCCGAGCCGGTCGGTCAGGATCTTCCAGCCGTCCCAGTCGCCCTCGGCCATGCCGTCCTCGATGCTGATGATCGGGTACTTGTCGCACCAGGCGGCGAGATAGTCGGTGAACGCGGCCGACGTGAGCTTGAGGTTTTCGGAATCGATGTGATAGAGGCCGTCCTTGTAGAACTCCGAGCTCGCACAGTCGACGCCGATCGCGACGTCGATGCCGGGCTGCAGCCCGGCTTTCTCGATGGCCTGCACGATCAGCTTTAGTGCGGCCTCGTGCGACTCGAGGTTGGGAGCGAACCCGCCCTCATCGCCGACCGTCGTCGTCATACCCGCGTCGTCCAGGAGCTTCTTCAGCGCGTGGAAGACTTCGGCACCGTAGCGCAAGGCCTCGCGGAAGCTCGGCGCGCCGACCGGAATCACCATGAATTCCTGCATGTCGATGTTGTTGTTGGCGTGGGCGCCGCCGTTGATGATGTTCATCATCGGCACCGGGAGTTGCATCGGTGCGGCGCCGCCCAGATAGCGGTACAGCGGCAGGCCCGCCTGCTCGGCGGCGGCGCGCGCGCACGCCATCGATACCGCGAGCAGCGCGTTGGCGCCGAGACGCGATTTGTTCTCGGTGCCGTCGAGTTCGATCATGGTCTGGTCGATGAAGGCCTGGTCTTCGACATCAAGGCCGATGATCGCCTCGCAGATTTCGGTGTTGACGTGCTCGACCGCCTTCAACACGCCCTTGCCGAGGTAGCGCGACTTGTCGCCGTCGCGCAGTTCGATCGCCTCGCGCGAGCCGGTCGACGCGCCCGAGGGCACGGCGGCGCGCCCGATCACGCCGGACTCGAGCAGCACGTCGGCTTCAACAGTGGGGTTGCCGCGGGAGTCGAGAATTTCCCGGGCGATGACATCGATAATGGCGCTCAATCTTTTTCCTCAGTCTTTATCAGTCCGCGCTGCAACAGCACGGGCCGCGAGCCCGTGCCTGCCGCGGCGCTCAAGCCTTCATCAGCTTGTGTTCAATAAACCCGCGCTGTTTCACCAGCGCGTCGATTTCCTTCAAGGTTTCCAGCAGTTCGCGCATCATGCCGAGCGGCCACGCGTTCGGGCCGTCGGACAGGGCGCACGCCGGGTCCGGATGCGTCTCGGCGAACACCCCGGCAACGCCGCTCGCGACCGCCGCGCGCGCGAGCACCGGAACGAACTCGCGCTGCCCGCCGCTCGTCGCGCCCTGGCCGCCCGGCTGCTGCACCGAATGCGTCGCGTCGAACACCACCGGGCACCCCGTGCCGCGCATGATCGCGAGGCCGCGCATGTCGGACACCAGCGTGTTATAGCCGAAGGAGACGCCGCGCTCGCACACCATGATCTGGTCGTTGCCGACCTCGCGCGCCTTGTCGACGACGTTCTGCATGTCCCACGGCGCGAGGAACTGGCCCTTCTTGATGTTGACGGGACGCCCCGCGCGGGCGACGTTCTGAATGAAATTCGTCTGCCGGCACAGGAAGGCCGGGGTCTGCAGCACGTCGACCACGGCCGCCACCTCGTCGAGCGGCGTGTCCTCGTGCACGTCGGTCAGCACGGGCACGCCGATCTTCGCCTTCACGTCCGCCAGGATGCGCAGCCCTTCTTCCAGGCCGAGGCCGCGAAAAGACTTCGTCGACGAGCGATTGGCCTTGTCGAACGACGATTTGTAGATGAACGGAATGCCGAGCCCGGCGCACATTTCCTTCAGCTGGCCGGCGGTGTCCATCGCGAGCTGCTCGGATTCGATCACGCAAGGGCCCGAGATCAGGAACAGCGGCTGGTCGAGGCCCGCCTCGAAATGACACAGCTTCATGCGGAGTCCTTTTGCTGATGCGCCAGCGCGGCTCTCACGAACGAGATGAACAGCGGGTGTCCGTTGCGCGGGTTGCTGGTGAATTCCGGATGGAACTGGCAGCCGACGAACCAGGGGTGGACGGCCGGCGGCAGCTCGACCATTTCGCACAGCTCGGTACCCGGCGCGCGTCCCGCGACGACGAGACCCTTGGCCTCGAGTTCGCTCAGTAGCGTGTTGTTGACCTCGTAGCGATGGCGATGCCGCTCGACGATGCTGTCGGCGCCATAGATCTCGCGGGCCAGCGTGCCGTTCTTGAGCGTGCACGGCTGGCCGCCCAGGCGCATCGTGCCGCCGAGGTCGGATTGCTCGCTGCGCTTTTCGACCTGACCCGTGCGGTCGAGCCATTCGGTGATGAGACCGATCACGGGATGGTTCGTAGTCGGATCGAATTCGGTCGACTGCGCGTCGGCCATGCCGGCGACGTCGCGCGCGAACTCGACCACGGCGAGCTGCATGCCGAGGCAGATGCCCAGATACGGCACGCGATTTTCGCGCGCGTAGCGGATCGCCGCGATCTTGCCCTCGACGCCGCGCTTGCCGAAGCCGCCGGGCACGAGGATCGCGTCCATGCCGCGCAGACAGTCGACGCCGGATTTCTCGATCTGCTCGGAGTCGACGTAATGGATCTTGACGCGGCTTTTGGTGTGCATGCCGGCATGGATCATCGCTTCGGACAGCGACTTGTAGGATTCGGTCAGGTCGACGTACTTGCCGACGAAGGCGATGTTGACCGTATGCTCGGGATGCTCGAGTGCGTCGACGAGCCTCTTCCATACCGAAAGGTCGGCGGCGCGCGCGAGGATGTTGAGCTTGTGGCAGACGATCTCGTCGAGCATCTGCTCGTGCAGCATGGCCGGAATCTTGTAGATCGAATCGGCGTCGAGCACCTCGATCACGGCCTCGGGGCGCACGTTGGTGAAGAGCGCGATCTTGCGCCGCTCGTCGAGCGGAATCTCGCGGTCGGCGCGGCACAGCAGGATGTCGGGCTGGATGCCGATCTCGCGCAACTCCTTGACCGAGTGCTGGGTCGGCTTGGTCTTCAGCTCGCCGGCAGTCGGGATATAGGGCAAGAGCGTCAGATGGATGAAGCAGGTATTCGCCGGGCCGTCCTCGAAACCCATCTGGCGGATCGCTTCGAGAAACGGCAGCGACTCGATGTCGCCGACCGTGCCGCCGATCTCGACCAGCGCGACGTCGGCACCCTTCGCGCCCTCGCGGATCGAGAGCTTGATCTCGTCGGTGATGTGCGGAATGACCTGCACGGTGCCGCCGAGGTAGTCGCCGCGGCGCTCCTTGTCGATCACCGACTTGTAGATCTGTCCGGTCGTGAAGTTGTTGCGCTTGCTCATGCGCGCGCTCGAGAAGCGCTCGTAGTGACCGAGGTCGAGGTCGGTCTCGGCGCCGTCGTCGGTCACGAACACTTCGCCGTGCTGGAACGGGCTCATCGTGCCCGGATCCACGTTGATGTAGGGATCGAGCTTTAACAGGGTGACACGGAGGCCGCGCGATTCGAGCAGCGCAGCGAGTGAAGCGGAGGCGATCCCTTTCCCGAGGGAAGAAACCACCCCACCGGTGACAAACACATACTTCGTCATTTTCTGGGCGGGGGCGGGTGATGGCGGATTTTACTTCATCCCCGATGAGCGCTCAATGACAGCGCGGGCAGCGTACCGCCCGCGATGGCCGCCCCCGCATCAGCCGTGCGCGAGCCGTTTCCAGGTCGCGACGACCGTGTCGGGATTAAGCGAAATCGACCCGATCCCCTGTTCGACGAGCCATTGCGCGAGGTCGGGGTGGTCGCTCGGCCCCTGCCCGCAGATGCCGATGTATTTGCCGTTGCGCCGACACGCCGCGATCCCCTCGGCGAGCAGCTTCCTGACCGCCGGGTTGCGCTCGTCGAAGCCTTCCGCGACGAGGCCCGAGTCGCGGTCGATGCCGAGCGTCAGCTGGGTCAGGTCGTTGCTGCCGATCGAGAAACCGTCGACGTGACGCAGAAAATCGTCGGCGAGCAGCACGTTGGACGGGATCTCGCACATCATGATCAGACGCAGGCCGTGTTCGCCCCGCCTGAGGCCGTTCGCGGCGAGCAGCGCGACGACGGCGGCGCATTCCTCGACCGTGCGCACGAACGGGATCATGACCTCGACGTTGCCGAGACCGAGCGTCTCGCGGACCTTTTTCAGCGCGCGGCACTCGAGCTCGAACGCCGGGCGGAACAATGTCGAGACGTAGCGCGCCGCGCCGCGCAGGCCCAGCATCGGGTTCTCCTCCTTCGGCTCGTAGCGCTCGCCGCCGACCAGATTGGCGTATTCGTTGGACTTGAAGTCCGAGAGGCGCACGATCACGGGCTGCGGCCAGAAGGCGGCGGCGAGCGTCGCGATGCCTTCGGCGAGCTTGTCGACGTAGAACGCGACCGGGTCCGCGTAGCCTGCGGCGCGCGCAGCGATCTCGTCGCGCACGCCCTGCGGCTGCCCGGCATGGTCGAGCAAGGCCAGCGGATGGACGCCGATCATGCGCGCAATGATGAATTCGAGCCGTGCGAGGCCGACGCCGTGATTCGGGATCTGCGCGAACTCGAAGGCGCGCTCGGGGTTGCCGACGTTCATCATGAGCTTGACCGGCGGCGTGGGCAGCGACTCGCTCGCCAGCGTCTCGACCTCGAACGGCAACCTGCCCGCGTAGACGAACCCGGTGTCGCCCTCGGCGCACGAGACCGTGACCGCTTCGTCATCCCTGAGCACCGTGGTCGCGTCGCCCGCGCCGACGACGGCAGGAATGCCGAGTTCGCGCGCGACGATGGCGGCGTGGCAGGTGCGCCCGCCGCGGTTGGTGACGATCGCCGCGGCGCGCTTCATGACCGGTTCCCAGTCGGGGTCGGTCATGTCGGTCACGAGCACGTCGCCGCGCTGCACGCGGTTCATCTCGGCCGGGGTCGCGATGACCCGCACCGGCCCCGCACCGATCTTCTGACCGATCGCGCGGCCACTGACGCGCACCTCGCCGGTCCCTCCGAGCACGTAGCGCTCGCCGCCGGCGGCGGCGCGCGCCTTGACCGTCTCGGGACGCGCCTGGACGATGAACAACTCGCCGCTCACGCCGTCCTTGGCCCACTCGACGTCCATCGGCCGCCCGTAGTGGCGCTCGATCTGCACGGCCTGGCGCGCGAGTTCCAGCACCTCGGCGTCGCTCAGCGCGAACCGTTGCCGAAGTTCGGGCGGTGTGTCCTCGATCACCGTCTTGCCGTCGCGCCAGACCATGCGGATCGCCTTCTCGCCGCGCTCGCGCCGCACGAGCGCCGGAAAACCAAGCGCCAGCGTCGGCTTGTGGACGTAGAACTCGTCGGGGTTGACCGCGCCCTGCACAACGGTTTCGCCGAGACCGTAGGCCGCCGTGATGAAGACGACGTCGCGGAAGCCCGATTCGGTATCGAGCGTAAACAGCACGCCCGAACAGCCGGTGTCCGCGCGCACCATGCGCTGCACACCGGCGGAGAGCGCGACGTCGGCGTGCGCAAAGCCGTGATGGACACGGTAGGCGATCGCGCGGTCGTTGTAGAGCGAGGCGAAGACCTTCTTCAGGTGCGCGAGCAGGGCCTCGGCGCCGCGGACGTGCAGATAGGTCTCCTGCTGCCCGGCGAAGGACGCGTCGGGCAGGTCTTCGGCAGTGGCCGACGAACGCACCGCGACCGATACGTCGTCGCCGAGCGCCGCGTAGGCCTCGCGCAACCCGCTTTCCAGCGCCGGCGGCAGACGCCCGCCTTCGACCGCAGCGCGGATTTCGGCGCCGGCGGCGGCGAGCGCCGTTACGTCCGTGACGTCGAGCGCGTCCAGAACGGCGCCGATCCGTGCGCGCAGGCCGTTGTGATCCAGGAAGTCCCAGAATGCCTGCGCGGTCGTCGCGAAGCCGCCCGGCACCTTGACCCCGGCATCGGCGAGCCGCGAAATCATTTCCCCGAGCGACGCGTTCTTGCCGCCGACGCGCGGCACGTCCGCCATCGACAGCGCATCCAGCGGCACAATATAGTCACGAGACATAGGTGAACTCCATGAATGGCTACAGCGTATTTTGCGTGTCCGATCACACGGGACTCACGATCGAGGCGGTCGCCAAGAGTGTGCTGGCGCAGTTCCCACGTATCGAGTTTAGCCTGATTACGCTGCCCTTCATCGACGACGCGGCCAAGGCCCGCGCCGCCGCCGGGCGGGTCGCGGTGACCGCTCGCGCCCTCGTGTTTTCCTCGCTGACCGACCCCGCGTTGCGTGCGCACTTCAAGGACGCGGGGCTGCACGTGTTCGACCTGTTCGAACACGTCAGCCCCGCGGTCGAACGTGTGCTCGGCGAGCCGGCGACGCCGAGCGGCGGCCACACGCACGGCATGGCGAGCGACTACGAGGCGCGCATGGACGCCGTCAATTTCGCGCTCCGGCTCGACGACGGCCTGAGCCCGGAACACCTCGGCCAAGCCGACCTCATCCTGGTCGGCGTCTCACGCGTCGGCAAGACGCCGACCGCGCTGTATCTCGCCCTGCATTACGGGCTGCGCGCGGCGAACTACCCGCTCACCCCGGACGACCTCGCGAACGACGGCTTGCCGCGGGCGCTGCAACCGCACCTGCCGCGCCTGCGCGGCCTCACGCTGGCCCCCGAGCGCCTCGCGGCGATCCGCGAGGCGCGGCTCCCAGGTAGCCGCTATGCGAGCGTCGCGCAATGCAGAAGCGAACTCGACGCCGCCGAACGCCTTTTAGCCGCGCACGCGATCCCCCTCATCGACACGAGCCGCATGTCGGTCGAGGAAATCGCAGCCCGCCTGAGAGCGTCCTAGCCGCCCCAGCCGACCGAGGAAAACGGCGCCTACCGCACCTCATCGTCGGGCGGCTTCATTTCCGCGCCGACATGCCGATAAGCTCCCTATGGGGGAGAAGCATTTTCTAGGGGTCACGCTCGGTCATGCGGCGCGTGCGGGCGCCTGCCTGCCCATTGCCCGGCTCGTCCCCACCCCGCCGGGCCGTTCCCCCACTCCCCGGGATACCCATGCCTGAGTGTACCGAGCCCATCTCGTCGCCGTGCGGGGGACGCTTCAAGCGCGCCGAAATCTGGAAGCTCGCGCTGCTCGCGGGCTTCGTCATCCAGTTGTTCCTGATCCTGTTCGTCACGGCGATCGGGCTGCAGCAACTGCGTATGACCACCGAAAACCTGAAGACCGTGGTCGACGTCCACATGCGCAAGCAAAACCTCACCAAGACCATGGTTCTCACGGCGCGCGAGCGCACGCTGATCATGTTCATGCTGACCAAGATCGACGACCCGTTCGAGCGCGACCAGCTGCTGCTGCGCTTCCGCGAGAAGGGGTCGGAGTTCGTCGCCGCGCGCTTGCAACTGCTCGAACTGCCGCTGAGCGCCCGCGAACGGCACCTGATCGACCTCCATAAGGAACGCATCGCTTTCGCCCAGCCGATCCAGGAGGAAGTCATCGAGCTGATCAGCGCGGATTTCACCCAGGACGGCGTCGACCTCGCGCTCAGGCAGGCCATCCCGGCGCAGAACAGCGTCATGGTGCTTCTCTCGCGTCTCGACGAAGAAGTGCATCGGGTCGCGATCGCGGCGAGCGAAAGGGCCTACGAAGCGCATCGCGTGGCGCGCTTCTGGATGTACTTCCTCTCCGGCATCGCGCTGCTCGTGGGCCTCGTCGTCGCCGCCGCGGTGCTGTTCTATTCCGCGCGCTTCAGCCGCGAGCGCGAACGTCTGGTGACCAAGGACACGCTCACCGGCCTGCCCAACCGCATGCTGCTGCGCGACCGCCTCGAGCAGGCACTCGCACGCGCCCGTCGGCGCGGCACGCTCGTCGGCGTGATGTTCATCGACCTCGACCGCTTCAAGCGCGTCAACGACACCCTCGGCCACGCCAGCGGCGACGAACTCATCTGCGAAGTCGGCCAGCGCCTGCGCGCGATCGCGCGCGACGAGGACACGGTGGCGAGGCTCGGCGGCGACGAGTTCGTCGTCGTCGCCAACGATGCGCGCGGCGTCGGCCAGATCCTCCATATCGTCGAAAAGGTCCGCGCGGCACTCGCCGCCCCGTATCGGGTCGGCGAACGCGAACTCTTCTGCTGCAGCAGCATCGGCATCAGCGTGTTTCCGAACGACGGCGCCGACTGCAGCAGTCTGCTGAAGAACGCCGACACCGCGATGTACCACGCCAAGGGCAGCGGACGGGACCGTTTCCAGCTTTACGACGCGGGCATGAACGCGATGGCCGAGGAGCGGCTGCAACTCGAAACCGACCTGCACTACGCGCTCGAACGCGGCGAGTTCGTGCTGCACTACCAGCCGCAGATCGATCTCACGAGCGGCCGCGTCTGTGCGGTCGAGGCCCTGGTCCGCTGGAACCATCCGCAGAAAGGCGTTCTGGCGCCCGCGTCGTTCCTCGAAATGCTCGAAGAGACCGGCCAGATACTCGACGTCGGCCGTGCGCTTCTGCTCGCCGCGTGCCAACAGACCGCACAGTGGCACGCCGCCGGCTTCAAGGATCTCGACGTCGCCGTCAACCTCTCGGGCAAGGAATTCTGGCACGGTTCGCTGATCAGCTCGATCAGCGAGGCACTGAAGCTGTCGGGCCTGCCCGCGCAATTCCTGCAGATCGAACTGACCGAAAGCATTTTCATGAAGGACATCGACAATGCCGTCGCGCGGATTCAGGCGCTCAAGGCGCTCGGCGTCGCGGTCGCGGTCGACGACTTCGGCACCGGCTATTCGTCGCTCGCCCACCTCAAGCGCTTTCCGGTCAACGTCCTCAAGATCGACCGCTATTTCATCAACGAACTGCCTACCGCCTCGGTCAACGAAGCGCTCGTCGCATCGATCCTGGCGCTCAGCGACGGGCTGCATCTCGACGCCGTCGCCGAGGGCGTGGAAAACATCGAACAGCTCGCGCGGCTGCGGCAGCTCGGCTGCCGCATCGTCCAGGGTTATCTCGTCAGCAAGCCGGTCGCGGCCGAGCAGTTGACCGCGCTGCTGCGCCGCGACTGGCACGAAGTGCTCGGCGGCGCCGTGGCCTAGCGGCGAACGCCGCGCTGCCGCAGCGCCTCGAACACCGCGACGGCGAGCGCGGCCGAGGCATTGAGCGATTCGACCCGCCCCGGCATCGGGATGCGTGCGCGCGTCGTCGCCGCCGCCAGTGTCGCCGCGCTCAGCCCCGCCCCCTCGTTGCCGACGACTAGCGCCGTAGGCCCAGTGTAGTCCAGCGTGTAAAGATCGTGCGCCGCCTCGGGCGCCAGCGCGACGCTCGTGCCGGAGAAATCGCGCAGCCAGCTGCCCGGGTCGGCGGCAAGCTGCATCGGCAGTACGAACTGCGCGCCCTGCCCGCCGCGCAGCGCCTTCGGCGACCAGGCATCGTGACAGCCCTTCGACAGCACGGCGAGCGTGGCGCCAGCGGCCGCAGCGGTGCGCAGCATCGCGCCCAGGTTGCCGGGGTCCTGGATGTCTTCGAGCACGACGACGAGCGCAAGGTCGACGGGCGCCTGCGGCGTCAGCCAGGCGGCCTCGGCCAGCACGCCGGTCGGCGTCGCGACCGGCGCGAGTTCGGCGAAAAGCGCGTCCGGCACGACGACCGTCTTGGCCTGCCGGCAGTCGGCGACGGCGGCGAGGCGCGCGGCGTCGCAGGACTCGGCGCGCACCAGCGTGTGCGGCGTGCCGCCCGCGGCGAGGTAGGCCGCCAGCAGATGTTCGCCGTCGAGCAGCGTCATCCTGGCCTCGCGCCGCGCGCGACTCGATTCGGCGAGCTTCTTCAGGCGTTTGAAGATCGGATTGTCGCGTGAGCGGATGGCGGTTTCGGTCATCCTCGAATTATCCGCGATCCGTTGCGCACGCTACACTGGAAGCCATGCGCATCGCCCTCATCACCCCTTACGGCCGGGAGCATCGCAACGGCAACTGGCACACGGCCGCGCGCTGGGCGCGCTTCCTGCGCGAGGCTGGACACGAGGTCCGGGTGCAGGTCGCCTGGGACGGCCGTCCGGCCGATCTGATGCTGGCGCTGCACGCGCGCCGCAGTTTCGATTCGATCCGCGCGTTCGCCGACCGCTTTCCGAGCCGCCCCCTGTTGGTGGCCCTGACCGGCACCGACCTCTACCGAGACATTCACGAAGACGCCAATGCCCAGCAGTCGCTCGAGCTCGCGCACCGCCTGATCGTGCTGCAGGAGCGCGGCGCCGACGAGCTCCCGCCGCATCTCACGGCCCGTACGCGCGTGATCTATCAGTCCGCGCCGGACATCAGCCGCCGCCGCGCGACGCGCGACGTGTTCGACGTCGTCGTGATCGGCCACCTGCGCGCGGAAAAGGATCCCTTCCGGGCGGCGCTCGCCACCGCCTACCTGCCCGAGCACTCGCAGGCGCGGGTGACTCACCTCGGCAGCGCCCTCGGCGAGGAGATGGCGGCGACGGCGGAAATGGCGCAATACAAGCTCCCGCGCTGGACCTGGCGCGGCGAGGTACCGCACCGGTCGGTGCTCGAGCACCTGGCGCGCGCGCACCTGATGGTCATCAGCTCGGTGATGGAAGGCGGCGCCAACGTGATCTGCGAAGCGCTCGCCGCCGACGTACCGGTTCTCGCGTCCTACATGCCGGGCAACATCGGCATGCTTGGCGAGGACTATCCCGGCTATTTTCCGGTGGGCGACGAACGCGAACTCGCCAAGCTGCTGTCGAAGGCCGAGAACGATCCGGACTTCTATTCGGCGCTCGTCGAACACGCCCGCCGCCGCCGTTCGCTGATGCGGCCGGAGCACGAAGCGAGCCGCCTGCGCCAGGTCGTCGCCGAATTCGAGCAGCGGCAGCCGAGAAGACGCCCGCGTCCCTAGCCGGTTTCGAGCAGGATATCGAACATGCGCTTGCGTTCGGCGCGGCTCAATGAGCGCAGCACGCGCAGCGCGTCGCGAGCGACGCGTTCGTCGCGCGTGATCGCGTATTCGAGCGCGAGCGCGTGCCACACGGCCGCGAGCTGCGGGTCGGTCGCGTGCAGCCGGTCGAGAGCGCGGGCGACGCCCGCGTCTCCCTTCGCAAGATAGAAGGTGAGCCCGAGGTTGTGCCACGCGGCGACGTAGTCGGGCGCACGCTCGGCCGCGGCGCGATAGGCGAGCATCGCCGCGCGCGAATCGCCGCTGTCGCGGTAGGCGTTGCCGAGGTTGTTGAGGGCAAAGACGTCACCCGGCGCGAGACGCAGGTTTTGCCGATACGCCTCGATCGCCTCCGGGTAGCGACCCTGTTCGGCGAGCGCTCGCCCCTGTATGAACCACGCGAGCGGGTTGTCGGGGTCGCCGCGCGCCCAATTCTCGCCCCACGCCAACAGGCCCGCCCAGTCGCGGCGTTTTTCGAAGACCCGCGCGTGCCGGACCCACTCCGCCTGCGGCCGGGCCGCCAGGGCGGCCTCGTCGCCGTCGAGCGCGAAGGTGCGAACCTCGGCCACGGCCGGGGCGGCCGGGAGCAACGCGCACAGAGCCAGCAACACGAACAATCGCTTGGACATCAGCTTCCTCGGACCTGGAGATCGGCTTGATTTTACGCCGCGCTTGACGCGTCGCTTATGCTGTCGGTCATGACTTCCATCGATGACGCAATGAACGCCCCCGAACATTTCATTCCCGGCAAGGACGCCTCGCTCGAAGCCTCGATCGCCACCCTGCATGCCAAGCTCGAGGCGATCGGCTTCCATGTCGAGGAGCGCTCCTGGCTCAACCCGGTCGAGGGCGTGTGGTCGGTGCACATCCGCGACCGCGACTGCCCCCTGCTGTTCACCAACGGCAAGGGCGGCTCGGAACTCGCGGCGCGGGCGAGCGCACTCGGCGAATTCTTCGAGCGGCTGTCGACCAATTATTTCTGGACCCACTTCTATCTGGGCGACACGATCGCCAACCGGCACTACGTCCACCACCCCGAGGAGCGCTGGTTCGAACTGGGCGACGGCAACGCCTGGCCGAAAGGCCTGCTCACGCCCGAACTGCAGAGGCTCTACGACCCGGATCGGGCCGTGCGCGCCGCCCAACTGATCGACCTCAATTCCGGCAACGCCGATCGTGGCATCTGCGCCATCCCCTACCAGCGGCTCGCCGACGGCGAAACCGTGTATTTCCCGGTCAACCTAATCGGCAACCTCTACGTCAGCAACGGCATGTCGGCCGGCAACACGCTGAAGGAAGCGCGGGCGCAGGCGCTCGCCGAAATCTTCGAGCGCAACGTCAAGTTCCGCATCATCCGCGATGGCCTCTGCCTGCCCGACGTCCCCGCGGCCGTGATCGACCGTTATCCACGCATCGCGGCCGGCATCCGCGGGCTGCGCGAAGCGGGCTTCGGCATTCTGGTCAAGGACGCCTCGCTCGGCGGCCGCTACCCGGTCATGAACGTCACCCTGCTGCATCCGGACGACCAAGGCTGCTTCGCGAGCTTCGGCGCGCACCCGCGCTTCGAGGTCGCGCTCGAGCGCGCCTTGACCGAGTTGTTGCAAGGCCGCGCGCTCGATTCGCTCGAGGGCTTCCCGGCGCCGGGCTTCGACGAGTCGGAGATCGCCGATCCGCAGAATCTGGAAATCCACTTCGTCGACTCCAGCGGCGTGATTTCCTGGCGCTTCCTGCGCGACACGCCCGACTTCGAATTCGTCGACTGGAATTTCGCCACCACCACCGACGAGGATTACCGCTGGTCGGTCGACGCGCTGCATGCGGAAGGCCACGAGATCTACGTCGCGGATTTCACCCACCTCGGCGTCTACGCCTGTCGCATCCTGGTGCCGGGGGTATCCGAGATCTACCCCTTCGAGGAACTCGAATTCGAGAACAACAGCGTCGGCAACCTGATCCGTCCGGCGCTCGCGCGCCTGCCCGAGCTTTCCGACGACGAATGCGCCGAGCTGCTCGATCTGATCGGCGAACTCGAACTCGCCGACGACCGCCTGGTGAGCGTGCTGATCGGCCTCGCCCCGGATCCCGACTCGCCGTGGACCGACCTGCGCGTCGGCGAGTTGAAGTTGTTGCTCGCGCTGGCGATCGGCGACGACGACGCGATCCTCGAAGGCTGCGCCTGGATCGCCCAGTACGGCCAGCGCAGCGATACGCGCCTCAAGGTCTACCGCTGCATCGCCGACCTCGTCCAGCTCGACGACCCGGGTGCGTTCGAGCCGGCGCTGGCGCTGCTGTATGGCCGCGAGACGCTGGCACAGGCGTTCGCGCTCTACAACCAGGACGAGCGTTTCTTCGGGCTGACCACGCTGGGCGACGACTTCGAGGGCAGCGCGATCCACCGGCGCCTGCTGGAGGCGTACCGCAAGGTGCGCGGCTAAAGCCCAAATGAAGATCCCCAGGCGGCTCGAACCCCTGCTCGAAGACGGCCTGATCGACGGCGTCGTGCGTCAGCTCATGAGCGGCAAGGAGGCGATGGTCTTCGCCGTGCGCTGCGGCGACGAAATCCGCTGCGCCAAGGTCTACAAGGAAGCCAACAAGCGCAGCTTCCGCCAGGCCGTCGACTACACCGAGAACCGCAAGACCAAGAACAGCCGCCAGGCACGCGCCATGGCCAAGGGCAGCAAGTACGGCCGCCAGATGCAGGAAGCCGCCTGGCAGAGCGCCGAAGTCGACGCGTTATACCGACTCGCCGCTGCCGGCGTACGCGTGCCCACGCCTTATAACTTCCATGAAGGCGTGCTGCTGATGGAACTGGTCGCCGATGCCGACGGCAACGCCGCGCCCCGGCTCAACGACGTGTCGTTCACCGAAGGCGAAGCGCTCGCCCACCACCAAACGTTAATCAGGGAAGTCGTGCGCATGCTGTGCGCGGGCGTCGTCCACGGTGACCTGTCCGAGTTCAACATCCTCGTCGGTGCCGACGGCCCGGTGATCATCGACCTGCCGCAGGCGGTCGACGCGGCCGGCAACAACCACGCGCAAGCGATGCTGATGCGCGACGTACACAACCTAAGGGGATACTTTGGGCAGTTCGCGCCGGCGCTGCTCACCACGCGCTACGCCGAGGAAATCTGGGCACTCTACGAGCACGGCAGCCTGCATCCCGAGGTCGCGCTCAGCGGCCAGTTCGAGTGTGAAATGCCGCCGGTCGATCTGGAAGGCGTGATGCGGGAGATCGACGACGCGCGAGAGCAAGAGGCGGCGCGCCTGTTGCGCTTGCAGGAACTGTCGTAAAAACGCCCCGGTTCGGCCGGGGCGTATGGCTCGGGTTCAGCCCAGTTTACTTGGCGCGGGGCATTGGACCGCTCATGCCCTGGTGCTGCATCATCTGGTCCATCATCATCTGCATCATGTCCATGCGCTGTTCCATGCGGCGCTGGCGCAGTTCCATCATCTCGGGCGACATCTGCCCCATGCCGCTTCCCGCGCCCATGCCGCCACCCGGGCCCATGCGGCCGCCCGGCCCCATCGCTCCGCCGGGGCCCATTCCGCCCTGCATGCCCATCCCCCCCATCATCATGCCTCGCCCCATACCTCCGCGGCCCATCATCGCGTTCATGCCTTCGTGCATGGTCGTCCAGTGCTCCTCTAGGATTTTCTGGCGTTCTTTCGGATCCTGGGTCTTGCTCAGGCGCTGCATCTGGTCCTGCATCTTCTTGTAGCGTTCCTGCATCGCCGCGTAATACTTCTCCATCTCCGCATCGCTGGGCGCTGCGGCGGTCGCGTTACCTGATTTCGCCGGCGCTTGCGCAGCCGCCATGGGGGCGGCGAGCGCGAGCACCGTCATCCCTGCGATCGTCCACTGGGTACGCATCACTCTTCTCCTTTACGTTGAACGCCCTTCGGGCACAGGGTCCGACCCCGGACTTCGTTTGACGAGCCGGACAAGCTTTCAACATAGTCCGTTTTTGGAGTCGGAATCGGAGGACTGCCCCCGCGCGACGGCGCAGCTGCCGCCGTCTACTGCCGCGTCGACGCGTGTCCTCGTTGCCGGGCGGTCTCGTACAGGCAGAGCGCCGCCGAGACCGACACGTTGAGGCTCTCGACCGTGCCGCCGATGGGGATGCGCGCGACCTGATCGCAACGCTGCTTGACCAGGCGGCGGATGCCCGCGCCCTCGGCGCCGAGCACCCATGCGACGCCGCTCCTGACGTCGATGCCGGACAGCGGCTGCTCGCCGTCCATGTCGGCCGCGATGACCCAGATGTCGTGTTCCTTCAACTCCTCGATCGTGCGCGCGAGGTTGGTCACCATGAGGTAGGGGACGGTGTCCGCCGCGCCCGAGGCGACCTTCTCGACCGTGGCGTTGATGCCGACCGCGTTGTCCTTCGGCGCGATGACGGCATGCGCGCCGAAGGCGTCGGCCGAGCGCAGGATCGCGCCGAGGTTGTGCGGATCCGTGACGCCGTCGAGGATGACGAGAAGCGGCGGGCCTTCGATGCTTTCGAGCACTTCGTCGAGCGAGTGCGTCAGCGCGACCGGCTTGACGCGGGCGACGACGCCCTGGTGCTTGGCGGCCTTGCCGACCAGGCGCCCGAGACGGTCGGCCTCGACCTGGGCGAGCTTGACTCCGCTGTCGCGCGCCTGATGCACGAGATCGCGGGCGCGGGCGTCACGCCGCGTGAGATCGAGGTAGATTTCGAGCACGCCCGCCGGATCGTGCCGGAGCCGGGCGAGCACGGCATGGAAACCGTAGATGAGTCTTTCGGCAGGCTTCTCGCTCATTTCTTCTTGCCGCCGCCGCGTGTCTTGCTGCGTTTCTTCTTCGGCGCGACGCTCTCCTCGGGCTGGGTCGCAGTCTCGATCGTCTCGACGAGGCTGAAGTCGATCTTGCTGGTCTCGATGTCGGCGCGCATCACCTTGATGCGCACGCGGTCGCCGAGCCGATATCTTTTTCCGGTCCGTTCGCCGAGCATCATGTGCTTGGCCTGGTCGTAGTGGAAGTAATCCTGGCCGAGCTCCGAGACGTGGACGAGGCCCTCGATGAAAATCTCGTCGATCGCGACGAACATGCCGAAGCTCGTCACCGCGCTGACGGTGCCGTCGTATTCGTCGCCGATGCGGTCCTGCATGAAGTAGGTCTTGAGCCAGGCGTCGACGTCGCGCGTCGCGTCGTCGGCGCGGCGTTCGGTCATCGAGCAGTGGGCGCCGATTTCCGCGAGGCCCTTGGCCGGCAGTTTCTCGCCGTTGAGCACGGCCTTGATGCCACGGTGCACCAGCAGGTCAGGATAGCGCCGGATCGGCGAGGTGAAATGGGTGTAGGCCTCGTAGGCCAGGCCGAAGTGGCCCTTGTTGTCGGGGCTGTAGATCGCCTGCCTGAGCGAGCGCAGCATGACGGTCTGCAGCAGGCCGTGGTCCGGCCGGTCCTTGATGTTTTCGAGCAGCGCGGCGTAATCCTTGGCGTGTGGCTTGTCGCCGCCGCCGAGATCGAGACCGAATTCCGCCAGAAAGCCGCGCAGCGCAGTCAGCTTTTCGGGCGTCGGCCCCTCGTGCACGCGGAACAGGGCGGGCTGCTTGTTCTCGTGCAGGAAGTCAGACGCGCAGACGTTGGCCGCAAGCATGCATTCCTCGATGATGCGATGGGCATCGTTGCGGATCACCGGCACGATCTCCTTGATCTTGCCGTTGTCGTCGAAAACGATCTGCGTCTCGGTCGAGCCGAAATCGATCGCGCCGCGCTTGGCGCGCGCCTTGAGCAGCGTGCGGAACAGTTTGTCGAGCGCTTCGAGGTGCGGCATCAGCGCGGCGTGTTTCTTTTCCGGCTTGGCAGCGCCGGAGAGCCAGTCCCACACCTGGTTGTAGGTCAGGCGCGCGTGCGAATGGATGACCGCCGGATAGAAGCGGTATTCCTTGATGTTGCCGGCGGTCGTGATGCGCATGTCGCAGACCATCGACAGGCGGTCGACCTCGGGGTTGAGCGAGCACAGGCCGTTCGACAGCGCCTCGGGCAGCATCGGAATGACGCGGCGCGGGAAGTAGACCGAGTTGCCGCGGTTGAAGCCCTCGCTGTCGAGCGCGTCGCGCGGATGAACGTAATGGCTGACATCGGCGATCGCGACGACCAGGCGGTAGCCGCTGCGCCCGAGCGGTTCGCAGTAGACGGCGTCATCGAAGTCGCGGGCGGTCTCGCCGTCGATCGTGACGAGCGGCAGCTGGCGGATGTCCTCGCGCCCGGCAAGATCCTTTTTCAGCACCTTGTTCGGCAACTTCGACGCCTGCGCTTCGACCTCGGGTGGGAAGACGTAGGGCAGATCGTGCTTGCGCAACGCGATCTCGATTTCCATGCCGGGGCCGGTGAAACTGCCGAGCACTTCGGTGACCCGGCCGACGGCCTCGTTGTGCGCGCCGGGCTGGCTGACGATCTCGACCGTCACCACCTGGCCGGACTTGGCGTTCCCCGCGTTTTCGGGCGGCACCAGGATGTCCTGGTTGATACGGCGGTTTTCGGCGATCAGGAAGCCGACCCCGCCCTCGAGGTAGTAACGGCCGACGACGAATTTGTTGACGTGCTCGAGCACCTCGACGATCTTGGCCTCGCGCCGCCCGCGGCGGTCGAAGCCGGCGACGCGCACGAGCACCTTGTCGCCGTGCAGCACGCGATGCATTTCCTTGGGCGAGAGGAAGAGGTCGTCGCCGCCTTCCTCGGGAACGACGAAGCCGAAGCCGTCAGGGTGACCCTCGACGCGGCCCTTGATCAGATCGAGCTTGTCGGGCAGGCAGAGCTGGCGCTTGCGGTTCAGCATCAGCTGGCCGTCGCGCTGCATCGCGCCGAGACGGCGCTGGAACAAGTCGCGCTCGGCTTCGGTGATCTGGAGCTGTTCGGCGAACGCGTCGACGTCGAGCGGGCAGCCCGCGTCGCTCAGCAGTTGCAGGATGTACTCGCGGCTCGGAAGCGGTGATTCGTAGCGCTCGGTTTCGCGCGCATAGAACGGATCGGCGAGACGGATCGCGGGGACCTGGTGTTTCGCGCCGCGGCTGCGTGATTTACTGGAAGACATCTTCTTCGTTGACAATTGATTTATGGCTCTCTAAAATGCGCGCCTTCATGCCCAGATGGCGGAATTGGTAGACGCACTAGGTTCAGGTCCTAGCGGTGGCAACACTGTGGAGGTTCGAGTCCTCTTCTGGGCACCAGACGCTGCAAGTAAAAAGCCGACCTCGTGTCGGCTTTTTACTTTTTCGGACTCTATTCTAGCCATCAGGCCTCGTAGGGGTGACGACGCACGATCGTCTCGACACGGTCGGGCCCCGTCGAGACGACGTCGACCGGCACTTCGCACAGTTCTTCCATCCGCTTGAGATAGGTCTGCGCCTTCTGCGGCAGCTTGTCGAACATCTGCACGCCCACCGTCGTGTCGCTCCAGCCGGGCAGATCTTCGTAGATCGGCTCGACGTTGGTGATCGACTCGGCGCCGACCGGCAAGATGTCGCAGGCCTCGCCGTCGATTTTATAGCCGACGCAGACGCGCACGGTCTCCAGCCCGTCGAGCACGTCGAGCTTGGTCACGCACAAACCCGAGACGCCGTTGATCTGGATCGAGCGCTTGAGCGCGGCGGCGTCGAACCATCCGCAGCGGCGCTGGCGGCCGGTGGTCGCGCCGAATTCGTGGCCCTTCTCGCCCAGATACTGGCCGACGTCGTCGAACAGTTCGGTCGGGAAGGGGCCGGAACCGACGCGCGTCGTGTAGGCCTTGGTGATGCCGAGCACGTAGTGCATCGCCGACGGGCCGACGCCGGACCCCGTCGCGGCACCGCCCGCGGTGCAGTTCGACGAGGTCACGAAGGGATACGTGCCGTGATCGATATCCAACAGCGTGCCCTGCGCGCCCTCGAACAGGAGATTGCCGCCCGCCTTGTTCGCCTCGTAGAGGCTGCGCGGCACGTCGGCGACCATCGGCTTCAGCCGCTCGGCCATCGCCATCATGCCGTCGAGCGTCTGGTTGAAGCTCACCACTTCGACCTTGTAGTAGTTCTTCAGCATGAAGTTGTGGTGGTCGAGCACCTCGCCGAGCTTGGCGGCGAAGCGCTCCCGATGGAACAGGTCCTGCAGGCGCAGCGCGCGGCGTGCGACCTTGTCCTCGTAGGCCGGCCCGATGCCGCGCCCGGTCGTGCCGATCTTGCCGGCGCCCTTGGCGATCTCGCGCGCCTGGTCGAGCGCAACGTGGTGCGGCATGATCAGCGGGCAGGCCTCGCTGATCTTCAGGCGGCTCGCGACGTCGACGCCCGCGGCCTCGAGCATGTCCATTTCCTTCAGCAGCGCATCCGGGGCAAGCACAACGCCGTTGCCGATGTAGCAGGTGACGTTGTCGCGCAGGATGCCCGACGGGATCAGGTGCAGCACCGTCTTCTTGCCGCCCACCACCAGCGTGTGGCCTGCATTGTGGCCGCCCTGAAAGCGCACGACGCCCTGCGCGCGGTCGGTCAGCCAATCGACGATCTTGCCCTTGCCTTCATCGCCCCATTGGGTGCCGATGACGACGACGTTTTTTGCTGCCATGGTTGGAATCTCCCTTATTCTGAAGCCGAGCCGGCAACGACCAGCTCGCGTAAATCCATACTGAAGCCGGTCGCCGGACGCGCCCGTCCGAACACGCGGCCGACCTCGTCGTAGCGCCCACCCTGTGCGATGGCATGGCTGCGTCCGCGGGTATAGGCCGCGAACACCACGCCGCTGTGGTAGCCGTAGCCGCGCAGCTCGGCAAGGTCGTAGGCGAGTTCGACACCGCCGAGCGCCTGGTCGAGCGACACCAGCGTATCGAGCGCCGCGGCGACGGCCGGGAGGTGCGGCAAGCGGGCACGCGCCTCGGCCAGCACCTCACGGCCGCCATACAGCTGCGGCAGCGCCGCGAACGCGTCGCGCAGCGCCATCGGCAGACCTGCCGTGAGCACGTCGACCGCACTCGCGTCCTTCGCCTGCAGCGCGCAGAACAGCTCGTGCTCGGTCGCGTTGTCGAACCCGGCTTCCTGCGCCAGCGCGCGGTAGACGCCGACGTGCCCGACGTCGAGTTGTACGCCCTCGACCCCGCACGCCGCCAGCCCCTGCAGCATCAGGCTGAGGATTTCGAGGTCGGCTTCGATGCCGGCGTCGCCGTAGACCTCGGCGCCGATCTGGATCGGTTCGCGCGAACGGTGAAAGCCGTCGGACTGGGTGTGCAGGACGCTGCCGGTGTAACACAGGCGGTTGATCGCGTTGGCACCTAGCAGGTGGGCATCAATGCGCGCGACCTGAGGCGTGATGTCGGCACGCACCGCCATGAGACGGCCGGAGAGCTGATCGACCAGCTTGAACGTCTTGAGGTCGAGATCGGCGCCGACGCCGGTCAGCAGCGACTCGACGTACTCGATGAGCGGCGGGATCACGAGCTGATAGCCGCGCTCGCGGAACAGGTCGAGCAGCGCGCGCCGCATCGCTTCGAGGCGCCAGGCCTGTGGCGGCAGCACATCCTCGACGTTTTCGGGCAGCAACCAGGCAGTCATTTCAATTCGACAACATCAACAAAAAAACGCCACCCAGCATCGAGGTGGCTCCAATGAAACGCAGCTGACCGTCGCGCAGTGCCAGCATCCTGCTGAAACCCTCGCGCCAGAGCGCCGGCGCGGCGAACGGCAGGAGACCTTCGAGCAGAAGCAACAGCCCGGCAGCCGCCAGCCAGTCGATGCCGCTCACTGCGCGCCGGACGCCCGCGGGTTCTTCATGTACTTGAAGAAGTCGGCGCTGGGATCGAGCACCAGTACGTCGCTCTTGTTCTTGAAGCTGTCGCGATAGGCCTGCATGCTGCGGTAGAACGCATAGAACTCGGGGTTCCTGCCATAGGCCGCGGCGTACACCGAGGCCGCTCTGGCGTCACCTTCACCCTTCACTCGCTGCGCGTCCCGATACGCTTCGGCGACGATCACGTCTTTCTGCTTGTCGGCGTCGGCCTTGATCTTTTCGGCTTCGGCCGCACCGGTCGAACGCAGTTCGTTGGCGACCTGCTTGCGCTCGGCTTCCATCCGCCGATAGACGTTTTCCGAAACGCTTTCGGGCAGGTCGACGCGCTTGATGCGGACGTCGACCACCTGCACGCCGATCTTGCGCGCGTCGGTATCGGCCTTGGCGCGGATGATGCTCATGATCTCCTCGCGGCGTCCCGAAACGACCTCGTTGACCGTGCGTTTGCCGAACTCGGCGCGCAGCCCGTCGTTGACCGTCTGATTAAGCCGGATCTGCGCCCGCATCTCGTCGCCGCCGACCGACACGTAAAACTGCTTGGCATCGAAGACGCGCCATTTGATGAACGAATCGACGAGGACGTTTTTCTTTTCCGAGGTAATGAAACGTTCGGGATCGGCCGAGTCGAGCGTGAGGATGCGCGTATCGAAATAGCGCACGTTCTGCACGAGCGGCAGCTTGAAATAAAGGCCCGGCGTCTTCTTCACCGCCACCACTTCACCGAGTTGGAACACCAGCGCGTTCTGCCGCTGGTCGACCGTGTACATGCTTCCGCTCAGGATCACCAGCGCCACGACCAGCGCGATCAGCAGCGTACCAATATTCCTGCTCATGGCCGCTCCTCCCGGTCACGTCCGCCCAGGCTGTCGCGCGTACGCGCAGCCGCCGCGGGCGGCGCCGCGGTCGGCGATCCCAAGGCTTCGGGCAGCGCACTGCCGGGCTGGCCGACAATCTGCTGCAACTTGTCGAGCGGCAGATACAACAGGCTGTTGCCGCCCTTCTGGTCGACGAGCACTTTGCTGCTGTTGTTCATGACGGTCTGCATGGTGTCGAGGTAGAGCCGCTGGCGCGTCACTTGCGGCGCCTTCTGGTATTCGTCGAGTATCTGCGCGAAGCGGCTCGCCTCACCCTGGGCGTTGGCGATTACCGCGAGCTTGTAGCCTTCGGCTTCCTCCTTGAGGCGCGAGGCAAGGCCGCGGGCGCGCGGAACGACGTCGTTCGAATACGCCTCGGCTTCGTTCTTCAGGCGCTCGCGGTCCTGGCCCGCTTTGACGGCGTCGTCGAACGCGGCCTGCACCTGCTCGGGCGGCTGGATGTTCTGCAGCGTCACCTGGCTGATGCTGATGCCGGTCTTGTAGCGGTCGAGTATCTGCTGCATCAGCAGCTTGGCGCGCGCGGCGATGTCCGCCCGGCCTTCGTACAGCACGTAGTCCATCTTGTTCTTGCCGACGATTTCGCGCATCGCGGTTTCCGCAACCTGCAGCACCGTGTCTTCGGGGGCGCGGTTGATGAAGAGGAAATCCTGCGGGTCCTTGAGAATGTACTGCACCGCGAACTGCAGATCGATGATGTTCTCGTCGTCGGTCAGCATCAGCGACTCCTTGAGCACCTTGCTGCGGACGTTGTTGCGATAGCCGATCTCGACCGTACGCACCTGGTCGACGTTGACCATCTCGCGCGATTCGATCGGCCACGGCAGATGCCAGCGCGGTCCCGGGTCGGTCGTCTCGACGTACTTGCCGAAGCGGAGGACGACGCCGCGCTGGCCGGTGTCGACGATGTAGAACCCGCTCGCGATCCAGATCATCACCAGCGCGCCGATGAGCAGTCCGACGAAGTTGCCGCCCCCCGGCATGTTGGAAGGCAGGCCGTCGCCGCCCCCGCCTCCGCGCGGCGAGCGGTTGCCGAACATGCCGCCGAGGCGCTGGTTCAGGCGCCGCCAAAGCTCGTCCAGATCGGGCGGACCGCTGTTGTTGCGGTTGCCCTTGTTGCCCCATTGCGGGTCGTTCCAGGCCATATGTTGTTATGCAGAGTGAACTGTGGATGGGGAAGAAGGCGTTTCCGATGCACCCGTTTCGCGTGCCGCGAGCAGCGTTTCTGACAGGGCATCGCGTAAAAGTTCAAGCCCGGCGCCGGTTTGCGCGGACACATAAACGCTCTGCAGTCTATCATACTCATCGCGCCCGACGCCCGGCGCGGCGGCCGTCAGATCGAGTTTGTTGTAGACCCTGAGCTGTGGCACGGCGTCGGCGCCGATCTCGCGCAACACCTGATCGACCGCCTCGATCTGGCGCTCGCGGACCGGACTCGAGGCATCGATCACGTGCAGCAGAAGGTCGGCTTCGGCCGTCGCTTCGAGGGTCGCGCGAAAGGCCGCGACGAGATCGTGCGGCAGACGGGTGATGAAGCCCACGGTATCGGACAGCACGACTTCTCCGCTCCCCGGCTCGTCGGCATCGGCCAGGCGCGGGAGGAAAATCTTCCGCGTCGTGGTGTCGAGCGTGGCGAACAGCTGGTCGGCAGCGTAGGTGCCGGCGCGCGTCAAGGCGTTGAACAGCGTGGATTTGCCAGCATTGGTATAGCCGACCAGCGCGACCGACAGCACGCGGTGGCGACTGCGCGACCGACGCTGGGTCCGCCGCTGCTTGCCGAGTTTGGCGAGCCGTTCGCGCAAGGCCTTGACGCGGATTCCGATCAGGCGGCGGTCGGTCTCCAATTGCTTTTCGCCGGGTCCGCGCATCCCGACGCCGCCGCGCTGGCGTTCGAGGTGGGTCCAGCCGCGCACGAGACGCGTCGACAGATGCTGCAACTGGGCCAGTTCGACCTGCAGCTTGCCCTCAGCGCTGCGTGCGCGCCGCGCGAAGATATCGAGAATCAGGCTGACCCGGTCGATGACGCGGCAATGCAGCCGGCGTTCTAGGTTGCGTTCCTGCGCCGGTGAGAGTTCGTGGTTGAAGATCACGACTTCGGCATCGGTCGCGGCGACCAGCGCCGCAATTTCGTCGGCCTTACCACTCCCGACGAAGAGAGCCGCGTCGGGGCGGCTGCGTCTGCCCTGGACTTCCCCGCGAATGTCGAGGCCCGCGCCGCGCGCCAGCAGCCGCAGTTCGGCCATGCTCTCGGCGAAATCGGGGTCACCCAGGTCGAGCGCGGCGAGAACGACGCGCTCCCCACCCTGGTGTCGATCAAACAACGCTGATTCCCCGCCTCCGCGGCTGCTTCATCCGCGAGCGGGCATCACCCGCTGGCCTCCCGAAGGCGTCGGACGGGACGTTCGAGCCCGGTGCACCGACAGGCGATAGCGGGAAGGGGGAGAGAAAAAACACAGGCTTGGCGTTCATCGAGCCGCAGGGAAACGAAATTCGGGGCGGCTCCCATTCTAGTCGAAGTGGCGGCGCGCGGCCGCCGCCGCGCCGCTCCCCCCGCCAGACCTCAGCGCGCCGGCAGCTCGACGCTGCGCAGCCGCTCCGCGGCCTCCTCGGGATTGATCGTATTGACGAAAAGGCCCGACCCTAACTCGAAGCCGGTCGGGATCGAGGTCCGCGGGCAAATCTCGAGGTGCCAGTGATAGCTCGGCGCGTGCGTCGCCTGCTGGGCATCGTGCGGCACCGAGTGCAGGAAGAAGTTGTACTGGGCGCCGCCGATGACCGCGTCGAGCCGTGCCATCGTGCGTTTCATGACGCGCGCGAGGTCGGCGAGGTCCTCGCCGCGGACGTCGAGGAAATCGGCCTGATGCGCGAGCGGCAGGATGTGCACCTCCCATTCGTAGCGGCTCGCGAACGGCTTGATGGCGATGAACTTCTCGCCGCGCTCGACGACGTACTGGCCGACGTTGATCTTGCGCCGCACCGCACCGGAATTGCGGTCGTAGATCGTCGCTTCGAAGGTCAGCGCCTCATCGATGAGCGCGCAGAAGATGCAGTGGTGGTGCTTGGCGTAGTGGGTGGCGCTGTTCCTGACCTCGGCGTCGACGTTTTCGGGGACCACGGGCATCGCGATGACCTGGCTGTGCGTATGCGGGATCGACGCCCCGGCCGCCGGGCCGAAATTCTTGAACACGAGCACGTATTTCAGGCGCTCGTCGGAGTCGAAGAGCTGGCGCATGCGCGTCTGGTAGACGCCGAACAGCGCGGCGAGATGCGTCTCGGCCATGTCCTGGACCGCGATGCCATGCTCGGAGTGATCGATGATGACCTCGTGCCGGCCGTAGCCGTCGATCGTCTGCTGCAGGCCAAACGTGAATCCCGCCTGCGCGCGGTCGTCGCCGAGGACGGGGTAGAGGTTCTCGACCATGCGGATCTGCCAGTCCCCGGTGTCGGGCCAGGTCAGGATCGCAGGTGGCGTCTTGTGCTCGTTGCCGCGGCAGAACGGGCAGGTCTCGACGTGCTTGCGGGTGTCGCGCGGCGCGAGCTCTTCGGCCTTTTTCGGCCGCATGCTGCGCGCCGTGGCAACGAGGACCGATTCGCCCGGCACGACGGGGTTGATGCGGATCTCGCGGACTTCGTTGCTGTCGGGTTTTGATGCATCTGACATGCTGCTTCTCCTTCAGCGGCAAGCATAAAACAGACGCCGCCCACGCGCGGTTCAATCTGCTTATGCCCCCAATCGGCCCGTTTATCCTCGCACCGATCGGGGGCTTGCGTTGACGGGCTGCGCCGCCACGCCGACAATGCCGGTTCACCGCCGTATTCCCGGAGTCCCCCCATGGACGAAAAAGCCCTGCATGACGAACAGCGCCTCATGCGCATGATGCGCAAGACCCTCACGTCTATCGTGCGCGATACCGCGCCGCGCGACGGCAACCCGAGTCCGCTCTCCGAAGCCACGGTTCTCGGGATCAAGGATTGTCTGGTGGTGATTTCGAGCCGCGAGACCGAACTCGCCCGGCTCACCGGACGCACGCTCGACGAGCGCCCGCATTTCACCGATGAGACGCCGACCAGTCACGCGGTCAAGATCAGCAGCATCCCGAAAAAGACCCACTGATGCAGCGTCTTCAGCGCGGCATCGTTTAAAGCCGGCCGAATGCCGCAGACGAGCAGCCTCTTTTCCGACGTGGAAGCCACGGTCGTCGGGACCGCGGCGGTGGTGATCTATTCGCCTGCGGGCAAGAACCGCAAGCGCTTCCCCGAGGGCGTCGTCGAGGTCTACGCCAGTGAAGGCGAGGCCTTGGCGCACGCCGATCCGGCGAAGCACCGGCACGCCGCGGTCGCGAGCGGGCCGTCGCGCTCGTCCGAAGGGTTCAGGCTGTTTTACCTAGTGCGTTGGCTGGACTGAGCCTGAGCACGGCTGCGCCCCGGCCCGCCAGCGCTGACGGCGTTCAGTCGGCGCCGTAGACCTTGCGCCGTACGCGCTTCTTGCGCCGCATCCGCGTCGCCTCGCTTTCGCTGAGCGGCGCGCGCTTCTTGCCTTCGAACGGATTCTTGCCCTCGTCCTCCTTGATCTGGATTCGGAGCGGCGTGCCCTGCAGCTTGAACGCCTTGCGGAAGCTGCTTTCGAGATAGCGCTTGTAGTCGTCGCGCAGCCCTTCGAGCGCGTTGCCGTGCAGCACGATGACGGGTGGGTTCTTGCCGCCCTGATGCGCGTAGCGCGGCTTCGGACGGAACAGCCCGTTCTTCGGCGGCGCATGCTGTTCGACGGCCATTTCGAGCACGCGCGTGAGCTTGGGCGTCGACAGCTTGATGAAGGCCGCGGCGTGTGCGGCCTCGATATCCTTGAGCAGGTTCTCCAGGCCCTTCGCCTTGAGCGCAGAGATGTAATTGAAGCGCGCAAAGTCGAGGAAAGCGAGCTTGCGTCCGATGTCGCGCTTGACGTCGTCGCGCTGTTCGGCCGAGAGACCGTCCCACTTGTTGATCGCGACGACCAGCGCGCGCCCGGTTTCGAGCACGAAGCCCGCGAGATGCGCGTCCTGCTCGGAAATGTTCTCGCGCGCGTCGAGCACGAGCACCACGACGTTGGCGTCCTCAATCGCCTGCAGGGTCTTGATGACCGAGAATTTTTCCACGGTCTCGAACACCTTGCCGCGGCGACGGACGCCCGCGGTGTCGATGAGGACATAGGGCTTGCCGCCCCGCTCGAAGTCGACGTAGATCGAGTCGCGCGTCGTTCCCGGCTGGTCGAAGGCGATCACGCGCTCCGCGCCGACCAGCGCGTTGACGAGCGTCGACTTGCCGACGTTGGGTCGGCCGACCAGCGCGATCTTGGGCACGCCGAAATCGTCGCTCGCCTCTTCCTCTTCGGGGAAGGGCGCCAGCGCCTCGGCCACGAGGTCGGCGATGCCGTCGCCGTGCGCGCCCGAGATCGCGAGCGGCTCGCCGAGGCCGAGTTCGTGGAACTCGGCGGTCACCACGGCGCGATTCATGCCTTCGGCCTTGTTGACCGCGAGCAGGACCGGCGACGTCACGCGGCGCAGTCGGTCGGCGATGACCTTGTCCTGCGGGGTCACGCCGGCGCGCGCGTCGACCATGAAGATGATCGCGTCGGCTTCGTCGATGGCCTGCAGCGTCTGGCGCGCCATCTCGGCCAGGATGCCATCCTTGACGACCGGTTCGAGACCGCCCGTGTCGACCACGAGATAGGGCTTGCCGCCGATGCGGCCGCGACCGTAGTGGCGGTCGCGCGTCATGCCCGGCAGGTCATGGACGAGCGCGTCGCGGGTGCCGGTCAGGCGATTGAAGAGCGTGGACTTGCCGACGTTCGGGCGTCCGACAAGAACCAGAGTGGGAAGCATGGCTGTCCTTGTAGCATGCCGGCCGGCGCACCGGCGGCCGTGTGAACCTCGCTATTGCAGCCTGAACGCGACGACGCTGCCGTCGCTCGTCTGCACCGCGAAGCCGGGGCCGATATCGACGGGCGCCGTGCGCACCGGGCCGTCCACCTTGTGGCGCGCGACGAAGCTGCCATCGTCGGACGAAAGCACGTGCACGTAGCCTTCCCCATCGGCGACGATGACCCAGGCGCCGAGCGCGAGCGGCGCGCTGACCTGGCGTCGCGCCAGCTTGTCCTGGCGCCAGCCGGCGCGACCGCTCGCCTTGTCGTACGCCGTCACGGCATCCTTGTCGTCGGTGACGTAGACGTTGCGCTCGTCCATCGCCAGGCCGCTGTTGCTCGAGGTATCGCGCGCCCACAGCAGCGAACCGTTGCGGCGGTCGAAACAGGCGACGCGTCCCTGGTAGGCGACTGCGCAGACCTGCCGTTCGTCGACGGCCGGATCGCCCATGACGTCGGCGACGCGTTCGAGTTCGGTCGCACCGCGCGGCAACGCGACGGTCGCCTCCCACAACTGCGCGCCGTTGGCCGCATTGAGCGCGACGAGCTTGCCGCCAGGGAAGCCCGCGTACAACACGCCGTCGCGCAGCGTGACGCCGCCCGACCCGCGCAGACTCAAGACCGGAAGATTGCGGCTGTACACCCACTTGCGGCTGCCGTCGGCGAGCGCGAGCCCGTGCACGCGTCCGTCGCCGGTGCGCGCGACCACGATGTCCGCGGCGACGAGCGGCTGGCCGGTCACCTCGCTCGACAGCGTCGTTTTCCAGCGTGTCTGCCCGTTGGCCATGTCGACCGCCAGCAATTCACCCTTGCCGCCGCCGGCCAGCGCGACGCCGCCGCCGGCGCCGGCGCCGGCGGAGAGCTTCGCGCCGAGCTCGCTGCGCCACGTCGCGGCGCCGTTGGCGACAGCGATGCGCACCATGACGCTGCCACCCGCGGCGACGACGGCGTCGCCTTCCGCCTGCGGGCGCAACAGGTAGCCGTCGGCGTCGTCGGTCTTGACCTTCCAGGCTTCGGCCAGGGCGGCCTGGGGCTGGAACGCGACGAGTTCGGCCGGCTCGGGGCGGGACGGACCGGAGCCGAACCAGCCGCCGATCGTGGTGCAGCCGGAGGTGGCCAGCGCGATGCCGGCGACGACGAGCAGACGAATTTTCACTTGGCTTCTCCTCCTACGCCGTCGAGCTTCAGTTCGACCACGTTGCGGTAGGGATTGTCGGCGCTCATCGCGCCCAGGGCGGCCTGATACGCCTTGCGCGCGTCGGCAGGCTTGTTCTGTGCGACGAGCACGTCACCCCTGAGGTCGTCGAAGCGCGGGCCGAAGGCGTCGCTGTGACGCGCCGCGAGCGTCTTCAGCGCGACGTCGTATTGCTTTTGGTCAAGCTGAACGGCGGCGAGACGCAGGCGGGCCAAATCCCTGATCGCCGGTTCCTTGCTGTGGCTGGCGGCCCACTCGAGCTGAGTCTGCGCGCTCTTCGCGTCCTTGGCGCCGACGTTGAGCCTGGCCAGAAGCAGCGCGGCACGCGGAGCGTAGGCCGTGTCCTTGTATTTGTCGATGAGCATCGCGCCGGCTTCGCGTGCGCCCTTGACCTCGTTCGCCGCGACCGAGCGCGCGAGCTGGTCGTAGACCGCCGCGGCCTCGAGGCTCTGCGTGACGGTGCGGTTTTGCCAGTAGCGCCAGCCCGCCGCGGCGGCGATCAACACCGCCAGCCCGATCATTGAGACGCTGCCCCAGCGTTTCCACCAGGCTTTCAGTTCGTCGAGCCGTTCCTGTTCATCGAGGTCGTAGGTTGCCATGGGTGCTTATGCCTTTTTCAGATATTCGATTGCGAGCGCGAGTTCGACGCGGGTCTGCTCCGCCGTGCCGCGCAGCGGTTTCACGCTCACCTGCTGCGCCGCCGCCTCCTCGTCGCCGATGATGACCGCGTAGCGCGCACGGCTCGCGTCGGCTTTTTTCATCTGCGACTTGAAGCTGCCGCCGCCGCAATGCAAGACCACCGCGAGGCCGGCGCCCCGCAGTGTAGCCGCTGCCTGCCAGGCGAAGGCGTCGGCCGTGTCGCCGGCGTGGACGATGTAGGCGTCGGGTACGGCCGGGACGATCGGCTTGCCGCTCGTTTCAACCAGCGCCAGCAGGCGTTCGATGCCCATCGCGAAGCCCGCCGCGGGCGCGGGTTTGCCGCCGAGTTGCTCGACCAGGCCGTCGTAACGACCGCCCGCGCAGACGGTGCCCTGCGCGCCAAGCTGGTCGGTGACCCACTCGAAAACGGTGCGATTGTAATAGTCCAGTCCGCGGACCAGGCGCGGGTTGATCTCGAAGGCGATGCCGTTCGCGCGCAACAGGCCCTGCAGCGCGTCGAAATGATTCAGGGCCTCGTCCTCGAGTTCGTCCAGCAAGCGTGGCGCTTCGGCGTTCAGCGCCTGCATTGCCGGATTCTTGCTGTCGAGAATGCGCAGCGGATTGCTGTGCAGACGCCGCTGGGCGTCGGCGTCGAGCACGTCGCGATGCGCCTCGTAATACGCGATCAGCTTGCTGCGGTGGCGCTGGCGCGCGCCGTGGTCACCGAGCGTATTGAGTTGCAGCGTCGGCGCGATGCCGAGCTCGCGCCAGAGGTCGGCGCACATCACGATCAGCTCGGCGTCGACGTCGGGACCGGCGAAGCCGAGCGCCTCGACGCCGACCTGATGGAACTGCCGGTAGCGACCCTTCTGCGGGCGCTCGTGACGGAACATCGGACCGCTATACCAGAGACGCTTGCCGCCGTCGTAAAGCAGGTTGTGCTGGATCACGGCGCGCACGCTCGACGCCGTGCCCTCGGGACGCAGGGTCAGGGATTCGCCGTTGAGTTCGTCGACGAAGGTATACATCTCCTTCTCGACGATGTCGGTCACCTCGCCGATCGCGCGCTTGAACAGGCCCGTGTGTTCGAGGATCGGCGTGCGCATCTCGCGGTAGCCGTAGCGCCGCAGCCAGTCGCGCACGATCGCCTCGAAACCCTGCCAGGCGTCGGCCGCGTCGGGCAGGCAGTCGTTCATGCCGCGGACGGATTGGATGTTCTCACTCATAAATTCTGGATGGTCAAGGGCGGGCTCAGGCGCTGCCGTACCGCGTGCGCACGTAGTCTTCGACGATCGCCTGGAACTCCGCGGCGATGCGGTCGCCCTTGAGCGTCACGGTCTTTTCGCCGTCGACGTAGACCGGCGCGACCGGCACTTCGCCCGTGCCGGGCAGCGAGATTCCGATGTTCGCGTGCTTGGATTCGCCAGGGCCGTTGACGACGCAGCCCATGACCGCCACCTGCATGGTTTCGACCCCGGGGTAGCGGCTGCGCCAGATCGGCATCTGCGTGCGCAGATAGGTCTCGATATCCTGCGCGAGCTCCTGGAAAACGGTCGAGGTCGTGCGGCCGCACCCCGGGCATGCCGTGACTTGCGGCGTGAAGGCGCGCAGGCCGAGCGCCTGCAGGATTTCCTGGCCGACGCGGACTTCCTGGGCGCGGTCGCCGCCCGGCTCGGGGGTCAGCGAAATGCGTATCGTGTCGCCGATCCCCTCCTGCAGCAGTACCGCGAGCGCCGCGGTCGAGGCGACGATGCCCTTGCTGCCCATGCCGGCCTCGGTGAGGCCGAGGTGGAGCGGATAGTCGCACTGCGCCGCGAGATCCCGGTAAACCGCGATCAAGTCCTGTACCCGGCTCATCTTGCAGGAGAGGATGATCCTGTCGCCGCCCAATCCGAGTTCCTCGGCCTTGCGCGCCGACTCGAGGGCCGACGCGACCATCGCCCGGCGCATGACGACCTCGGCATCTTCAGGCTGCGCGCGCCTGGCGTTGTCGTCCATCATGCGCGCGGCCAGCGCCTGGTCGAGACTGCCCCAGTTGACGCCGATGCGGATCGGCTTGTCGTGACGGCAGGCGACGTCGATCAGCGTCGCGAACTGCTCGTCGCGTTTCTCGCCGCGGCCGATGTTGCCGGGATTGATCCGGAGTTTGGCCAGCGCCTGGGCGCACTCGGGGACCTGGGTCAGGAGCTTGTGGCCGTTGAAGTGGAAGTCGCCGATCAGCGGCACGCGACAGCCCAGCACATCGAGGCGCTCGCGGATGCGCGGCACGGCCGCCGCCGCTTCCAGCGTGTTCACGGTGAGCCGCACGAGTTCCGAGCCGGCGGCAGCGAGCGCCTGCACCTGGCTTACGGTCGCATTGACGTCGACCGTGTCGGTGTTGGTCATCGACTGCACCGCCACCGGCGCGTCGCCGCCTACGCATATCGGGCCGATCCGCACCTGACGGGTGGTGCGGCGGACAATTTGAGTCGTCATCTGGGGAATCTATTCGAGCGTGAAGCGGGCGACCGTCATGCCGGTATGGGGTTTCAAATCGACGGGGCGACCGTTGTAGGTCAGGCGCGTCTCCGCCGCGTTGCCGATCACGAGCTTGAACGGCGGCTCGCCCTTTACCTCGACGCTGCTGCCCGCCGGGTTGAGCTGACGAAGCACGGCTCGCCCCGTCGCATCCTTGATCTCGGCCCAGGCTTCGGCGCCGAATTCGAGATGCAGCGCGGCGCCGCCCGTGCTTGCCTCGGTGGTGGAGCCGGCGTCTTCCGCCGCTTCATCAGGCGGTGACTGAGGCGGGACCGCGACGGTGCCGTCTGCAGTGGTGCCGTCCGTCGCGCCGTTTCCCTCAACCGGGGCGGGGGCATTCGGCGCGCCCGGCGTTTCGGCGGGCGCCTCGCCGCGCGTGGCGGGCGGAGCACTCGATGGCGCGGCACCCGCAGTGGTCGGCTGCGACACCGCCACCTGACGCTGGCCGCCCTCCTCGACGTCGCTGTTGAGCCAGAGGTAGAGCCCGACCGGGACGGCCAGCACGACGAGCACGACCAGCGCCAGGAGGATCACCCAGGACGAAGCGAACCAGGGACGCTGGAGCGGCGGCTTCGCATAGCTGACCTCCGCAGGCGCTGCCGGCGCGCCTTCCATCGACGCCAGCAGCGTCTCCGGCGCGAGACCGAGCAGCCGCGCATAGTTGCGCACGAAACCGCGCGCAAACACGGGCTGACCGAGCGCCTCGAAATCGTCGGCCTCCATGGCCTCGACCTGACGGTGCATGAGCCGCAGCCGGGCGGACGCCTCGTCGAGCGTCATGCCGCTCGCCTCGCGCGCTTCGCGCAGCGTCTGCCCGACGGTCAGTTGGACCTCGCCGTTCATTCGTACTGCCCCGCCTGCAGCAGGCGTGCTTCCTCGGACTCGGGGAAGCGCTTGCGCAGTTGCAAGCCGTAGGCCGCCGCCTGCGCGCGATCCCCTAGACGTCGTTCGAGTCGCACGCCTAGCCAAAGACTTTCGGCGTTGGGCGGCGCGAGCTCGGCGTGGCGCGCGAGCCCGCGCTGCGCATCGGCAAGCCGGCCCTGGCGGAAATGCAGTCCGGCGAGCTTCAACAGCGTGTTCGGGTTGTCGGGCTGGAGCTTGAGCGACTTGACGAAGTTGGCCTCGGCCAAGGCGAGATCGCCCTTCTTCTCGGCACACTGGCCGGCGTTGGCCATCGCCAGCTCGGGCTGGGCGTACAGCGGGTTGCGCAAGGCGATGCGGAACTGCTCGAGGCCCTCGTCGTACCGACCGCGCGTACAGAGAAACCAGCCGAAGTTGTTGCGCGCGTCGGACGCGTTGCGGTCGAGCTCGATCGCACGGCGGAAATTGTCCTCGGCGAGCTTGTCCTCGGCCAGTTCCATGTAGATGAGGCCGTAGACGTTGTAAGCGGGGCCGAAATGGCTGTCGGCGGTGATCGCCTTGCGCAGTTCGTCGAGCGCGATCTTGTACTGCGCCCGCGCGAAGTAGGCGCCGGCGAGCTCCGTGAAAGCGCGCGCGCGGTCGCGGCTTTCGCTACTGGCCTGGCTATCGGGCGCGCCGATGCCGCCGCCACCGGGCTGGCCCGCGCAGCCGGCGAGCGCGACTGCCGTGACGACGATCCACTTTCTCAGCTCCGGTTTCACCACGTCACGCCGCCTCCCTGTGCACCCGCTTCATCACACGACCGCTCCTGTCCGCCACGCGTCCGGCGAGTTGCCCGCAGGCCGCGTCGATGTCGTCGCCCCGGGTCTTGCGGGTCGTCACGACGTAGCCGGCGTCCTGCAGGATCTCGCGGAACACGCGCATCGCTTCCGCGCGCGGTTTTTCGTAGCCCGAATCCGGGAACGGATTGAACGGGATGAGATTGAACTTGCACGGCACGTCGCGCGTGAGCGCGATCAACTGGCGCGCATGCTCGGGCTGGTCGTTCACGCCGGCCAGCATCACGTACTCGAAGGTGATGAAGTCGCGCGGCGCATGCACGAGGTAGCGCCGGCAGGCCGCCATCAATTCCGCCAGCGGGTATTTCCGGTTGATCGGCACGATCTGGTCGCGCAGCGCGTCGTTCGGTGCGTGCAGGCTCACCGCGAGTGCCACCGGGCAGCGCTCGGCCAGCCGGTCCATCGCCGGAACGAGGCCCGAGGTCGACACGGTCACGCGCCGCCGCGACAGCCCGTAGGCATGGTCGTCGAGCATGACGCCGAGTGCGGTCACGACGTTCTCGAAGTTCGCGAGCGGCTCGCCCATGCCCATCATCACCACGTTGGTGACCGGACGTTCGGCGATCTCGCCTGCGCCGTGGTCGGACGCGGTGCGATTAGGCTCGCGCTTCAGGCTGTGCTGCGCGACCCAGAGTTGACCGACGATCTCGGCGACCGTCAGGTTGCGGTTGAAGCCTTGCCGACCGGTCGAGCAGAAGGTGCATTCGAGCGCGCACCCGACCTGCGACGACACGCACAGCGTTCCGCGATCGTCCTCGGGAATGAATACCGTCTCAATGCCATTACCGACGCCGACGTCGAACAGCCACTTGCGCGTGCCGTCGGCCGACAGGTGGGCGAAGTTGATCGCCGGCGCCTGCACGACGGCCTCGTTCTGCAACTTCTCGCGCAGACTCTTGGCGATATCGGTCATCTGCGCGAAATCGGTCACCCCCGCCTGGTGGATCCAGTGAAACACCTGGCGGGCGCGAAACGGCTTCTCGCCGCGTTCGCCGAACCAGGCGGTCAGTCCTGCGAGGTCGAAATCGAGCAGATTCTGCGGCATGCGCGCTCAGCGTCCGGCGTAGACTTCGCTCGCCGGGAAGAAGTAGGCAATCTCGACTGCCGCCGTTTCGGGCGCGTCGGAACCGTGAACGGCGTTGGCGTCGATGCTCTCGGCGAAGTCGGCGCGGATCGTGCCCGGCTCGGCTTTCTTCGGGTCGGTCGCGCCCATCAGCGTGCGGTTCTTGGCGATCGCGTCCTCACCCTCGAGCACCTGCAGCACGACGGGACCGGAGACCATGAAGTCGACGAGATCCTTGAAGAAGGGGCGATCCTTGTGCACGGCGTAGAAACCTTCGGCTTCCTGACGCGAGAGATGCTTCATCTTCGACGCGACGACCTTGAGGCCGTTGGTCTCGAAACGGCTGACGATCTTGCCGATCACGTTCTTGGCGACCGCGTCGGGTTTGATGATGGAGAAAGTGCGCTGAACAGCCATGTGTGTGCTCCGGACGATGAGTGAAAACGTTCAAAAAACGATGAAAATCAGCCCGCTAGGATAGCACGCCGCAGCCGCCGCTGTCTTGCGCGGCAGCTTGCGAGACGACATGCGGCATCACCCCCGCTTCGCCCGGCGCGGCGCCGAAGGCGGGGTCGAAACCGATCCCGGCCGCCCACACGAGCTGCCCGTCCTGGTACAGAAGCGGCAGCCGCGCGCGCTGCCACGGCGGCACGGCCGCCTCCTGCAGCAGGTTCTTGAGGCTGCGATGCGGCCCGCCCGGGTGAAGCCTCAGGCGCTCGCCGCCCCGGCGCACGTCGAGCGTGACGGTGCCGGAAGTCAGAAGCCCGCGCTTGAGCCCGTGCCCCGTTGTCGGGCGGAACTCGACCCGGCAGCCGGCGCCCGGCACCCACAGGCTCTGTTCGCCGTGCCAGTACACGGCTGGGGCCGGCGCGGGCGCCGGCGACACGACATAGGCGTGACCCCGAAAACGCCACAACTCGGCCGCCTTGAGGTTGACACGTACGCGCGCGTCGTGACGCGCATCGACGAGTTGCAGGCGCGCCTCGTCGAGGACGCGCGCGCTCGGCAACGGACACCCCCGCCCTTCGATGAAGTGGCGCAGGAGATTGCGCGCGCGCGGCGCCGACAGCGCGGCGAGTGCGGCACAGTCGAGCCGGTCTCCCCGGACTGCGCCCTGTGCATCGAGCGCGGCGAGATCGTCGAGCAGGCCCGCGGCCTCGGCCTGTAGCGCGGCGGCGCGCGCGAGGGTCGGCGCGCTGCCGGGAAAGTGCGCCGCGAGCCGCGGCATGATGTCCCGGCGCAGCGCGTTGCGGCGATAGCGCAGGTCGAGATTGCTCTCATCCTCGACCCAGGCCAGCCCATGCCGTTGCGCATGCGCCCGGATCGCGCGGCGCGATACATCGAGAAGCGGCCGCAACTGCGCCGCACGCCAGCCGGCCGGCCGTCGCAACTGCGGCATCGCCGCCAGGCCCTTCGGGCCGGCGCCGCGCAACAGTTGAAGGAGCACGGTTTCGGCCTGATCGTCCAGGTGGTGCGCAGTCAGCACGAAATCCGCGTCGAGGCGCGCGAAGACGCGATGTCGTTCCCGGCGGGCCGCGGCCTCGGTGCCAGCCGGGTCGTCGCCGGCGATGTGCACGCGCTCGACCTGCAGGTCGAGCGCGTGGGCGGCACAGAGCCGCTCGCAAAAATCGGCCCAGTCGCTTGCATGCGGCGAGAGGCCATGGTGGACATGAACGGCGGCGAGCGCGAAGCGGTGTCGCCCGCGCAGGGACGCGAGCACGTGCAGCAGAACCACCGAATCGAGGCCGCCCGACAGCGCGAGCACGAGCCGCGCGCCGGAGAAGACATGGCGGGCGAGCGCGTCGCCCACCGCGTCGGCGGGCGCCTTACCGGGCAGGGGCTTCCTTGAAGCTGCCATACGCCCGCAGGCGCTGATACCGCGCGCCGAGCATGGCCTCCGTCGGCTGCTTGCGCAATTCCGCGAGGGTATCGGTGAGCGCGCGCCGCATCGACTGGAACATCGCGTCCCAGTCGCGCTGCGCGCCGCCGAGCGGTTCCTCGATGATGCGATCGACGAGGCCGTTCGCTTTCAGGCGGTCGGCCGTGATCCCGAGCGTTTCCGCCGCGACCGAGGCCTTGTCCGCGCTCTTCCAGAGGATCGACGCACAGCCTTCGGGCGAAATCACCGAGTAGGTCGAATACTGGAGAATCAGCGTGCGGTCGCCGACGCCGATCGCCAGCGCGCCGCCCGAGCCGCCCTCGCCGACGATCGTGCACACGATCGGCGTCTGCAGTTCGGCCATGACATAGAGGTTGCGGGCGATCGCTTCCGACTGGCCGCGCTCCTCTGCACCGATCCCGGGATAGGCGCCCGGGGTGTCGATGAAGGTCAGGATCGGCAGGCGGAATTTTTCCGCGAGCCGCATCAGACGCAGCGCCTTGCGGTAGCCCTCTGGCCGCGGCATGCCGAAATTACGGAAGATCTTTTCCTTGGTGTCGCGCCCCTTCTGGTGCCCGATCACCATGACGGGCTCGCCGTTGAAGCGTGCCATTCCGCCGACGATCGCGGCATCGTCGGCGTAGGCGCGATCGCCATGCAGTTCGACGAAGTCGGTGAACAGCCCCTGTATGTAGTCGAGGGTATAGGGACGCTGCGGGTGGCGTGCGACCTGCGACACCTGCCAGGCATTGAGCTTGGCGTAGATGTCCTTGGTCAGCGCCTGGCTCTTCTTCTGAAGACGGCGGATTTCCTCGGAAATGTCCAGCGCGGAGTCGTCCTGCACGAAGCGCAGTTCTTCGATTTTGGCTTCGAGCTCCGCGATCGGCTGCTCGAAATCGAGGAAAGTGGTTTTCATCAGACAGTCAGGGCAAAGAGGTTAGCCGGGCATTCTAGCAGCCCGGCGACCCGCCCGTGCGTGTGGGGGACGTCCTGGCTCAGTGGTGATGGTGGCCGTGCGCGCCGTGGGCGTGACCGTGCTCGACTTCGTCGGACGTCGCGGCCCGCACCTCGCTGACCTCGCAGTGGAAATGCACGGCCTGCCCCGCGTAGGGATGGTTGCCGTCGACGACGACTTTTTCTTCGGCGATGTCGGTCACGGTGTAAAGCATCTCGCCGCCCCCGTCGACCGGCGAGCCGACGAACTGCATGCCGATCTCGATCTCGGGTGGAAACGCCTCGCGCGGCTCGAGGCGGACCAGGTCCTCCTCGAACTCACCGAAGGCATCGGCCGGCTGCAACTTGAGATCGACCGCATCGCCCACCGCCTTGCCCTCGAGCGCCTGCTCGACGAGCGGAAAGATGTTGTCGTAGCCGCCGTGCAGATAGCTGACCGGCTCGTCGCTTTCCTCGAGCAGCTTGCCGTCCAGATCCTTCACGACGTAGGTGATCGTCACCACGGTGTCTTTGCCGATGTTCACTTGAGTTCCTTTACCAGTTGAAGCACTTCCGCCGCGTGGCCGCGGCTCGAAACGCCGTACAGGGCGTGACGGATGACGCCCTGTTTGTCGATGATGAAAGTCGAACGGGTCGCGCTTCTGCGCTTGACGCCGTCGACTTCCTTGTCCTGCAGCACGCCGTAGGCCTTGCTCGTCGTCTCGTCCTTGTCGGCGAGCAGGCGCACGCCGATGCCGTGCTTGTCGCGGAATTCGCCGTGCTTGATGCAATCATCGCGTGACACGCCGACCACGCTCGTCTGCAGCTTGGCGAACTCCTTCTCGAGTTCGGAAAACTCGATGGCCTCGGTGGTGCAGCCAGGCGTGTCGTCACGCACATAGAAATACAGCACCAGGTTCTTGCCCCGGAACTGCGACAACTCGACCTCATTCATGTCCGCGTCCGGGTTGGAAAAATCCGGCGCGCGGTCTCCGGTTTTCAGCATCTGAACCTCCGCCACTGCATGTCGGGCAGCATTCTAGCCCGGTTGTTCCCCAAATTAACCAGAACGCGGAAAGCCCGGCCGACGCTCGCCCGCGGCACCCGCTCCGGCGAAGAAGCACGCCGCAGCGTCGTTATAATCCCCCGCATGTCCACGCCTCGTTCCGCCGACCCGCTCCTGGGCGGCCTCAGTCCGACCCGCTTCCTGCGCGACGTCTGGCACAAACGGCCGCTCTTGATCCGCAACGCCGTCCCCGGGTTCCAGGGTCTGTTGTCGCCGCGCGAGATGGAGCAACTCGCCTGCCGCGACGACGTCGAATCGCGCCTGGTGCAGGGCAGCGGCAGCGATTGGCGGCTTGCGCACGGCCCCTTCAGCAAGACCGACTTCAAGCGCCTCCCCAAGACCGAGTGGACGCTCCTGGTCCAGTCGCTCAACCATGTCCTGCCCGAAGCCGACGTCTTGCTCGCGCGCTTCGACTTCATTCCGCACGCCCGCCTCGACGATCTGATGGTGAGCTACGCGGTGCCGCGCGGCAGCGTCGGCCCGCATTTCGATTCCTACGACGTGTTTCTGCTGCAGGGCCAGGGGCATCGCCGCTGGCAGATCAGCACGCAAACCGATCTCGCGCTCGTCGACGACGCGCCGCTCAAGATCCTGAAGCATTTCGAGGTCGCCGACGAATGGGTGCTCGGGCCGGGGGACATGCTCTATCTGCCGCCGCACGTGGCGCATTACGGTGTGGCCGAAGACGCGTGCATGACCTATTCGATCGGATTTCGCGCGCCGACCGTCGAAGAACTGGCGCACGGCTTCCTGATGCATCTGCAGGATACGCTCAGCCTCGAGGGCCGCTACGCTGATCCCGACCTGCGTCTGCAACGTCATCCGGGCGAAATCGGCCGCGCGATGCTCGATCAGATCGAGGCCATGATCGACCGCATCCGCTGGAGCCGCAACGACGTCGCCGAATTCGCCGGCCGCTACCTGTCGGAGCCGAAGCCGAACGTGTTTTTCCGGGCGCCCGACGCCCCCCTCACGCGCCGCGCCTTCGACCGGCGTGCGAATAGCGCCGGCGTCGCGCTCGATCCGAAGTCGCGTCTGCTGTTCCGCGGCCGGCGTTTCTTCATCAATGGCGAGGCGTTCACGCCGCCACGGGACGACTTCGCCACGCTAACCCGACTCGCCGATCGGCGCCGCCTCGCGCCCCCGCTGTCGACGGCGCTCTGCGCGCGCTTCTATGCCTGGTACGAAGCCGGCTGGCTGGAGATCGACGGCGAATGACCGCCTTCGAAACCCCGTCCGAACTCCGCGCCGCGTTCGACACGCTGCTGAGCACGACACGTCGAACGCTGCGTGTCTACGAACACGATCTCGCGGTATTCGACATCGACGATGCGACACGGATCGCGACGCTGCGCGCTTTCTGCGTCGCCGGCGGCGGGCGGCGGATCGAACTGTTGCTCGACGAGGTCGGGCGCCTTACCGTCGACCATCCGCGCCTAATGCTGCTATTGCGTGACTTCGCTCATGTAATCGAAGTCCGTCAGGCCGACCCCGACGCAGCGCGTCCCGACCGGGCCTTCGTGCTCGCGGACGCCCACGGCGTACTGCTGCGCGCCGACAAGCACTCGCCGCCCGGCGCGCTACATACCGACGATACGGCGCGCGTGACGGAACTGAACCAGGTTTTCGAAGCGCTATGGCAGCGCGCGCCGCGCCAGGTGTCAGCGACGACGCTCGGTCTCTGAAACCGTCTCGAGCCAGGCGAGTTCGCTCTCGCTGAACCCGGCCTGCCGGCGCGCCCGCAGATTGAAAGGCGGTCTCAGCGGCGGCGCATCGTACTCGGCGAGCAATGCGCGGAAGGTCATTTCGGGGTCGACGCCCCGCGCCGCACACAGGTAGACGAACCAATGACTGCCGATCGCGACATGGCCGATCTCGTCGCGCTCGATGACGGCGAGAATCTCGATCATGCGTGTGTCGCCCGCCGCCTCGAGCTTCTCGACGATCAGCGGAGTCGCGTCGAGGCCCCGTGCTTCGAGCACGCGCGGCACGAGTGCCATGCGCACGAGCGGATCGTGTGCGGTCTTCAAGGCCATATCCCACAGTCCCGCGTGTGCCGGAAAGTCGCCATAGGCATGGCCGAGCGTGCCGAGGTGTTCGTCGAGGAGGGCGAAATGCAGCGCCTCCTCGTGCGCGACGCCCAGCCAGTCCGCGTAGTACGCGACGGGCATTCCGGCAAAGCGATGGGCCGCGTCGAGCGCGAGATTGATCGCGTTGAACTCGATGTGGGCCAGCGCATGAACGAGCGCGGCGCGGCCCGGAACGGTATCCGCGCGGCGGCGCGGCACCGCCTGCGGCGGCACCAGCTCCGGCCTGCGGGGCCGCCCGGGCGCGTCGACCGACACGCGCGCAAGTTCCGCGGCAGCGTCGACGCGGCCGGCCTGCCAGTCGGCATGGAGCGCATGGACGCATGCCGCCTTGGCGTCGGGCCGCTCGCAGCGCAGGCACGCGGCGAGCCGGTCGGGGAGCCGGTCTAGCGTCGGTCGACCCACCGGATACCCGCCAGCGCGATGCCGAGGAAGATCAACAGAGGCAACGCCGACACGACGAAGGCCGGCCAGTCGTTCAGCAGACCGAGGTGGCCGAACAGCCGGCTGAGCAGGTGAAAGCCCAGCCCGGCGAGAATGCCGAAGAACACCTTGACGCTCGTGCCGCGGGCGCGCGGCGACTGGATCGCGAACGGCATCGCGATCAGCATCATGATCGGGATCACGAAGGGACTGATGAACTTGGACCACAGGGCGAGCTCGTAACGTGAGGCCTTCTGGCCGTTCGCCTTGAGGTGGGCGATGTAGCGCCAGAGCGCGCGCGCGGACATCTTTTCGGGTGCGACGAGCAGCACGCTGAGGATTTCGGGCGTGAGCACCGACCGCCACGCTAGATTGGCGCTGCGTTGCGCGCGAATGCCGTCCGCGGAAAAGCGCGTCTCGACCACTGTTTGCAGCTGCCAGGTCTTGTCGCCTCGCCAGGTCGCGATCTCGGCAGCGCGGATCCAGTCCAATCGCCCCTCCTGATCGAAGCCGTAGATCTCGATCCCGCGCAGCGTGTTGTCCGGCATGACCTCGCGCACGTTGATGAAGGTGCTGCCGTCCTTGACCCAGAGGCCCGAGCGGAACTGCTGGGCGACGACCGAGCGGGTCGCCGACAGCTTGTAGCGCTGGGCGGCCTGATCCGACCACGGCGCGACATACTCGCCGAGCAGCAGGACCAGCAGCGCGAGCCACACGCCGATGACGCCGAAGTAGGCGGCCACGCGCCAGTTCGACAGTCCCGACACCCGCATCACCGCGTATTCCGAATTGCCGACGAGCCGCGCCAGTGCGAACAGCGTGCCGATCAGCGCCGCGACCGGCAGGATTTCGTAGAGGTGGCCCGGAACGTTGAGCAGCACCACGATGGTCGCCTGACCAAAGCCGTAGCCGGCGCGCAGGTTGCCGAGTTCCTGGACGACGTCGAAAAACGCGAACAGCACGAGCAGGGCCAGCAGCATGAAACCCGAGGCGGCCAGCACCTGGCCCGCGAGATAGCGCGCGAGCAGGTTCACGTCCTTCTCCAGCTGAAGCCGTAGCGACGGCTGCGAAGATAGAAGAGGCCGGCCGCAGCGAGCAGCATCACGAGGTGGGCCGACGCCATTCCGGCCCAGGGGTCGAATCTGCCCTGCGCGACCCAGGCCTGGGTCAGCGACAGCAGGTTGTTGTAGACGAAGTACAGCAGCAGCGCCGTCACGAGCCCATAGGAACGACGCGCCCGGGTGTTGACAAAGCTGAGCGGGATCGCCATGACCGCGAGCACCAGCGCCGACAGCGGCACGCCGAGGCGCCAAAGGAGTTCGGCACGCGCCGCCGGCGCGGGATCGGCGAGGAGGTCGCCGGCGGACTTCTGGCGGATGTTGGTATCCCGGCCGCCCGTGGCGACCGGATCGAGCCGCATCCAGTAGCGCTCGAACTCCACGACCCGGTAGTCGAGCGTACCGGGCGTGCCTTCATAGCGGCGGCCTTGCCTGAACACGAGGTAGCGCGAGCCGTCGGGCAACTCGGTATGGTCGCCCTCGCGGGCAACGACGAGGCCAAGCTGTCCGTCGATCCGCGATTGCATGAAAACGTTGCGCACGATGCCAGTCAGCGGATTGAGCGATTCGACGTAGTAGACGCGTTCTCCGGCGCCGGATTCGGCGAACAGGCCTGGCGCGATCAGTGCGCTCTCGCTGCGTGCCTTCAGATCCTGGCGATAGTCGTTTTTCTTCGCCTGCAACCAGGGATTGAGAACGAGCGTCAGCAACAGGATCACGAGCGAAAGCGGGACTGCAAACGCAAGTACCGGCCGCAGCCATTGCGCGAGCGAGAGCCCCGCGTTGAACCATATGACCATTTCGCTGTCCCGCCACATGCGCGAAAGCGGCATCAGCACGCCCGCAAACAGAGAAATCGTCATCAAGACCGGCAAAAAGTACAGCAGCGAAAAGCCGAGAAACGCGAAGACGGCTTCGTTCGCGAGCTCTCCGCGGGCGACGTCGCCGAGCAGCCGGATGAACAGGATGACGAGAGCGATCGCGATCAGCACCGTTAACACGGCGCCGGTCGCGAGGCCCATTTCACGGGTCAGTGCGCGGCGATAGAGCATGGGTGCGGGAAAACGGCGGACATGGCACGAACGCGCTTTTGACATTCCCCTGCGACAACGCCAATAATTCCTCCATTGGCGCGGCCGGCAGCCGGCGCATCGACAAATTGTATTTTTTTGAGCACAGACATGGAAAACAGGGAAATCGAACTCGAATTTAGCATAAAAAGCGGTGCGCCCGAAAAGCAGCGCACGGCCTGCGTCGTCGTCGGCGTCTTCGAAAGCCGCAAACTTTCGGCACCGGCGATCGACATCGATCGGGCGAGCGACGGCTATCTGTCGGACATCGTGCGCGGCGGCGACATGGACGGCAAGGCCGGCAGCACGCTGCTGCTGCACCGGGTGCCGAACATCCTGGCCGACCGCGTGCTGCTTGTTGGCCTCGGCAAGGAGCGGGAGTTCCACGAGAAATCGTACCGCGACGCGATCGCCCGCGCGATCCGCACCCTGCGCGACACCGGGTCGATGGAAGCCGTCATCACCCTGAGCGAAATCGCGGTCCGTAAGCGTGACGTCACCTGGAATATCGAACAGGCGGTCATCAGTGCCCAGGAAGCCCTGTACCGCTTCGACCGCATGAAGAGCAAGACCGACGAAATGCGGCGCCCGCTCAAGCGCGTCGTCTTCGCGGTGTCGCGGCGCGGCGAACTGAAGTTCGGCGAAGCGGGCCTGACGCGAGGCCTGGCGATCGCACGCGGCATCGCGCTGGCCAAGGACCTCGGCAACACGCCATCGAATGTCTGCACGCCCGAGTATCTGGCGGCGGAAGCGCGCAAGCTCGCGAAGACCCACGGCTTCGGCTGCGAGATTCTCGATTTCGCGGCATGCGAGAAGCTCGGCATGGGCTCCTTTCTCTCGGTCGGCAAGGGCAGCGACAAGCCGCCGCGCTTCATCGTGCTGAAACACATGGGGGGAGCCAAGGGTGACAAGCCCGTGGTCCTGGTCGGCAAGGCCGTCACCTTCGACGCCGGCGGGATTTCGCTGAAGCCGCCTGCCGAAATGGACGAGATGAACTACGACATGAGCGGCGGCGGCGCGGTCATCGGCACCTTCCGCGCGATCGGCGAACTCGGCCTGCCGCTCAACGTCGTCGGCCTGATCCCGGCCTGCGAGAACCTGCCCGACGCCCAAGCCAACAAGCCGGGGGACATCGTCACGTCGATGTCGGGTCAGACGATCGAGATCCTCAACACCGACGCCGAGGGGCGCCTGATTCTGTGCGACGCCCTGACCTACGCCGAGCGCTTCGAGCCCGACGCGGTCATCGACGTCGCCACGCTGACCGGCGCCTGTGTGATCGCCCTCGGCGCCCATCCGAGCGCGCTTTACAGCAACCACGACCCGCTCGCCCGCGAGATCGAGCACGCCGCCGATCACGCCTGGGACCGCGTGTGGCGCATGCCCCTGTGGGACGACTACCAGGATCAGCTGAAGAGCAGCCTTGCCGACGTCGCGAACATCGGCGGCCGTCCCGGCGGTTCGATCACCGCCGCCTGCTTCCTGTCGCGCTTCGCCAAGAAATACCATTGGGCCCACCTCGACATCGCCGGCACGGCATACAAGGGTGGTCGCGAAAAGGGCTCGACCGGCCGTCCGGTCTCCTTGCTCGTGCATTTCCTGTTGAATCGCACGGAAAAGTGACCGAGATCATCTTCTATACCTTTGCCGAAGACCGCCTCGACGTCGCGCGCCGCGTGGCGGCCAAGGCCTACGGTCAAGGCAAGCAGGTGATGATCTATGCGCCCGATGCGGCCGTCGCAGGCGCGGTGGATCGCATGCTGTGGACGACACCGGCGCTCGGTTTCGTGCCGCATGCCCGCGACAGCGACGCACTCGCGGCGGAAACGCCGGTGCTGATCGGCGCCGACGCCGGCGCACTCCGCCACGCCGACGTGATGATCAATCTCGATTCCGCGCAACCGCCGGCCTTCGGCCGCTTCGAGCGGCTCGTCGAAATCGTCGGCACGGACGACGCGGAGCGCGAACAGGGCCGCGCGCGCTATCGCTTCTATCAGTCGCGCGGCTACGCGCTGAAGACGCACGATCTGCGCCAGCAGAGCGAGGGATGAGAAAACGATGAGCGACGACCCCTTGCTGGACAAGATGGACGCCCTCCTCAAGAAACATCGCGGCGCCGGCGAGTCGGCTCATCTCGGCCCGCCGGCAGCCGCGCCCGCTCCCGGCCAGCCCCCGGCCTGGCTTCCCGTCCTCACCGACGTGATCGAACGCGGAACGCCGCCCGCGGCGACCGAGGCCGCGCCGCAGCCGCCCGCGCCCGCCGTAGAAAGCGATGCGCCGCAAGCCCCGGCGGCCAGCGATGCGCTCGCCGAACAACTGATGAGCGAACTCGCGCCGCGCCTGTCGGAAGTGATGGAGAAGCAGGTCGCTGCCGAGCTGCGCAAGAACATCGACGAGACGGTCACCAATCTGTTGTCTCAGCTCGACGTCAACATGCGCGAGATCGTGCGCGAAGCGGTCGCCGAAAAACTAAAGCAACCGCGCAAGCCGGCGAGCTGAAACGCCTGACGCTTGTCGAAATCGCGCGCGGCCTGCCGCCGCCTCCGCATTTCGGGGCTTGTCCCGGCATTTTTTGGGATAATGCCGCCTTTGCGCGCACGCCATGGAACTCGCCAAATCCTTCGAACCCGCTGAAATCGAAAAGCGCTGGTACGCCCGCTGGGAAAGTGCCGGCTACTTCAAGGCGAGGGACAAGCCCGATGCGCCCGCGTACTGCATCATGCTGCCGCCGCCCAACGTGACCGGCACGCTGCACATGGGCCACGCCTTCCAGCACACGCTGATGGACGCATTGACCCGCTACCACCGCATGTCGGGCGACAACACCCTGTGGCAGCCTGGCACCGACCATGCAGGCATCGCCACGCAGATCGTGGTGGAGCGTCAGCTCGATGCGCAGAACATCTCGCGCCACGACCTTGGACGCGAAAAATTCCTCGAAAAAGTCTGGGAATGGAAAGCGCATTCCGGCTCCACCATCACGCGGCAGATGCGCCGGCTCGGCACCAGCCCCGACTGGAGCCGCGAGCGCTTCACCATGGATGCCGGGCTGTCGAAGGCGGTCACCGAAGTCTTCGTGCGGCTCTATCGCGAAGGCCTGATCTACCGCGGCAAGCGGCTGGTGAACTGGGATCCGGTGCTCGGAACGGCTGTGTCCGACCTTGAGGTCGTCAGCACCGAGGAAGACGGCTTCATCTGGGAAATCAACTATCCGCTGGAAGATGGCAGCGGTCACCTGACCGTGGCCACCACGCGCCCGGAAACCCTGCTCGGCGACACCGCGGTCGCCGTGCATCCCGAGGATGAGCGCTATGCGCACCTCATCGGCAAGCACGTGCGCCTGCCGATCGCCGAGCGCAGTATTCCCGTCATCGCGGATGAGTACGTCGATCGCGAGTTCGGCACGGGCGTAGTGAAGATCACCCCTGCGCACGACTTCAACGACTGGCAGGTCGGGCAACGCCACAAGCTCATGGCAATCAGCGTCCTCACGCTCGACGCCAAAATGAACGAGCTCTGCCCCACCGAATACCAGGGACTCGACCGCTATGACGCGCGCCAGACGCTGCTCGACGCACTGCAGGCGAAGGGCCTGCTGGTCTCGGCCAAGCCGCACAAGCTGATGATCCCGCGCGGCGACCGCACCCACGCCGTGCTCGAACCGATGCTCACCGACCAGTGGTTCATGAGCATGGAAGGCCTGGCCAAGCAAGGGCTCGCCGCGGTCGACTCGGGCGAACTGAAATTCGTGCCGGAAAACTGGACCACCACCTACCGGCAGTGGCTGGAAAACATCCAGGACTGGTGTGTTTCGCGCCAGCTGTGGTGGGGCCATCGCATCCCGGCGTGGTACGACGCCGACGGCGAGTTCTACGTCGCGCACACCGAGGAAGAAGCAAGGAAGCAGGCCGGCGGCCGCGAACTGACGCAGGACAACGACGTGCTCGATACCTGGTTCTCCAGCGCGCTGTGGCCCTTCTCGACGTTGGGCTGGCCCGAGCAGACGCCGGAACTGGAGCGCTACCTGCCGACTTCGGTGCTGGTCACCGGCTTCGACATCATCTTCTTCTGGGTTGCCCGCATGGTGATGATGTCGAAGCACCTTACCGGCAAGGTCCCATTCCGCGAGGTGTACGTCACCGGCCTGGTGCGCGACTCTGAAGGCCAGAAGATGAGCAAGTCGAAGGGCAACGTGCTCGACCCGATCGATCTCATCGACGGCATCGCCGTAGGCGACCTCGTCGCCAAGCGCACCCAGGGTCTGATGAACCCCAAGCAGGCCGCCAGCATCGAGAAACGCACCCGCAAGGAGTTCCCCGATGGCATCGCCGCCTACGGTACCGACGCCCTGCGCTTCACGTTTGCTTCGCTCGCCACTCACGGGCGCGACATCAAGTTCGACCTGCAGCGCGCCGAGGGCTACCGCAACTTCTGCAACAAGCTGTGGAACGCCACCCGTTTCGCGCTGATGAACCTGGAAGGCCACGACTGCGGGCAGGAAGCCGACCAGCCGATGGATTTCTCCGATGCGGACCGCTGGATCGCCGCACGTCTGCAACAGGCCATCGGCGACGTGCATGAGGCCTTCGCCGCTTACCGCTTCGACCAGGCGGCGCGCGCGGTCTACGAATTCGTGTGGGACGAATACTGCGACTGGTATCTGGAACTCGCCAAGGTGCAGTTGAACCATGGGACGCCCGAACAGCAGCGCGCCACTCGCCGCACCCTGGCCACCGTGCTTGAAACCACGCTGCGCCTCGCTCACCCCATCATCCCCTTCATCACCGAGGAACTGTGGCAGAAGGTCGCGCCGCTGGCCGGCGTGCACGGCGACAGCATCATGCTGTCTGCCTATCCGCAGGTCGATGAAGCACAACGCCATCCCGGCAGCGTCGCGCGGATGCAATTGCTGAAGGAACTGGTCAACGCCTGCCGCACCCTGCGCGGTGAAATGAATCTGTCACCCGCCCAGCGCGTGCCGCTGGTAATCGAAGGCGATGCCGCCGTAATCAACACGCTGGCGCCCTACATGGTTGCGCTGGGCAAGCTTGGCGAAGTCAGCGCGGTGACCGCGCTGCCGGAAGCCGACGCCCCCGTCGCGCTGGTCGGCGACATGCGGATGATGCTGGTGGTGGAAATCGACAAGGACGCCGAACGTGCACGGCTCGCCAAGGAGATCGCCCGTATCCAGGGCGAGATCAGGAAGGCGGAAACCAAGCTCGCCAACCCCAGCTTCGTCGACAAGGCCCCGGCGGCGGTGGTGCAGCAGGAGCAGGCGCGGCTAGCCGATTTTGCGGCCATGTTGCAGAAACTGGAGGCGCAGCACGCGCGGCTGGGCTGACCTGCCCTAACCCAACCCAAACAAAAAGCGTGGCAGAAGCCGCGTTTTTACAACGAACCGGGTCAATAAAGCTAAAAAAAGCCGGGGTCTCACGACCCCGGCTTTCAGACAGCGCAAAGCTGGTGGTAATTACATCTTCCAGCTGTACTGGACGCCCAGCGAATCCTGGTACATGCGGATGGTATCAGTGCCGCCGCTGTTGCCGTTATAGCCGGATACGTCGTTCTCGAAGGCATGCATGTAAGCCATGGTCAGTTCGTTGCCGGAAGCCAGCGTGTAGGTGAAGCCCAGCGTGGCGTGATCTTTGATCACGGCAGGAGCCAGGATATTGGTGGTCACCTCGCCGCAGTTCACAGAACCCGCACCGCACTCGGTAGCGGTTGCACCCTTGATCGGGTTGTTGGTATGGCTGTAGCCTGCGCGCAGGGTCCATGCCGAGTTGAGCTTGTACTCGGCACCAAGCTTCACGACATTGACGTCATCGTAGCCGAAGCCACCAGCCGAAGGCGCTGCACCAACTGCCTTTACGCCCGAGTAATTGATGCGCTGATAGTCCAGCGCCAGCCTGAGCGCAGAAGTCGCCTGCCACGACGCGCCAAGGTTGTAGTTCTCGGGAATGTCGAAGTCGCCGTTTTCCAGGAACAACCAGTTGTACTTGCTAAACTCGTCGAAATTCATCTTGCTGGCATAAGCCGCACCAATTGTAACCGTCGGTGTGATCTTACCCAGGTACCCGACACGCACGCCGTAGCCGAAAGAATCGTCGTATCCTGCGTTGGGGATGGGGGTTCCGGTATTTGGGTTAACCAAGCCCTCAGCCTTGAAACGCTGATAGCCCAGCAGCGGGGAAATACCGATGGAGTGATTCGGCGCAACCTTGTAGGCAACGGTCGGAGCGACAATCAACTGCATCAGATCGATACCGAGTTTCCCGTTACCACCATACAGGTTGGTCGGGTAATTGGTGTTCATGCCACCGTTACCCACCACGGTCACGCCCAGCGCCAGATCGTTGCTCATCTGGTGCGTGTAGCCGAATTCCGGGATCAGGAAGTAGTTGGAGTCGCTCTTAACCGACACGCCGGGAACGCTCATGCTTGCTTCGCGGCGCGGGCTGAACAGGTCCACGCCCAGATCGAGACGGTTACCTGCGAAAGCCATCGCAGCGGGGTTGTTGGCACCGCCGAAGGCGTCGTCGGTGTTGGTGGTGGCGGCGCCGGCCATGCCCTTGGCCTTCATGCCGTAGCCGTGCGAGAAGTAGCCATTGGTAGCGAAGGCGCTGCCGGCCAGACCAGCCAGCGCCATGAATGCGAATACGCGTGTGAATTTCATTGATGTCTCCTTATGGGCGGAATTACTACAGATCAACTTGTTGTATGACCTACCCGGAAGGCTACGCGTGCTCTAGCGCTTAGACAAGCCAGCCACCCCATCTGGGCGAACAATCAGGGGACGATGTGGTACAAAAGACACACAATAAAAAAGAGCCGAATCACTTCGGCTCTTTTTCATCGGACTGCAAGCTTCGATCAGACGCTGTTTCTTACATGAACAGGCAGATGTCGGTTTCGCCGGCAAATTCGAAGAAGGTGGCGGCACCACCGTATTCGAGACCGTCGATGAAGTCGGAGTGTTCGAAGCCGAACAGTTCGACCGTCATCTGGCAGGCGAGGAACTTGACTTCGGCTTCCTGGCACAGCTCGCGCAGGTCGGGAATGGTCGCCACGCCGTTGTTGGCGATGGTCTGCTTCATCAGGGCCGTTGCGACGCTTTCGTAACCCGGGATAAGCGACTGGATCGCGTTGGGCATGTTCCAGTTGATGCTCTTGAACCATTTCGGGCCAAAGGGCATCTTCATCGGCATGCCGGGGTTGCCCAAGGGGCTCACTTTCAGGACAGACAGATCCTTGCGGAGGAGCTGGAGGCCGTAGAAGGTGAAGAAAATCTGGGTTTCATAACCCAGCGCCGCCGCCGTCGAAGCCAGGATGAACGGGGGGTAAGCCCAGTCCAGCGTGCCCTTGGTGGCAATGATGGCCATTTTTTTGGTATCCATGCTCTGTCTCCTGTTTCGTTAAAAAAACAGCGCCGTGTGTTCTTCTTTGGAACAGTCGGCGCCGGTTAGGTTTCTTTTATTATTTTTTCTTCATGAAGAAGGTGAACTCGCCACCTGCCTCGGCAGTGGACAGCAGTTCGTTGCCGGTCTGCTTGGCGAAGGCCGCAAAATCCTTGACCGAACCCGGGTCGGTCGACAGGATTTTCAGCACTTGTCCGCTGGTGACTTCGGCCAGGGCTTTCTTGGCACGCAGGATGGGCAGGGGACAGTTCAGACCACGTGCATCGAGTTCTTTATCAAAATTCATTCTGTTCTCCTTACATTAAATCGGCATGTACTAAAAAACGCTGCGGTACCTTAAACCAGAAGTTTGCCTATTGCAACCGAAATCGCCGCGCAATAGGCAAAATCAGCCAGTTGGCGTAGTCCCGGCGTCCCATCCTTATCCGGCAGGGCGAATGGCCTGTCCGGCGCGTGCCCAGGCGATGATGCCGCCGGCGAGATTGTGCATGTTCCCATAACCCTTGGAAGCCATGAACGCGCATGCCTGCGCCGAGCGCGCGCCCGAGCGGCAGTAGATCACCACAGGCTTGTCCTGCGGGATGTCGGCCGCACGCAGGGGCAGCAGGTGGAGGGGGATGTGAATCGCGCCGTCGATGACGCCCTGCGCCACCTCGGCCTCGGTCCGCACGTCGATCAAATGCGCGCCCTTGGCGGCAAGCTCTGCAACATAAGCCGAATCCACTTCCTTGAAGCCTGACAGTCCAACCATCGATGTCACTCCTGCATGGAAAATTAGAACCCTCTAATATACATCAGACACCCGCCGCGGCCAAGGCCGCGAACCGATCAGCAGCGCTGCGCGCCGTGATACAGATTGACGACGTGACGGGCCTCGGCAAAAAACAGCCAGCGTTCGACCGCTGCACCGGCGATCCCGGCCATGGCCGCGACCGCGGCGGCGGCCAGTCCCCCCTGCTGCTCGAACACCCAGACCAGCATCACGCCGGGAAGGCCGAAACCCAGGGCGAAGACGACCACCTTGAGCAGTCCGGCCTTCTGGCGTGCGAGTTTGAATCCGAACTCCTGGGTCAGGAAGGTGCCGTGAGTATGACCAGTGTCGAGCAGCTTGACCTTCGCCCGCGTCAGACCGGTCGCGGTATTGATCGTCGGCGTGAGCCCGGGGCTGCGGATCCAGAAATAATAGATCGCCTTGAGCACGGCGGCGATCGAAATGATCAGCGCCGACATCGCGATATAGGGCGTGGTGTCCAGCCCTGCGCGAACCGCGCCGAGGAGCAGCAGCAGGCTGCCGCTGGCGTAGCCCAGCGCGAGGTAATTCGCCGGCACGAGCGGCGTGTTCCACTGGCGGATGGTCTTGAGGCAGGCGTAGATCATGCCGGTCGAAAAAACGGTGATCCATGCCAGCACCGCGGTCAGGAAGCCGACCGTCTCGCGCAGCCACAGGGGGGCGTCGAACCAGATGCTCGCCAGGTAGACCAGCGCCAGCGGCATGAAGGCGATCGCGAACACGCCTTCGCGCGACAGCCAGGACGTGCGGAAGCGGGTCACTGCACGCCAGGCATTTTTCGGATTGGCGAGGTGAAAGGTCGACGACAACAGGCCGAATACGATGAGGCCCAGCGCGATGAGGCCGCCGATCGTGAGCTCTTCGCGGCTGAATCCGCCACCCAGCTTGAAGGAATCGGCGATGAACAGCAGCGAGATGAGGCCGAAGCCTGCGCCCGACGCGACGGTGAAGAAGATGACTGAAAACGCGGGATGCATAGTTATTTCCTAATCAGGGCAACCGGCGGGACCGGCGATCGGCTCCGCGAGCCGCGCCGGACATCACCGATGACGAATACTTCGAACGCGATTTATCTTGCGGCGTCGCTCAACGGCGCACCAGCCTGTTGGCGAACTGCTTGATGCTTTCCTTCAAGCCGCCCTTCGGTTTGGTTTCCACCCCGATCACCGGCTTGCGACGGATCGGCAGATAGGTGTTCGTCGGGTTGTAGTTGAGCTCGGGCATCAGCGGATACCCGCCGCGCTCGCGCACCACGCGCGACACCGCCGAATCGGGATCGTCGAAGTCGCCGAACATGCGCGCGTGCGCCGGGCAGGTCAGCACGCACGAGGGTTGGCGCTCCTCGACCGGCAGGTTCTCGTCGTAGATACGGTCGACGCACAGCGTGCATTTCTTCATCGTGCCGCTCGATCGGTCGAGTTCGCGCGCGCCGTAGGGGCAGGCCCAGGAGCAGTAGTTGCAGCCCATGCACTTATCCTGGTCGATCAGCACGATGCCGTCCTCGGCACGCTTGTACGACGCGCCGGTCGGGCACACCGTGACGCAGTCGGCGTCCTCGCAGTGCATGCACGACATCGGGAAGTTGACGGTCTTGTTGTTCGGATACTCGTCCATCTCGTAATGGCGGATCCGGTTGAACCAGACGCCCGACGGCTCGGCGCCGTAGGGCTGGTAATCCGACAACGGGCCGATGGTGCCGGAGGCGTTCCACTCCTTGCAGGCGATGGCGCAGGCATGACAGCCCACGCACACGTCAAGGTCGATGACCAATCCAAGTCTCATGTTGTGCTCGCTTTATTTATATAGGTACTGCTCAGTTCTGCCGTTCAGTTTTTTTCGTGGCTGCGCGCGTCGTAGCGCAACACGTCGGGGCGCTCGTAACGCTCGTCGCCGGGGAGCGGCTTGAGGACGTCGAACTGCGGCCACGCCCCCGTCTCGCCGGGCGCCGCCTTCCAGATCTTCACCCGCAGGTCGAACCAGGCCGCCTGACCGGTCACCGGGTCGGAGTTGGTGACCCGGCGCTCGCCCGATTTTTCCGGCAGCAGCTCCGAAATCAGGTGATTAAGCAGGAAGCCCTTGGTCGCCTCGGAGGCGTTTTCCTTAAGGCCCCAGGCGCCCTTCTGCTTGCCGATCGCGTTCCAGGTCCAGATCGTGTCTTCCTGCGTGCCTTCCATGGTCTTGACCTGGCAGCGGATCTTGCCGTTGTGCGACTCGACCCAGATCCAGTCGAAGTCCTTGATGCCCATTTCCGCGGCGCGGCGCGCGTTCATGTACATGTAGTTCTGCGCCATGATCTGGCGCAACCACACGTTCTGCGAATCCCACGAGTGGTACATGAACATCGGACGCTGGGTCAGCGCGAAGAAGGGATATTCCTTGGCGTCAACGCGCTGCTGCTCGAGCGGCTCGTACCACATCGGCAGGGGGTCGAAATACTTCACGAGGCGCTCGCGGTCGACTTGGTTGTTCGGCTGCGGGCCGTCGTACAGGCCCTGCCCGGCGAGGCGGAACTTCTGCAGCGGCTCGGAATAGAACTGCATGATGATGGGCTCGACCTTGCCGACGAAGCCGACGTCCGCCGCCACGTCCAGGTAGTCCTTGTTGGCGTAGCGCATGTACTTCTGGTTGTCGGGCCAGTGGTGGGCGAAGAAACTCTGATTCTCGATGTACTTCTGCCACTGATTCGGGTTGGGTTCGCCCTTCAACGACTTGCTGCCGTCCTTGCCGCGCCAGCCGGCGAGGAAGCCCACGCCCGGCGACCGCTCGAAGTTGACGATGAAATCCGGGTAGTCCTTGAACTTGCGCGTACCGTCCGGGTTGGTGAAGGCCGGGAATTTGAGGCGCGACGCCAGCTCGACCATGACTTCCTGCCACGGCCGCACGTCGCGGTCGATCGTGACGAGCGGATAGCGGATCGCGTCGGCAGCGGCGTCGGGCTCCGAAATCGGCCGGTCGAGCAGCGAGATGCAGTCGTGGCGCTCGAGGTAGGTCGTGTCCGGCAGGATCAGGTCGGCGAAATTCGTCATCTCCGAGTGGAAGGCGTCGATGACGACGAGGAACGGGATCTTGTACTCGCCCGGCTCCTCGGGATCCTTCATGCGCAGCATGTCCTGGATGTTCGCCGTGTTCATGGTCGAGTTCCACGCCATGTTCGCCATGAACAGGATCAGCGTGTCGAGCGCATAGGGATCGTGGTTCGTCGCGTTGGTGATGACCATGTGCATCAGCCCGTGTGAGGCGATCGGCACCTCCCACGAGTAGGCCTTGTCGATGCGCAGCGGATTGCCGAACTCGTCGATCACGAGATCTTCCGGACGCGTCGGGAAACCGAGCGGCGGACGCGACAGCGGCGTGTTCGGCGCGTTGATGATGTCGATGTTATTTTCCGGCAGCTGGTGCGGCGGGATCGGCTTCGGGTACGGCGCGCGGGCGCGGAAATTGCCCGGCGCGTCGAGCGCGCCCAGCAGCATCTGGATCATGTGGATCGCGCGGCACGAGTGGAAGCCGTTGGAGTGCGCGGAGATGCCGCGCATCGCATACATCGCGACCGGACGTCCGACGACCTTGTCGTGCTTCTTGCCCCAGACGTCGGTCCATTCGATCGGCAGCTCGACGGTTTCCTGGAACGCGACGTGCGCCATCTCCAGCGCGATGCGCTCGATCGTCTCGGCTGGCAGACCGCACTCGAGCGCGACGTTTTCGGGGGCGTAGCGCGCGTCGAGATAACGCTCGGCCATCAGCGACATCACGGTCTTGACGTGACGGCCGTCGGGCGCGACGTACTCTCCGAACAGGGCTGGAGCGATGTCGCCGTCCATGCCGTTCTTGAATGCTTCCTTGTCGAGATCCCAGATCAGCGGATGGCCGTTTTCGTCGCGCAGGAACAGGCCATCGCCCTTCTGCCCCGGTGTCTGTACGACGAGCCAGGACGCGTTGGTGTAGCGGACCAGAAACTCGTAGTCGAACTGTTCATGCTTGAGCAGCACGTGGACCATCGACATCGCGAGCAGGCCGTCCATGCCCGGCTTGATCGGCAGCCACTCGTCGGCGATCGCCGAATAGCCGGTGCGCACCGGGTTGACCGTGACGAACTTGCCGCCTTTGCGCTTGAGCTTCTCCAGGCCGATCTTGATCGGATTGGACGAGTGGTCCTCGGCGACCCCCCACATCAGGAAGTATTTGGCGTAATCCCAGTCGGGCGCACCGAACTCCCAGAACGAGAAGCCGATCGAATAGAGGCCGGCCGCCGCCATGTTCACCGAGCAGAAACCGCCGTGCGCCGACCAGTTGGGCGTGCCGAACTGCTGCGCCCAGAGGCCGGTGAGCGCCTGCATCTGGTCGCGGCCGGTGAAATAGCCGAGCTTCGACGGATCGGTCGCGCGAATCTCTTCGAGCCGCGCGGTCAAGACTTCGAGCGCCTGATCCCACGAAATCGGCTCGTAAACGCCTTCGCCGCGTTCGGTCCCCGGCTTGCGCATCAAGGGCTGCGTGAGCTTCGCGGTCGAGTACTGTTTCATGATGCCGGCCGAACCCTTGGCACACAGCACGCCCTGGTTGGTCGGATGATTGCGGTTACCCTGGATGAAGCGAACCTTGTTGTCCTCCAGCGTCACCTTGATGCCGCAGCGGCACGCGCACATATAACAAGTGGTGTACCTGATCTGCTGCGCGTCGTGATTTTCGAGTTTTATTTTGGCGTTCATGCTGTCTCTGAGTAAAAAAACCGCCCCGGCGGCCGCTCGAGCCGCGTTTCGGACTGCCCGTTAAACACCTTAGGTGACTGCTGGGACGTCGCAACGGCGTTGCCCGCCGATTGCTACGGGGACGGATATATTAAATATTCCGAATATTTTGTTATTTTGCACGCCTTCAACAGATCCTGGCAAGCAGATCGCCCTTATGACCCTATAAACGGAACAAGGGAAAAATCCTTAATCATTAAGGACTTAAACATCTTTATTTCGTGTGGTCGGCACGAAGCACCGCTTCTCGCCGCGCCGGCCCTGCCATGCAACTTGTCGCCTTTGCGGTGACGCCCGGCGGAAGGCACTCGCCCGTTCCAGCAGATGGCCACCGCCGCCCTGCTGGGCACCGGGCTAATCGGGCAGGCGCCAGTGGCCGGAGCGGCCGCCCTGTTTCTCGACGAGCTGGATGTCGCCGATCTGCATGCCGCGGTCGACTGCCTTGCACATGTCGTAGATCGTGAGGAGGGCTACACTGACCCCGGTCAGTGCCTCCATTTCCACCCCGGTCTTGCCCACGGTCTCGGCTGTCACCGTGCACACGATGCGCGAGACCTCGGTTTCGGGCGCAAAATCGACCACAACTCGAGTCAGCGCGATCGGGTGGCAGAGCGGGATCAAGTCGGCCGTGCGTTTGGTCGCCTGTATCGCAGCGATGCGCGCGACCGCAAGGACGTCGCCCTTGGCGGCCTGCCCGCCGAGAATGCGTCCGAGGGTGTCGGGTAACATGTGGATGGCGCCGCGTGCCGTGGCAACACGGCGGGTGTCGTCCTTGCCCGCCACGTCGACCATGATGGCGCGGCCGCTTTCGTCAAAATGGGTAAACTCGCTCATTGCTGGGAACCTTGTGTCGATTCACGAATCGTAAACCAAATGTCTACTCCCGCCTCGACTTTGGCCCGCGTGCGCTGCTGATGCTGCGATTGCTGCTCGCCATGCTGTTGGCGGCCCAACCCGCCGCTGCCGTCGACCTGCCCGAACTTGGGGAAGTGTCGCGTCAATACTTTTCCGATCAGGAGGAACAGGCGCTGGGACGCGCGATCATGCGCGACGTCTACGTCGACCCGCGCTACCTCGACGATCCCGAGATCGAAACCTACCTCGGCCAACTCGGCTACAAGCTCGTTTCCGTCAGCACGCGCAATCAACGCGAATTCAACTTCTTCGTCGTCGACGACCCGAGCATCAATGCCTTCGCGATGCCGGGCGGCAACGTCGGCGTGCACACCGGGCTGCTGCTCGCGGCGCAAAGCGAATCCGAACTCGCCGGCGTGATCGCCCACGAAATCGCCCACGTGACCCAGGACCATATCGCGCGGATGGTCGCGGCGCAGAGCCAGAGCCAGTGGCCGACGCTGGCGGCGCTTGCGCTTGCCCTGCTCGCGTCCCGTTCCAACCCGAATATCGCGAGCGCGGCGATCGCGTCGAGCCAGGCCTACTCCATCCAGAACCAGCTCAACTACAGCCGGGACTACGAGCGTGAAGCCGATCGCCTGGGCTACGACATGCTGACCCGCGCGGACTACGACGCGCGCGGAATGAGCGGCTTCTTCAATCGGCTGCAGCGTGCGAACCGCTTCTACGACAGCAGCGCGCCGGCCTATCTGCGCACGCACCCGCTCACGACCGAGCGTATCGCCGACATGGAGGCGCGCAGCGAGGCGGCGCCCTATCACCAGAAAGAGGACAGCCTCGACTTCCAGCTGGTGCGCGCGCGCCTGCGCGCCCGCGAGGGCAGCCCGCAGGACGCCGTGCTCGCGGCGCGCGCCGCGCTGAAGGAAAAACGCCACAGCAGCGCGGTGGCCGCGCGTTACGGCCTGGTCGTGGCGCTCATGCGCGCGCGCCAATTCAAAGACGCGGAGCGCGAGGCGCAAACCCTGCTCGGCGGGGCGACGGCACATCCGATGGTCACGCAAGTCGCCGCCCAATCCGCACTTGCCGCGGGCAACCCGGCACTCGCGCTGCAGCGCTACGAGGCAGGTACCGCCGCCTTCCCGGGATACCGGCCGCTGCAGTACGGCTATGTCCGTGCACTGCTCGACGCGCGGAAAAACAAGGATGCGTTGCGTCAGGTCGACACACAGCTCGCCCTGTATCCTCTTGACCGCCGCTTGTGGCGACAGGCCGCCGAAGTGCACGCACGTCTGGGGCATCGCCTGCTGAGCCATCAGGCGATGGCCGAATCGCTCGCGCTCGGGGGCAACCTGGTCGGCGCGATCGAGCAGGTCTCGCTCGGCATCAAGGCCGGCGACGGCAGCTTTCATGAACTCTCGGCCGCCGAAGCAAAGCGCCGCGAGTGGCAGGAAGCCGAAAAGGCGCAGCGCAAAGACGGCCAGCCGGCGGGGTCTTCGCGCGCGTTCGATGCTGGTAGGAAATTACCTCGAGAATAGGTTCGAAAAACGCTTGCCCGGTATTGCATGGCAAAAAGCAATTCCACTATGCTTCGTCTCATCCATGAGATGTGGATAGCGCTCACTGCACGTTTGCCCCGGGGGGCGCTTTCATCACCACGTAAAAAATTAGGAGGATGACAATGCGTAAGTTGCACCAGCTAATCACGGCCTGCGCGCTCGGCACCATCGCGCTGACGGGCAACGCGCTCGCCGCGGAGCCCGCCAAGGAACCGAGCGGCAAGGAACTCGCATTCAACAACAAGAAAGGCAACTGCCTCGCGTGTCACGGCATGCCGACGGTGCCCGACGCAGTCTCGACCGGCATGTACGGTCCACCGCTGATCGCGATGAGCGCACGTTACCCGGACAAGGCCAAGCTGCGGGCCCAGATCTGGGACGCCACCGTGGCGAACCCTTCCACCACGATGATTCCCTTTGGCAAGCACGGGGTGTTGACGGAAGCCGAAATCGATAAGGTGACCGACTTCGTGTACGGTCTGTAATCATCCCTTGCATTGTTAATTCAGGAGATACACTCAATGAATGCACTTCGTAGAAACGTACTGAAAAGCGCTGCCGGCGCCGGTACTGTGGCCGTCGCCGTGGCTGCCGGCCTGCTCAAGCCGACCCAGGCGCTCGCCGCGTGGAACAAATCGGCCTTCGAGGCCAAGAACGTCGCCGACGCGATGAAAGGGCTGGGTTCCTCGGGCCCGTCCGACAGCAAGGACATCATGATCAAGGCGCCGGACATCGCCGAAAACGGCGCCGTCGTGCCGGTCGAGATCACCAGCAAGCTTCCCGACACGACCAGCATCGCGATCCTCGCCGAGAAGAACGCCAGCCCGCTGGTCGCCGAATACGCGCTCGCCGGCGGCACGCAGGGCTATGTCTCGACGCGCATCAAAATGGGCCAGACCTCGCTCGTGCGCGCCGTCGTCAAGGCCGGCGGCAAGTCCTACACGGCGGCGAAGGAAGTGAAAGTCACCATCGGCGGTTGCGGCGGCTGATCGAGCCCACCTGACCTCCCTCATTCATATTCAGGAAAGGAAGCCAAATGGCTGAACCCATGCGTATCCGCGCCACCATGTCGGGCGACGTCGCAGACGTCAAAGTGCTCATGAACCACCCGATGGAAACCGGCCTGCGTAAAGACGCGAAGACCGGTCAACTCGTGCCCGCCCACTTCATCCAGGAAGTGACCGCCACGGTCAACGGCACCAACGTGCTGACCGCTTCGCTCGGCAGCGGCGTGTCCAAGAACCCCTACCTCGGCTTCAAGGTCAAGGGCCCGAAAAAAGGCGACAAGGTCGTCGTCAACTGGTCGGACAACAAGGGCGACAAGAACAGCGCCGAAGCGACCATCAGCTGATTCATGCGCGACACGAGCGGGGCAATGCCCCGCTCGCGCTTTATTCATCAGGTTTCAGGAGGACGGCATGAAACAACAAATCATTACGAAGCTGCTGACCGGCATGGCCGGACTGGGCATCGCACTCGGCGCCGCGACGGCATACGCCTCGCCCGAGTCGGATCGCCAGGAATTCATCCAGTACTACACGTCGAAGTACCCCAACATCAAGCTTGAGGACTACGTCTACGGCGCACTCGCCTTCGACGCCGACAGCAAGGCCCAGTACGAGGCCATCATGGAATTCCCGCCCTTCGAAGCGGAGATCGAGGCGGGCCAGACCTTGTGGGAAACCCCGTTCAAGAACGGCAAGACCTACGCCGACTGTCTGCCCAACGGCGGCCGCCAGATCGCTGGCAACTATCCGATGTTCGACGAGGCCAAGGGCAAGGTCGTGACGCTGGAGGCGGCGCTCAACGACTGCCGCGTCGCGAACGGCGAAGCGCCCTACAAGATCAGCGACAAGAACACGCTCGGCAAGCTCACCGCCTATATGCGCACGCTGTCCGACGGCATGCTGATGAACATCAGGGTGCAGAGCCCGAAAGCGATGGCCGCATATGAAGACGGCAAGAAGACCTTCTTCTCGCGCAAGGGCCAGCTGAATTTCGCCTGCGCCAGCTGCCACGTGCAGAACGCCGGCGTACGCCTGCGCTCCGAGCTGATCTCGCCCGCCGTCGGCCACGCCGTGCACTGGCCCGTGTTCCGCGGCGGAGACAATCTCGTGACGCTGCAGAACCGCTACACCGGCTGCTTCAAGCAGGTCCGCGCCGTGCCGCCCGCAGAAGGCAGCGAGACGATGAACAACCTGGAGTACTTCCACTCCTCGCTGTCCAACGGCCTGCCGATGAAGGCATCGGTGTTCCGCAAGTAAACACGCCTCGCGCACCCCGAGAAAAAAGCCCGGCCAACCGGGCTTTTTCTTTGTTCCATCGTGGAACATGGGCAGGAGCTACTATTTACCGGGCTCGCCGGCAAACTGACAATAGAGCCGATTCCAGCTACCGATTCCGAGGAGACCCCCATGCACATGAACCGCCGCGAGTTCCTGCAACTGCTCGCCGTCGCGGCCGCGTCCGGCATGGCGCTGGACAGCAAGTCCGCGCTCGCCGGCAAGGCCCCGGCCAATTTCTACGACGTGCCGCGTCACGGCAACGTCTCCTTCCTGCACTTCACCGACTGCCACGCCCAGCTGCTGCCGGTGTGGTTCCGCGAGCCCAACGTCAACCTCGGGGTCGGCGCCGCGCACGGCAAGGCGCCGCACCTGGTCGGCCAGCATCTGCTCAAACAGTTCGGCATCAAGCCGGGCAGCGCCGAAGCCCATGCCTTCACTTACCTCGACTTCACCGAAGCGGCCAAGGTCTACGGCAAGGTCGGGGGCTTCGCCCATCTGAAAACGCTCGTGGACAAGCTGCGCGCGCAGCGCCCGGGCGCGCTGCTGCTCGACGGCGGCGATACCTGGCAGGGCTCGGCGACTTCGCTGTGGACCAACGCTCAGGACATGGTCGACGCCTGCATCAAGCTTGGCGTCAATGTCATGACACCCCACTGGGAGTCGACCTTCGGCGCCGAGCGCGTGCTGGAAATCGTGAACGGCGACTTCAAGAAGGCGAACATCGATTTCGTCGCGCAGAACGTCGTCACCAACGACTTCGGCGACCAGGTGTTCAAGCCCTACGTCATGAAGGACATGAACGGCGTCAAGGTCGCGGTGATCGGCCAGGCTTTCCCCTACACGCCGATCGCGAACCCGCGCCACATGGTGCCGGACTGGAGCTTCGGCATCCGTGACGACAGCATGCAGCAGTTCGTCGACCAGGCCCGCGCCGAAGGCGCGAAGGTCGTCGTCGTGCTCTCGCACAACGGCATGGACGTCGACCTCAAGATGGCGAGCCGCGTGACCGGCATCGACGCGATCTTCGGCGGACACACCCACGACGGCGTGCCGCAGCCGACGAAAGTCAAGAACGCAAAGGGCGTGACGCTGGTCACCAATGCCGGCTCCAACGGCAAGTTCCTCGGTGTCATGGACTTCGACGTGCGCGGCGGCAAGGTGCAGAGCTACAAATACCGCCTGCTGCCCGTGTTCTCCAACCTGCTGCCCGCCGACCCGGGCATGGACGCCTTCATCAAGCAGGTGCGCGCGCCCTACGAAGCCAAGCTGAGCGAAAAGCTCGCCGTCACCGACGACTTCCTCTACCGCCGCGGCAACTTCAACGGCACCTGGGACCAGTTGCTGGTCGACGCGCTGATGGAGGTCAAGGGCGCCGACGCGGCGTTCTCGCCCGGTTTCCGCTGGGGGACCACGCTGCTGCCCGGTGACGCGATCACGATGGAACGGCTGATGGACCAGACCGCGATCACCTATCCGCAGACCACGCTCACCGAGATGACGGGCGAAACGATCAAGACGATCATGGAAGACGTCGCCGACAATCTGTTCAACGCCGACCCGTACTACCAGCAGGGCGGCGACATGGTCCGCGTCGGCGGCATCGAGTACACGATCGACCCGAACAAGAAGATCGGCCAGCGCATCGGCGACATGAAGCTGAACGGGAAACCGGTCAGCGCCGACAAGACCTACATGGTCGCGGGCTGGGCGCCGGTCGGCGAAGGCGTCCAAGGCGAACCGGTATGGGACGTCGTCGCCACTTACCTGCGCGACAAGAAAGTGATCAAAGGCCTGAAGCTCAACGAACCGAAGATCGTCGGCGTGGGCAAATCCAATCCAGGCATCGCTGCCTACTCGGGCGGCCTCTCGTAAGGCGCGTGACGACACGCTGAACAAAAAGGGGCGAAAGCCCCTTTTTTTCATTCTCTCCTTACTGCCCCTATGCCGGCGGGGCGGCCGCGCTGGTCACGAGCCTCCCGGCGGCCCGAGGAACCCGGCAAAAGTCCGCCCGCGCGACAAGCCTGCGCCGCGGGATGCGGTTCGTCCATGACTTAGATCAACGCCTGTCTCGTCCGAGCAACAGGCGAATTTTCCGCTTGCCAAAACATGCACGATAAATATATATTTAGATCGCGATATGACCGCGCGAGGCGCAAGGCAGCTGGAAACGGCGCCGCAGCACGGGATTCGTAGCCAACCCAGTAAACGAAAGGGACCCACCAAATGAGCTCGGCATTCACAAAATCCGCAGCCCGCAACATCTTCTACGGCGGCGCGGTGTTCTTCTTCCTGTTGTTCATCGGCCTGACCTTCGACACGATGACGACGCTTCCCAAACGCGACAACCGAGCCAATCTGACCGACTCGGCCTTGCGCGGCAAGCACATCTGGGAGACGCGCAACTGCATCGGCTGCCACACCCTGATGGGTGAAGGTGCCTATTTCGCGCCCGAGCTCGGAAACGTCTACGCGCGGCGCGGTCCCGACTTCATCAGGACCTGGATGAAGATCCAGCCGAGCGGGGCACCCGGCCGTCGCCAGATGCCGAACTTCCAGCTGACCGACGCGCAGCTCGACGACCTCGTCGCCTTCCTGAAATACGCCTCCGAGGTGAACACCTCGAAATGGCCGCCAAACATCGAGGGTTGAGAATGTCCATCCACGTAACCAGCACTTGGGGAACGATATGAAATACCAATCACAGGCCGTCGCGAAGCCCTATTTCATCGCGGCAATCGGTCTTTTTCTGGGTCAGATCCTGTTCGGGCTGATCATGGGCTTGCAGTACGTGGTCGGGGACTTCCTGTTCCCGGCGATCCCGTTCAACGTGGCGCGGATGGTGCATACCAACCTGCTGATCGTGTGGCTGCTGTTCGGCTTCATGGGCGCCGCCTACTACCTGATTCCCGAGGAATCTGAACGCGAGCTGCATAGTCCCAAGCTCGCGCTGGCGATGTTCTGGATCTTCCTCGTCGCCGGGGCCGCGACCATCTTGGGTTATCTTTTCGTGCCTTATGCGTCCCTGGCCGAAATGACCGGCAACAACCTGCTCGCGACCATGGGTCGGGAATTCCTCGAGCAGCCGCTGCCCACGAAGGTCGGCATCGTCATCGTCGCGCTCGCGATGCTGTACAACCTGTCGATGACCGTGCTGCGTGGCCGCAAGACCGCGATCAACCTCGTGATGCTGGTCGGCCTCTGGGGCCTCGCGATCTTCTTCCTGTTCTCGTTCTACAACCCGGGCAACCTGGTCAAGGACAAGTACTACTGGTGGTGGGTCGTTCACCTCTGGGTCGAAGGCGTGTGGGAACTGATCATGGGCGCAATGCTGGCCTTCGTGCTGATCAAGGTCACCGGCGTCGACCGCGAAGTCATCGAAAAGTGGCTCTACGTGATCATCGCCATGGCGCTCATCACCGGCATCATCGGCACCGGCCACCACTACTACTGGATCGGCGCGCCGGAGTACTGGCAGTGGTGGGGCAGCGTGTTCTCCGCACTTGAACCGATTCCGTTCTTCATGATGACCGTCTTCGCGTTCAACATGGTCAACCGTCGTCGGCGTGAACACCCGAACAAGGCGGCCGTGCTGTGGGCACTCGGCACCGGCGTCATGGCCTTCCTCGGCGCCGGCGTCTGGGGCTTCCTGCACACGCTCGCACCGGTCAACTTCTACACCCACGGCAGCCAGATCACCGCCGCCCACGGCCACATGGCGTTCTACGGCGCCTATGCGATGGTCGTGATGACGATGATCAGCTACACCATGCCGCTGCTGCGTGGCCGCGTCGCCAACAGCGCCACGGCGCAGGTCATGGAGATGTGGTCGTTCTGGCTGATGACGATCTCGATGGTGTTCATCACGCTGTTCCTGACCGCTGCGGGCATCCTGCAAATCTGGCTGCAGCGCATCTCCGACACGCCGATGCCCTTCATGGCGGCGCAGGAGCAGGTCGCGCTGTTCTACTGGATGCGTGAAGTGGCTGGCCTCGTGTTCCTGGTCGGCATCCTGCTCTACATCGGCAGCTTCTTCGTCAAGGGCAAGGAAGTCACCGTCAGCACCACGGCGACGGCGGCTGCCGCAGCCTAAACCCTGATCCGCCCGGTTCGCCGGGCGGAAACGGAAACGATCTTGAACGTCTCCCTAACAATTCCAACACCCCATCGCGAGCCCCGGGCACTGCCGGGCGATCTCGCGATGTGGTTTTTCATCCTCGCCGAACTGCTGGTGTTCGGCGTCTTCTTTCTCGCGTACGCGTTCGCGCGGGCGCGCAATGTCGAATTGTTCAACGCGTCGCAACTCGCACTCAGCCAGCTGAGCGGCGCGATCAATACCGTGCTGCTGATCACCAGCAGCTATTTCGTCGTCCGCGCCGTCGACCGGGTCCGGCGCGGACACTCCCGCCCTGCGGCCGTCTGGCTCGGCGCCGCGATGGCCTGCGGCGGCACCTTCCTCGTGCTCAAGCTGGCCGAACTCGGCGGAAAAATGAGTGCCGGGATCACGATGTCGACGAACGTCTTCTACATGTTCTACCTCGGCCTCGGCGCCTTCCACTTCATGCACGTCGTGCTCGGCATGGTCATCCTCGGCGCGATCACGCTCAAGGCCTGGCAGGGCGGCTACAGCGCCGCGAATCACGGCGGCGTCGAAACCGGCGCGGCCTACTGGCACATGGTGGACCTCGTGTGGATCGTGCTCTTCCCGCTGATTTACGTGCTGCGCTGACCATGCTCAAGACACCGACCGCCCACTGGCTGATCCTGCTCACGCTGACCGCGCTCGCCGTCGTCCTGACGCGCGACGGGCTGACCGGCAACGCGCTCCTCGCGCCGGTACTGCTGCTGACCTTCATCAAGGGCCGCATCGTGATCGACCATTTCATGGCGCTGCTGCCCGTCGGCGCGCCCTGGCGCTGGATCGTGCTGGGTTGGCTATTCTTGGTGCTGGGCCTCATCGCCTATGCCTTCCAAACGACGTAGAAGCAACCGGAGAATTCCATGAACGACATGTCCACGCCCGGCCTCGATACCCTCTCCGCGGTCCCGTTCTACCAGCCGGTCGGCAACGAGTGCGAACTGTTCGAGTACGCGTTCCGCAAGCGCCTGCCGCTGCTGATCAAGGGGCCGACCGGCTGCGGCAAGACGCGCTTCGTCGCGCACATGGCCGCGCGCCTCGCGCGACCGCTGATCACGGTCGCCTGCCACGACGACCTCACCGCGGCGGATCTCGTCGGCCGCCATCTGATCGGCGACGGCCAGACCGTGTGGTCGGACGGCCCCCTGACGCGCGCGGTGCGCGAAGGCGGCATCTGCTATCTCGACGAGATCGTCGAAGCGCGCAAGGACACGACGGTCGTGCTGCATCCGCTGACCGATGACCGGCGCATCCTGCCGATCGAGCGCACGGGCGAGGAACTGCAGGCGCCCGACGACTTCATGCTCGTCGTCTCCTACAACCCGGGCTACCAGAACCTCCTGAAAAGCCTCAAACCGTCGACGCGCCAGCGCTTCGTCGCGATCAGCTTCGATTTCCCACCGGCAGCGCTCGAGGAAAAGATCGTCATCGCGGAGACCGGTGTCTCGCCGCTCGTCGCGAGACAGCTCGTCAACCTCGCCGGCCACCTGCGCCAGCTGAAGGACCACGACCTCGAGGAGGCGGCGTCGACGCGCCTGCTCGTGTATGCCGCAAGCCTCGTCCAGGCCGGCTGCGACCCGGTCGCCGCCTGCGAAGCGGCGCTCGTCGAATCGCTGACCGACGACAAGGACACGGCCGAAGCACTGCTCGAAGTCATCAAGGCGACCTTCGGCAACTAGGCCATGGACGCGCCGCCCGACCCGCGCGTGGTCGCCGTTCAGGCCGAAGCGCTCTACCTCCTGAACCTGCTTCTGATGCCCGGGCTCGCCTTCCTGCTCCTGCTCCGGCTCAACCGCCGCAACGCCGGCAGCGACAATCGGCTGACGCGCTGCCACCTCAAACAGACCATCACGGCGAGCATCTGGGCCGGGCTGTTGCTGATCGCGGTGCCGGGCGCCGTGGTCTCGTTCGTCGGCATCGAACGCCCCGCAACCTGGGTCGTGCTGGTACTTTATTTCGTCTGCTGCCACGCCGGCATGGTTCTGCTCGGCGTGCTCGGCCTGTCACGCGCGATCGCCGGGCAGACTTACGTCTACCCGCTCTTCGGGGAACGCGAATGCTGAACGCCCAGGCCGCTTCGGCGCTTCGCCTCCGCATCGCACGCGAGGTACGCGGCTGGCTCGGCGTTCCGGTCCAGCGCTGGCGTCAGCTGACCCAAGCGGGTTTCTTTCTGCTATTTGTGTTCGCGCCGGTGTTCGACATCTTCCGTCTCGACCTCAACCTCAAGCATTTCATCCTCTTCGGTTTCGACTGGACGCTCGGGCTCGACGACTTCACCGCCGGCAAGGCGTCCGCAGGAGAGGCCGCCCTCAATCTCGTGCTACGCGGCTTCCTGCCGCTCGTCGCGGTCGTCGGCACGCTGATCTACGTCAGCTGGAAGTGGGGTCGCCTCTATTGCGGCTGGCTCTGTCCGCATTTCTCGGTCGTCGAGACGATCAACCGGACGCTGCGCCGCGCGATCGGCAAGCAGAGCCTGTGGGACAAGAAGCCACAACCCGCGCGCAACCCGGACGGCAGCGAGACGCCACGCGATGCGATCTGGTGGTTCGCGGTGATTCCGCTCGTGGTCGGCTTTGCGGGTTTGTGGGCCGTCGTTCTGCTGACCTACCTGCTGCCGCCAGCGGAGATCTACGGCAACCTCTGGAACGGCACGCTGACCCGCAACCAGGCGATTTTCCTCGGTGCCGCGACCCTCGCGTTTTTCGTCGAGTTCATGTTCGCGCGCCACCTCTTCTGCCGCTACGCCTGCGCGGTCGGGCTATTCCAGAGTCTGGCGTGGATGGGCAACGACAAGGCGATGGTGGTCGGCTTCAAGCGCGAGCACGCGAAGGACTGCGCGAGTTGCTACTCGGCCTGCGACCACGTCTGCCCGATGCGTCTCAACCCGCGCAACGTCAAACGCATGATGTTCGCCTGCGTGCAGTGCGGGCAGTGCGTCGACGCCTGCGACCACACCCAGGAAGGCAATCCACACGGCACCCTGCTCAACTGGGTGCACGACCTGAGCGCCGAATCCGAAGCGGCGTTCAACGTCCGCGCCGCCCGCACGATCCCGATCGCGCAGGCGCCGGTGCAAGCGATGCGGAAGGAGAACTAGCCATGGAAGAATTCGTCGGCGGCCTCTGGGACAAGCTGATCACCCGCACCGCGCACCGCGGCTTTCCGAAGGCACGGGTGACGCTGCGCGAAATCGATCCGATCGCGCCGATCTTCTTCCGCGCCCTCGGCGGCGACCCCGGACTGAGCGTGCGCGCCGGCACGGCGACGGCCCACGGCGCGCGGCGCAGCTGGATGGAACGCGTCGCCGGCGTCGGCGAAAAGATCGAGCTCGCCTGGAGCGACGACACCACACTGCATCTGCCCGCCGAACTCGACGTCTTCCCGGAGCGCGCACAGAACCGCGAACTCTACCTCTGGCTGCTCGCGCTCGCGGCGCACGACGTCGCACCCCAAGCCCCGTGGATCGTGCGCAATCAGGCCGCGACACGCGCCGCGCTGGCAGCCCTGCCCGGCCTCGCGCCGCGCTATCGCCGGCTCGTCGGGGACCTGCTGAATCTGCGGCCGAAGCCCGAGCGCTTGCGCGACCAGGAAGCCGCGGCCGAGGCGGCGATCCGCGCTGCGCTCACCGAACCCGGCTCAGTCACCGACTTCATGGCGGGCAAGCACCCGCCGATGCCCGTTCCGCTGTGGTTGCATCCGACGCCGCCCGTCAATACCGGCGACGCCCGCCAGGCCGGCAGCGCGAAGTCGCCGCAGCCGGGCAGCGCCAAGTCGCAGGCCGACGAGGAAGCGCGCAAGCGCCGCGCCGAACGGGTCGAGATGCCCGAGGCGAAGAGCCCCTTCATGCTGCTCTTCCGCGCTGAAAGCCTCTTTTCCTGGGCGGAATTCGTCAAGGTCGACCGCCCGCTCGACGAAGACGAGAACGAACACGCGGCCAAGGCGGCGAACGATCTCGACATCTTGAGCGTCGCCGACGACGACAAGAGCACCGCGGCGAGCCGCGTGCGCTTCGATCTCGACCTTCCGGCCGAGGCCGACGACGACCTCGTGCTCGCCGACGGCATCCTGCTGCCGGAGTGGAACTACCGCAAGCAGCGCTTGCAGCCCGACCATTGCCGCCTGCAGATGATGGTCGCGCGCGACGCCGAGCCCTGCCCGCTGCCGCAGACCCTGCGCGCGCCGGCGAAGCGGCTGCGCCAGCAATTCCAGGCGTTGACGACGCAGCGCGCCCGCCTGCGTGCGCAACTGTCCGGAAGCGACCTCGACATCGACGCCTGCGTGCGCTTCGCGGCCGACAAGATCGACGGCGTACGCAGCAGCGAGCCGGGCCTCTATGTCGACAGCCGCAAGCAGCAGCGCGACTTGTCCTGCCTGCTGCTGGCCGATCTGTCGCTGTCGACCGACGCCTGGGTCAACAACAGCGCGCGCGTGATCGAGGTGATCCGCGACAGCCTGTTGCTGTTCGGCGAAGCGCTGGCCGCGACCGGCGACCGCTTCGCGCTCTACGGCTTCTCGTCGGTGCGGCGCGACAACGTGCGCTTTCACCTGCTCAAGGGCTTCGACGAACGCTACGACGACGGCATCCGCGGCCGCCTCGCGACGCTCAAGCCCGGCTATTACACGCGCATGGGCGCGGCGATCCGCCACGCCGCCGCGATTCTCGCGACCCGCAAGTCGAGCCGTCGCCTGCTGCTGATCCTGACCGACGGCAAGCCCAACGACCTCGACAAGTACGAAGGCCGCTATGGCATCGAGGACACGCGCATGGCGATCCTCGAAGCCCGGCGCCAAGGGCTCACGCCGTTTTGCGTGACGATCGACGAGGCGGCCGGCGATTACCTGCCGCATCTGTTCGGCGCAAGCGGCTTCGTCGTCGTCCACGACGCGGCCATGCTGCCGCAGGTCCTGCCGAGCCTTTACGCGCGGCTTACCGAAAACATCTGACCCTCAACCCGAAGGAGCACACATGAAAATCGAGATTCTCGACATCGCCGGTCCCATCACGGCCGAAGCAGCCGAAGCCGCCGGCGCCCGCCTCAAGGCCCTGCAGGGCGTGCAGCACGTGTCATTCTTCGACGCGCCCGCGAGCCTGCATGCGCGCCTCGAGGACATCGCGCCGACCCGCGCCGAACTCGTCGCCGTCCTCGAACAAGCCGGCGTGCGGGTCGAAGCGCCGCGGCATCCACACGCGAGCGGGAGCTGCTGCGGCGGCTGCGGCAGCTAGCGAACGCAGTCGTATCGTCCGGCCGCCGCTTCCCTGCGGCGCGCCCTCGGGCGTCACCGCCGCCCATCCAGCAAACACGCGCGGTACCGCGAATCCTCGCCGGTACCGCGTCCGTTCTTTCCGACAGCACCGGCCGCGAACGACACCGACTCGGGCCGCGAGGAGCGGGCGCTTCGCCCTCGGCGGGCCGTGGTATCGCGTGTAAGTGCGGAACGTTAGCGGATACAATGCCTTACTGTCCGCCGTTCACGCACGATGCCCCCCGAAACATGAAAAGCAGCGCCATTCGTCAGAGCTTCCTCGACTTCTTCGCCTCGAAGGGGCATACGGTCGTGCCGTCCAGTTCGCTGGTGCCGGGCAACGATCCGACGCTGCTGTTCACCAACGCCGGGATGGTGCAGTTCAAGGACGTGTTCACCGGCCAGGACACCCGCCCCTACAGCCGCGCCGTGTCGTCGCAGCGCTGCGTGCGCGCCGGCGGCAAGCACAACGACCTCGAGAACGTCGGCTACACCGCACGTCACCACACCTTCTTCGAGATGCTGGGCAACTTCAGCTTCGGCGACTATTTCAAGCAGGACGCGATCAAGTACGCCTGGGAATACCTCACCACCGTGCTGAAGCTGCCGAGCGAAAAACTCTGGGTCACGGTCTACGCGGAGGACGACGAGGCCTACGACATCTGGCACAACGACGTCGGCGTGCCGAAGGCGCGCATCGTCCGCATCGGCGACAACAAGGGTGCGCGCTACGCCTCCGACAATTTCTGGGCGATGGGCGACACCGGCCCCTGCGGCCCCTGCACCGAGATCTTCTACGACCACGGCCCCGACGTCGCTGGCGGCCCGCCCGGCTCGCCCGACGAGGATGGCGACCGTTACATCGAGATCTGGAACAACGTGTTCATGCAGTTCAATCGCGACGAGGCCGGCACGATGCATCCGCTGCCCAAGCCCTCGGTCGACACCGGCATGGGCCTCGAACGCATCTCGGCGGTCATGCAGCACGTGCATTCGAACTACGAGATCGACCTCTTCCAGGCACTGATCGCCGCCGCCGCGCGCGAGACCAACACCCACGATCTGGGCAACAACTCGCTCAAGGTCATCGCCGACCACATCCGCGCGTGTTCCTTCCTGATCGTCGACGGCGTCATCCCCGGCAACGAGGGCCGCGGCTACGTGCTGCGCCGCATCATCCGCCGCGCGATCCGCCACGGCTATAAATTGGGCGCGCGTGCGGCCTTCTTCCACCGCATCGTGCCCGACCTCGGGATCGCGATGGGCGAGGCGTATCCGGAACTCGTCAAGGCGCAGACGCGCGTGATGGACATCCTGCGGCAGGAAGAGGAGCGCTTCTTCGAGACCATCGAGCACGGCATGGGCATCCTCGAGTCCGAACTCAAGAAACTCGTCGCCGGCGGCGTGTTCGACGGCGAACTCGCGTTCAAGCTGCACGACACCTATGGATTTCCGCTCGACCTTACCGCCGACATCTGCCGCGAGGCCGGCGTTGCCGTCGACACCGCCGCCTTCGACGCCGCGATGGCGCGTCAGAAGGCGCAGGCCCGCGGCGCCGGCAAGTTCAAGCTCGGCGCCGGCCTAGACTACGCCGGCGAGGCGACGACCTTCCACGGCTACGACACCCTGGCCCGCGAAGCCAGCGTGCTCGCGCTCTACAAGGACGGCAGCGCGGTCGGCGAACTCAAGGAAGGCGACTCTGGAGTCGTCGTGCTCGACCACACCCCGTTCTATGCGGAATCGGGCGGCCAGGTCGGCGACCGCGGCACGCTGCAGAGCAAGCAAGGCGCCTTCGAAGTCGAGGACACGCTGAAGATCCAGGCGCAGGTATTCGGCCATCACGGCGTGGTCAAGACGGGCTCGCTCGCGGTCGGCGATTCGGTTCTCGCCCGCGTCGACGAGACCGCGCGCGCGCGTACGATGCGCAACCACTCGGTCACCCACCTCATGCACAAGGCCCTGCGCGAGGTGCTCGGCGAACACGTGCAGCAGAAAGGCTCGCTCGTCGACAGCGAAAAAACCCGCTTCGACTTCGTACAGCCGAGCCCGATGACCGCGGCCCAGATCCGCGAGGTCGAGGCGCGCGTCAACGCCGAAATCCTCGTCAACACGCCGACCCAGGCGCGCGTAATGGGCATCGAAGATGCGCAGAAGACCGGCGCGATGATGCTCTTCGGAGAAAAGTACGGCGACGAGGTGCGCGTGCTCGACATCGGCAGCTCGCGCGAGCTGTGCGGGGGCACCCACGTCGCACGCACCGGCGACATCGGCCTCTTCAAGATCGTCTCCGAATCGGGTGTGGCCGCCGGCGTACGCCGCGTCGAGGCCATCACCGGCGACAACGCGCTCGCCTACCTGCAGGCCCGCGAACAGGAGATCCAGCAGGCGGCAGCGGCGCTGAAGGCGCATCCGGCCGAGCTCGGCGCGAAGCTCGCGCAGACGCTCGACCACGTCCGCGCGCTCGAGAAGGACCTCGAGCGCCTGAAATCGAAGCTCGCCGCGAGCGCGGGCGACGAGCTCGTCGCCCAGGCGGCCGATATCAACGGTGTGAAGGTGCTCGCCGCACGGCTCGACGGCATCGACGCGAAGGGCTTGCGCGAGACGGCCGACAAGCTGCGCGACAAACTCAAATCGTGTGCGCTCGTGCTCGGCACGGTCGCCGACGGAAAGGTGAGCCTGATCGCCGCGGTGACGCCCGACGTTACGGCGAAGATCAAGGCGGGCGAACTCGTCAACGTCGTCGCGGCCCAGGTCGGCGGCAAGGGAGGCGGCAAACCCGATCTGGCGATGGCCGGGGGAACCGACCCCGGCGCGCTGCCCGCCGCACTCGCCTCCGTCGAGGCCTGGGTGCAAAGCCGGCTGAGCTGAACAAAGAGACTGGCACAAAGCTTGCTGGATAGACCGGTACCTTGATGTGGTCCCGACCGGATTTGCCTACCCATGAGCTCTTTGGCCACCAGATTTACCGCGCAGCTTTCCCGCCTGGTGCCCACCGGTAAGCGCGCCGACGACCCTCTGAACGACCTCAAATCGGCGGCCCGCTGGCTCGACGGCCTGCCGGTCGGCGACGCCTTCAAGTGCCAGGACGCCGTCTGCCGCACGCTCAAGCGCTCCAATGAAGACCCCGAGAGCTTCACGCGCGCACGCCTCGAGATATTCATGCTGCTCGACGAACGCTCGCGCGATCTGCAGGACACGCTCGTGCGCCAGTACCTGCGCAACCCTCGCATGTCGCGGCAGATGGAAAGCCAGCTCTGGCACGCGATCTACGGGCTTTCCTGGGAACTCGCGCGCGGTTATCACAGCTTCGTGCTCCACCTTTCGCGCGACCCGGGCGGGCGCCACGCGGACGTGATCCCGCGCATCACCCTGCGCGCGGTGCGTGCGTTCGGCCAGCTGCTGAAGTGCCGGTCGATGCGTTACCTCGCGGCCGGCGAAAAGCTGTGGCTACGCCTGCACAATCTCTACCGCATCGCCGAGAGCGGGGGCTTTCAGCGCAGCGCGCAACGTGCCTATCCCGACGAGAATTCCGACTGCAGCTGCGAGACCGCGTACGTGCACATCCTGATGCTGAATCTCGCCAACTCGGGAACGCTCTACCCCCGGCAGATCAACATGCTCGACCGCTGGCTCTGCAACTGGCACGGCATGCTTCAGCTCGAAACGCACCTCGACCCCGATCGCCACACCTTCGTGATCGACCTCGCGGCCGACGAGGGGCCACGCCGGCTGCGCAAACCTGACCTCGCGAAACCCCTGCGTTTCTGGGAAACGGAGCGTCTGCTGCAGCGCGTGAACGAGATCTTCGGCGACCTGTTGCGCGGCGGCGCGCCGCGGCAGGCCGGCCTCGGCGACGCGCGTACCGCCGAAAGCCTCGAACTGCTCGACTACCTGCGCCAACAGTGGGCTCCGCTCGCCAGGCGCGAGCAGCGGCGAGCGCCGCGCGAAGCGGTCAAGCGGCTGGTCGACGTCGCGCACGGACTGAGCACCGTCGTCGCCCAGATCAAGCTCAGCAACGCGCCTGCGCGCGTGTCCCCGTACGGAACCGGGCTCGACTACAACGAGGCCGACGACGTGCACGTCTACGGCTTCGTCACCGAGCGCACCCGCGACCGCGCGTCGATCCTGAAAAACCGTGCGGTCCCCTCCCCCGACGTCGAGCGCTGGGTGATCCACGACGAAAGCGAGTGCGGCCTGGGCGCGCGCGTCGAGTCGCGCGACAAGGACTGGCTCCGCGTGGGCGCCCTGATCGGGGTTAGGCCGCACGACCGCGACGACTGGCAGCTCGGCGTCGTCCGCCGCCTGGCGCGCGAGGGCGACGAAACCAGCTCCGTCGGCATCGAAATCCTGCCGGGCAGGCCGGAATTGACCATGCTTGTCGACCTGTCGACACCCGCCTATACGGTCAAAGGCGTCGACGATGGCGCGGGCATGCTGCCGCACGCCTGCCTCCGGCTCGACACGTCCCCGCCCAGCCTCGTCCTCGATCCGATCCTCTTCGCCCCGGGCAAGATGCTGGAAGTGCACGGTTCCGCCGAGCGAACACACCTCATCCTCGGCAATCCGATCGACCGCTCCGAAGGCTGGATGCGGGTCGGCATCGACCCCCTGGACTGACACAGGCCGGCTTCCCGGCCGGCCGCGCCGCGGATGCCGGCGCCCACGTGCGCCGGTTTCACTTTGATTGCCTCTCTGGCACAATCGTCGAAAGTCCGACAGCGCACAAAAAACGTCCTGCCCGCCGAGAGCAGACGCATGGTCGGCACGACTCGACCGGAGGATATGTGGTCCAAACCAACAAGCCGACTTTGCTGATCGTCGATGACGATCCGCTGATTTCCGACACTCTGACCTACGTTCTCAGCAAGGACTTCGAAATCTCGGCCGCCGAGTCGCGCGCACAGGTCAGAAGCCTGATGATGCAGCTCGACGAGCCGCCGCAACTGGCGCTCGTCGACCTCGGCCTGCCGCCGCAGCCGCACAAGCCCGACGAGGGCTTCGCCCTGATCGCCGATCTGCTCGGCATTTCCCCGAGCATCAAGATCCTGGTCCTGTCGGGCCAGAGCGACGAGGCCAACGCGCGTCATGCGCGGGCGCTCGGCGCGATCGACTTCGTCGCCAAGCCCTGCGAGCCGGAACGCCTGAAGTCGCTGCTGTTCAACGCGCTGCTCGTGCAGGACGCCGAGCGCAGCGCCGACAAGGCGCCGGCGCCGGCCAAGGACTCCGGGATCGTCGGGCAGAGCCCGGCCATGGACAAGCTGCGCGAACAGATCAAGCAATACGCCGCAGCGCCGTTCCCGGTGCTGATCGAAGGCGAATCGGGCAGCGGCAAGGAGCGCGTCGCGTCGAGTCTGCATCAGCTCTCGCCGCGCTCGGCCAAGCCCTACCTCGCGCTCAACTGTGCCGCGATCTCGCCGACGCTGGTCGAACCGACGCTGTTCGGTTACGCCAAGGGCGCGTTCACCGGCGCGACCAGCGCCCGGGCGGGCTACTTCGAGGAGGCCGAGAACGGCACGCTGTTCCTCGACGAAATCGGCGAATTGCCGCTCGAACTGCAGGCCAAGCTCCTGCGCGTGCTCGAAAATGGCGAATACCAGCGCGTCGGCGAAACCCAGCCGCGCTTCTCGAACGCCCGCGTGGTCACCGCGACCAACCGCGACTTGCGCGCCGAGATCAAGGCCGGGCGCTTCCGCGCCGACCTCTACCACCGTCTGTCGGTATTTTCGATCACCGTGCCGCCGCTGCGAGAAATGGGCCAGGACAAGCTCACGCTGCTCGAGCACTTCCGTGATTTCTATGCGCGCGAAGCCAAGAGCGCACCCTTCCAGCTCGATTCGCGTGCCCAGCAGATCTGGAAGGACTATCACTTCCCCGGCAACGTTCGCGAACTGCGCAACATCGCGATCCGCCTGACGACGAAGTATCCGGGAACGACGGTCAACGTCGAGCAGCTCGAAGCCGAACTCGACACCGATCAGGCCTACCCCCAGGAAATCCCGCTGGCGAGCGACAGCAAGGCGCTGATCGAACTCGCGCGCAAGCAGCTGCAGACGCTCGCCAACTTCAACCTCGACGTCACGTTGCGCCAGTGGGAAAAAGCCTACGTCGAAGCCGCGCTCAACATGACGCACGGCAACCTGTCGCAGGCAGCGAAGCTGCTCGGCATCAACCGCACCACGCTCTACAGCCGCATGCAGACCTACGGAAGCGAATAGCCCTCGTCCGTGTATCTCGACTACTTCGGCCTGAAAGAAGCGCCCTTCCGCATCACGCCGAACACCGAGTACTGGTACGCCGGCGGCCAGCGTGGAGAAATCCTTGCGGCATTGCTCTACGCGATCGCGCACGGTGAAGGCATCATCAAGGTCGTCGGCGAGGTCGGCAGCGGCAAGACCATGCTGTGCCGCAAGCTCGCAGCCCAGCTTCCCGACGATGTCGACAGCGTCTACCTCGGCAATCCGTCGCTCGACCCCGACGACATGCTGGCCGCGATCCTCGCCGACCTCGGCGAAACCACGGCGAGCGGGCGGCACGCGCGCCTCGCCCAGCTCAACGCCGTGCTCCTCGCCCGGCACGAGGCGGGACGGCGCGTCGTCGTGTTCGTCGAGGAAGCGCAAGGCATTGCCCTCGACAAGCTCGAATTCCTGCGCCTTCTGACCAACCTCGAGACCGCCACTGACAAGCTCCTGCAAATCGTGTTGTTCGGCCAGCCGGAACTCGACACCCAGCTCGCCGACCCGCGCATCCGCCAGCTCAGGGACCGCATCACCCTGAGCCTCTACCTGTCGCCCCTGAACGAAGGCGAAGTCGGCGACTACCTGCGCGCCCGTCTTGCCGTTGCCGGCTACCGCGGGCCCGACCTGTTCTCGGAAGCCCTGATCGCGCGCCTCACACGCCTGTCCGCGGGACTGTCGCGGCGCATCAACGTGCTCGCCGACAAGACCCTGCTCGCAGCCTACGCCGCCCAGACCCACACCCTGACGCTCGCCCACCTCGACGCCGCGGCCGGCGACGCCGAGCTGCCGCAGACTCAACGCACCGCGCCGCGCCGCATGACGAATCGGCGTTGGGCCTGGCTGGGCGTGGGCGCGGTCGCGCTCGGACTGCTCGCCTGGGCTGCCTGGCAAGCGCGCCCACAACCTTCCGCCGCGATCCCGGCGGCTGCGGCGGTTCCGGAGCCCGCCGTATCCCACGCTGTACGCGTCCTCGACGAGGCGCGCCTGACCCGGCAATGGCTCGCTGCCGCGGCGCCGGGCACCCATGTCATCCAGGTCGCTGCGGCTAAAGATGCGGCGCAGGCAGCCGTATTATTGGCAGGCCTGGATCCCAACACGCCACGGCCCGTGCGCGTGTTCTACGGACGCAGCCGGGGCGCCCCTGCCTGGATGATACTGGTCGGAGAATTCCCCGACCGTGACGCGGCGACGACGGCCCTGCGCCAGCTGCCGGCCACGACGCCCGGCGTCGAGGCCCTGCGGGACGCGCCGTTTCTGCGCACCGTAAGGAAAATGCGCGCCGTGGCGCTGCCTACTGGATGACGATGAACACTGGCTTGAAACGCTTTCGCTTGACGCTGCTCGCTGCCGTGGTGCTCACGAGCGGATGCGTGCCGCCGCGGGCGTTCGACACCTCGCCCGGCCACATCACGCAACCGGCCCAGCCCGCGGCAGGCACGCCGCCGGCTCCGGTCCGGGCCGCGCCCGTGCTGCCGCCACCGAAACCCAGCGCGCCCGTACCGACGTATACGGTCGTGGTCAACGACGTCCCGGTCAAGGATCTGCTGTTCTCGATCGCGCGCGACACCCAGTACAACATCGACCTGCATCCGGGCATCTCCGGTCGCGTCTCGCTCAACGCCGTGCAGGAGCCCCTGCCGGCGATCCTCGAGCGCATCGCGCGCCAGGCCGATCTGCGCTACGAGATGAACGGGCGCACGGTGTCGATCATGCCCGACTCGCCCTACGTCAAGACCTATACCGTCAACTACGTCAACGTCGCGCGCAACACGACATCGAGCGTCGGGGTCGCGGCGCAGATCGCTAGCACCGGCGGAAACATCAGCTCGGCGAGCGCAGGCGGTTCGGCCGTCGGCAACTCGTCGACGACCACGGTCGCGAGCGAATCCAACAACAACCTCTGGAACGTGCTTGCCGAGAACATCCGCACGATTCTCGCGGGCACTCGCGCCGTCACCCAGAGCAACGAGGAGCGCGCCGCGCGTCTGGAGGCCGAGAAGGCAGCACGCGCCGAACGCGTCTCGCAGGCCGAAGCTGCGAGCAAGGCCGGCGCCGGGGCCGCCAGCCTGTTCACCGCGGCATTCGACAGACAGTCGAGCTTCGACGCAAGCAACGACGTCGCGGTCAACCCTGTGGCCGGAACCGTGACCGTGCTCGGCACCGCCAAACAGCAGGCGCTGGTCCAGCAATACCTCGACCGCGTGATGCAATCGGCGCAGCGGCAGGTGCTGATCGAGGCGACGATCGTCGAAGTCACGCTCAAGGACCAGTATCGCGCGGGTATCGACTGGTCGAAGGCCCTGGAGGGTACGACGGGGTGGACGATCAACACTTTGAGCGGCGGCAGCAACGCGCTCGCCAACACACTCACACCGTTCATCCAGGCGACGTACACCAACGCGGGTAGTAACGGATTTACCGCCGCGATCGACCTGCTGGAATCGTTCGGCAAGGCCAAGGTGCTGTCGAGCCCCAAGCTCATGGCGCTGAACAACCAGACCGCGCTGCTCAAGGTCGTCGACAATCTCGTGTATTTCAACGTCAAAGCCGACACGACGGCGACCGCGAACGTAGGGACGACGACGACGTTCACGACGACGCCGCAGACCGTGCCGGTCGGCATCGTGATGACGATGACGCCGCAGATCAACGAGAACGGGATGGTTTCGCTGACGGTCCGCCCGACGATTTCGCGAAACGTCGGTTTCGTCCGAGATCCCAATCCAAGCATTCCGGTCGCGATCCCCAACCAGGTTCCCGTCATCCAGGTCCGCGAAATGGAGTCATTGCTGCAGGTCCGCAGCGGTCAGACCGTCATTCTCGGCGGGCTGATCCAGGACGACTCGAACAACGCGCGGGACGGCATCCCGGGCCTTTCGCGCCCCGAAGGCATCGGCGCCGTGTTCGGTCAGCACGAGCAAATCAACAGCCAGACCGAACTCGTGATCTTCCTGCGCCCGATCGTCGTCGCCAATCCCTCGCTCGAGGACGAGGAGTTGCGGCGTTTCCAGCACCTCCTGCCGCGCGTCGGCAGCAGGCAGTGATTCGAATCCACCCACGGACGACACCGTGAGCCTGCTGCTCAAAGCGTTGAAACAGGCCGAAGCCGCGAACGCGGAATCGTCGAACGCCGCCGACGGCTACGGCCGCGTCGAAGGCGATCTGGAACTCGAGCCCGCGCTTCCGGGCGCCGCGAAGGCCCGCGAGTGGGTCGAGCCGCCCGGCCTGCTGTTCGGCAAGTCCGGCGCCGCCCCGGAGCGGGAGCGCCCACTGCTGTCGCGGCTGCCGCATCTCTCGCTGGTCCCGCTGACCGCGCTTCTCGCCGGGCTCGTCGCCGCCGCATACGGCGTGTACCTCTACTTCGCGCTCCAACCGGCCGCGCCCGCCCCGCCTCCGCCCGCCGTCGACGAAAGCGCGTACCTCATCCCGTCGGCCGCCTCTCGCCCCGCTGTACCTGCGGTGCCCACGGCGCCGGAAACCGCTGCTCCGCCCGAGCCGCGCAAGGCCCCGCCCCCTGCGCCGCGCCTTGCCCCGCCGCCCGCTTCCGGCGGGCCGGCCTCGCCTGCCCCACCGACCCCGGCGGCACGCCCGGCGGCGCCCACCGCGCCATCGGCGCCGTCGCCAGCCCCGAGTCCCGCGGTGCGCTTCCGGCCCGATGCGCAGTCGAGCCTGCTGACCGAGGCGCATGCCGCCTACCAGCGCGGCGCCATCGACGAGTCGCTACGGCTCTACACGCGGGCTGCGAATGCCGCGCCGAGCGTCGATGCCCTGCTCGGACTGGCCGCGATCGCGGGCGTGCAGAAACGCGAGGCGGACGCACAGCGCCTGTATCAGCGCGTGCTCGACCTCGATCCACGCAACGCGACCGCGCAGGCCGCCTTGCTCGATCTTCTCGGCAGCACCGACGACGGGGCCGCCGAAAGTCGCCTGAAGCTTCTGCTCGAACGTGAGCCGAGCCCCCATCTCTATCAGACCCTCGGCAATCTCTACGCCGGCCAGAACCGCTGGGGCGATGCGCAGGCGGCGTATTTCGAGGCCTTCCGCGGCGCCGCGAACAACGCCGACTATGCCTACAACCTCGCCGTGAGCCTCGATCAGTTGCACCAGTATCCCGCCGCGTTGAGCTACTACACGAAAGCCCTGGCGCTCGGCGGCGCTCACCGCTTCGATCGTGCGCAGGCCGAAGCGCGGGTGCAGCAACTGCAACGGATGCGCTGACCGCATGGAACGCCGCAAGAAACTGCGCATGGGCGAAACCCTGGTGTCCCAGGGGCTCATCACGCTCGACCAGCTGCGCATCGGCCTCAAGGAGCAAAAGGCCACGGGCCTGCCGATCGGCCGCCAGCTCGTCGCGCTCGGGTTCATCACCGAGGCGGTGCTGCGCGACCAGCTCGCGAACGCGCTCGGCAGCCAGGGCATCGACCTGACCCAGGTCGTCGCCGACCCCGAAGCGCTGCATCTGGTGCCCGAGGATTTTGCGCGCCGCCATCATCTGCTGCCGATCGCCCACGACGCGGCGCGGAACGTGCTGACGCTTGCGACGACCGACATGTTCAACGTCGTCGCGCTCGACCAGCTCAAGGCCGGACTCGGCGGCCATCTCGAAATCGACGCGCTGCTCGCCGGCGAAGCCCAGCTGCTCGAGTGCATCGACAAGTTCTACGGCTTCGACCTCTCGCTCGACGGCATCCTGCGCGAAATCGAAACCGGCGAAGTCGACTACGCCAGCCTGAATCCCGAGACCGAGGAATACACGCAGCCCGTCGTGCGACTCGTCGGCGCGCTGCTGACCGATGCCGTCAAGCGCGAATCGTCCGACATCCACTTCGAACCCGAGCATGCCTTCCTGCGTATCCGCTACCGCATCGACGGCGTGCTCGAACAGATCCGCAGCCTGCACAAGACCTATTGGCCGGGCATCCTCGTCCGCCTCAAGGTGCTCTCGGGCATGAACATCGCCGAGACGCGCGCGCCGCAGGACGGCCGCATGTCGCTCACGCTGAACGGCCGCCCGATCGACTTCCGCGTCTCCTCGCAGCCCGGCATTCACGGCGAAAACCTCGTCCTGCGCATCCTCGACCGCGAAAAATCCATCATGCCGCTCGAGCAGATGGGCTTCACCGCCGACGCGCTGCGCGAACTGCAGCTGATGATGGCGCGCCCCGAAGGCATTCTGGTCGTCACCGGCCCGACCGGCTCGGGCAAGACGACGACGCTCTACTCGATGCTCTCGCATCTCAACAACGAGACCGTGAACATCATGACGCTCGAGGATCCGGTCGAATATCCGGTCACGCTGATGCGCCAGAGCTCGGTCAACGAGACGCTCAAGCTCGACTTCGCCAACGGCATCCGCTCGATCATGCGGCAGGATCCGGACATCATCCTGGTCGGCGAAATCCGCGACAAGGACACGGCCGAAATGGCGTTCCGTGCGGCGATGACCGGGCACCAGGTGTTCACGACGCTGCACACCAACTCGGCGCTCGGCGTGTTTCCACGCCTGATGGATATCGGCATCCAGCCCGGCATCCTGTCGGGCAACATCATCGGCGTGGTCGCACAACGCCTCGTGCGCAAGCTGTGTCCGCGCTGCAGGGAGGCCTACAAGCCGGACGAAGACGAGGCCCGCATCCTCGGCATCGACGCGGCCGAGCCGACCTGGATCTTCCGTGCAACGGGCTGCCCCGCTTGCAGCCACAAGGGCTACCGGGGGCGGCTGGCGCTGATCGAACTGTTGCGCATGGATCCCGAACTCGACGAGCTCGTCGCCAGCCACGCGCCCTTGCACGAGATTCGCCGCGCAGCGCTCAGGCACGGCTACCACCCGCTCGCCGAGGACGGCGTCAAGCGCGTGCTCGACGGCGTCACCTCGCTCGCCGAAGTCGCGCGCGTCGTCGACCTGACCGGGCGGGCCTGACGATGCCGTTTTTCGACTACCGCGCCGTCGACCAGACCGGACGCAACGTGCGCGGGACGCTGTCGGCGGTCAACGACGTCGACCTCGAACTGCGGCTCAAGCGCATGGGGCTCGACCTCATCACGCTGTCCGAGCTGTCGCGGCAGTACGCGCCGCAGGGCCGCGACCGCGTCACGCGGCGAGACCTCGTGACCTTCTGCATCCACATGCGCTACATCACGCGCGCCGGCATCCCGCTGCTTGAAGGCCTGCGCGACCTGCGCGACAGCATGGACAAGCGCGGCTTCCGCGACGTGCTGACCGCGTTGCTCGAGGACCTCGAAGGCGGCAAGGTGCTGTCGCAGGCGCTGGCGGCGCACCCCGCCGTGTTCGGCGCCGTGTTCGTCCACAGCGTCAAGGCTGGCGAGCAGACCGGCCTCCTCGACGCGGTCTTCGAGCGCCTCGCGGAATCGCTCAAATGGCAGGAGGAAGTCGCTGCCAAGGCGCGGCGGCTGATGATTTATCCGCTGCTGGTGCTCGCCGTCGTCGGCGCGGCGATCCTGTTCCTGCTGATTTACCTCGTGCCCCAGGTGCTCACGCTCGTCGAGACCATGGGCGTCGTCCTCCCGCTGCCGACGCTGATCCTGATGGCCGTGTCCGAGGCGGTGCGCTCGTACTGGCTGATCGGTCTGCTCCTGGCCTTCGCGCTCGGCGTCGGCGTACCGCTCTGGGTGACGAAGAACGAGGCCGGGCGCGCGTGGTGGGACCGCGCCCAGCTGCGACTGCCGGTGGTCGGGCCGATCGTGAAGAAAATCGTCCTTTCGCGTTTCACCAACACCCTGGCGATGATGTACCGCTCCGGGGTGAGCGTGCTCGACGCGCTGCGCGCGGGCGAAATGGTCGCGGGAAACCGCCTGATCGCCGAGGGCATCCGCCGTGCCGGCCAGCAGATCGCCGAAGGGCGCGGCCTGTCGGAAAGCTTTCATTCGCTCGCGCTGTTCCCGCCGCTGGTGATCCGCATGCTGCGCGTCGGCGAGACGACCGGCGCGCTCGACGAAGCCCTCGACAACGTAACCTATTTCTATAACCGCGAGGTGCTCGACTCGATCGAAAACGGCCTAAGGGTCCTCGAGCCGATGCTCACGGCCATTCTCGGGCTGCTGCTCGGCGGCATTCTGGTGTCGGTGCTGCTGCCGATTTACGACCTCATCGGAAACCTGCCGCTGTGATGCTCGACCATCGCCTGATCCTGCTTGCGACGGCACGCCAGATCGGCGTCCTCGACTGGCGGCCCGGGCGCATGCACTGGCTGGGTGAGTTCCGCGCAACGCCCGAAGGCCTCGTCGCCTTCCAGCGCATCATCGCGCGCAACGCCGGTCTGCCCGTCGTGCTCGTCGCCGATACGGTCGAGGAAGACTATCGCAGCGAAATTCTGCCGCACGTGCAGGGCCGCGCGCGCGCCGAGTTGCTCGGGCGAAAGCTCAGGCAGGTGTTCCGCAACGCGCGCTTCACCGGCGCCTGGCGCCAGGCACGCGAAGCGAGCGGCCGCCGCGACGACCGCTACCTGCTCGTCGCGCTGCCCGACGCCGACTGGCTCATGCCCTGGCTCGGCGTGCTGCACCGCGAAGGCACGCCACTCGCCGGTATCACGCCGCTCGCACTTGCCTACCAGTATCTGCTCGGCAAGCTCAAGGCGCCGTCGACCCATGTGTTACTGGCCTGCCGGCTCGGCAACGGGCTGCGGCTGTCCTACTACCACGACGGCCTGCTGCGGTTTTCGCGCCTGATCGCGGGCGAGACACCGACCCAGTCGCCGGGCAACGCGGCGGAGGAAATCGCCAAGACCCAGCTCTATATGAGCGGCCAGCGCATCCTGCCGCGCGAAGCGCGCCTGCATGTGTTGCTGCTCGACCCGTCGGGTCAACTCGACAGCGCGCAGGCGCCGCTGAACGCCGATCCCGCGTTCAGCGCGCGCGTGATCGACCTCGCGACTCTGGCGCGTGCGCTGCACATCCCGGACGACTTTCTGCGGCTGACGCCGGAGGTTGCGCCCCTCGCGGCGATCGCCAGCGAAGCCCTGCCGCTCAACCTCGCGCCGGTCGAACTGCTGCAACCCCATGTCGAATTTCTGTGGCGCCGCGGTCTGCGCGCCGCCGCAGGCATCATCGCCTTCCTCGGCGCCGGGATGACCGCCGCCTACTGGCTGCACGCGCAGGACGTGAGCGATCAGGCGACCCAGCTCGCGAAGCAGGTGCAGCGCCTCGAGGGCCGCTACATGGCCATCGCACGCACCTTCCCGCCGGACGCGGAAACACCCGAGGACCTCGCGCGCACCGTCGCCCTGGCCGCCCGTCTCGACCGCCGCCAGACCGAGGTCGACACGCTTCTGGCCACGGCCGGCGCGGCCCTGCAGTCGACACCGGGGGTCGTGCCCGAAACGCTGAGCTGGCATGACGAGACCCTGACCTCGGGGCAGATACGTCTCGACATCGACGCCGCGCTCGTGCCGTTCGACGGCAACTTCCGCGTGGCGATGCAGGATATCGAGGGCTTCATGCGCGCCCTCGATGCGGTGCCGGGCGTGGCCGGCGTGAGCCTCGTGCGCAGCCCGGTCAACGCCGACTCGACCGGCACGCTGGCGGGCAAGACCGTCGCAGGCGACGCGGCGAGCGCACCCGCCGCACGCTTCAGCGTCAGCGCCCGTCTCGCCGAGGTCGCGCGATGACACGCCCCCCCTTCGCCGCCCTCAAGTTTCACCTGTTGCTCGTGCTGGTCGCGCTGCTGCTCGCGGGCGCCGGCATCTGGTGGGGGGGCGGTGAAGCCGCGCGCGCCGCGGCGGAGCTCGAGGCGCAGCAAGGCGCGCTCGACGCGGTGCGGCGCAAGCTCGAGAGTAGCCGCCAGCAACAGCACCTGATCGCGACCCATCTCGGCGCTTATCGGGCGCTCGTCGCGCGCGGCTTCGTCGGCGCCGAAGACCGGCTCGCGTGGATCGAGGCGGCGCAGCTCGCGAACCGCGATGCCGGTCTTTACGGGCTCGACTACCGCCTGGCGCCGCGCACCGATGCGCTGCCCGCGCTCGCCGACGGCCTCCCGCTCGGGCAAACCGTGATGACGCTGGCCATGCCCGTGTTGGTTGAAACCGATCTGCCGCGCTTTCTCGCGGCGCTGAAGGCGCGCGCGCCGGGCGTCTACCGCGTCCAGGGTTGCCGGCTGAGCAAGCGCGAAGACCTCGCGCTCGCCGCCGCCAGCCGGCCGACCTTGCAGGCAGAATGCGAACTGCTGTGGTTCACCGTCGCAGCGACGGATCGGGGGCAGGATGCGTAACCGGTCTTCGCGCCGATTCCCGTCGTGTCTTGCCGCGCCGCTGCTCGGCACGCTGAGCCTCCTCGTCCTCGGCGTCGCACCGGCGCAAGCGACCGAGATCGGCCGCCTTTTCTTCACCCCGGCCGAGCGCGCGCAACTCGAGGCGGCGCGGGCGCGGACCAGTGGCCGCGCGCCATCCCCGGCCCCGTCTGCCGCGAGCGACACGCCGCCGCCCGTACGTTACGACGGGGTCGTGATCCGTTCCGACGGCAAGACGACGCGCTGGGTCGACGGCGCGGCCGAGTTCGACGGGACCGGCCCGTCAGGCTTGAAGCCGGGCCAGATCCGCAGCGACGGCAAGGTGTACGAACCGTATCAGGTGCTGCGACCGTCCACCCCGCCTTCGCCGCCGCTCGAGAAGGAACCCGCCCCATGACCCCGCAACGCGGCTTCACGCTGATCGAACTCGCGATCGTGCTCGTGATCATGACCATCCTGATCGGGGGGCTCGCGGTTCCGTTGTCGGCTCAGATTCAGGCGCGGCGGATCGCGGAAACCAAGCAGACATTGAACGAAGCGCGCGAGGCGATTTTTGGATATGCGATGGCGCACTCAGCCAGCAATGGCACTGGCGCACCCTACCTGCCCTGCCCGAACGTCAATGGCGACGGCCTCGAAGGGCCCCGCGACGCGGGCAGATGCCTTAACACGGAAGGTTTTTTCCCCTGGGCTGCATTGGGGACGGCGGCGCAGGACGCCTGGGGCAACCGTCTGCGGTACGCCGTTACCGAAGAATTCGCGAATTCCGTTACGGGCTTTCAGAACGCAGACGTGGGCGATCGCCAGGTTTGCACTACCAGCACAAATGCGGATTCTGACGATTGCGGCGCGCTCGGAAACGTAGCCGCGAACGTGCCGATCGTCATTCTTTCCCACGGTCCGAACGGCTGGGGTGCCCGCAACCTCAACGGAAATACTTTGGCAGCCCCATCGAGCAATACCGAGCGCGAAAACACCAACAGCGACCACGTCGACCAAGAATTTGTCAGCCGCACGCCTTCAGACGACTTCGACGACCTCGTGACCTGGATTTCCGCCGATCAACTCAGGGGGCGGATATGTCCGGGTGGCGGCTGTCCGTAGCCTGAATTCGGAGCGTCACCTGGCCCGCCTGATTGGCCGGCAGATCGAGGCGAAAGCCCGAACGTGCCGCCTGGCGCGCCGCCTGATAAAGCCCGACGCCAAGCCCGAAATCCGACGCCACCGGACTCAGGAACAGATTACGCGCGACATGCTCGGGGGCGGGCGCGCCGGTGTCGGTCACGGTCAAGGCGACCGTCGGCCGCAAACTGAGGCGCACCTCCACGGCTACACCCACGCCGCCGCGGCGTTTGCGCAGCGCGTTGGCGAGCAGATTGTCGGCCACGCTGTCGAACAGGTCCTGCGGCAAGGGCGTTTCGTCGAGCGCGTCGGCGGAGAACCCCACATCGTCGTGCTCGTAGCGCGCCCGCAGCGCAGCCCACCAAGCCTGTGCCGGCACGTGCGCCGCATCCATTTCCGTCGGCTGCTTGAGCTTGTCGACGGTCTGCGACAGGCGCGCGACGAGCTGTGGCACCTGGCGCTTCATCAAGGCCAGGAGGCGGTCGCTGTCCTCCGGGGTCGCGGTATCGACCGCGGCGAGCAGCGTCTTTACCGACTGCAGGATGTTCTTGACGTCATGGGTGAGCCGCGCGCCGGTATCGTGAATCGCCTGGCTGTAGGCCTGCTCGCGCAAGGTCTGCTCACGCACCTTGGCGGCATAGAAATAGCCGAGCAACTGCGACAGCAGGCGCACGTGCAGCGCGAGCGAAGGCGTCAGCGGGCGCGGCGCATACCAGGCGAGCGCGAGGCCGTGGAAGGCGTGCTCGACCCGGTGCGGCGCCTGGTCCCCGAAGTGGCCTTCGCCGCGCGCCGCCTGCCACCGGCCGCCGCTGATCCAGGTCAGTTCGTGCAGGTCGGCGAGTGCATCGCGCACGAAGGACTCGGGATCGCGTTCGCGTTCGGCGAGCGTCGCCAGCCGCCGGGCCCAGCCCTCGAACGGCAGCCCGACCGAGAGCAGGTAGCGCGACGTCAGCTGGCCGAGGCCGGTAAAGCCGGCGCGCGGGTTCCACAGCCACGACAGCGCAAGCAGCAGCGCCGCCATACCGAGCAGCGTCTGCACGAGCGCCCACGCGTAGCCCACCTTCGCGACCGCGACGACCGCGAACACGCCGAGCGCCATCACGATCACGAGCAGCGACAGCATGAGCCCGTAGATGAAGTCGAGCGTCGACGAGGCACCGCGCTGGCGTTCACCCGGCAGGAACAGAATGGCAAGCGGCAGCAGCGGCAGCCCGTAGCGCACGGCAAATTGGAGTTCGTCGGGCAAGGCCGTGTCGCCGAGGCTTTGCGGCAACACCCAGGCGAGCAGCAAGGCGAGCAGGTACGCGAGCGCGAGTAGATAAGGCAGGTGCTGCCGACGCCCGTCGTGCGAGGCCGCGACGGCACCGACCAGCCCGGCGAGCACCGCCAGCCACAGCGCGAGGACCCAAGGGCTGTCGACCAGCACGAGCAGGGCGGCCATCGCAAACACAGGCAGCGCGAGCCGCGGCTCGATGCGGGCCTCGCTCCTCACCAGCGGCTGCCAGAGCAGGAACAGCCCGTAATGCGCGAGCAGGAATCCGCGGCTTATAGCCGCTTCGGCATCGAACGCGACGGCCGCGTGCAGGGCGAGCAGCATCAGCGCAAGCCAGCGACCTGGGGCGACGCGCGTCAAACGGACAGCCAGCGTACTGAGCCAGGGCATGGGCGGGGCGTTTGGGGTAGGTTCGTGCATCGACGAGGAAGGCTGGACCGGGAAGTCGGAACGGAGCATGCCATGCTAACGGCATTTCCTGCCTTAAATCGAGCATCGGGGTCGGTGACGGCAGTTCGCCGCACACGTCGTGTTTTCGACATCACCGCCCATGCACCGACGCAGACCTCAATTTTTTTCGTTTTTTGGAACAGCCATTTACGAGGGTGTCGCCGACGAGGCATAAATTTTGCACGCCCTCCGGCACGCGATTCCAGACCGGAGATTCACCATGCGCCCCCGCCAATTCGCCCGCCGCCAAGCTGGCTTCACGCTGATCGAAATCGCGATCGTGCTGGTCATTATCGGCCTGCTGCTCGGTGGAATTTTGAAGGGGCAGGAACTTATCAATAGCGCACGGGTGAAAAACCTCGCCTCTGATTTTCGTAACGTTCCGGTATTCATCTACGGCTATCAGGACCGGTTCAAGGCGCTTCCAGGTGATGACAGTGCGGCTGTCGCCCATGTGGGGACGACGGCCGTGACTCCCGGGGCGGGCGATGGTGATGGTGTCATCGAAGGCAGCTGGGACAGCGCGAACGAAACCACACCCAAAGAAACCTTTTTGTTCTGGCAGCACGTACGTCTGGCCGGGCTAGCGCCTGGAACAACTAGTCTAGCCGCTACCGATTATCAGCCACGGAATGCCGCCGGTGGGATCATTGGCGTCCAGAGCACCGCTCCCTTCACAGGGATGACCGGCACTTATTTCATCTGTTCCGGCTCCATCCTGGGAAGACATGCCAAACAACTCGATGCCCAACTCGATGACGGCAATACGGCGACAGGCTCCCTAATGGTCGGCACGGTGGCCAGCACGGCGGGGGCGGCCACTGCAACGACCAGTGTGGCCGATTCCACCACGTACACCGTTTGCATGGGCGTATAAGTCCCGCGTTTCTTTTCGGTCCGTCGCTGAGGGCGTCCCGACCGGACTAGCGCTCGGAGAACGCTTCAGCCCTGCAATAACCTGAACTCCGCCGCCGCCAGCCCCCCGGCGCCGCCCCGTAACACCAGCACGTCGCCCACGCGGATTTCGGCCTCGGGCTGCGGGTCGACGCCCTTGATGCCCTGACGGCGGATCGCGACCACCTCGACCGCCAATTCGTCCAAGGCCAGTTCCGCGAGCGTGTGCCCCGCCGCGGCCGAGCCCTGGGTGATCAGCACGGTGTTCAGGCGCGGCTGGCTCTGCTGGTCGAGTTCGTGGTCGACGTCGCTCGCGCCACGGAAAAACCCGCGCATCAGCGCGTAACGCGTGTCGCGGACGTCACGCACCCGCCTCAGCACCTGGGCGAGCGGCACGCCGAGCAGCATCAGCGCGTGCGAGGCGAGCATCAGCGAGCCTTCCATCACTTCCGACACGACTTCGGCCGCGCCGGCCGCCTTCAAGGCGTCGATATGGGTGTCGTCGATCGTGCGCACGATGACCGGGACCTCCGGTCGCAGCTCGCGCACATGACGCAGGATGGCCATGCTCGAATGCACGTCGGAATAGGTGACAACGACGGCCTGCGCCCGGCTCAAGCCCGCGGCGACCAGCACTTCACGCCGGCTCGCATCGCCGTAGACGGCCGAAACGCCTGACGCTGCGACCGCGCGGATGCGCTCGGGGTCGGCGTCGAGTGCGATAAAGGTGATGCCTTCGGCCTCGAGCAGGCGCGCCAGATTCTGGCCGCTGCGCCCGTAGCCGCAGACGATCACGTGGCGGGTCTTGCCGAAGCTCTTGATCGAAATGTCGTGCACTTCCTTGGCGCGCCCGGACCACTCGCTGCCGGCAAGAAGCCGCGTGAGGGTGTCCATCCGGTGGATCAGCAGCGGAGCGATCAGCATCGACAGCACCATCGCGGCGAGCAGCGGCTGGGCGACCTCGACGCCGAGCAGCCTGAGGTCGGCCGCCTGCGCGAGCAGAACGAAGCCGAATTCGCCCGCCTGCGCGAGCCCAAGAGCGGTGCGCCACGCGGTCGGCCGGCCACTGCCGAAGGCCATTGCGAGACCCGCGACGAGCACGCCCTTGCCGATGACGATCGCCGCGACGATCATGAGCACGTCGGCCCAGTCGAGCATCACCTGCGTGGGGTCGAGACGCATGCCGATCGTGACGAAGAACAGGCCCAGGAGCACGTCCCGGAAAGGCTTGATGTCGTCCTCGACTTGGTAGCGGTATTCGGTCTCGGACACCAGCATGCCAGCGAGGAAGGCCCCGAGCGCCAGCGACAGGCCGGCGCTCTCGGTCAGGAAGGCGAGGCCGAGCGTGAAAAGCAGCAAATTGAGGGTGAAAAGCTCGGGCGACTTGTGCCCCGCGACCCACTGGAACCACGGCCGCATGACGCGCTGACCGACGAACAGTAGGAAGCCGAGGACGACCGTCGCCTTGAGCAAGGCCAGACCGAGGGTCGCGGCCATCGCGTCCGATTCCTTGGCAAAAGCCGGGATCAGGATCAGCAGCGGCACCACTGCGAGATCCTGAAACAGCAGCGCCCCGAAGATCTGGCGTCCGTGCGAGGTCTGCACCTCGAGCCGTTCGGTCAGCATTTTCGAGACGATCGCGGTCGACGACATCGACATGATGCCGCCGACGGCGAGCGCGGCGAGCGGGGGCAATCCGAGCATCCAGGCGACCGCGGCGCTGAGGACAATGGTCAGCACGACCTGTGCGCCGCCGAAGCCGAACACGGTCATGCGCATTGTCATCAGACGCGGCAGGCTGAATTCGAGGCCGATCGAAAACATCAGGAACACGACGCCGAATTCGGCCAGATAACGCGCCTCGTCGCTGTCCGGAATCCAGCCGAGCGCGAACGGGCCGATCGCGATCCCGGTGACGAGATAGGCGAGCATGGTCGGCAGGCGCAGCGCACGCGCCGCGGCCGCCACCAGCACCGCCACCGCGAGCAGGATCAGGACGAGCTGAAGGCTGCTACCGGAGTGCATGCGAAGTGTCGGTGGCGCGGGTGGGTGCTGAAGTCGGCGTCCTCGTGAAGGGCATGCGGTCGTCGATGGCTGAGTGTTATTCGGGGGGGCGCGATACGCTCGGCCGGACGCAAGGAAATGGGCGGCGTAAACGCGGCGTTTAGTATACTTGCCGCCCATGCAAGTCCAATCCCTCTCCGCCGAACATTCACTCGCGCTCGCGCGTCAGGTCCTCGAGATCGAAGCCGACGCGCTGCATACCGTTTCGACACGTCTCGATCACGGATTTGCCGACGCCGTTCGCCTGATCCTCGCCTGCACCGGGCGGGTCGTCGTCTCCGGGATGGGCAAATCGGGGCACGTCGGTAGCAAGATCGCCGCCACCCTCGCGTCGACCGGAACGCCGGCATTTTTCATGCATCCCGGGGAAGCGAGCCACGGCGACCTCGGCATGATCGCGCACGACGACGTCGTACTCGCGCTGTCCAATTCCGGCGAAAGCAGCGAGATCGTCTGCATCGTGCCGCTCATCAAGCGACGCGGCGCGAAGCTCGTCGCGATGACCGGCAACCCGGCGTCGACGCTCGCGCGCGAGGCCGATGCCCACCTCAACGCCAAGGTCGACAAGGAGGCGTGTCCGCTCAACCTCGCGCCGACCGCGAGCACGACGGCGGCACTCGCGCTCGGAGACGCGCTCGCGGTCGCCCTGCTCGACGCACGCGGTTTTTCGGCCGACGATTTCGCGCGCACCCACCCGGGCGGCAGCCTCGGGCGGCGGCTGCTCGTTCATGTCGCCGACGTCATGCACGGCGGCGACGCGCTGCCGAAAGTCGGGCGCGACGCGACGCTCAAGGCCGCGCTGTTCGAAATGACCAAAAAGGGCCTGGGCATGACCGCCGTGGTCGATGCCGACGACCGCGTCGTCGGGCTCTTCACCGACGGCGACCTGCGTCGGACGCTCGAACATGCTCTCGACATCCAGCACGCGAAAATCGCCGACCTCATGACACCGAACCCGAAGACGATCCGCGCGGACGAACTCGCCGCCGCGGCAGTGGAGAAAATGGAGACGCTGAAAATCAACGGTCTGCTCGTCGTCGACGCCGACAATCGCCTGGTCGGCGCCCTCAACATGCACGACCTGCTGAAAGCGGGGGTGGTGTGATGGCCGACGACGCGATCGCCCGGGCGCGAAAAATCCGCCTCATCGCCTTCGACGTCGACGGCGTCATGACCGACGGCACGCTGTTCCTCGCCGACGACGGACAGGAATACAAGGGCTTCAACTCGCTCGACGGCCACGGCCTCAAGATGCTTCAGCGCAGCGGCGTCGCGCTTGCAATCATCACCGGGCGGACGTCGCGCGTGGTCGAGCACCGCGCGCGCAACCTCGGCATCGACATCGTTCATCAGGGCGCGCACGACAAGCTGGTCGTCTACCAGGCGCTCTGCCGCGAACTCGCCATCGACCCCGAGGCCACGGCCTACATGGGCGACGACGTGGTCGACCTGCCGGTCATGCGCCGCGCCGGTCTCGCGATCACCGTCCCCGCAGCCCCCGAACTGGTGAAGGCCCACAGCCATTACACAACGCGGCGCGAGGCCGGGCGCGGCGCGGTCCGCGAAGCCTGCGAATTCCTGATGCGCGCCCAGGGCACGCTCGACGCGGCGCTCGCCCCCTACCTGCAATGAAGGCCCGCGGGCTGCGGGCGGCCGGTCCGACGCAATGATTTCCCGGGGTTCGCTGTGGCTGCCGCTCGCGATTCTGCTGTTGCTCGCCGCGTTGAGCTTCGCGATCGAGCGCGCCGTGCAGGTCACGCCTGCGCCCGAACACGCCGCTGAAAGCGATCCGGAGGGCATCATGGAAAACTTCGACGCCTTGCGCACCGACGCGACCGGACGTCCGCAATACCGCCTCTCGGCCAAACGGCTCAAGCACTACACCGGCAGCAGGCTCACCGAGCTCGAGCTGCCGCGCTTCGTGCAGATCGATCCCGAAGCCGGCGAAATCCGCGCCGCGGCGCGCGAAGCGACGATCTCGCCGACCGGCGACGAGGTCGACCTGCGCGGCGACGTCAACGTCGTCCGCGCCGCCCACGCGGGGCAGTCGGCCATGACCCTGCGCACCGCACGGCTGCTCGTGTTTCCCGAGCAGGACCAGCTGCGGTCGCCGGGGCCCGTCGACATCCGCGACGACCTGCTGACCGTGCGCGCAGGCGCCATGCACTACGACGCGCGGCTTCGCGTGATCAAACTGAGCGGACGGGTCCACACCCGTTACCTTCCCCGGAGAAACTAGCGCCATGCGAACCCCGATCACCCCCCTGTGCGCCGCGCTCTGGCTCGCGCTCCTGGCCGCGCCTGCGCATGCCGAGACCGCCGACCGCGACAAGCCGATCAATCTCGAAGCGGACACAGTGACGCTCGACGACATCAAAAAAGTCAGCGTCTACCAGGGCAATGTGATTCTCACCCAGGGCACCCTGACGCTGCGCGCCGACCGCATGCAGTTGACGCAGAACGCCGCGGGCCTCGACAAGGTCAGCGCGACCGGGCGCCCCGTCGCGTTCCGGCAGAAGGTCGACGGGCGCGACGAATTCATCGAGGGCTTCGCGGCGCGCATCGAATTCGACAACACGACGAGCGAACTCGACCTCATCGGCGACGCACGACTGCGCCGAGGCGAGGACGAGCTGCGCGGCGCGCGGATTTCGTACAACAGCGACAGCGGTTTTTACAAGGTCGTCGGCCAGAACGGCGCCGGTAGCCCGGGCGGGCGCGTACGCGCGGTCATCCGCCCCAAACCGCGCGGCGAGCAGCCGGCAGCGCAACCATGAGTCAGATATCGGTTCAAGGCTTGCGCAAGACCTACGGCAAGCGCACCGTCGTGCACGACGTGTCGTTCGACGTCAAAAGCGGCGAGGTCGTCGGGCTGCTCGGCCCCAACGGGGCCGGCAAGACGACCTGCTTCTACATGGTCGTCGGCCTGGTCGCCGCGGACGGCGGCACCGTGCACCTCGACACGCACAACCTCACCCACATGGCGATCCACCAGCGCGCGCGCCTCGGCCTCTCCTACCTCCCGCAGGAGCCGTCGATCTTCCGCAAGATGACGGTCGAGGAAAACATCCTCGCCATTCTCGAACTCAAGCCCTACAGCGAGGAGGAGCGCGAGGAGCACCTCGACAACCTGCTCGAGGACCTGCACATCGCCCACCTGCGCGAGGCCTCGGCGGTCAGCCTGTCGGGCGGCGAACGCCGGCGCGTCGAGATCGCACGGGCGCTCGCGATCAACCCGCGTTTCGTCCTGCTCGACGAGCCCTTCGCCGGTGTCGACCCGATCGCGGTGCTCGACATCCAGAAGCTGGTCCATTTCCTGGTCGAACGCGAAATCGGCGTCCTCATCACCGACCATAACGTGCGGGAGACGCTCGGCATCTGCGACCGCGCATACATCATCAACGACGGCCGCGTGCTGACCGCCGGCACGCCCGAGCACATCATCCAGGACGAGAACGCACGCAAGTTCTACCTCGGCGAAAATTTCCGTCTCTGATGAGACGAAACGGGAAACGCGCTACACTCCGTTCAAGTCGGCACGATTTTTGCCGTAGTCAGAATCCATGAAACACAGCCTCCAGCTCAAGCTCGGTCAGCATCTCACGCTGACGCCTCAGCTGCAGCAGTCGATCCGGCTGCTGCAGCTGTCGACGCTCGAGTTGAACCAGGAACTCGAGCAGATGCTGCAGGACAATCCGCTGCTCGAACGCGAGGACGACGACGAGGCGAACCACGCCGCGACCGAAGCACCGGCGCACACCGCGGAAGCCGAAGCGCAAAGCAGCGAAACGCCGCAACTCGAGCGCGCCGAGGCGGAGCCCGTGACGACGCTCGACGACTCCGACTGGAACGACTACAGCGCCGGCAGTGCCGACGAGGACGAGGACGGCGATTACGCCCAAGGTTCGGTCGCGGGCGCGACGCTGCGCGAACACCTGCTCAACCAGCTGATCGTGAGCCCGCTCACCGTGCGCGACCGCGTGCTCGTCGCCGCACTCATCGACGATCTCGACGAAGCCGGTTTCCTCACCCAGCCGCTCGAAGACATCACGGCGAGCCTGCGCGACGAACTCGAGGACCTCGAGCACGAGGAAGTCGAAACCGCGCTCAAGCACCTGCAGAACATGGACCCGACCGGCGTCGGCGCGCGCAATCTGGCCGAATGCCTGACGCTGCAACTGCGCGCCCTTCCCGACGACACGCCGGTGCGCGCGGCAGCGATGCGGCTCACCACGCACTATCTCGAGCTGCTGGCGGCGCGCGACGTCGGCAAGCTGAAAAAAATGCTCGGGATCGACGATCCGACGCTGCGCGCGGCGCGCGCGCTGATCCTCTCGCTCAATCCGCGGCCCGGCTCGGCCTTCAGCGCCGAACAGACGCACTACGTCATCCCCGACGTCTACGTGCGCAAGGTCAAGGGCATGTGGATCGCGAGCCTGAACGCCGACGCGATGCCCAAGCTGCGGGTCAACCGCGTCTACGCCGACATCCTGGCGCGACATCGCGAATCGGGCGGCAGCCAGCTCGCGAGCCAGCTACAGGAGGCGCGCTGGCTGATCAAGAACGTCCAGCAACGCTTCGACACGATCCTGCGCGTCTCTCAGGCGATCGTCGATCGGCAGAAGCATTTCTTCGAGCACGGCGAGGTCGCGATGCGGCCGCTGGTGCTGCGGGAGATCGCCGACGCGGTCGATCTGCACGAATCGACGATCTCGCGCGTGACGACGCAGAAATTCATGATGACCCCGCGCGGCCTCTACGAACTCAAGTACTTCTTCGGCAGCCACGTCGCGACCGACAACGGCGGCGCGTGCTCGTCGACCGCGATCCGCGCGCTGATCAAGCAGTTGATCGCCGCCGAAAGCGGCAAGAAGCCGTTGTCCGACGGTCAGCTCGCCGACGTCCTCGGCCAGCAGGGCATCGTCGTCGCGCGCCGAACGGTAGCCAAATACCGCGAGTCGCTGCAGATCCCTCCGGCCAACATGCGCCGCGCCCTCTGAGGCGTCACGCGCCCCTCCGAGGCCGCCCGGCGGCAATGGAGCGAGGCGCTTGAATGTCTCCGGCTTTCGTCTCAGAATGAAATCGAGCGAGGGTTTGCTCCTGAAAAACGGCATCGGTCCGGCTTTCAGTATTCACCCGCAGACTAGGAGGCTTTATGAATTTGACGATTTCCGGCCATCACCTGGAAGTGACCCCAGCCATCCGCAACTACGTTTCCGAGAAGCTCGACCGCGTCAAGCGCCACTTCGACCACGTCATCAACGTCACCGTGATCATGCAGGTCGAAAAACTGGTCCACAAGGTCGAGGCCACGCTGCACGTCAAGGGACATGATTTCCATGCCCGCGGCGAAGACGGCAACATGTACGCCGCGATCGATTTCCTCGCCGACAAACTCGATCGCCAGATCGTCAAGCACAAGGAAAAACTGTCCGAGGTCCATCAGGAAGCTGGCGGCCTCAAGCACCAGCCGACCGAAAACCCGGCCTGACGGCCCGGCCGAATGGCCGCGCCCGGGGGTTGCTCCGGGCGTATAATCGCGATCGCGGGCCTTACATCCGGGCCTCGCAACAGGCATGAACCTAATCGCCCCCCTTCTCACTCCTGCCACCACGCTTCTGGACGTCTCGTTCAGCAGCAAGAAAAAGCTGTTCGAGCATGCGGCCGAACTGTTCGCGCAGACGCACGGGCTCAAGGCGTCCGACATATTCAGCAGCCTGTTCGAGCGTGAACGGCTCGGCTCCACGGCGCTCGGCTACGGCATCGCGATTCCGCACGGCCGCATCAAGGGGCTTCAGGACGCGGCCGGCGCGTTCTACCGCCTGAGCACGCCGCTCGAGTTCGACGCGCCCGACAACCAACCGGTCTCGCTGTGTTTCGTTTTGCTCGTCCCGAAGGACGCGAACGAAGCGCATCTGCAGATCCTCGGCGAACTCGCGCAGTTGTTCGGTGACGAAGGCATGCGTGCCCGCATGTTCGAAGCCGCCTCGCCTTCGGATCTGATCGCACTGGTCGCGGCCTGGTCCGGTTAGCGGCGCATGGAGGAAGGCGCGCGCGTTTCGGTCGAGACCCTGTTCCGCGACATGGCGGGACAAGTCGACCTGCAATGGGCCGCGGCCCAGCAGGGCGGCGAACGCAGCCTTTCCTCGGAGCCGACCGTCGCGCTGATCGGCCACCTCAACTTCGTCCACCCCAACCGCATCCAGGTGCTCGGCAACGCCGAGATGAACTACCTGCGCAGCCTCACCGACATCGGGCTGCGCGACGCCATCGCCCATCTGTTCTCGAGCGAACTCGCCGCCGTCGTCGTTGCCAACGGCGAGGGCGTGCCCGCTGTGCTGCTCGAGGGCGCCGAGCGCACCCAGACGCCGCTTTTCACGTCGTCGCTGCCAAGCCCGGTATTGATGTCGACGCTCGGCCACTATCTGCGGCAGCAGCTCGCCGAGACCGTATCGGTCCACGGCGTGTTTCTCGAAGTGCTCGGGACGGGCATCCTGATCAAGGGCGACGCCGGCGTCGGCAAAAGCGAACTCGCCCTCGAGCTGATCACGCGCGGCCATCGCCTGGTCGCCGATGACGTCGTCGAACTCAAGCACGTCGCGCCCGAAACGCTCGAAGGCAGCTGCCCGCCACTGATCCGCGACTTCCTCGAGGTGCGGGGCCTCGGCATCCTCAACATCCGCTTCCTGTTCGGCGAAATGGCGGTCAAGCCGCACCAGAACCTGCGGCTCATCGTCGAACTCGTGCATCCTGAGGAGATCGGCGAGGTCGGGCTCAACCGCCTCGACATGGTAGCGTCGACGCAGACGATACTCGGCGTCGCGATTCCCAAGGTCCGCGTGCCGGTCGCGGCAGGCCGCAACCTCGCGGTCCTGGTCGAGGTCGCGGTGCGCAACCACATCCTCAAGACGCGTGGGATCAACCCGGTCGAGCAATTCATCAAGCGCCAGCAGGCGGCGATCAACGGGGAAGACTGATGCAGATCGTTCTGGTGTCCGGACTGTCGGGCTCGGGCAAGAGCATCGCCACTGCAGTGCTCGAAGACGTCGGCTACTACTGCGTCGACAACCTGCCGCTCGCGATGCTGCAGCCGCTGGTCGAATACCTGAAGCAGGAAGGCTACGCGCGGGTCGCGATCGCGATCGACGCGCGCAGCGGCGCGAGTTTTGCGCAATTGCCGCAGATCGCCGAGAACCTGCGCGCGCAGGGCGCCGATCTCAGGGTGATTTTCCTCGAAGCGAAGACGCTGTCGCTGGTCAAACGCTTTTCCGAGACGCGCCGGCGTCACCCGCTGTCCAGCGACACGGTGTCGCTGCCCGAAGCGATCCAGCTCGAACGCGAGACGCTCGCCGACGTCGCGCCGCTCGCGCACCGCATCGACACGAGCGACCTCTCCGCGTCGGCACTGCGGCTGTGGATCAAGGATCTGGTCGGACCGGATCGCTCGCGCATCACGCTGCTGTTCGAATCCTTCGGCTTCAAGCACGGCATCCCGCTCGACGCCGACCTCGTGTTCGACGTCCGCTGCCTGCCCAATCCGCACTATGTCGAGGAGCTGCGCCCATTCACCGGGCGCGACCCGGGGGTGAGGGAATTCCTCGAAGCGAGCCCGGACGCGATGGCGCTGCTCGCCGACATCCGCGGTTTCGTCGAAAACTGGCTGCCCTGCTTCATTCGCGACCACCGCGCCTACCTGACCGTGGCGATCGGCTGCACCGGAGGACGCCACCGCAGCGTCTACTTCGCCGAGACGCTGGCTGCGGCGTTCCAGGCGCGCGAGCAGGTGCTGGTGCGCCACCGGGAGCTGTCCTGATGCTCTTACGCGCCGGCGATTTCGCGGTCGTCGCCGCCGGCGGCGTGCTCGTGGCGGCCCTCGCCTTTTACGCGTGGAACGGCGATCGTGGCGACACCGCCGTCATTCGCGCGGCTGGCCAGATCGTACAGACCGCCCCGCTCACCCGCGGGCAAATCTTCGCCGTCGCCGGGCCGCTCGGCATCACGCGCATCCAGATCGAGCCGGGGCGCGCGCGTGTGCTCGCCGATCCGTCGCCGCGCCAGCTCTGCGTCAAGCAAGGCTGGCTCTCGCTCTCGGGCCAGGCGGCGCTATGCCTGCCGAACCAGGTCAGCGTGGAGATCCGCGGCCGCAAGCCGGCCTATGACACGCTCGGTTATTGAGCTCCCCGTCACCGCCGACGACCGCAGGATCGCGCGGCTCGCGGCGGTGGCGATCGGCATCACGCTCGCCGAAGCGGCGATCCCGAGTCCGGTGCCCGGGATCAAGCCCGGCCTTGCCAACATCGTCGTGCTGCTCGTGCTGCTGCAATACGGCTGGCGGACTGCGGCCTGGGTCTCGGCGATGCGCGTGCTGGCCGGCAGTCTGCTCCTGGGCAGTCTGTTCGCGCCCGGCTTCTGGTTGTCCGCGGCGGGGGCGACGGTCAGCCTGCTCGTTCTCGGACTCGCGCGCCATCTGCCCGCACGCTATTTCGGACCGGTCAGCCTCTCGATACTTGCGGCTTTCGGACACATCGGAGGACAGCTCGCGCTCGCCGGCTGGTGGCTCCTGCCGGGCGCGGCGCTGATCGGCCTCATCCCGGTATTCGCCGCCGCCGCGCTGATCTTCGGCACCGTAAACGGCGTCGTCGTCGCGCGCCTGCGCGCAGCCCCCGACGCCGGCGGGCCGCCCGCCGCGGGCGCCGCGCAGTAGATTATTGACCGCATCCGGGCGACAATCCGCGCCATGCACACCGCCCCCAAGACCGTCACACTCGCGCTGTCCGGCGCCTCGGGCATGGCCTACGGCCTGCGTCTGCTCGAATGCCTGCTCGCCGCCGACGTCCGCGTCTACCTGCTTTTGTCCCAGGCGGCGCACGTCGTCGCCAAGCAGGAACTCGGCATCGCGCTTCCCGCGCGGCCGTGCGATCTCGAAGGGCAGCTTCGCGAAAGCCTGTGCGTGGGCGACGGCCAGTTGCGCGTGTTCGGACGTGAAGACTGGAACGCGCCGGTCGCCTCGGGCTCCAACCCGGCCGACGCGATGGTCGTCTGTCCGTGTTCGATGGGCACACTCGCCGCGATCGCGCACGGCCTTGCGGACAACCTGATCGAACGTGCCGCCGACGTGATGCTGAAGGAGCAGAAGAAGCTCGTGCTCGTGCCGCGCGAGGCGCCGTTTTCCACGCTCCATCTCGAGAACATGCTCGCGCTGTCGCGCATGAATGCCGTGATCCTGCCGGCCAATCCCGGGTTCTATCACCGTCCGCGCTCGATCGAGGACGTCGTCGACTTCATCGTCGCGCGCATCCTCGACCAGCTCGACATCGCGCACGCCTTGATCCCGCGCTGGGCCGAAGAGGGGTGAGCGGCCGGGTGGCGCAAGCAGGGCTGCCTCTGTTTCCGCTCAACACCCTGGTCTTTCCGGGCGGGCGGCTGCCGCTGCGGGTGTTCGAGCAGCGCTATATCGACATGGTCAAGCGCGCGATCGCGGAGGACTCTGTCTTCGGCATCTGCGCGATCCGAGAGGGGCGGGAAACCGGAACGCCTGCCGTGCCCTACCCGGTCGGCACGGTCGTGCGGATCACCGAGTGGGACATGCCCGAGGCCGGCATTTTCCATATCGAGACGCAGGCCGCACACCGTTTCGTCATCCGCCGCAGCGCCGTCGAGCCGGATGGGCTGCTCGTGGCGAGCGTCGAGGACGTGAGTGCCGAGCCGCCCACCGCGGTTCCCGACGAGCTCGGCCTGGCGGTTGAAATCCTGCGCCACATCGTGGATGAGTACGGCGACGCACGCTTCCCTGCGCCGCACGCCTACGACGACGCGGTCTGGGTCAGCTACCGGCTGTCGGAGGTCCTTCCGCTGAAACTCAGCGTGAAGCAGAACCTGCTCGAAATGAACGACAGCGTCACGCGCCTGCGCATCCTCAACGAGTTTCTCAAGCGGCAGATCAACTGATGGCACGTTTCTATCCCGCACTCGAGGCCCGACACCGCGCCTTCATCGCCGCCCAGAAGGTCTTTTTCACTGCGAGCGGCACGGCCGATGGCCGCCTCAACCTCTCGCCCAAGGGCATGGACAGCGTGCGCGTGCTGTCCGACGTGCGCGTCGCCTACCTCGATCTCACCGGCAGCGGCAACGAAACCGCGGCCCACCTCAGGCACGACGGCCGACTCACGATGATGTGGTGCAGCTTCGACGCCGATCCGCTGATCCTGCGCGCCTACGGCCGCGGCCGCGTCGTGCGTCGCCAGGACGCAGAGTGGGCCGCGCTTCGTCACCACTTCGCCGACCTGCCCGGCGAGCGGCAAATCATCGTGCTCGACATCGACTCGGTGCAGACCTCGTGCGGCTACGCGGTGCCGCGCTACCGCTACCTCGGCGAGCGCGAAACCCTTGCGCGCTGGGTCGAAAAGAAAGGGCCGGTCGGCCTTGTCGAGTACTGGCGGGAGAAAAACCAGGTCAGCGTCGACGGCCTGCCGACGGGCCTGCTCGACGACGCGGCCCCCGATCCGTCCTGATCGGGCGCCCTCGAGCAATACGCCCGGCGGCGGATAGAGGTCGGCTCCGCACGAATGCTCGGAGCGCGCCCCCCGGGGCGTCAAGTCGGAATTGTCTGATATGGGCGTCGGACTTCTTTACATCCCCGCACTCGCCGAGGGCGAATGCGCTGACGAATCAACACGTCTCCGGGGCGGCACCGTTCTTGCTTTTCCGGCCTCCATAACAAACATAAACCCCGATCCTGTTTGGAGGAGTATTCATGACACTGCGCACACTCGGTCTTCTGGCCGGTCTAGCCCTGGCGAGCAGCGCCCAGGCGGTCACGCTGCAACTAGTCGACACACACTATCTCGGCGCCTTCGACGGCGGCGAACTCTACGGCGAGCTCTTCGCGGTCGCCGACGCGGGCACGATCGATCACGCCCTCAGCTTTGACATCACCGGCGGGCTTTACGCCGGTTCCGGCGTCTTCGATCTTTCTCTGGGCAACATCACCGACATCACGGGGCTCAGCGCGATCATCTTCAAAGGCGCAAGCAGCACGCCCTACGTGACCTTCACCCCGGTCTCGGGGGGAGACCTCCTGATGCTGCCAACCGGCACCTATTTCGGCGTCGGCAACTACACGCTGCAGATCGAGGGCGAGGCCATAGGCAGCGGGCTGTTCGGCCTTCCTGCCGGGTCCTACATCATCGGCGCCGCGACGCTCGCGGTTCCCGAGCCCGAAACCTGGGCCATGCTGCTCGCCGCGCTCGGCCTCGTGGTTCTACGCGTACGCGCCGCAGGCAAGGCCGACCCCGCCTGAGCGGATTCCCTGTCCGCTCAGACGCCGGCCGCGCCGGCGTTTTTTTCGCCCGGGTTTTGCGGCGGCGGGGCGACCGCCGGGGCTTCCGTGGCTGCCGACCCGCCAGCGATCATCTTCCGAACGACTGCCCCCGCCAGCATGAGGCCGAACAAGGGCGGCATGTAGCTGATCGTGCCGTTGACCGCGCGCGCGCGACCGCGCCCCTCGACCGGCTGCGGCGGCAGCGGCGCGCGCCCGGGTTCGTCCGAAAAAATGGTCAGCACGCCTTTCGCGATGCCGCGTTTGCGCAACCGCTTGCGCATGACCGCGGCGAGCGCGCACATGCTGGTTTTCGAAATGTCAGCCAGCCGGATGCGGCTCGGGTCGAGCTTGTTCCCCGCGCCCATGCTCGAAGCGACGTTGAGCCCGCGTTCGACGCTGCTCGCGACGAGCGCGACCTTGCAGTTGAGCGAGTCGATGCAGTCGACGACGAAGTCGACGTCGGCCGGGACGCGCTCGGCGACGGTCTCGGGGATCAGGAATTCGCGCACGACGACGACTTCGCACGCCGGATTGATGTCGCGGATGCGCGCGGCCATGACGTCGACCTTGGCCTGCCCGACCGTCGACAGCAGCGCGGGAAGCTGGCGGTTGATATTCGACGCGGCGACGACGTCGTGGTCGACGAGGGTCAGCCGCCCCACCCCGGCGCGGGCAAGCGCCTCCGCGCAATACGAGCCGACGCCGCCGAGCCCCGCGACGAGGACGTGTGCGCGCGCGAGCCGAGCCTGCTCGGCTGGATCGAGCAATATCCGGGTGCGTTCGAACTGGGGCGCGTCCATCGACTAAAATCTCCTCATGTTGAAGTGGTTGCTTACGCTGCTTGCAGCCCTGCTGGTGCTCGGACTGCTCACCCCCTGGCTCACTCGGCTCGGCTTCGGCCGGCTGCCGGGAGACGTGCGCATCGCGCGCGGCCGCCGGACATTCTACTTCCCCTTCACCAGCGTCATTCTCTCGTCGCTGCTGCTCTCCCTGCTTGCTTACCTACTGGGCCGATGAACAAAGCTTTCGTCAAGGAAACCGACGCCGACGACGCGGACGACGGCGCCGAGATCGCCGCACCGGCCCTGCCGGCTGGCGCCAAGAACTATATGACGCCGGCCGGCTACGCGCGGCTCGACGCCGAATTCAATCAGCTGTGGAAGGTCGAGCGCCCCAAGCTCGTCGAAACGATCTCGTGGGCGGCAAGCAACGGCGATCGCTCGGAAAACGGCGACTACATCTATGGCAAGAAGCGTCTGCGCGAAGTCGACCGCCGCATCCGCTTCCTGTCCAAGCGGCTCGAGCACGCCGAGGTCGTCGACCCGGCGACGCGCGCGGCGACCGACCAGGTGTTTTTCGGCGCGACCGTCACCGTCGCCGACGCGGACGGCAGCGAATCCACCTACGCGATCGTCGGCCTCGACGAAGCCGACGCGAGCCGCGGGCGCATCGCCTGGATGTCGCCGATGGCGCGCGCACTGCTGAAGGCGCGCGAGGGCGACACCGTCGTGGTGCAGACGCCCGACGGGCGTCGCGAGGTCGAGATCATCGAGGTGCGCTACGTCGCGCTGGAGTAGGGGTCGCGGGTCAGGGGTCAGGGGTCGGGATTCAGGGCCGGTGAGGCCCAGGCCCTGTTGATTTCGTGGCCTCCCGGCCGCGCATCGCCCGAGCCCTACCTCTTCGCCTCAATTGAGCGCGCTTGCCAGCAGGCGACGGTAGCGGCTCACCAGTTCGCCCGGGCCAAGCAGGTTGAACACCGAAAGCAGCGTCTTGCGGCCGACATCGTCCTCGAAACTGCGGTCGCGGCGCACGATTTCGAGCAACGCGTCCATGCCCGCTTCGTATTGACCCGCGGCGACGAGCAGGTTGGCGAGCTGGAGCCGTGCGCCGTGGTCATTCTCGTTCGCCGCCAGGCGCGCCCGCAGCGCGTTCTCGTCCTCGCCCGCCGCGCCGGTGAACCGCAGGCGCGCCTTCAGCTGCGCCACACGCGGATCGGCGTCGTCCGGCACGCTGGCGAGCAGGCGGCTCGCTTCATCCGCCTCGCCGAGGTCGAGCATGTTTTCTGCCGCGTCGAGACGCACGCCGAGGTGGGCAGGATCGAGTCTGGACGCCTCGGCCAGGCGCTCGAGGGCGGCCGCCGAGTCGCCTCGGGCGCGGGCATCGGCGGCCTGCTCGCGCAGCGCCTCGGCGGGGCTCGGAATCAGCCGGTCGAGAAACGCGCGCACCTCGCCCTCGGGCAGCGCGCCCGAGAACTCGTCCACCTGCTGGCCGTCGATGAACGCCTTGACGCTTGGGATGCCGCGCACACCGTAGCGCGCGGCGAGTTCCTGGTTATCGTCGGAGTTGACCTTGGCGAGCAGGAACTTGCCGCCATATTCGGCCGCGAGCTTCTCGAGCACAGGCTTGAGCGACTTGCACGGCCCGCACCACGGCGCCCAGAAGTCGACGACGACCGGGCGGCGCTTCGACTCCTCGAGCACCCATTGGGTAAAGTCGGCCAGGCCGACGTCGAGAGCATGTTCAGACATGAGGCCTCCGTTTCGATTGTCGCGAATCAGATCTGCCGCGCCAGCTCCGCCGCCTTGCCCGTGTAGGACGCCGGTGACATGGCTTTCAGGCGGTCCTTCTCGCCCGCGGGGATCGCCAAGCCGTCGATGAACGCATGCAGCGTCTCGCGGCTCATGCCGCCTTTGCCGCGCGTGAGGTCCTTCAACTGCTCGTAGGGGTTGGCGACGCCGTAGCGGCGCATGACGGTCTGGATGGGCTCGGCGAGCACTTCCCAGTTGGCGTCGAGGTCGGTCGCCAGCGCCGCGGGGTTCGCCTCGAGTTTGCCAAGGCCGCGCAGGCAGGATTCGTAGGCGAGCAGGCTGTAGCCGAAGCCGACCCCCATGTTGCGCAGCACGGTCGAGTCGGTGAGGTCGCGCTGCCAGCGCGAGACCGGGAGCTTTTCAGCGAGATGGCGCAGGACTGCGTTGGCAAGACCGAGGTTGCCCTCGCTGTTCTCGAAGTCGATCGGGTTGACCTTGTGCGGCATCGTCGACGACCCGACCTCGCCGGCCTTGGTCTTCTGCTTGAAGTAGCCGAGCGAGATGTAGCCCCAGACGTCGCGGTCGAGGTCGATGAGTACGGTGTTGGTGCGCGCGATCGCGTCGTAAAGCTCGGCCATCGCGTCGTGCGGCTCAATCTGTACGGTATAGGGATTGAAGCTGAGCCCGAGATGGCCGACAAAATCGCTCGCGAAGCCTTCCCAATCGAGGTCGGGGTAGGCCGACAGATGGGCGTTGTAATTGCCGACGGCGCCGTTGATCTTGCCGAGCAGCTCGACCGCGCCGATGCCGTCCCAGGCGCGCCGCAGACGGTAGACGACGTTGGCGAGCTCCTTGCCGACCGTGGTCGGCGACGCCGGCTGGCCGTGGGTCCGCGACAGCATCGGCAGGTCGGCGAGTTCGTGGGCGAGGTCGCTCAGGCGCGCGATGAGCTTCTCCAGCGCGGGCAGCAGGACCGCGTCGCGCGCGCCCTTGAGCATCAGCGCGTGCGACAGGTTGTTGATGTCTTCCGAGGTGCACGCGAAATGGATGAACTCGGAGACCGCGCCGATCTCGGCGTTGTCCCGGGTTTTTTCCTTGAGGAAATATTCGACCGCCTTGACGTCGTGGTTGGTCGTCGCCTCGATCGCCTTCACGCGCTCCGCGTCCGCGACAGAAAAACGGTCGGCGATGGCGTCGAGCAGCGCGATCGCACCGTCGGAGAAGGCCGGGACCTCCGTGATCGCGGGTTCGGCCGCGAGCGCCTTCAGCCATTCGATCTCGACGATGACGCGGTACTTGATCAGCGCGTACTCGCTGAAGAAGTCGCGGAGCGCGGCAGTCTTGCCGCCGTAGCGGCCGTCGAGGGGGGAAAGGGCGGTCAGTGCGGTCAGTTCCATTGCGTCATCCGAAAGTGAGTGTGTCCGTTTTTTATCCTGCGTCGCCCGGGGGCGTCGCGGTGCGGCGCCGCCTACAGCGCGCGGCGGTCGCGCACCGCCTGGGCGAGCGTGCCGCTGTCGACGTATTCGAGTTCGCCGCCGACCGGCACGCCGCGCGCCAGGCGGCTGACCTTGAGGCCGCGCGCCTTGAGCAACTCGCCTATCGTGTGGGCGGTCGCCTCACCCTCGGGCGTGAAGTTGGTCGCGAGTATGACTTCCTCTACGGTGCCGTCGAGCGCACGGTTGATCAGGCGGTCGAGATGGATCTCGCGCGGCCCGATGCCGTCGAGCGGCGACAGCCGCCCCATCAGCACGAAGTACAGCCCATTGTAGCTTTGCGTGGCTTCCATCATGTTGAAGTCGGCCGGCATCTCGACCACGGCGAGCTGCCGCCGGTCGCGCCGCGTGCTCGCGCAGACCTCGCAGACTTCCGCTTCGGAAAAATTGTTGCACAGGCGGCAGTGGTGCAGATGGGTCAATGCATGACCGAGCGCGCCGGCCAGCGTCTCCGCGCCGCGCCGGTCGCGCTGGAGCAGGTGATAGGCCATGCGCGCCGCTGACTTGGGGCCTACCCCCGGCAACACGCGCAGCGCGTTGATCAGGCTTTCCAGCGCGGCGGGTTGCATCTCGCGCTCGGGCCGCTCAGAAAGGCAGCTTCATCCCGGGTGGAATCGGCAGGCCGGCGGTGACGCCGGCCATCTTTTCCTGCACGGTCGTCTCGACCTTGCGTACGGCGTCGTTGACGGCCGCCGCGACGAGGTCCTCGAGCATTTCCTTGTCGTCGGACATCAGGCTCGGGTCGATCGCGACGCGACGCACGTCGTATTTGCAGGTCATCGTGACCTTGACCATGCCGGCGCCGCTCTGCCCCTCGATTTCGATCTCGGCGAGCTTGGCCTGCATCTTGGCCATGTTCTCCTGCATCTGTTGCACCTGCTTCATCATGTTGCCGATGCCGCCCTTGATCATGCTGTTTCTCCTGATGTCCCGAGTCGGGTCAATGTTGATCGCGTGCTCGCCCGCGCGCTGAGGCCTGCCGGCTCAGGGCGCCAGCGGCTGGATGGTTGAAGCCTCGACCTGGCCGCCGAACTGCTCGACCAGTTCGCGCACGAACGGGTCCGCCTCGATCGCGGCGATGGCTTCGGCCTGGCGCGCTTCCTTGATCCGCGTGCGCACCTGTTGCGGCGTCTGATCTGCCGCGCTGCCGACCTCGAAGGTGATCTGGAGCGCCGGCCCGTACTTCTCGCGCAGCGCGCCAGTGAGCCGGTCCTGATAGGCGCGGTCGAGCAGATGCTTGTGCGCTTCGCCGACCCGCAGCGTGACCGAGTCGCCTGTCTGCGCGACGAGTTCGCAATGGTCGGCGAGCATCTTGGCCATGCCCCCGAGCCGGAGCCCCGCGACGACGGCGAGCCAGTCCCATTGCGCAGCGGGTGCCGGCTCGGCGGCGACGAACGGCGCGTCCGGCGGAGCCGCAGCAGCGCGAGGGGAGTCGGCGTCCTCGGCTGCGAGCGGCTCAGCGGAGGCCACCTGGCGGGCGGCTTCCGGTTGCTGCAAAGGCGCTGGCGCTGCGGCCGGGACGCGGGCCGGCGCAGGTGCGGCGAGGGGGGCAGCGGCCGGCGTCGAGTCCGCCGAGGCGACAGGGGCGCGTCCGCCCCCCGGGCTGCGCGGCGTGGGATCGGTCGCCGGCGCGAAGGCCAGCATGCGCAGCAGCGTCATGCAGAACCCGGAAAACTCGTCGGGCGCGTAAGGCAGGTCGCGGCGGCCGTTCAGCGCGATCTGGTAATAGAGCTGAACCGTTTCGGCGTCGAGCTTTTCGGCGGCCGCGCGTGTCCGCTCGGCGTCCGCGCCGTCCTCGACGGCGCCCGGCGCGTGCAGCACGAGCGCCAGTTGGGTCAGCAGGTTGCCAAGGTCCTGCAGCGTCGCGTCGAACGCGATGCCGCGTTCGGCGAGCAGGCGCGCCTGCGTCATGAGCGCGTCGCCGTCACCCGCCGCCAGCGCGTCGAGCAGGTCGAACAGATAATCGCGACGCACGGTGCCGAGCATCGCCTCGACCGCTGCCGCCTCGATCCTGCCGCCGCCGTAGGCGATCGCCTGGTCGGTCAGCGAGAGCGCGTCGCGCATGCTGCCGGCGGCCGCGCGCGCGAGCAGGTTCAGCGCGGCAGGTTCCGCGTCGACGCGCTCCTGGGCGAGCACGTCACCGAGGTGCCCGGCCACGAGCGCGGGCGTCATCGGCTTGAGGTTGAACTGCAGGCAGCGCGACAGCACCGTCACCGGAATCTTCTGCGGATCGGTCGTCGCGAGGATGAACTTGACGTGCGCGGGCGGTTCTTCAAGCGTCTTCAGCATCGAGTTGAAGGCCGGCTTCGAGAGCATGTGCACTTCGTCGATGATGTAGACCTTGTAGCGGCCGACGGTCGGCGCGTATTGCGCGTTGTCGAGCACCTCGCGCATGTTGTCGACGCCGGTGTTCGACGCCGCGTCGAGCTCGAGCAGGTCGACGAAGCGTCCCGCGTCGATCTGGGTGCACGCCGAGCAGGTCCCGCAAGGCGTCGCACTCACGCCGCTTTCGCAATTCAGGCACTTGGCGAGAATCCGCGCCAGCGTGGTCTTGCCGACGCCGCGCGTGCCGGTGAGCAGGTAGGCGTGATGCAGTCGCCCCTGGGTCAGCGCGTTCGACAGCGCCTGCACGACATGCTCCTGGCCGCGCAGATCGGCAAACGCGCGCGGCCGCCATTTGCGCGCCAGCGCCATTGCGGGGGAAGCGGATTCGCCGAAGAGGTCAGTCATGGGTGATGTCGGTGGCTATGGCCATTCCTGGCCGCATTCGGGCGGAGGCAAGGCGGCGCGCCGCAGACAGTACAGATCAGTACGGCAAGGCGCGACAACGCAGTATCCGCCCGAATGCGGCCAGGAATGGCGAGCCAGAACCCCGGCACTGGCATGGATCGCTGTGGCTGCTTCCTTCCGGACCTGACCCGATTCACGACTTAGCCATGCGGGGAGGCCCGCCACGCGCATTTTACCCCGTAAGCGCGCTCATTCCTCATCCGCCGGCGCGGCCAGCCGGCGTTTTTTCACCGCGTCGGCGAGCGTGCGCAGCAGGGGAATCGTGTCCTCCCACCCGATGCACGCGTCGGTGATCGACTTCGCATACTCGAGCGACTGCCCCGGGACGAGGTCCTGACGGCCCGGATTGAGGTGGCTCTCGACCATCGCCCCGATGATGCGGGTGTCGCCGCCCGCGATTTGAGCGGCGACGTCGGCGGCGACTTCGATCTGGCGCTGGTACTGCTTGCTCGAATTGGCGTGCGAGAAATCGATCATCAGTTGCTGTCTGAGACCCGCCGCCGCCAGCTCGCCGCTCGCGAGATTGACGCTCGCCGCGTCGTAGTTCGGCGCCTTGCCGCCGCGCAGGATGACGTGGGCGTCCTCGTTGCCCGAGGTGCTGAAGACGCCGACGTGGCCCGACTTGGTGACCGAGATGAAATGGTGGCGCGCCGCCGCGGCCTTGATCGCGTCGACCGCGATCCGCAGACTGCCGTCGGTGCCGTTCTTGAAGCCGACGGGACACGACAGCCCCGACGCGAGCTGGCGATGCGACTGCGACTCGGTCGTGCGCGCACCGATCGCACCCCAGCTCACGAGGTCGGCGATGTACTGCGGCGAGATCAGGTCGAGGAATTCGGTCGCACAGGGCAGTCCGATTTCGTTGATCTCCAGCAACAATTTTCGCGCGAGCCGCAGGCCCTCGTTGATGTCGAAGCTCTCGTCGAGATGGGGATCGTTGATGAGCCCTTTCCAGCCGACGGTCGTGCGCGGCTTCTCGAAATACACCCGCATCACGACGATGAGTTCGTGCGCGAGCTCGTCAGCGAGGGGCTTGAGCTTGCGCGCGTAGTCGAGCGCGGCCTCGGGGTCGTGGATCGAGCAGGGGCCGACGACGACGAACATGCGGTCGTCGGCGCCACGCAGGACGTCGTGGATCGCGCCGCGCGCGCGCGCGACGTGCGCATGGACGGCCTCGCTCGCGCGCAGCTCGCGCATGATCTGCATCGGCGCAAGCAGTTCGCCGCTTTGCTCGATGCGGGTGTCGTCGGTTCGGGTGGCAGACATGTTCAGGCTCCGTTCGTTTTGATTACCCGCGGCGGCTCGGCAGACAAAAAAACCGCCAGCGGGCTGGCGGTTTCGTGAAGGCCGTGCTGTTCGCTTCAGCGCCTCCCGACCGCCAGCGGCGTGGGATAAAAGCGGCTAAAAAAGAACGTATCGGCACGAATCATGCGTCGGAGTCTACCAAAAGCCGGCGGCCGTGGCTAACGGGTTTGCGCGGCCCGATCCGTCTATAAGCCCGTTCGCCGGCTCCGTGCCACGGCGCCAACGCCGAGCAGGCCAAAACCAAACAGCCACGCCATTCCGGGTTCCGGAACAGCGGCGATGTAAAAGGCCTGTTTCGTGCCGTAGGGTGGTTCGCCATCGAAATAGTACGAGCCTTGCGAATAAACCAGTCCGCGCATATCCGAGGCGTCAAAGCCGGTCATCACGATCGTCGACCCCGCGTTCGCGTAGTTCAACTGCAACAGATTAAGCCGTGCCTCGATCTTGCAACCCTCTGCAAGGCAGATCAGCGGGAGCTCACCGGACAAGCTCCCCGAACCGAAGTATCCATACTCACCGTGGTCTTCCAGCGTCGAGTAGGCGCCGCCTGCCAACAAGTCGGCGGTCGTCACGAGCAGGGACAAATCTCCGCTTTGGTCAAACATGCTGTCGGGTGCGGGTGTCACCTTGTCCAGAAAAACGGTGACCGGGTGGGCTGCCTCAGAAGCGCTGTAACTGCTTGCGACCTGCATCCACAAGTAGCCGCTGTAAGCGGTGTTCGGCCCTCCTCCGATGACGGTTTGGCCCGACGGAGGTACCAGGTTATATCGCACTAGCCAATTCCACTTCTGGCTCGACAGGTCAAACATCTCAAAAGCGCTCGCTGTTCCGGAATCGTAAGCACCCGGATAATTGACCACACAACTTCCTGACGTGATGCAGGACTGGATCGACGCTGGAAGCTCGGAAACAGCGACTGCCTGGGCTGCAAGAGGAAACGCGGACGTACTCAAAAACAAGACATACGCTATGGGAAATGCACGCATGATTTCTCCTCCTCAGGTTGTTATGCGTTTTCTTGTTATCCGGACGCCCCTCTAGCGGTGCGCCGCGCTGCTTGTTCTTTTTAGACGCTGTCAGGCCGTTCCGCCAACCGTCAACCCATCAATCCTCAGCGTCGGCTGTCCCACCCCGACCGGCACGCTCTGCCCCTCCTTCCCGCACGTCCCGACGCCGGAATCCATCTCCATGTCGTTGCCGATCATCGAGACGCGCGTCAGCACCTCGGGGCCGTTGCCGATGAGGGTGGCGCCTTTCACCGGATAGCTGATCTTGCCGTTCTCGATCATGTAAGCCTCGGCGGCGGAGAAGACGAACTTGCCGCTCGTGATGTCGACCTGGCCGCCGCCGAAGTTGACGGCGTAGAGGCCGTTCTTGACCGAGGCGATGATCTCGTGCGGATGCTTGTCGCCGCCGAGCATGAGGGTGTTGGTCATGCGCGGCATGGTCAGGTGGGCGAAGGATTCGCGGCGCGCGTTGCCGGTCGGCTGCATGCCCATGAGCCGCGCGTTCATCATGTCCTGCATGTAGCCGGTGAGGACGCCGTCCTCGATCAGCGTGGTGCGCTGGGTCGGGTTGCCTTCGTCGTCGACGTTGAGCGAGCCGCGTCTGAGCGGGATCGTACCGTCGTCGACGACGGTCACGCCGGGGGCGGCGACGCGCTCGCCGATGCGGCCGGAAAAGGCCGAGCTGCCCTTGCGGTTGAAGTCGCCTTCGAGGCCGTGTCCGATCGCCTCGTGCAGCAGGATGCCGGGCCAGCCGGCGCCGAGAACGACGGTCATGCTGCCCGCAGGGGCCGGGCGCGCCTCGAGATTGACGCTCGCCTGATGCACGGCCTGGCGCGCGTATTTCTCGAGGATGTCGTCGGTGAAATAACTGTAGTCGAAGCGCCCACCGCCACCGCCCGAGCCCTGCTCGCGCCGGCCGTCCTGCTCGGCGATGACCTGCAGCGACAGGCGTACGAGCGGGCGTACGTCGGCCGCGAGATGGCCGTCGGAACGCGCGATGAAGACGACTTCGTATTCCGAGGCGAGGCTTGCCATGACCTGGATCACACGCGGATCCATCGCGCGCGCCTTCTTTTCGAGCCGTTCGAGCAGCGCGACCTTGGCTGCATCGTCGAGGCTCACGAGCGGATCGACCGCGTTGTAGAGCAGACGGCCTTCGCCGCGGTGCACCATGCCGAAGCTGCGGTTCTGTCCGGCCCGCGCGATCGCGCGCGTCGCGTCGGCCGCGGCGCCGAGCGCGTCGAGACTGATGTCGTCGGAATAGGCGAAGGCGGTCTTCTCGCCGCAGATCGCCCGCACGCCGACGCCCTGGTCGATGTTGAAGCTGCCCGATTTGACCTGGCCTTCCTCAAGGCTCCAGCCCTCGGAGCGGCTGTACTGGAAGTAGAGGTCGGCGTAGTCGACGTCGTGCGTGAGCAGACGGCCGAACACCGGTGCGAGCTTGTCGGCGTCGAGGCCGTTCGGCGTCAGCAGGGTGGCTTCGGCCGAACGGAACAGCTGTTCGGCGGACTGGATCGGAACGAAGGCGTCGGTCGGGTTCATGGCTTGTCCTGTTTGCTCGTGGGCTCGCGTTTGGCCACGGCGCGCCGCTCGACGACATCGACCGCTATCTGCTGACAGGGGATGAAGCGATGCTGCAGCGCCGGCAGGCTCTTGCGCAGGCTGGCCTGATAGGCCGGGTTGATGTTGGCGATGACGACGCCCGAGCCGCGCGGCAGGCGGTCGAGCACGACGCCCCAGGGGTCGACGATCATGCTGTCGCCGTGGGTTTCGCGGCCGGAAAGATGGTAGCCGCCCTGCGCCGGGGCGATCACATAGGCGAGGTTCTCGATCGCCCGCGCGCGGACCAGTGTTTCGAAGTGGGCGCGTCCGGTCGTCGCGGTAAAGGCCGACGGCACGACAATGATGTCGACATCCGGCATCGCACGATAGAGCTCGGGGAAGCGCAGATCGTAGCAGACCGACAGACCGATGCGGCCGAACGGGCTGTTGACGACGACGACCTTGTCTCCGGGTTCGATGAGCTTGGCTTCCTGATAGCGCTCGTTGCCGAGGTCGAGGCCGAAGAGATGGATCTTGTCGTAGCGGGCGATCTGCTTGCCGCGCTCGTCGTAGACCAGGCAGCTGTTGCGTACCTTGTTCGGCACGCTCGCCTCGAGCGGGACCGAGCCGCCGATCAGCCAGACCTTGTGCTTCTTCGCCATGCGCGCGAGGAAGGTCTGGATCGGGCCGTCGCCTTCGGCCTCGCGCGCCTTCACGACGTAGCTGTCCTTCATTGCCATGATGCAGAAGAATTCGGGCAGCACGACGAGACGCGCGCCCGCCTGGACCGCGAGTTCGATGAGCCGCTCGGCTTCGGCGAGGTTGGCAGGCACGCTCGGTCCCGAAGCCATCTGGATCGCGGCGACGCGAACCGCGCCCGGCTGGGGCGCGAGTTTTTTGACCTGGGCGCCTTTGGGACGCGCGACGGTGGTTTTTGCTGGCTTTTTTGTCGTCATCTACGGTTCCACATCAGGGTTCGGCTACGGGGGGTTTGGATTCGACCTTGGTTTTGGCGAGACGTTTGACGTCGGGCGCCTGCCACGGCCCGGTCACCATGTATTCCTGGCTGATGACCTCTTCGAGCGGGTCGCGCAGCAGCTTTTGCGCCGCGAGTGCCCCCACGCCCGCAAGCGGCCCGCCGAGCAGGGCGCCCGCGACGGCCACTCCTTCGGACATTTTGGGAATCACCTTGACCCGCAACTGCACCGACTCCTGGTTGAGATCGGCAAGGCCCGACATGTTGACCTTCGCCGCCGGACCACGCATCTTCAAATCGTCGCTGTAGACGACCCCGCGGGCGACCCGCAGCGTCGCCCCGATGTCGTCGAAGGCATAGCCCTTGTTGAAGATATCACGGAAATCGAAGTTCAATCGGCGCGGCAGCGACTGCAGGCTCAGCACACCGAGCAGTTTGCCGACGCCCGGCTCGACACGCAGGAACTGCCCGCCTTTCGCGCTGAACGCGAGCTGTCCGGCAAGGCTTGCGAACGAGAAATCGGCCGGCGACCCTTCCCACGCGGCGTCGCCGCGTACGCTCGCACGGCCGCCGCGCAGCGTGTCCGGATAGCCGAAGCGCGCCAGAAACTTGCCCGCGTCCACGACCTCGAGGCTCAGCTCTCCCCGCGTCTCCCCGGCGCCGCTGTCACGCCACACCCCGTTCATGGCGAACACGCTGTCGGCGTGCGCGAGCTTCAGGTTCTCGATGATGAGCCCCTGGGGTGCGCCATGGGCGACGAGATCGAGCCGGCCGAGCGGGCGCTGCTGCAGGCGAAAATCATCGACACGCATTTCGAGCGCGGGAAAATCACTCGCCTTCATGTTCGTTTGGGGATCGGTCGACGCGCCCGCCGGCGCAGGCGCCGGAATGGTGAGTTCGCGGAACCGGGCGGCGACGCGCGCCCGCCCGTCGTCTCCGGCGCCATAGGTCAGCACGCCGTCCATGCCGCGTGCCGTGACCTGTGTCCGCAGCGCGCCGCCTTGCGCGCCTCCCTGGAGGCGCAGGTCCTCAAAGCGGCGTCCGGCCAGGTCGAACGCGTCGAACCCGAGATCGACTGACGATATGGGCAGCGCCGCCCCCTCGCCGCGCGGCATCAGCTCGAGCCAGGCCGAAAGGTCGAGGTTCGGCGCGCGTCCAGCGAGTCGCAGGCCGGGTTCGTCCGGCAGCGTCGCGGCGCTGCCGAAGCGGACCTCGCCCTGCGTCACGCCGGCCGCCGACGCGTGCCAGGCCGCGCCGAGGCGCGTGCCGAGGCGCACGTCGTATTGCCGGCCGTCGGCATGAGGCTGGCCCGTCACGCGCAAGGGCAGCGGCTGGGCGGCGGCTTTCGCGAGCGGTGCCGGCAGTGCACTGCGCAGGCCGACGAGGTCGGACTGGACACGCATGCGCTCGCCGCCCGGCGCAAGCACGAGTTCGCCGTCCCAAACGGTCTGCCCGCTGAGGCGGCTGCCCCAGGTCGGGCCGAGCCACGCCGCGATGCCCGGCGCCGTCGCGCGGCCGCGGGTGACGATGCGCACCTCGTCGCCGACCGTGCGCGCGTCGAGGCGCAGCGGGCCACCGAGGAATCGCGCGCCGAGGTTCTGCGCGCTGAGGCTGTCGCCGGTGAAGTCGACGTCGCCGCGCACGTTCTCGAGCCGCGGCCACGCGCTCGACGCCAGGCTGTCGTCGAGGAAGGAAAGCCGTCCGGCGACGCTGACGTCCGCACTGCGGCGCAAGGGCACGCGCAGACCGAGCGCAAGCTTCATGTTTCCGGTGCCCTTGAGGCCGGCGGTGAAGACGCGTAGGCGGTCGCCGAGCGGACTCGCGTTGGCAAACCGAATGAAGTCTTCGACCGGACCGGCTGCCTCGCCGTCGACCTGCAGCAGCTCGTCGTGATGGATGAGATCGGGAATGACGACCTTCACCGGGGCGAGCGCGACGCCGTAAATGCGCGCGGTGTTCGAGCTGACTTCCATTGTCTTGCCCGCGAAAGCGAGGTGGGCGTCGATGCCTTCGATGCGCGGCCACCCTGGCAGGTAGTCGATCACGCCGTCACTGACCTTGACGTCGACGCGGAACACGCCGTCGCCGTCGGCGAATGGGAAACGCGCGAGGTCGCCCCTGAGCTTGAGCCGCACGTCGTCCGAGCCGCCGGCGACGACGCCGCGCCTGACCCAGTCGACGGTGCGCTCGCCGATCGTCTTCGGAAAATAGCGGTAGACCGCGGTCCCGCGCGCGCGATCCAGATGCGCGTTCAGATCGATGATGCCGCGCTGCCCCGGAATGCGTTCGTACTGTCCCGTCGCCGTCCCCGCCGCATCGGCGTTGTCGAAGCGTGCAGCGGCAAGCGTCAGGCGCTGGCCGCGCGCGGTCTTGTTCCAGCTGCCGCGCGCGTGGAGCGTGTCGAGCGCGAACTCGGGTTCGCGGAACCACGCCGACAGATCGAGCCCGACACGCCGCGACTCGATCTCGAACGCGCCCGCGTGCGCGTCGCCTTCGATGCGCCCGCTCAGGTTGCGCACGCCCGGACGCTTGTCGACCGCGCGTATCGCCAGACCGCGGAAATGCGCCTTGACGGCGAAGTCGTCGAGTGTCGGCTTCGCGCCGGCCCAGCGCAGCTGCAAGACATCGAGCTGGCCTTGCGGGCGCAGCGCGGCGAGCCGCGACCGAAGCGTGGCCTCGATTGGCAGCCGCGGAAGGAGCGACTGCAGGCGCCCGAGGTTGAAGGAGCGCGCCGTGACTTCGCGCCCGCCTTCGCCCCAGGCCACGCCGACGTCGAACGGCGCCCCGGGCGCGCCGCCTGCCTCCGCCACGCGGATGTCTTCGAAGCTCAGACGCTGCCCGCCGCGCACACGCTGCCAGGCCGCGCGCCCGTGCAGGCGTGCGAGCCGCAGCGGCAGCAAGCCCTCGCCGAGCGTCGTTTCGATCTCGCGCAGGTCGACCGCTGCTTCAACACCGGTGATCGCCCCGCGCGCCAAGGTGAAGTCCGCGTGCACCGCGCCCCAACCCTGCTGCGGCGGATAGGGAAGCGCGAGCCACTTCGCAAGCTGGGGAAATGAAACCCCGGCAACGGTGGCGCTGATCCGCCCGCTCCAGGTCGCGACGTCGTCGACGTCGCGGGCGCGGAATCGCGCGTCGACACGCAGCGGGCGCGCGAGCGTGGTGGGCGGAATCGCCGCGACCTGCAGGCGATGTTCGCGCCGCACCTTGCTGAGCGTGAAATCGACGCCCTCGAACGTCAGCGGCGGCGCGCCGCGCAGGGCGTCGCGCCAGGTCACCGTCGCCTGGCCGACGTGGACCCGCCCCTGGCGTAGCAGCCAGCCGGAAAATCCACCGTGCGGATCGCCCGGATTTAGCGGGATCCCGCCGACGTAGAAGTGGCCGCTGCGGTCACGCCGCACGTCGAGCGCGAGCCCCTGCAGTTCGATGCGGCTGAAGCGCGGCTCGAGGAACAGCAGCGAACGCCAGGCGAATTCGGCCTCGAGTTCGGGCAGCAGGAGCGTCGTCTCGCCCGCTTCGTCGTGCAGGCGCACGCCACGCAGACGGAACTCCGGGCGTGCGCGCTGCCACACGCCGGACACCGCCTCGAGCGTGACGCGCTGGCCGACCGCACGCGACATCAACGCGGCGACCGTATCGCGGTGGTCGGCGATGTTCGGCAGCACATAGAGAAACATCAGCGCCACGGCCGCGACGACGCCTGCGACGCCCAGCGCCGCGAGCGCAAGCAGTCCGCGCCACAGGCGGCGCCAGAGAGCGGGCGGTACGGGGAAAACGGTCATGAACGCAGCAAACTCGCGGATCCCGCGATTCTATGCGTTTAGCCGTGGCTTGCGGGAAACACGGCCGTGCCGGCGCCGCTTAGGCCTCCATTCAGGAACCGCCGGTGAAGCGGTGGATGTGGCGGCGGTCGCGCTTAGTCGGCCGGCCCTTGATCGCGGCGGCGGGATTCGGCGCGAGCGCGTGCTGCTGCCGGCGCTCGGCGCGGCGCGCGATGCTCGACGGGTCTTCCTCGTAGAGCATCTGCGCGACGGCCGCGGGACCGCGTTGCTTGCTCAGGCCGCGCACGGTCACCGACCACTCGAGCACCTCGATCTGGATATCGAGCCGGTCGCCGCACTTCACTTCGCGCGCCGGCTTGACCCGCTCGCCGTCGAGCCGCACCCGGCCATGCGCAATGGCCTGCACCGCGAGGCTCCGCGTCTTGAAGAAGCGCGCCGCCCATAGCCATTTGTCGAGCCGCATGCGCTCGCTTGCTGCAGTCGTGTCGCCCGTCACCCCGGGTCCCCGCGTTCCTGAACGAATCGGCGATTGTGCCGGTTTTGCCCCGGCGCGGCCATCGCCCCGGGGCGCTTTAGACGGGCCTCGCTACAATGCGGTGTTTGCACTCCAGGACCCGCCATGCCCAAGATTCTGGCTTTTTCCGGCAGCATCCGCCGCGACTCGTGGAACCGCAAGCTGATCCTGCTCGCCGCCGACGCCTGCCAGGCGGCCGGCGCCGAAACCACGCTGATCGACCTCGCCGACTACCCGCTGCCGCTCTATAACGGCGACGACGAGGCGCGCGACGGACTGCCCGACAATGCGCTACGCCTCAAGGCCCTGTTCAAGGCGCACGATGCCTTGCTGATCGCGAGCCCCGAATACAACAGCTCGGTGCCGCCGCTGTTGAAGAACACGCTCGACTGGGTGTCACGCGAGTGGCAGGGCGAATCGGGCCTGCTGCCCTACCAGGACAAGGTCGCCGCGATCCTGGCCGCGTCGCCCGGGCAGTACGGCGGCATGCGCATGCTGCCGCACCTGCGCCAGATCCTGAATACACTCGGCGTCGTGGTCCTGCCCGGGCAGTTCTCGCTGCCGCACGCTGATCGGGCGTTCGACGAGGAGAACGGCGCCTTGAAGTCGCCCGGGCGGCTGCACACGGTGGTCATGGAACTGGTCAGCGTCGCGGCCGCACTCGCCCGGCCGCCGGTTCAATAAGGCGAAAAAAAGCGCCCCGAAGGGCGCTCCCCTATTCGGCCATGTGTGGCAGCTCACTTGTAGACCGTCACGGTCTTCGTCGTGACGTTGCCCGAGTTGTCGGTCACGCGCACGGTCACGGTGTGCGCACCCCGCGCCAGCTTGTTGGTATTCCAGTTGTAGCTGAGCGAACCGCCGAACGCGGTGGCGACTTCCTTGCCGTCGATCACCAAGGAAATCTTTGCGACCTTCTGGTTGTCGCTCGCGCTGACCTTGACCATCTGCTTGCCCGAGAGCTTCATGCCGTCGGTCAGGCTGAAGCTGGCGATCGTCGGGGCGGCGCTGTCGTTGCCGCTGGTGACGGTGACCGAAGGCGACGTCCCGCGGTTGCCGGCGGCGTCGTAGGCCTGCACGCTCAGGGTGTAGCTGCCGTCCGCTTTGGTCGTCGTGTCCCAGGCGAAGGCGAACGGCGCCAGCGCATCGGTCGCGACGAGCTGGCCGTTGACGTAGAAGTCGGCGCGCGTCACACCGACGTTGTCCGACGCCAGGACGTCGACCGGGACCACGCCGGAAACCTGGCCACCAGTCGGCGACGCGATGCTGACCGTTGGCGCTTGGGTGTCCGCCGCGATCGTCTGCTTGGCGCTCTGCACGGCCGACGCGGCATTGACGCGGCCCGTGCCGTGGTACTGGTCATAGCCCGCCGTACCGAGATCGCGAGCGGTCGCCTTGAGAATGCGGTCCACGTCGGCAGGCGCAAGCTTGGCGTTGGCCGACAGCATCAGCGCGGCCGTCGCGGCGACGACCGGACTGGAAAACGAGGTGCCCGACGCGTTGGCGAAGCCGCCGCCGACCGTCGTCGTATAGAGATTCACCCCCGGCGCGGACAGGTCAACATAGGCGCCGTAGCTGGAGAAGCTCGCACGTACGTCGTTCTGATCGGTCGCCGCGACCGTGAGCAGCGAGTCGTTGGCGGCGATGCTCTCCAGGCCGCCGCTATTGCCGGCCGCCACGATCACGACGCCGCCCTTCCCGCGCAGATACTGCGCCGCGGACTGCACGGTCGAGCTTCCCGACACGCCGTTGTAGCTGATGTTGACCACCTTGGCGCCGTTGTCCGCCGCCCAGTAAATGCCCTGCGCGACCGTGCTCCAGTAGGCGTAGGCATTGGCATCGGCGATGCGTATCGGCATGATCTTCGCGCCCCACGCCACGCCCGCGCTGCCCTTGGCGTTGTTCGCCGCCATCGCCGCGACGCCGGCGACCCAGGTGCCGTGACCGTTGACGTCGGCGGTATTGGAGTTGTTGTCGTAGACGTTCCAGCCCGGTACGACGTTGGCGACGAGATCGGGGTGGACGGCGTCGAGGCCGGTATCGAGGATGGCGACGGTCACACCGCTGCCGTTGCTGCTGTCCCACGCGGTCGGTGCCTGGATTTTCGGCAACGCCCAGCTGTTGCCGTAGGCGGGATCGGTCACCGTAGCCGCCGCCGCAACCGCCATGTCGAGTTCGACGTATTTGAAGCTGCGGTTCTTGCGCAACTCGCGCGCCGCGCTCACCTCGTCGGCACCCACCGGCAACTCGACGACGTGCACGTTCAAGGGCTTGATGTGGGTCGCCGAGCGCCCGTTTACCTTTCTGAGTGCCTTGTCGAGCTGGCCGGGGGGCAAGCCCGCTCGCGGCGCGACGAGCAGCCGGCCCTTGGCCCAGCCGAGATAGGGTTGCGCTTTCGCGACCGTAGCCGGCGGCGTGGCCTGCGGCGCGGCTTCGCCGAGACCGGCGTAGCTCGCGAGCATGGCGGCCGCCAGCAGGCTTAGGCCGAGGCGGGCGGAGCCGTCGCGCTCGGCGCGGTGCGTGGCGGAAAGGTGGACAGGGAATGGGCTGTGACGTGACATGGGGGCTCCTGGCGTTCGAAGAACTCCCGACAGGCATGCACACGCTGGGGACCCAGCACGGGTCATCCACGGCAGCGCCGCTATCTCTTTCGAGACCGGTCGCTTTGCGCCCCCGCCTCGCGGCGGGTTTGCCCTTTCGGGATTCCATCAATAACGTCGACATCCCGACAGACTTTAGGTGAGTACTCACACACACGTTGTCTTTTACATTGCGACTTTTCAACTACTTACGAAACGCCGCCCTCACTCCCGCGCGCCCTCTGGTAGCCCTGCCCACGCGAAATTTTTTTGGTCCTTTCGGAAAAAAACCAAAAAAAAGCGCCGACCCGCGGCGCTTTTTCGGGAGGTGACCGCTCAGGCCCTGCGGCGACGCACGACGAAGCCGATCAGGCCCAGCCCGGCGAGCATCATGGCGTAGGTCTCGGCCTCCGGAATCGGTACGACGCCACCGCCGCCACCGCCGCCGCCGTTACCGTCGCCGTTCCAGATCGCGATGTGCGAGATCGCACCTTGCGCAGGATCCTGCCAGAACCCGGACAGGTTGATATCGTCAGTTCCGTTCCAGCCGCTGATATCAAAGAGATATTGAGCCGGCTGATGGTTGCCGTCCTTGACCACGAGATAGCACGATGGGCAGTCGATGATTGACATTCCGCTTTGGGTGATCGTCGCACCCGTGGCGTCACCGGTGGTTTCGAATGTGAACGTGGTGTCGTAGAAACCCGTGGCGGTTCCATCCTCGGCGCCGCCCTCGACGTCGACCTTGTATGCCAGGCCGAGCGACCCGGAAGGGGCACCGACCAGGCTTTCGACCTCGTCGGCCTGCAGCGCGTCGGTATCGAGCGAGGTCCAGGCGCCGGCAAGGTCGGGCGTGAGGTCCAGTGCTTGGGCCTGCGGGGCGAGCAGCAGCGCGGCCGGGAACATCAGGCTGCATAAGAGAGTGCGGTTGGTATTTTTAAGACTCATGACTTACCTCCGTGCAATGAGATGGCGGGGCGCGAAAGCAGCCACCCCAGGCACGCCAGGGTTCGCCCGAGACGTGTCGAGAGTGGGCCGCGGTTCATTGCCGTATGTGAACGGCAACGCCTTGAACTCTAGAAATCGACGCCGAGGGCCAGTAGCGGAGAAGACCGCACGTCGCTGTAGGATTGGAGGAAGCCGGGCCGGGGAAGGAATGGCGCGGATGAGATCGTCGCTCCCGCCCGGGCGGGAACCGCCGCAGGCGGTTGCAGGATCGCCGTCAGGCCTGCAGCCGGCGTCAACGGCCCGCGCGCGGAACGCCGTGACAGTCGGCCATGGGTGGGGAAAAAAAACAGCGCCGTGGCGGCGCTGTTTCACTGGGCGTTGACTTCAGCTCAATCTGCGCCTTGCAGCGAATCCGACCAGACCCAGGCCGGCCAGCATCATGGCGTAGGTGTCGGCTTCGGGGATCGGCGTGATCGTGCCGCCGCCACCGCCACCCGGTTGGGCGTTGTTGTAGATCGCAACGAAGGAAATCGCGCCCGGCGTGTTCGCCCAGAAATTGGACAGATTGATCGCCTCCTGGCCGTCCCACCCGCTGATGTCGAAAACGTACTGGGAGGGAATGGCGCTGCCATCCTTCACCAGCAGGTAACAGGACGGGCAGGCGATGTAATACATTGCACCTGCATCCCAGCTGATCGTTGCATCGTTCGGATCGCCCGAGAACGACGTCGAGTAGTACATCGCCGCGCTGCCGTCGTCCGGCGGCAGCATGTCGTAATCCTGCTTGTACGCGACGCCAAGGTCGGGCGGGCTCATCGGATCAACCAGATTTGCCACTTCGCTGGTCGTGAGCGTCGCGTTCTGGTTGGTTGTCCAATAGTTGGTATTGACGATCCAGCCGTCTGCCGCGAGGGTCAGGGCATCGATGTCGAGCGCGTTGGCCTGCGGAGCAACGCTCAGCGCCCCTGAGACCATCAGGGTACGGAACAGCGTGCGGGTAAGCTTTGGAAGTTCCATTTGACCTGTCTCCTCTGTAGACAATTTGACCACGCGTTAGGCATGGCCTTTTGATGGCCGCAAGAATCGAGCCGACAGGCAAATACAAAGACCCTGGTCCTTGTTTTTATGAATCAAAAGACGTCAGATACCCCGCGTCTTCGCCGTTTCGCCGTCGAGGCCATGTAAAGGACTCCGACAAAAACGCGCGCCTTTCGCCGCTTGCATGTAGGCAACGGGCGGGCGTGCCCGTGGCACCGCAGATAACAGCCAGACGCTGGCGGTGCTCAGTGCGGTGGCGGTGGAAAGAATTCCGACGCGCGTCTCGGTCGTGCCGGCATGGGCGTCGGAGGCACGCTCGGGCAAAGCGCTCGGTGCCGCGCGGCTTCCGGGCAGACGGGCGCGGTGGGCACCGGGTACGAGGCAGCGCCGCGCCGCGTCCGCGGCGCTTATTTCACGGCTTCCTTGAGCTGATCGAGGATCGCCGGGTTTTCGAGGGTCGAGACGTCCTGGGTGATTTCCTCGCCCTTGGCGATCGCCCGGAGCAGCCGGCGCATGATCTTGCCTGAGCGCGTCTTCGGCAGGTTTTCGCCGAAACGGATCTCGTCGGGCTTGGCGATCGGGCCGATCTCCTTGCCGACCCAGTCGCGCAGTTCGCGCGCGATGTCCTTCGCTTCGTCGCCGACCGCACGCGCGCCCTTGAGCACGACGTAGGCGACGACCGCCTCGCCCTTGACCTCGTGCGGGCGCCCGACGACCGCCGCTTCGGCGACGCGCGGATTGGACACCAGCGCCGATTCGATCTCCATCGTGCCGAGGCGATGGCCCGAGACGTTCAGCACGTCGTCGATGCGACCCATGATCCAGAAATAGCCGTCGTCGTCGCGGTGCGCCGAATCGCCTGCGAGGTAGGTCTTGCCGCCCATCTCCTCGGGAAAATAGGTCTTCTTGAAACGTTCCGGGTCGCCCCACAGCGTGCGCAGCTGCGACGGGAAGGGCCGCTTGATCACGAGATAGCCGCCCTGACCCTTCGCGACCGGCCCGCCGTGCTCGTCGGTGACCGCGGCCATGATGCCGGGCAGCGGCAGCGTGCACGAGCCCGGCTTGGTCGGCACCGCGCCCGGCAAGGGCGCGATCATGTGGGCACCGGTCTCGGTCTGCCACCAGGTATCGACGATCGGACAGCGGCCACCGCCGATGACCTCGTGGTACCACATCCAGGCCTCCGGATTGATCGGCTCGCCGACCGTTCCGAGCAGACGCAGCGACGACAGATCGTATTGCGCGGGCAGTTCGGAACCGAGCTTGATCAGGCTGCGGATCGCGGTCGGCGCCGTGTAGAAGGTCGTGACCTTATGTTTGGCGATGGTTTCCCAGAAGCGCCCGGCGTGCGGATAGGTCGGGATGCCCTCGAAGATGACCTCGGTCATGCCGAGCGCGAGTGGGCCGTAGGCGACGTAGGTGTGCCCGGTGATCCAGCCGACGTCGGCCGTGCACCAGTACACGTCGTTGTCGGCCTTGGCGTCGAATACCCAAAGCATCGACAGCAGCGCGCCGAGCAGGTAGCCGCCGGTCGAATGCTGCACCCCCTTCGGCTTGCCGGTCGACCCCGAAGTGTAGAGGATGAAGAGCGGGTGCTCGGCCGACACCCAGACCGGCTCGCAGGTCTCGGCCTGGGTCTGGGTCAGTTCGTGCCACCAGAGGTCGCGCGCCGACCAGTTCACCTCCCCGCCGGAACGGCGGTAGACGACGACGCGCTCGACGCAGGAGGTGTCGCCCATGGCCAGCGCCTCGTCGGCCGCCCGCTTGAGCGGCACGGCCTTGCCGCCGCGCAGCGATTCGTCGGCCGTGACGATGAGCTTGGCCTGCGCGTCCTCGATCCGCTCGAACAGGCTCTTCGCCGAGAAGCCGCCGAACACGACCGAATGGATCGCGCCGATGCGCGCACAGGCCTGCATCGCGACGACCGCTTCGATGCTCATCGGCATGTAGACGATCACGCGGTCGCCCTTGCCGACGCCGAGCGATTTCAGGCCGTTGGCGAACTGGCAGACGCGCGCGTGCAGTTCCTTGTAGGTGACCGTGCGGACGCTGCCGTCGTCGGCCTCGAAGATCAGCGCGGTCTTGTCGCCCCGGGTCGCCAGATGGCGATCGAGGCAGTTGTAGGAAACGTTCAGCTCGCCGTCGTCGAACCAGCGATAGAACGGTGCGTCGCTTTCGTCGAGCGTGCGCGTGAACGGCGTCTTCCAGTCGATGTGCTGGCGGGCGAGCTCGGCCCAGAACCCCTCGTAGTCCGCTTCGGCGCGGCGGCACAGCGCCTGGTAGGCCTCCATCCCGGCGACGTTGGCCTGCGTGACGAAAGCCTCGGCAGGCGGGAATACACGGGTTTCGGTCAGTACCGACTCGATGGCTGCCATACAAGCTCTCCGCTGTTAGAGTGTCCGATAAAGCACAAATTCTAATCCATGCCATGAGCAATCCCGCACTGAAACGGCTTGCCCGCTGCTCGCGTTTCGGCCGCCGCCTGCTCGCCGCGCAGCCCGCCCTTGCAGAGGCCCTCGTGCCCATGCTCGAGCGGCCTTTCGGGCGCGATGCGATGGTGGCTTTTCTGAGCGAGCCGCCGTGCGTCGACGAGGACAGCCTGCACCGGCGCCTGCGCCAGTTGCGTCAGCGCGTCTGGCTCGTCACGACCGCGCGCGACCTCGCTGGCAGCGCCGATCTGGGCGAAGTCGTCGCGACCTGGAGCGCGCTCGCCGAAACGAGCATCGAGACTGGACTCGCGTTCCACCACACGACGCTCGCCGCGCGCCACGGCGAGCCGCGCGGCGCCGACGGCGCGCCGCAGCGCATGGTCGTCGTCGGCATGGGCAAGCTCGGCGGCGGCGAACTCAACGTCTCGTCCGACATCGACCTGATCTATCTCTATCCCGAGGAAGGCGAGACCGCGGCGGACGGCGACGCCGCGGTGCGCTCGATCAGCAATCACGAATTCTTCGTCCGCCTCGGGCGCAAGCTCACCGCGGCGCTCGGCGAGAACACCGCCGACGGCTACGTCTTCCGCGTCGACCTGCGGCTGCGGCCATGGGGCGAGTCCGGGCCGTTCGCGATGGGTTTCGATATGCTCGAGGACTATCTCGTCGCGCACGGCAGGCCCTGGGAGCGCTACGCCTGGATCAAGGCACGGCCGCTGACGGGCGGGCATCACGACGCACTCGCCGCGGTCGTGCGACCTTTCGTATTCCGCAAGTACCTCGATTTCGAGGCCTTCGCCGCGATCCGCGAGCTGCACGCGCAGATCCGCCGCGAAGTCGTGCGCCGCGAAATGGCGACCGACGTCAAGCTCGGTCCCGGCGGCATCCGTGAAATCGAGTTCACGGCGCAGGTGTTCCAACTCATACGCGGCGGCCAGATCCGCACGCTGCAGCAGCGGCCGACGCTCACGGTGCTCGGCGAACTCGCGAAAAGCGGGCTGCTCGCGGCCGACGCGCGGCAGGAACTCGCGGCGGCCTACGACTTTCTGCGCCGCCTCGAACACCGCATCCAGTATCTCGACGACGCGCAGACCCAGCGCCTGCCCGACGATACCGATTCGCAGGCGATGCTTGCCGAGGCGATGGGCGTCGCCGATTACGGCACGCTCGTTGCCGCGCTCGACCGCCACCGCAGCCGCGTGACGCGGCACTTCGAGCAGGCGTTCGCCGCGCCGCAGACCGACCAGATGAGCCATCCGCTCACCGCCGTGTGCTGTGGCACGGCCGGCGTCGAAGCGGCAACGGCCTTGCTGGAGAACGCCGGCTACGACGATGCCGCGCAGGTGCTGGCGACGCTCGAGGCCTTGCGCGAGGCGAGCGCGCGGCTGCCCGAATCGACCCAGTTGCGGCTGAACGCGCTGCTGCCGCCGGCACTCGAAGTCATCGGCAGCCAGCGCGACCCGCAGGCCACGCTCGAGCGTTTCGCGCGGCTGGTGCAATCGATCGCGCGCCGCGCCACCTACCTCGCCCTGCTCGCCGAATATCCGGCCGCGCTACGCCAGCTCGTACGGCTGCTGGCCGCGAGCCCCTGGGCCGCGCAGCTCATCACGCGGCAACCGCAACTGCTCGACGAGCTGATCGCGCCGCAGTCGCTGCTGGCGCTGCCCGACTGGCCCACGCTCGCCGCGCAGCTGCGCGACGAGCTCGACGCCCAGCCGAACGACACCGAGGCGCAGATGGACGCGTTGCGCCGCTTCAAGCAGGTGCAAACGCTGCGCCTGCTGGCGCAGGACGTCGCCGGGCGCCTGACCCTCGAAGCGCTGTCGGATCACCTGTCGTATCTGGCCGACACGCTGCTCGCCGAAACACTCGGCCGCTGCTGGGCAGGCCTCAAGTCACGTCACCGCGACGCGCCGCGCTTCGCCGTCGTCGGTTACGGCAAGCTCGGCGGCAAGGAGCTCGGTTACGCGTCCGATCTCGACCTGGTGTTCCTCTACGACGACGCCGACCCGCGCGCACAGGAAACCTATGCACGGCTCGCGCAGCGCATCAACACCTGGCTCGGCACGCTTACGTCGGCCGGCATCCTCTACGAAACCGACCTCAGGCTGCGCCCTGACGGCGCCTCGGGGCTGCTCGTCAGTTCGATGGCGGCGTTCCGCGATTACCAGTTGCAGCACGCCTGGGTATGGGAGCATCAGGCGCTGACGCGGGCGCGCTTCGTCTGCGGCGACGGCGAAATCGGCGCGCGCTTCGAGACCTTGCGCCGCGAAGTGCTGTGCCTGCCCCGCGACGCGGAGGCGCTGCGCGCCGAGGTCCGCGCGATGCGCGAGAAAATGCACGCGGGTCACGTCAACGCGAGCGAACTGTTCGACCTCAAGCACGACCGCGGCGGCATCGTCGACGTCGAATTCTGCGTGCAATACCTCGTGCTGCGGCACAGCGCGGCGCATCCCGAAATGGCCGACAACGTGGGCAATATCGCGCTGCTCCTGCGCGCCGGCGCGGCCGGCCTCGTTCCAGCGACGCTCGCGCAGGGCGCGGCCGATGCCTACCGCGAACTGCGGCGCCAGCAGCACGCGATCAAGCTGAGCGGCGCCGAGTACGCGCGGGTTCCTCCGGGCGATCTCGAAGCGGTGCGCGCGGCGGTGTCGGCCCTGCGCGCCGAAGTGCTGGGCGGCTGAATGCCTGCGGCGCCCCGCGCGCGCCGCTCAATTTCCGCCGTAGAGCCAGCCCCGGCGCACCAGCCACTTCTCGATCTCGACGCCGATGAAAACGACCGACGACAGCGCGAGACAGGCACCGAGCTCGCCCGCGCTCAGCGGCGCGGTCCTGAAGATCGGGTTGAGCCAGGGCACATAGAGCACGGCCATCTGCAGCGCGAAGGTCACTGCGAGCGCGGCGATCAGCATGCGGTTGGAGAACACGCCGTGGCGGAACAGGGATTCACGCTCGGAGCGGATCGCGAGCACGTGGCCGAGCTGCGACAGCGTCAGCACCGTGAACACCATGCTCTGCCAGTGCGCCGATTCGGTGTGGATCGCCCACGCCTGGGTCAGTAGCGACACGCCGCCCATCAGCAGGCCGACCCACAGGATGTGCTGCCACATGCCGTGGGCGAAGATGCTTTCCTTCGGCGGACGCGGCGGCCGCGCCATGACGTCGCGCTCGGCCCGCTCGTTGGCGAGCGCGAGCCCGGGCAGGCCGTCGGTCACGAGATTGATCCAAAGGATGTGGATCGGCAGCAGCGGGATCGGCAGGCCCATGAACGGCGCGAGAAAGATGGTCCAGATCTCGCCCGAATTGCTCGTCATCGTGTATTTGACGAATTTGCGGATGTTGTCGAAGATGCGCCGCCCTTCGCGCACGGCGTGCACGATGGTCGCGAAATTGTCGTCGAGCAGCGTCATGTGCGCGGCTTCACGCGCGACGTCGGTGCCGCCCTTGCCCATCGCGACGCCGATGTCGGCCATCTTCAGCGCCGGCGCGTCGTTGACGCCGTCGCCGGTCATCGCGACGAACTCGCCTTTGTCCTGCAAGGCCTGCACGATCTTGATCTTCTGCTCGGGGTTGATGCGCGCGTAGACGCGCACGGTATCGACTTCGCGCTCGAACTCCGCAAGCGTGAGCTTCGCGAGTTCGGCACCGGTCAGCACCTTGGCGTCGGCGTCGATGATGCCGAGCCGGCTCGCGATCGCGCGCGCGGTCGCCGGATGGTCGCCGGTGATCATGACCGGGATGATGCCGGCGGCCTTGCACGCCGCAACCGACTCGGCCGCTTCGGGACGGGGCGGGTCGATCAGCCCGGCCAGTCCGACGAAGCTCAGTCCCGATTCGAGCGTGTCGACGTCGAGCGTGTCCGGCATGCGTGGCAAGCGCCTGAGCGCGAAGGCGAGGACGCGCAAGCCGTCCGCGGCGAGCCTTTCGGCCTCGTCGTGCAGCGCGTCCGTGTCGATCGGTGCGCGCCCTGACGGTCCGAGCCCATCGACGCAGCGCGGCAGCAGGCTCTCGGGGGCGCCTTTCACGAGCACGAGCGCGCCCTCGCCTTCGCGATGCACGGTGCTCATGCGCGCACGCTCCGAGTCGAACGGAAGCTCGCCCTCGCGCGGCAGCGCCTGACGCAGCGCCGCGAGATCGAGGCCAGCCGACAGCACCGCGTCGAGCAGCGCCGTCTCGGTCGGGTCGCCGCTCAGGCTGCCGTCGGCGTCGGCGACGGCGTCGTTGCATAGCGCCATCGCGAGCCCGAGCTCGTGCCACGGCGCCCCGCCGTCCTCCTGCAATCCCGGTCGCGTCTCGCCGGCGGCCTGCAGGCGGTCGACGCGCATCCGGTTTTCGGTCAGCGTGCCGGTCTTGTCCGAGCAGATATAGGTGACCGAGCCGAGCGTCTCGACCGCGGGCAGCCGCCGGATCAGCGCGTTCTGCCGCACCATGCGCGCGGCGCCGAGCGCGAGCGAGATCGTCACGACGGCCGGCAGCGCCTCGGGGATCGCGGCGACCGCAAGACTGACCGCGGTCAGCAGCATCACCAGCGGCGGCTCGCCGCGCAGCCAGCCGGCGACGAAGATGATCGCGCAGATCGCGAGCACGACGAGCGCCAGATGCTGGCCGAAACGCGCCAGGCGCTTCTGCAGCGGCGTCTTGCCCGCTTCGCCCGCCAGCAGCGTCGCGATCCTGCCCAGCTCGGTCTGCATGCCGGTGGCGACGACGAGCCCGCGCGCCCGGCCGTAGGTCGCGACCGTGCCCTTGTACGCGAGGTTGAGCCGGTCGCCGAGCGGCAGCTCGACCTCGCTCAGTTGCGCGTGCTGCTTCTCGACCGCCTGCGACTCGCCTGTCAACGCCGATTCGTCGACCTTGAACGCGGAGAGCTCGATCAGCCGCAGGTCGGCGGGAACGATGTTGCCGGCTTCGAGCTCGACGACGTCGCCCGGCACGAGTTCGCGCGCGTCGATCCAGGCCGCCTGGCCGTCGCGGATCACGCGCGCCTGCGGGCTGCTCATCTTCTTCAGCGCGGCCATCGCACGCTCGGCGCGATATTCCTGGACGAAGCCGATGATGCCGTTGAGGAACACGATGACGACGATCGCGATCGTGTCCTCCGGCTCGCCAACGATGCCCGCGATCACGGCGGCGGCGATCAGCACCAGGATCATGAAATCGGTGAACTGCGAGGCGAGCATCGCCAACGGGTGGCGACGGCCGCCCTCCTGGAGCGCGTTGGGGCCCTGTTGCGCCAGACGCTGGGCGGCCACCTGCGCCGAGAGCCCCCGGTTCAGGTCGCTGTCGAACTGCGCGGCCGCGGCCTCGGTGTCGAGGCGATGCCAGGCCTGGCGGGCGGTGTCTGCGTCAGTGTCCATAGAGATAGAGGAAGAGGCTGTTCAGCAGGTAGACGGCGAGCAGCAGCAGGCTGATCCAGCTCACCGAGCGCAACACCTGCGACGTCGGCCGCGTGACGAGGCCGACGATCGCAAGTCCGCTCATCATCATCGCCGAGAAGGCCGAGGCGGCATGCGAGATCGAGACGTCGGCGAACAGCGGGCCAGGCATGTAGGCGAAATCGTCGACGGCGAGAATGGCGACGTTGAACAGATTGCTGCCGAGCAGGTTGCCGATGGCCAAGTCGACGGCGCCCATGCGCAAGGCGGAAACCGTGACGACGATTTCCGGCGTCGTCGTCACGGCGGCGACGAACAGGGTGCCGACGAAGCTTTGCTTCCAATTCATCGCCTCGGCCAGGTCCGCCGCGATGTGGGGCAGCCAGACACCCGCCGCCACGACCACCAGCGCGGCCACGGCATAGCCCCGGACCGCCTGCTTGAGGCTCATCTGCGGATACGAGTCCACGCGCGCCTCGACCGCGTCAGCGAGGTGCGCCTTCTCGTGGCGATAGAGCGAGCGCATCGCGAGGAAATACAGCAGCAGGATGATCGGCGAATAGAGGCCGACATGCCCGAGTGCGGGAATCGCGGCGTCGCGGTAGAGCAAGAGGTTGAATCCGGCGAACCCGATCAGGGCGACGCCGTAGCCCGCCGCCAGCACGTTGCTCTGGCGCACGCGGGTATAGATCGATTCCTTGCGGCAGAGAAAGTCGAGCACCACGATGAAGCCGAGATTGAAGACACAGGCGCCGAAAATGTTGCCGACGGCGATGTCGGGGACGCCCGCGACGGTCACCGCGGAAACCCCGGTCACGAGTTCCGGCAGCGAGGTCACCGAGGCCAGCAGGATCAGCCCCACCCAGCCACGGCTCATGCCGCTTTTCTCGGCGATGACGTCGCCGTAGCGAGAAAGCCGCACCCCGGCCACGCCGATCACGGCGAGGCTGGCAAGAAGCGAAAGCCATACGACGACGATGTCCGGCATGAGCTTTTCTCCACATCACAGGCTGAAGAGGCGAGGCCGACGGACCGCCGCCGGGCTTGGACCGGCCAACAACACCGGCCGCCCGATCATACAGACTGGCACATTCTCCCGAGGACGGCCGCCGGGACCGATGCCGGCAACTATGCTGACACCTCGGTTTCCGTGCGCCGCGACCCGCCGCACGGTATGCACGTCCCGCCGCGCTGCCACGGGGCGAGGTCGGGCCTGAGGGCGCCCTCCATGGAACTCATCAACCAGCTCGTACTCGCGGGCGCGGTCCTGCTGCTCGTGGCCGTGCTCGCAAGCGCACTCTCCTACCGCATCGGCATGCCGCTGCTGCTGGTGTTTCTCGCCGTCGGCATGCTGGCGGGCGAGGACGGCCCGGGCGGAATCGTATTCAACCACAGCGGCTTCGCCTACATGGCCGGCAGCGTCGCGCTTGCCGTCATCCTGCTCGACGGCGGACTCAATACGCGGGCGGAAAGTTTCAGGGGCAGCCTGCGCCCGGCCGCGACGCTCGCGACCGCCGGCGTCGTGATCACCTGCGTGGTCACCGGGTTCTTCGCCGCCTGGGTGCTCGACTTCAGCTATCTGCAAGGCATGCTCGTCGGCGCGGTGGTCGGATCGACCGACGCCGCCGCGGTATTCGCGCTGTTGCGCGCCAAGGGCCTCACGCTCAAGGAGCGCCTGGCGGCGACGCTCGAAATCGAATCCGGCAGCAACGATCCGATGGCAGCCCTGCTCACGCTCGCCTTCATCGCCTTGATCACCGCGGGACGCTCGACCCCGGGCTGGGAAACGCTCGCACTGCTGATTCAGCAGTTGGGCCTTGGCCTGATCGCCGGGCTCGGCGGCGGGGCACTGCTCGTCTGGTTGACCAACCGGCTGCGGCTCGAACGCGGCATGTATCCGATGATGATTCTGGCCGGCGGGCTGCTGTCCTACAGTCTTACGACGGTACTCGGCGGAAGCGGCTTTCTTGCGATCTACTTGTGCGGCGTCGTCGTCAGCAACCGCAATCCGCGGGAGGCGAGCAACATCCTGCAGGTGCACGATGGCCTGGCATGGCTCGCGCAGATAGGCATGTTCCTGATGCTCGGGTTACTGGCGTCGCCGCACGAGCTCGTCGACAACGCCGCGGCGGGGCTGGCTATCGCGCTGGTGCTGATGCTGGTCGCACGACCCGTGGCGGTCGGGCTTTGCCTGCTGCCCTTCCGTTTTTCCGGGCGCGAGCAGATTTTCATCGCCTGGGTCGGCCTGCGCGGCGCCGTGCCCATCGTTCTTGCCTTGTTTCCGCTGCTCGCCGGCATCCCGGAGGCGTCGCTGATTCTCGATGTCGCCTTCTTCGTCGTGCTGATTTCGCTGACCGTACAGGGCTGGACGATCCCCTTGTTCGCACGCTTGCTGCAGCTCGAGGTGCCGCCCGCCCCCGAGCCGAACGAACGACACGACCTGGAAGCGAGCGCGGAGAGCGGGCACGCTTTCCTCGGGTTCAAGCTGCCGCCCAATTCCACGCTCATTGGCCAGCCTGCCAATGCCCTCTGGCTTCCCGGCGCTGCCCGCCCGGTCGCGATCGCGCGCGGAAACGAGACGCTGACGCCCGAGATCGCCGGCAGGCTGCTTCCCGGCGACACCCTGTACCTGCTCGCGCCGAGCGCCGACTGCGACACACTGAGCGAGCTCCTGGTCGCGCCGGTCGCGCCGCCCCACCTCGAGCGACGCCATTTCTACGGGGTCTTCGTTCTGCATGGCGACGCGTCGATGGCAGCCGTAGCCGGCCAGTACGACCTGCCCTTGCCCGCGGGGGCGGCAGAGCTGACGCTCGCGCAATTCCTCACGCGGACGCTGCGCCGTCATCCAGGCCCGGGCGACCGCGTGCGCCTCGGCAAACTCGAGTTCGTCGTGCGCACCGTCGTCAAAGGCCGTATCACCCGGGTCGGTCTACGCATCCCGACGCAACTCGATCGCAAGCGCTGAGCGCCCTGCCGCACGCGGCGCAGCCGCGACGATCGGACGTAGACCTCCCCCCGGGGAGGATGCCCAAAATCTTTCCAGGATTCACCCTGTTACCGGCCTGCCCGCCGCGCCGGCGGCAGCGAGCTCAGCGCCCGGTGCCGGGATTGACCGAAGTCAGCCTGGCCGCGCCAGCATGCGGATTTTCCGCCGTCCGCCCGCCGCGCGCCCGCTCCAGGCGCAGCGGCGGCGCGCTGCCGTCCTTGTTCTGACCCTGGTAAAGCGTGAGATGCGGAAACGGAATCTCGATGTCCGCCGCGTCGAAGGCCTTCTTGAGCCGCTGCAGATACGCACGGCGCACGTTCCACTGCTCGAGCGGCAGGGTCTTGAAGCGGCACCGGATCACGACCGCCGAGTCGGCCCACTGTTCGACGCCTGCGATCTCGATGTCCTCGACGATCTTGCTCGACAGTTCCGGGTCGGCACGCAGGTCGGCCGCGACCTCGCGCATCACCGCACACACGGCGTCGACGTCCTCGCGGTAGGCGACACTGACGTCGATCAGCGCGAAGGCAAAGCCGCGGCTGCGGTTGGTGACGGTGTCGATGATGCCGTTGGGCACGTAATGCACGCTCCCCTCGTAATCGCGCAGCCGGATGTAGCGCAGCGTCATCTCCTCGACCAGCCCGCCCTTGCCGCCGACTTCGACGACGTCGCCCTGGCGCACCTGGTTTTCGAGCAGCAGGAACAGGCCGGTGAAGTAATCCTTGACCAGGCTCTGCGCGCCGAAGCCGACCGCGATGCCGACGACCCCGGCGGCGGCGAGCACCGGCGCGATCGAGATGCCGAGTTCCGACAGCACGAGCATGCCGGCGACGAGGATGATCAGCACCGCAAGCACGTAGCGGAAGACCTGCTCGAGCGTATTGAGGCGCTTGATGCGCTCGGAGTCGTCGAGATCCTGCTGCAGGCGCATGCGCAGACGGGCGAGCCCCCTGCGCGACAGTCGCAGCGCGAGCCAGGCCAGGACCAGTATCAGCACGACGTGCAGGACGCTCACGAGCGGCCCGCGCCAGGTCTCGAGGTCGGGGAAATACTGGGTTAGCGCATCCATTTCGCACTCCTCGGCGCGGCCGCGACCGGAAACGCTGCGATCGCTTGAGTCGACGTTCTCATCAATGGCTCCAGAAAAATATCCACGGTAGTTTTACGGCGCAGGCCGGGGCAAGCCGGTCGGGCCGACAGCCCGTGTAGGGGTTTGATGATTCTTCAGAGACCCGCCGACTACGCCCGGCGGCCGCACCGCGTTGTCCGAGCAAGGGGCTCAAGCCTCATGACGGCCCGCCGCAGGCGGTGCTTCATGCTTGCATGAAACCCATGGACAGGCAAGGCAGGAGGCGCCGCGTCCGGCGAACCAGTGACAGGGCCTGCCTACCGACCGCCCGCAGCCGATGTCCTACACTTTGTGGATGGCGGCAGCGCCCGTCGGAGGCCCCGGGCGCGGCTCACATCGCGGCCGGGCCGATGCGCGGTCGCGGTGCATCGTCATTCCGAGAGGAGACAGAATGGCTTGGGTTGAGCGGGACGTCGTCGCGTTGGTCGACGACTGCGTGCACGGCGAGATTCATCGGTTTCTCTGCGCGGAGGGCTGGCGCGTGCATCGCGCGACGGGGCTTCAGGACCTCGCGAAGCAGCTTCAAGGCCATACCTTCCACGCCGGTCTGGTGCAACTTCAGCGCGCCGGCAACAACCGTCTCTTCGAGCTCGTGGGCCGGCAGCGGTCCCTGCAATGGATCGCGCTGTCCGACCCGGCTTTCTGGCGGCCCGGCCCCCAGCATCGCAACTTTCTCGCCGGCGTCTACGACTTCCATTCCCTGCCGGTCGACAGCCAGCGGCTCGCGATCTCGCTCGGTCATGCCTGGGGCAAGGGGCAGCTGCTCCAGCACCCGGAGGCGCCGTTCGAGACCCTCGAGGAATACGGCATCGTCGGCAGCAGCCCGGCAATGCTGAGCTTCGCTCACATGCTGCGCAAGGCGAGCAAGACCGACGCACCGGTACTGATCGCCGGCGAGAGCGGAACCGGCAAGGAACTCGCCGCACGCGCGATCCACGATATGTCTTCGCGTGCGCGAAAACCCTTCGTCGCGGTCAACTGCGGGGCGCTTCCTCCCCATCTGATCCAGAGCGAACTGTTCGGCCACGAGAAGGGCGCGTTCACCGGCGCTCACCAGCGCAAGATCGGCCGCATCGAAGCGGCCGACGGCGGCACGCTCTTCCTCGACGAGATCGCCGACCTGCCGCTCAGCCTGCAGGCCAATCTGCTGCGCGTGCTGCAGGACAAGGTGATCGAGCGCCTGGGGTCGACGCAGTCGGTGCAGCTCGACATCCGCGTCCTTGCCGCATCGCACGTCGACCTACTGGACGCCGTGGCGAAAGACCTGTTCCGCGAAGACCTCTACTACCGGCTCAACGTCGTCAAACTCGTCGTCCCGCCGCTGCGCGACCGGCACGGCGACATCGAGCTGCTCGCGCAGGCGCTGCTCGACAAGTTTTCATGGGAGACGCTCGGCAAGGTCAAGGGCTTCAGCCAGCAGGCGCTGCGCGCGATGAACCAGTACGCGTGGCCGGGCAACGTCCGCGAGATGGTCAACCGCATCCGGCAGGGCATCATCATGGCCGAACACCCCTATCTGACGCCGGAGGATCTTGGAATGGAAAGACGCGCCGCCTGCGCACCGGGCCTCACGCTCGACGGCGCGCGCGCCAAGGCCGAAGCCGATGCGATCCGCTCGGCCCTGCGCCGCTGCCAGCACAACGTCTCGGAAGCCGCCCGCGAGCTCGGCGTCTCGCGCGCGACGATGTACCGCCTGCTCGAACGCCACGCCCTGATCGGGCCCTCTCTTCGCGCGACGCCACCCGAAGCGCTGCACACGCTCGCGGGAGCCACGGAACGCAACGCCTGAGCGGGCGCGCCGCGACGCCCCGCCGAGTGGCTCCGGCCGCGGCCGATTCGCTCGGACATCCTGGCCGTAGGGCCGACTTCCCAAGTCACGTTAAGATACGCCGACCCCAGCGGCATGCGACCCATGCCATTTGATCGCTTTCGATGACGCTTTTCCTCGCCGTACTGACCCCCTTTTTCGGTGCCGCACTGGTCGCTCTGGCCGCACACTTCGGCCGCGTTCGCGCCGCCTGGACCGCCGGCGCAGTCACGCTGACAGCGCTCGCGCTGCTCGCGCCGCTCTTCCCCTTGCCCTTTGCCGGCGACACGCTGATCCAGCAGCACGACTGGGTGCCGGCGCTCGGACTCAATCTTGCCTTCCGCCTCGACGGCCTGGCACTCCTGTTCGCCGGCCTGATCCTCGGCATCGGCCTGCTGATCGTGGTCTATGCCCGCTATTACCTGTCGCCGCGCGACAGCATGGGGCGCTTCTACGCGTATCTGATGCTGTTCATGGGCTCGATGCTCGGCATCGTGCTGTCGGAGAACCTGATCCAGCTCGTCGTCTTCTGGGAACTCACGAGCCTGTCGTCCTTTCTTCTCATCAGCTACTGGCAGCATCGCGAGGAGGCGCGCCAGGGCGCGCGCATGGCGCTCGCCGTGACCGGACTCGGCGGCTTCGCCCTGCTCGGCGGCGTGCTGCTGCTCGGCCACATCGTCGGCAGCTACGAGCTGTCGGACGTGTTCGCCGCGCGCGAGATGATCCGCACGCATCCGCTCTATGGGCCGACGCTCACGCTGATCCTGCTCGGCGTATTCACCAAGTCGGCGCAGTTTCCCTTCCACTTCTGGTTGCCGCACGCGATGGCGGCACCGACTCCGGTATCGGCCTACCTGCACTCGGCAACCATGGTCAAGGCCGGCGTGTTCCTGCTCGCGCGGCTCTACCCCGCGCTGTCGGGGACGCCCGAATGGTTCTGGCTCGTCAGCGGGGCGGGGCTCGCGACGCTGCTGCTCGGCGCCTACGTCGCGCTGTTCAAGCACGACCTCAAGGGGCTGCTCGCGTATTCGACGATCAGCCACCTCGGACTCATCACGCTGCTGTTCGGCATGTCGACACCGCTTGCGGCCGTGGCCGGCGTGTTCCACATCATCAACCATGCGACCTTCAAGGCCTCGCTGTTCATGGCGGCGGGGATCATCGACCACGAGGCGGGAACGCGCGACCTGCGGCGTCTGAGCGGGCTGTGGCACTACATGCCCTACACGGCGACGCTGGCCATGGTGGCCGCCGCGGCGATGGCGGGGGTGCCGCTGCTGAACGGCTTTCTCTCCAAGGAGATGTTCTTCGCCGAAGCGGCGCTGCTGTCCGAGCACCGCCTCGGCGGCTGGGTGTTTCCGGCGCTCGTGACGCTGGCCGGCGCGCTCGCCGTCGCCTATTCGCTGCGCTTCATCCATCAGGTGTTCTTCAACGGCAAGCCGACCGACCTGCCGCGCACCCCGCACGAGCCGCCGCGCTGGATGAAGGTGCCGGTCGAGATCCTGGTCGTGCTGTGTCTGGTCGTCGGGATCGTGCCGGCGCCGACGGTCGGCCCCTTGCTGGCCGTTGCGGCGGCGGGCACGCTGCAGGCTCCGCTGCCCGAATACCATCTCGCGCTCTGGCATGGCCTCAACCCCGCGCTGGCGATGAGCCTGCTCGCGCTGGCCGGCGGAGTGACGATCTACCGCCTGCGTCGGCCGCTGTTTGCGCTGCAGGAACGCTATCTCGAGCGCGTCGACGCGCGCGTGGCCTACAACATGCTGCTGCAAGGCCTGTTTTCGCTATCCGGCTGGATCACCCGCGCGCTCGACACGGGCGCGCTGCAACGTCAGGTCTTCCTTGTCCTGCTCGCCGCCCTGGGCCTGGGCGTCGCCCCGTGGCTGGGCAGCACGACGCCGCTCACGGGCACGCGGGCGGGGCTTGCGCTCGACCCGGTGAGCCTGCTCGCCGGCGCGAGCCTCGTCGTTGCCGCGTTCGCCACCGTCTGGTACCACCGCCAGCGCCTGGTCGCCCTCATTACGCTCGGCGTGGTCGGTCTCGTCGTCGCGCTCATCTTCGTCAAATTCTCCGCGCCCGACCTCGCGCTGACGCAACTGTCGGTGGAAGTCGTGACCATCGTGCTGCTGCTCCTTGCCCTCTACTTCCTGCCGGAGCGCGCGGCCCGCGAGCGCGACGCGGCACGGCTCTGGCGTGACGGCGCGCTTGCGCTCGTCGCCGGCGGCGGCGCCGCCCTGCTCGCCTGGGCGGTGCTGACGCGGCCCTACGAGACCATCGCCGGCTATTTCATCGCCAACAGCGTGCCCGGCGGCGGCGGCAAGAACGTGGTCAACGTCATCCTGGTCGACTTCCGCGGCTACGACACGCTCGGCGAAATCACCGTGCTTGCGCTCGCGGGCCTCGGCATCTATGCGCTGCTCGACACGCTGCGCCTCGACGCACCCGACCGCGACAGTGCGGGCCGCGCCTGGGACCGCGACCGCCACCCGCTGATCATGGCCACGCTTTCCCGGCTGCTGCTGCCGCTCGCCCTGCTGGTCGCGGTCTTCATCCTGCTGCGCGGCCACAATCAGCCCGGCGGCGGCTTCATCGCCGGGCTCGTCACCGCCGTCGCATTGATCCTGCAGTATCTGGCGCGCGGCAGCACCCACCTGCACGAGCGTTTCCCGGCCTCGACCCAGCCGTTGATCGCGGCCGGGCTCGGCCTCGCCACGCTGACCGGGCTCGCGAGCTGGGCGTTCGGGTATCCCTTCCTGACGTCGACCTTCGGGCATCTGGTATGGCCCGTCGTCGGCGATTTCGAACTTGCCTCGGCGATGGCCTTCGACCTCGGCGTCTTCCTCGTCGTCGTCGGCGCCACGCTGCTGATCCTGGTCAAGCTCGGCGCGCTGCACGACAGCCGCATCCGAAAGGCGCGCCGCTGATGGAAGCCCTCATCGCACTTATCATCGGCGTGCTCACCGCCTGCGGCGTGTTCCTCGCACTGCGCGGCCAGACCTTCCCCGTCGTGCTCGGCCTCACCTTCCTGTCCTACGCCGTGAACCTGTTCCTGTTCGTCATGGGGCGGCTCGCGGTCGGCGTCCCGCCCGTGATTTCCGACGCGACCGCCTACACCGACCCCTTGCCGCAGGCGCTGGTCCTTACCGCCATCGTGATCAGCTTCGGCATGACGGCCTTCGTCATCGTGCTCGCGCTGAAGGCGCGCGCCGAATTCGGCAACGACCATGTCGACGGCACCCACAGCGGGGAGGACACGGCGCGATGAGCGGCCTGAGCACGCACCTGCCGATCCTGCCCGTGCTGCTGCCGCTGGTCGCCGGCATCGTGCTGCTGGCGCTGCGCGGCGCGCCGCTCGTGCTCCAGCGCGCCGCGAGCCTGGTCGCGACCGCGGCCCTGGTGCCGCTCGCGTTCGCGCTGCTGGGCACGGCCGGCGAGGGCACCCAGCTCGTCTACAAGCTCGGCGACTGGGACGCGCCCTTCGGCATCGTGCTCGTCGCCGACCGCCTCGCCGCCTGGATGCTGATGGCCACCGCGCTGGTCGCGCTGTTCGCCCTGCTGCAGGCGCTCGCCGGCACCGACGTCGAGGGCCGCCACTTCCATGTGCTCTACCAGCTGCAGCTCTTTGGCCTGAACGGCGCCTTCCTCACCGGCGACCTCTTCAACCTGTTCGTGTTCTTCGAGATCCTGCTGCTCGCCTCCTACGGCCTGCTGCTGCACGGCGGCGGCAGGCTGCGCGTCAAGGCGGGTCTCCATTTCGTCGTCATCAACCTGGTCGGCTCGACGCTCTTTCTGTTCGCCGTCGGCACGCTCTACGGCGTCGCCGGCACGCTCAACATGGCCGACCTGGCGGTCAAGCTCGCGCGCACGGTTCCCGAGAATCTGGCGCTCGTCGAGGCAGCCGGGCTCATGCTGTTCGGCGTCTTCGCGCTCAAGGCCGCACTGCTGCCGCTGCACCTGTGGCTACCCGCCGCCTACGCACACACCAGCGCGCCGGTCGCGGCGCTGTTCGCGATCATGACCAAGGTCGGCGCCTACAGCATCCTGCGCGTCTACAGCCTGATGTTCGGTGCCGAGGCGGGGGCGGTCGCCAACCTGCTCGCCGACTGGCTGATGCCGCTCGCGCTGGCGACGCTCGTCGCCGGCACGCTCGGCGCGGTCGCGAGCACGAGCCTGCGCCAGCAGATCGCCTATCTGGTCATCGCCTCGGTCGGCACCCTGCTCGCCGCCTTCGCCCTCGACAGCGCCGAAGGTATCGCGGCGGGCCTCTACTACCTGCCTCATACGACCCTCGGCACGGCGGCCTTCTTCCTGCTCGCGGCGCCGATCGCGGGCGCGCGCGGCACGCTCGGCGACCGCTTCGACTCGGGGGCCGCGATGCCGGGCGCGCGCGTGCTCGGCGGTCTCTTCTTCGTCGCTGCGATCGCGCTCGCGGGCCTGCCGCCGCTGTCGGGCTTTCTCGGCAAATTCATGCTGCTGCGCGCGGCACTCGGCTCGCCGTGGCTGGCGTGGGTCTGGGCGATCGTGCTGACGACGAGCCTCTTCGCGGTGATCGCCCTGGCGCGCAGCGGCAGCCTGCTGTTCTACCGCACGCACTCGACCCCCGAGGTGCTCTCCGCGCCCCGCCCCATCGAATGGCTGCCCGCGGCCGGCCTGCTGCTGCTCGTACTCGGCATGGTGATCTGGGCCGGAACGCTCGCCGACTACAGCGCAGCGACGGCGGCGCAACTGCTCGCCCCCCAGACCTACATCGACGCCGTGCTCGGAGACCGGCCATGAGGCGCCTGCTGCCGCACCCGCTGCTGACACTCGCGCTGGCCCTGCTCTGGTTGCTGCTGGTCAACGACTTCTCGGCCGGCCATGCGGTGCTCGGCGCGCTGCTCGGCTGGCTGATCCCGTTCGCGACCGCATCGCTGTGGGCGCAATCGGTCCGCGTGCGCAACGTGCCGGTGCTGCTGCGCTACCTCGTCGTCGTCATGTACGACATCGTCGTCGGCAGCGTGCGCGTCGCGCGGCTGATCCTCGGCCGGCCGTCGAGCCTGCGCCCGGCCTTCATCACCATCCCGCTGGAACTCGAAACCGATCTTGCGATCAGCCTGCTGGCCAACACCATTTCGCTCACGCCCGGCACCGTGTCGGTCCTCGTGAGCGCGGATCGCCGCACGCTCACGGTCCACAGCCTCGACACGGCGGACGCCGCGGCCATGGTCGCCGAGATCAAACACCGCTACGAGGCGCCGCTGAAGGCGATTTTCGAATCATGCTGAACACCGTCATTCCCATCGCCTACGGCCTCGTCGCCTTCGCCTTCGCGTTCAGCTTCTTCCGGCTGATCGTCGGTCCCGACGCCCCCGACCGCATCCTCGGCCTCGACACGCTGTACGTGAACACGATCGCGCTGCTCGTGCTGCTCGGCATCGACCTCGGCAACCCGATCTATTTCGAGGCCGCGTTGCTGATCGCGATGATGGGCTTCGTCGGCACGGTCGCGCTGTGCAAATACCTGCTGCGCGGCGACATCATCGAATAGTCATGCTCGACCTCGTCCTGTCCTTCCTCATCCTGACCGGCGCGGCGTTCACCTTCGTCGGCTCGCTCGGCCTCGCGCGCCTCAGGGATTTCTACACGCGCCTGCACGGCCCGACCAAGGCGACGACGCTCGGCGTCGGCTGTCTGCTGATCGCCTCGTCGCTGCATTTCAGCGTCACGGCCGAGCTGAGCCTGCACGAGGTGCTCGTGACGCTGTTCCTGTTCATGACCGCCCCGGTCTCCGCCCACCTGCTCGCCAAGGCCGCGCTGCACCTCAGGCTGCGCTCGCTCGCTCCGCCGCCGGACCCTGAGCGCCCGCCCCGCGACCCGGAGTAAGCCCCGGCCGCCCGATTGGACCGCGGGGATTCGGGCGTCTAGATTGAGGGGATGGCGCATCCCTTCCGAATCCTGCTGGGTCTGGCCCTGCTGTTCGTGCTCGGCGCGCCTGCCGCGGCCGCGACCGTTCGCGTCCTCACCATACAGGGCGCGATCGGCCCGGCGAGCGCCGATTACCTGCTGCGCGGAATCGACAAGGCGATCAAGGACAGCGCCCAGCTCGTCGTAATCGAGATGGACACCCCGGGCGGCCTCGACACCTCGATGCGCGACATCATCAAGGCCATCCTCGCCTCGCCGGTCCCGGTTGCGACCTACGTCTCGCCACGCGGCGCGCGTGCCGCGAGTGCCGGCACCTACATCCTCTACGCGAGCCACATCGCCGCGATGGCGCCGGCGACGAATCTCGGCGCGGCGACCCCGGTCGAACTCGCTCCTGGCGGCAGCGACAAGCCCGCGCAGCCGGCCGGCGACCAAGCCCGCGAGCCGCCCGGTGACCCGAAAATGCGCAAGGCCGTGCACGACGCCGCCGCCTATATCCGCGGCCTCGCCGAGCTGCGCGGACGCAATGCCGAGTGGGCCGAACGCGCGGTGCGCGAGGCCGTGAGCCTGTCGGCGCCCGAAGCGCTCGAACTCAAGGTCGTCGATCTGATCGCGGCCAGCATCGAGGATCTGTTGCGCCAGATCGACGGCCGCGTCGTCAGAACCGCGACCGGCGAGGTGACGCTCGCGACGGCCGACGCGCAGGTCGAGCCGGTGGTGCCGGACTGGCGCAGCCGCCTGCTTGCCGTGATTGGCGATCCGAGCATCGCCTACATCCTGATGCTGCTCGGCATCTACGGTCTGATCTACGAGTTCTCCAACCCCGGCATGTTCTTCCCGGGCGTGGTCGGCGGCATCTGCCTGCTGCTCGCGCTGTTCGCGCTGCAGGTCATGCCGATCAGCTACGCCGGACTCGCGCTGATGGTGCTCGGCATCGTGCTGATGATCTCCGAGGCCTTCATCCCGAGCTTCGGCGCGCTCGGCCTCGGCGGCATCGTCGCCTTCACGATCGGCTCGGTCATGCTGATCGACACCGAGGCGCCGGGCTACGGCATTCCGTGGATGCTCGTCGTGCCGGTGGCGTTGGCGAGCGCGCTGTTCAGCTTCTTCGCCGTCGGCATGGCGCTGAAGGCCCGCAGCCGCCCCGTCGTGACCGGCGCCGAGGAAATGCTCGGCGCGCGCGGAGAGGTCATCGACGACATGGCCGGCGAAGGCTGGGCCCGCATACACGGCGAACAATGGCGGGTGCGCAGCGGCACGCCGCTGAAACGGGGCGATCGCGTGCGCGTGCGCGCCCGCCACGACCTGATCCTCGAAGTGGAACCGGACAAGGAGAACGACCATGTTTGAATTTGGCGGCTTGACTGTCGTGTTCGCGCTCATCGCGCTTCTGGTCGCGAGCGTGCGCATCCTGCGCGAGTACGAACGCGGCGTCGTGTTCATGCTCGGCCGCTTCTGGAAGGTGAAGGGCCCGGGCCTCGTCATCGTCATTCCGGGCCTGCAGCAGATGGTGCGCGTCGACCTGCGCACCGTGGTCTTCGACGTGCCCAGCCAGGACGTGATCTCGCGCGACAACGTTTCGGTCAAGGTCAACGCCGTCGTGTACTTCCGCGTCATGGACCCGGCGAAGGCCATCCTGCAGGTCGAGGACTTTCTGGTCGCGACGAGCCAGCTTGCGCAGACGACGCTGCGCGCGGTGCTGGGCAAGCACGAACTCGACGACATGCTCGCCGAGCGCGAGCGGCTCAACCAGGATGTACAGCAGATCCTCGACGCGCAAACCGACGCTTGGGGAATCAAGGTGTCGAACGTCGAGATCAAGCACGTCGACATCGACGAATCGATGGTGCGCGCGATCGCGCGGCAGGCCGAGGCCGAGCGCGAGCGGCGCGCCAAGGTGATCCATGCCGAAGGCGAGCTGCAGGCCTCGGAAAAACTGCTCGCCGCGGCCGAAGTGCTCGCCGGCCGACCCCAGGCGATGCAGCTGCGCTATCTGCAGACCCTCTCCAGCATCGCGGGCGACCGTTCCAACACGATCGTCTTCCCGATGCCGGGCGAGCTCATGAACCTGATGATGCGACCCAGCCCGGCCGACAAATAGCCGAATGCTAGACCGCGACGGCGGCAGGGTCTGCGCTGGCACGCTGGCTACCGTCACGGTATGCTCGCGGCACGACGCATCGGGGAACCTGTGCCGCGCTCAGGACTCTGTACGATACGACGTTGCAATCATTCAAGAGGAGCCTAGATGAATCCGCAAGTCACCACCCTCGGCCGCAGCCAGACTGCGGTCACCTCGACCAACAAGGTCGTCAAGAACACCTACATGCTGCTGGCGATGACGCTGGCGTTTTCGGCACTCACGGCCGGCCTGTCGATGGCCATGAACCTGCCGCATCCCGGCCTCATCATCACGCTCGTGGGTTACTTCGGCCTGCTGTTCCTGACGACCAAATTCCGCGACAGCGGCCTCGGCATCGCCTTCGTCTTCGCCCTGACCGGCTTCATGGGCTACACGCTCGGACCGATCCTCAACGCCTACCTCGCGCTGCCGAACGGTGGCCAGGTCGTGATGATGGCGATGGGCGGCACGGCGGCGATCTTCCTCGGCCTGTCGGCCTACGTCATGACGACCCGCCGCGACTTCAGCTTCATGGGCGGCTTCCTGATGGTCGGCATCCTGGTCGCCTTCCTCGCCGGCCTCGGCGCGATCTTCTTCGAGGTGCCCGCGCTGTCGCTCGCGGTCTCGGCGATGTTCGTGCTCCTGATGTCGGGTCTCATCCTCTACGAGACCAGCAACATCATCCACGGCGGCGAGACCAACTACGTGATGGCGACCGTCACCCTGTTCGTCGCGATCTTCAACCTCTTCACGAGCCTGCTGCATCTGCTCGGCTTCGCCAGCAACGACTAGGGTCAGCTGCTTCGGAAACAACGGCGTCCGTGTGGCGCCGTTGTTTTTTCAGCCGCCAGACCCGGCGCCCGATGCCCGATTTCTTCGATACCCACTGCCATCTCGACGCGGCCGAGTTCGACGCCGACCGCGACGCGATCCACGCGCGCGCGTTTGCCGCCGGCGTCGTCGTGCAGGTCGTGCCGGCCGTCACCCGCGACAACTTCGCTGCGGTCGCGGCGACCTGCGCGCGCTACCGCGGCTGCCTGCCCGCCTGGGGCCTGCATCCGATGCTCATCGGCGCGCACCGCCCCGAACATCTGAGCGACCTGCGCGCACAGATCGAGATGCAGCGCCCGGTCGCGGTCGGCGAAATCGGGCTCGATCTGTTCGTGCGCGAGCTCGACTACGCGACGCAGGAATATTTCTACGTCGAGCAGCTCAAGATCGCGCGCGACTACGACCTGCCCGTCTTGCTGCACGGCCGCCGCGCGAGCGACCTGCTGCTCAAGCAGCTGCGCCGTATTCCTGTGCGCGGTATCGCCCACGCCTTCAACGGCAGCCGCCAGCAGGCCGACGCATTCATCAAGCTGGGATTCAAGCTCGGCTTCGGCGGCGCCTTCACCTGGCCACGCGCCAACCAGCTGCGGCGCCTCGCCGTCGAATTGCCGCTCGAGGCGATCGTGCTCGAGACCGACAGCCCCGACATCCCGCCGGCCTGGGTCGGGCGCGGCAGGAACTCTCCAGGAGAACTGCCGGGGATCGCGCGCACGCTGGCCGAGTTACGCGGTGTGGATACCGAAACCGTCGCGCGCGTCACGACGCAGAACGCGCGCGAGGTATTGGCGCTGGCCGCGGCCTGAACAGCTCAAAAAAGCCCTCAGCGGTCGAGGCCGGCGACGAGGCGGAGTTCGGCAGGAAAAGACGACAGGACGGTCTGGTTCTTGCCCTTTTTTTTCGCGGCGTACATGTTCTTGTCCGCCTCGTGGATCATGCCTTCCGATCCGAGTGCGGCGGCGTGCGCGCCGCTGACGAGGACGATCCCGGCCGACGCCGTGACCTCGACGCGGTGGCCGTCGACCTGATCGATCGACGCGACGGCCTGAAGAATCCGCGCCGCGACCTTTTCCACGCGCTTTTCCTTGTCCTGGGCGTTGAGCAGCACGACGAATTCGTCGCCACCGAGACGGGCAAGCACGTCTTCTCCGCGCAAACACTGCCCGACGCGCAGGGCCGTCTGCTTCAACAAGCTGTCCCCGTGCGCATGCCCGAGGCTGTCGTTCACCTGCTTGAAGCCGTCGAGGTCGAAATAGAGAAGGGCAATGGAAGACTGCGTACGCTGGGCATGCGAAACCGCCTTCTGCAACTGGGAAAAAAACGCCGCCCGGTTGGGCAGACCGGTGAGCGTGTCGGTCAGCGCAATCTCCTCCATCTCTCCCGCATAGCGCGCAAGCTGGGCCCGACTTTCGTGGTATCCGCGGATCAGGCTCGCGACGTAGGCGGGGATGGCGACGTTGAGCAATAGCAGGCTGAATATCCAGATCGGATGCTGCGTCCAATAGTCCGACAGCAGGCCCACTGCAATCAGGCCCGTCGTCGCGAACAAGGCCGACAATGCCATCCATTTCACCCCGAAGCGGATGCCATTCCCCAGGGATATCCACAGATTCACGAAGGCGATGATTGCACCGAGTTCGCCCGTGAGGATCATGCCAATCATGCAGGCCGTCTGATCAACCGCAATTGCCGTGAACTGGCGACCGGGATAAGGCCCGGGGTTCGTCCTGACACGCAGCCAATGCACGAATGCGAAGACCAGGAACGCGCCGGCGACCGCCAGCCCGTTGCTCGCCTGCGGGTGCCCCTTCACCGTCCAAAACAGATACCACGCAAACAGGATCGGCAGCGGAACGAAGAGCCGGATGTGACACTGCTGCAATTCCAGATCGACAGCGTTACGGTCGGGGTGCATGGTTTCTAATGACGCGGACGGAAAAAAAGCCGGCTACGCCGGCGATGGAGTTTGTCAGGAGCCGCAGCGAGACGCCGCATCCTGTCGCTGTTTCGCCTTCTCGTATCGGCCTCCCAGCGGCAATACTTTAGCCAGGCCTCCGTCAGTCAGGGCCCCGCGCGTAGCCGAACTCACCCACCCACTCGCCGCGCCGGTAGTCGATCGCGAGCCAGTCGGGAACATAGGGACGCGGATTTTCGAGGGGAAAGCCTTCCGACGGTGGGGTCGCGCCGCCCTCGGCGACGCTGCAGCGCCGCGTCATGATCGGCGTGAAGCGCACCGCGAGACGCGCATCCACCGCGGTCGCGTTCTCGCTGCGCTCGCCGAAATGGACCCGCTTGCGCAGCAAGCAGGAAAACAGAAGCTCCATTTCGGCGACCAGCGGGACGCTGCGACGGGCCAATGCCTTCGCGGCGGCGGCGCTCAAGCGTATGTCGACGGGCTTATCGTGCAGGATGACGTGCATTGCGTCTCCCGAAGAACGGACATATTGCTTCTACGGCCGTCGCTGCCGCCGCTGTAGCGAAGGGCCTCGCCTCAGAAGTCGCGCTCGACCTTGAAGCCGCTGATGACGATGTCGCCGGCGACCATGCGCGCGCCGTGATTCACGGCGTCGAGGATGTCGCTGTCCGACCACCCCGCGCCGCGCGCCATCGCGAGGTCGGCGGTGCTGACGCTGCGGGCGTCGCGCGTCGCCTTCAGGACCAGTCCGAGCAGCAGTTTTTCGGGCGCGCTGAGCGGGCTGTCGTTGAAGTCGGCGCGGGTCGCGGCGACCTCGTCGGGGGTCCAGCCGGCGACGTTGATCAGCATGCCGGCGTTCATGTCGATGCAGTAGTCGCAGCTACCGGCCTGTGAGACGAGCATCCGGATGCACGCGGTCAAGGGCAGCGAGAGCGTCGGATGCTGCATGATGCTGCCGTAGTATTCCCACTGGTGGCGCAGCAGAAACGGGTTGGCGCTGAACACCTGGATCGCAGCCGGGACGTGGCCCCAGGCCTGCCGAATCTGGCCGTAGATCTCGGCGACTTCGCCGGTCGCGTTGTCGGGTGTGACGGTGTCGAGAATACTCATGTCGCCTCCTTGGGTTAAGTGGTGCTCGCCCGTCATATCCAGCGCCGCACACGCGTCTTGTAAACGCGGTACGCGTCGCCGAACCGGGCTTCGAGATGCGCCTCTTCGTGCCGGATCACGCCGAAACGCAGCGTGGCCCAGATCAGCGGCGCGAAGGCCAGCGGCCACCACGTTCCGATCAGGGTGGAGATGCCGCCGAGCAGGAACCAGTCGCCGAGATAAATCGGGTTGCGGCTGAAGCGGAAGGGCCCGCTCGTGCAAAGCGCCGACGCCGCGGCATAGGGATTGACCGTCGTATGGCGGCGCGCGAAGGTCCACAGCGTCCAGGCGAACAGGGCCAGGCCGACGCCGACCAGCGACCAGCCGCTCGCGCGCGTCGCGGCACCGAGGTCGAGCGGCCATGCAAAGAGATGTCGATCGATCCACCAACCGGCCAGCAGCGCCAACGCATACGGCGCCGGCGGCAAGATCCAGGTGCGCGGTCGACGCGCCTCATCCTTCACCGTTTCGTCCTCCATTCACCGCACCGGGGCCGGACTGCGCGCCCAGCACCGCCGCCCGATAGCGGGGCAGCACGGGAGCCTCGATCGAGCCGTGATGATGCACCTGTTTCCAGCCGTCGCCCGCATCGCGGAACACGCGGCTGGTTCGGATCGCCAGGGCGATCTCGTGACCGCCGCAGCGAAAGTGGCCGCGCCCGCGGCGCACGGCATAGAAAAGCTCCGGGCCGGCGTGCAACGTGTAGTCATGAAACTCCACGTAAACCCGGGCCGGCCCGGAGAACAGCCGTTCGTATAGCGGCTGGATCTCGGCCCAGCCGCGACGGATGCCGCCCAGGGGATTGTCGAGGGCGATGTCGTCGGTCCGGGCCCAGTTCCGCGCCATCAGGCCCAGGTCGCGCGCGTTGAACGCGGCATAGAACTGCTCGAGCGCGGCCAGCGGCGTCCCCGCGTCCGCTGCGGCCAGACTGGCGTAGCGGCTTCCACTGATGGATTCAGCGATCGGGTGCATGGGTCGCGGGTTTCAGCGTATCGAGGAAATGGGCCAACTGCCCGAGGCAGTTGCGGTAAGCCGCGACCGACTGCGTGTTCTTGCTCATGCCGACGCAGCCTTCCAGCGCCGACACGATGAAAAATGCGGTGGCCGCGGGATCGACGTCGGCGCGCACGTGGCCTGCCCCGAGGCCGCGCCCGAGCGCTGCGGCGAGCACCGCGACCCAAGCTTCGAACACCCGATTCAGACGCAGGCGGAAGTCCTCGTCGACCGGGCTCATCTCCTGCATCAGGTTGTTGAGCGGACAGCCCAAGGCAACGACCGCGGGGTCGTCCTCGGCCGCCTTCGCGGCAAGCAAGGCCTGCATCGCCTCGAGCGGCCGGTCGGTTTCCTCGAGCGGCGCGAACATCATCGCCGCGAGGTGCGGCCGGATCACTTCGTCGACGACCGCGAGGCCAAGGGCTTTCTTGTCGGGGAAGTGATGATAGAGCGCGCCCTTGGTCAGCCCCGTGTCGCCGAGGATCTGCGCGAGCGACGCAGCCTGGAAGCCGTTGCGATGAATCTCGGCAAAGGCCGCTTCGAGCAGCGTCTGGCGCGTGAGGTCGGGCGTCTTGGCGGAGGCATGCATGACTTGATCATACATACCGGTTGGTATGTGTCAAGCAAACCGCTGGCGTGCGGTCGGTTCGGCGTCGCCGGCTGTCAGCGCACTTCGCGCTGGCTCGTCGCGCGCAGCAATTCGTTGCGCAACTGGTCGCTGTCGCGGAAGCAGCCGGTGAATGCCTGGGTGACGACGCGCTCGTCGCCGCGCCGGTCCTCGCCGAGCAGCAGGCACAGTTGCTCGGCTTCGATGATGCATGCCGCCCCGCGCGCCTGCCCGTGCGTCGTCAGCGCTTCGGCGATGTCGCGCGTCATCCACTCCTGGTAGGTGAAGCGGTGGCCGATCGCGTCGACCATGCGCGCGATTCGCCCGAAGCCGTGCAAGCGGCCGCCCGGGACGTAGGCGACATGCGCGACGCCGCGAAACGGGACGAGGTGGTGCGGACATACCCCGTGAACCGCGATGCCGCGCACCACGACCATGTCGTCGCGGTCGTCGGCAAACCCTTCCCCGAGTGCGTCGGCGGGCGTCACGGCATAACCGCCAAGCAGGCGCTTCTGCCACAGTTCGCGCACCCGCTGCGCGGTGCGCCCGGTATGCACCGAGTCCGCGGCGACGCCGCACGCCGCGAGCATGTCGTTGACCGCGCGCTCGAACGCGACCGGGTCGAAAGCCCCGGTCTGCGGGATGCCGACGCCGCCTTCGCGCGTCGGCGTGTGGCAGCCGTCGTGGTCGCAGGCGTCGGCCATCAGTGCAGGGTCACCTTGAGGAATTCGAGCGTGCGTATCCACGAGTCCTTGTCCGCCGCGTTGTCGTACTTGAGCGGCAGGCCGAACTGGGCGGCATAGCTGTCGGCCTCGCGGTTGGTGAAGGTGTGCTTGACGCCGGGATAGGAGACGAACATGTAGTCGGCCTTGGCGTTGTCCATCTCGGTCTTGAACGCCTCGACCTGCTCGGGCGGAACGATCGGATCGGCTTCGCCATGGAAGACACGCAGCTTCGCCTCGATGTCACCCGGCTTCACCGCGATGTCGGTCGCGAGCACGCCGTGGTAGCTCACGGCCGACTTGAGCGGCATGCCCGCGCGCACGACGTTGAGCACGACGCCGCCGCCGAAGCAGTAGCCGAGGGCAGCGGTTTCACCTTTCTTGACGTGCGGCTGCCGGTCGAGAAATTCGCGCGCGGCGTCGACGCGCGCGTAGGCCAGCTGCGGATTCTTGTTCACGTTACCCGCGAGCGCGCCCGCATCCTTGGGATTGTCGGTGACCTGGCCCTCGCCGTACATGTCGACGACGAGTGCGACGTAGCCCGCCTCGGCGAGCATGCGCGCACGCTTTCTCGGGTAGTCGTTCGCGCCCCACCATTCCGGCACCACGAGCACGCCCGCACGCTTGCCCGCGACTGCGTCGTCATAGGCGAGAAATCCCTTCATCACGGTATCGCCGGCCTTGTAGCTGATGTCCTTGCCGATCACGGCAGCGAGGGCGGAAGACGTGAACATCAACAGCGACAACGCAAGGGCAGTTTTCATGGGCATCTCCTGGGGTGACCGCAGGCGGCCAGATTGAGTGAACGAAAAGCATACCGCGCCGCACCGCGGGATAACAACCGCGGCAGGGGCGCGTCTTTTGCCCGGCCTCGATGTCCGCAGCGCCGGCGCGACGCCCCCCAAGGCAGGATCACGTCGCAGGCGGCCGCGAAAGCGCGTCAAGCGGGCAGAAACAATTCCAGCAGGTCGTTGAGGAAGCGCTGACCCTGCAGCGTCGGCTCGAGGCGGCCGAGCTCGACCCCGAGCAAGCCCTTCGCGCGCGCCTGTGCGAGCGCGGCGGCACATACGTTGAGCGGCAACCCCGTACGCAACTCGAACAACTCAGCCGGCACGCCTTCGGTGAGGCGCAAGGCGTTCATCATGAACTCGAAGGGCAGGTCGTTGCGCGTGAGGGCGCGCGTGTCGGCGACGTGGGCGCCGCCGTGTACGGCCGTCATGTACTGCTGCGGATGCTTGGTGCGCATCTGGCGTACGATGCGGTCGTGGAAGCTCAACTTGGAATGCGCGCCGGCACCGATCCCGAGGTAGTCGCCGAACTGCCAGTAGTTGAGGTTGTGACGACCGGCGTGGCCGGGCTTCGCATACGCGGAGGTTTCGTAGTGCTGCATGCCGGCGTCGATCAACCGCGCCCCGATCGCGAGCTGCATGTCGGCGGCGAGGTCGTCGTCGGGCAGGTTGGGCGGGGCGGCGTGGCCGAACGGCGTGTTGGGCTCGAGCGTGAGGTGATAGGCCGACAGATGCGGCGGCTGAAAAGCGAGCGCCGCGTCGACATCGGCGAGCGCTTCGGCGAGCGTCTGCCCGGGCAGCGCGTACATCAGGTCGAGATTGAAAGTATCGAAATGCGTGGCCGCAAGCTCGGCTGCGCGGCGCGCCTCGGTCCCGTCGTGGATGCGCCCGAGCGCCTTGAGATGGCGCGGATCGAAGCTCTGGATGCCCAGCGAGACTCGCGTAATTCCGGCCTCACGAAAGCCGGCGAACTTTGCCGCTTCGATGGTGCCCGGATTCGCCTCGAGCGTGATTTCCGCGCCGGGCACCAGTGGCGTCAGCGTGCGCACTGTGGCGAGAATCCGGTCGATGCCCTCGGCCGAGAACAGGCTCGGCGTGCCGCCGCCGAAAAACACCGTGTGGATCTTGCGGCCCCAGATGTCGGGCAGCGCGTGCTCGAGGTCGGCCCGCAAGGCGTCGACGTAGGCAGCTTCGGGGATGCCTTCCGCGGCGTGGGAATTGAAGTCGCAATACGGGCACTTCTTCACGCACCACGGCAGGTGGATGTAGAGCGACAGCGGCGGCGGGACCGTGAGCCCGCGCCCCGCGACGCGAACGACGGCGTCAGCCAAGCCGCTTCAGGCGCTTGAGCTTGTCGACGAGGTCGCGCAGCGCCTGGCCGCGGTGGCTGACTGCATTCTTGACGTCCTCGTCGAGCTCGGCGCCGGTTTTGCCGAATTCTGGGACAAGGAAATACGGGTCGTAGCCGAAGCCCTTCTCGCCACGCGGGGTGTCGATGATCTCACCGTACCAGCGGCCTTCGGCGATCACCGGCTCAGGGTCGTCGGGATGCCGCACGTAGACCATGACGCAGGTGTAATGCGCGCGCCGATTGGACTTGCCCTTCAGGTCGGCGATGAGTTTCTCGTTGTTGCGCGCATCCGACTTGGGCTCGCCGGCGTAGCGCGCCGAGAACACGCCCGGCGCGCCGCCGAGTGCCTCGACGCAGATGCCGGAGTCGTCGGCGAGCGCCGGCAGGCCGCTGTGCCTGCTCGCGTGACGCGCCTTGGCAAGACAGTTCTCGACGAAGGTGACATGCGGCTCGGGGCAGTCCGGCACGTCGAAATCCGACTGCGGCACCGCTTCGATCTCGAGCGGCGCGAGGATGCGCGCGATTTCGCGCAGCTTGCCGGGATTGCCGGACGCGATGACGATCTTGCTCATGGCTGCCCCAGTGTCCTGACCTGTTCCGCGCTGATCTGCGCGATGCCGGCCGTGGCCAGGTCGAGCAAGGCTTCGAGGGTGGTGCGCGAAAACGCCACGCCTTCGGCCGTCCCCTGCACCTCGACGATGCCGCCGCTTCCGGTCATGACGACGTTCATGTCGGTGTCACAGGCGGAATCCTCGAGGTAATCGAGATCGAGCACGGGCTGCCCCTGGTAGACGCCGACCGAGACCGCGGCGACGCTGTCGACGAGCGGCGTTTCGACGAGCGCCCCTTCGCGCACGAGCCAGGAGACCGCGTCGGCGACCGCGACGTAGGCGCCGCAAATGCTCGCGCAGCGCGTGCCGCCGTCGGCCTGCAGCACGTCGCAGTCGATGTGCAGCGTGCGCTCGCCGAGCTTCTTCAGGTCGACGACCGCGCGCAGGCTGCGCCCGATCAGGCGCTGGATTTCCTGCGTGCGCCCCGACTGCTTGCCGCGCGCCGCCTCGCGATCACTGCGCGTGTGGGTCGAGCGCGGGAGCATGCCGTATTCGGCGGTGACCCAGCCCTCGCCGCTGCCTTTCTTGTGCGGCGGGACCTTGTCGACGACGCTGGCCGTGCAGAGGACTTGGGTATCGCCCATGGCGACGAGCACGGAGCCTTCGGCATGCTTGGTGAAGCGACGGGTGAAGCGCAGCGCACGGAGCGCGTCGGGCGCGCGGCCGCTGGGGCGGGCGGTCAATTCGGACATGGGGCGGAAATCGGAAACGAAAGCACCGATTCTACCGCGCGGCGAGGCCGCCAGATCGCGGCCCAGCGCGTGCTATTTGCCGGAGATTTTCTGGATCGCCTGCTGGATCTCGGCGATCGCGCGCTCGATCTCGTCGTCGGAGACGACCGCGGCACCGGGCAAGGGACGCAGGGCATTGATTTGCGTCGTGACCCCGCCGTCAGGCAAGGCCAGCGTCGAGATTGAATCCTTGCTCGGCAGGCGCGCCTCGCCCCAGGTCATCGCGATCAGACTCAGGTTGTCGCCGTGCTCGCCGCCACGGAATTCCGCGTGGTCCATCAGGTGGCGCACCGCGTCTTCGAGCGTGTACGCATGCAGCAGCGCCGAGATTTCGGGAATGCTGATCATGCCCCATATGCCGTCGGTGCAGATCAGCATGGTGTCGGCGTCGTGCAGCGGGATCGGCGCGTTGCATTCGACCTGCGGCGTCATGTAGCCGCCCAGGCAATTCGACACCTTGTTGCGTTCGGGGTGATGGCCGGCCTCTTCCTCGCTAATGATGCCGTCGCGCACGAGCTGGGCGACCGCGGTGTGATCCTCGGTGCGCGCGATCAGGTCGCCGTCGCTGAAGAGATAGAGGCGCGAATCGCCGACGTGCGCCCAGTACGCCGTATTGTCCTGGATCATCGCCGCGACGATCGTCGTATGGGGGATTTCGAGCAGGTCCTGCTCGACCGCGTAATCGTTGATCGCGTAGTGCGCGCGCGTGATCGTGTCGGCGAGGAAGGCCAGCGGATCGCCGAGCCGGGGCTTGGCCATCTTCTGGAACTGCTCGGTCAGCGTCTGCACCGCGATCTGCGCCGCGATTTCGCCGTGCATGTGTCCGCCCATGCCGTCGGCCACGACCATCAGCAGGGCATCGCGACTGTAGGAATAGGCGACGCGGTCTTGATTATTCTTGCGCCCGCCCTGACGCGAAGCCTGGTAGATCGTGAATTTCATGGCCGATACTTTAGAACAATTCGCGGTTCAACTGGCGCCTGAGGCTGGAAAGCAGGGACGAGCGCGGCGGCATCATCGCGCTGCGGTCCATCAGCACCTTCTGCAGGCTAAACACGCTCTGCGGACGTTCCATGTAGTTGAGCTTGAGGCAGCTGTCGATCGTCTCGAGGAGCTGGTCCGAGTAGGCGCCGCGCCAGTTGACCGTGGCCGGCACCAGTTTGTCGTTGAGCAGACGCGCGTCAGCGGCCTGCGGCGGGTAGCCCGCGAGCGAGGCGTACAGGCTCGCGCCGACACTGTAGATATCGGTCCACGGCCCGAGGCGCTCACGATTGTGATACTGCTCGGGCGCGGCGAAACCCGGTGTATACATCGGCTGCAGCTTGCTTTCCTCCTGCGTCAGCGTCTGCCGCGCCGCGCCGAAGTCGATGAGCACGGGCGAACCGTCGAGCCGGATATAGAGGTTGGACGGTTTGAGGTCGAGATGCAGCAGCTTATGGGTGTGCACCTCGCGCAAGCCGTTGAGCAGTTGCGCGAACACGCGCCGGATGAAGCTTTCACGGATGCTGCCACGGTTGGCCTGGATATGTTGCTGCAGCGTCTTGCCGCGCTCGAAGCGCATGACCATGTAGACCGTGTCGTTGGCACGGAAAAAGTTGACCACGCGCACGACATTGGGATGATCGATACGGGCGAGCGCACGGCCTTCCTCGAAAAAACACTTCATGCCGTGACGGAAGATGTTGTTGTTCTCGGTCGAACTCGCTTGCACGACGACCGAGCCTTCGGTGCGCAGCACCAGCGCGCCCGGCAGGTACTCCTTGATCGCGACCGACTGGTTGGCGTCGTCCCGCGCCAGGTAGACCATGCTGAAGCCGCCGCCGCCGATCTTGCGGATGATCGTGTATTCGTTGAGACGGTAGCCGTTGGGCAGAGCCTGGTTAGGTTGAGTCGCCATAGTCGAACGTCTATTATCTCGTCAAATCTCCGGCAGGCCCGGCAGACAACCGCTCCCGGACCGCGCCCACAACAATTTCAAAGCCTGCATCCATGACCACCAGCATGACCGGGTTCGCCGCCCACAGCTTCAATGTCGACCATGCGAGCGTCAATGTCGAGCTGCGAAGCGTCAACCAACGTTATCTCGAACTGCACTTCCGCCTCGCCGATGAGTTCCGTCCGCTCGAAACGCAGCTGCGTGAACTGCTTCAGCAGCGCCTGGCGCGGGGCAAGGTCGAGTGCAGGATCGGCCTGGCGCACCTGTCCGCCGCCCCGCCCGATAACGGCCTGAATCCGGCCATTCTTGAGCGGCTGGTGCGTTGGCAGGACGACGTGCTCGAGCGGCTCCCCGGCGCCGCCCCCTTGAGCGTCAACGAAGTGCTGCGCTGGCCGGGGGCGATGCAAAACGCCGTGGTATCGCAGGCGACGCTCGACGAGGCAGCGCTCGCCGGGTTTCGCGCAGCCCTCGACGAACTCGTGGAAAGCCGGCGCCGCGAAGGCGCCAAGCTGCGGCAGCACATCCTCGATCGCCTCGATGCCGCCGAGGCGCAGGTCGCCGTCCTGAAGCCGCTGCTGCCCGTTCTTGCCGCAGCCCAGCGCGAGAAACTCGGCGAGCGCCTGCGCGAGGCCCTCGGCGAGGCCGGCCACGAGCGGCTCGCCCAGGAAGTGGCGCTCGCCGCCCAGAAGGTCGACGTCGACGAGGAAGTGTCGCGCCTGGCTACCCACTTCACCGAGGTGAGGCGCGTGCTCGATCAGTCCGGCGCGGTCGGCAAGCGCCTCGACTTCCTGATGCAGGAATTGCATCGCGAAGCGAACACGCTCGGCTCGAAGTCGGTCGCGGTCGAGACCTCGCGCACCTCGCTCGAACTCAAGGTGCTGATCGAGCAGATGCGCGAGCAGGTGCAGAATATTGAATGAGCGATCCGGAGCAACCATGACCCCCCCCGCCAGCCCTGGTGTTCTTTACATCGTCAGCGCCCCCTCCGGCGCCGGCAAGACCAGCCTCGTCAAGGCGCTGCTGAAGAGCGACCCGGCGATCCGCCTGTCCGTTTCCCACACCACGCGCGCCCCGCGTCCGGGCGAGAGCGACGGCCGCGACTACCACTTCGTCGCGCGCGACACCTTCGAGAAAATGCTGGCCGACGGCGAATTTCTCGAACACGCCGAGGTGTACGGCAACTTCTACGGCACCTCCCGGGGCCGCATCGGGCAGGAACTCGACGCCGGGCGCGACCTTCTGCTGGAGATCGACTGGCAGGGCGCCGAGCAGGTCAAGCGGCACTTCCCGCAATCGACGTCGATATTCATCCTGCCGCCGACCTTCAGCGCCTTGCGCACGCGCCTGACCGGACGCGGCCAGGACAGCCCGGAAATCATCGAGCGCCGGCTCGCCGCGGCGGCGCACGACGTCGCTCATGCCGAGGCGTTCGACTATATAATCGTCAACGATGACTTCGACCACGCCCTCCAGGATCTGGTCGCGATCACCCGCAGCATTCGCCTCGAAGCGCAGCGCCAGCTGAAACGCCACGCCGCCCTTTTCGGGGAATTCCGACGCATTTGAAACGCCCGAAGCAGGAGTATCCCCATGGCCCGCATCACCGTCGATGATTGCATTGACAACATCCCCAACCGTTTCGAACTCACGCTGGCCGTGACCTACCGCGCCCGCCAGCTGGCCCAGGGCTCGCAGCCCATGGTCGAATCGAAGGACAAACCCATCGTCACCGCGCTGCGCGAGATCGCGGCAGGCAAGGTCGGTCGTGAAATCCTCAACCGGGGCCGCGCCTGAAAACTCGCGCACCCGCAAGCCGGCGCCCGCCCCGCGTGCGCCGGCAATGACGCACGGCTTCGACACACTGCGCGAGCATCTGGCCCACCTCGGGCCGGAAGATGTCGCTCAGCTCGAACAGGCCTACGAATTCAGCCGCAGCGCCCATGAAGGGCAGTTTCGCAAGAGCGGCGAACCCTATATCTCCCATCCGCTCGCCGTCGCCGCGATCCTCGCGGACTGGCATCTCGACGCCCAGACCCTCTGCGCCGCCCTGCTGCACGACGTCGTCGAGGACACGCCGGCGACGGCCGGCGAGATCGAAGCCCGCTTCGGCAAGGCCGTCGCGGTGCTGGTCGGCGGCGTCTCCAAGCTCGACAAGCTCGCCTTCGAATCCGAGCAGCACGCGCAGGCGGAAAACTTCCGCAAGATGCTGCTGGCGATGGCGCAGGACGTCCGCGTGATCCTGGTCAAGCTCGCCGATCGCCTGCACAACATGCACACGATGGGCGCGATGCCCGCCGAAAAGCGCCGCCGCATCGCGACCGAAACGCTGGAGATCTACGCGCCGATCGCCAACCGGCTCGGCCTGCACTCGGTCTACCAGGAACTCGAGGATCTCGGCTTCCGCTACAGCCATCCCAACCGCTACCAGGTGCTCGCCAAGGCGGTGAAGGCCGCGCGGGGCAACCGTCGCGAGCTGGTCGAACGGGTCAAGGTCGCGCTGCAGGAAAAGCTCGAGCAATGCAAGATCGAGGCCGCGATCAGCGGCCGCGAAAAGCACCTCTACAGCATCTACCGCAAGATGCAGGAGAAAAACCTCGCGTTTTCCGAGGTCTTCGACATCTACGGCTTTCGCGTCGTCGTGCGGGACCAGCCCGCCTGCTACCTCGCGCTCGGCGCGCTGCATGCGCTCTACAAGCCGATTCCGGGCAAGTTCAAGGACTACATCGCGATCCCCAAGGCCAACGGCTACCAGTCGCTGCATTCGATCCTGTTCGGCCCCAACGGCACGCCGATCGAAGTCCAGATCCGCACCGTCGACATGAACCGTCTCGCCGAGTCCGGCGTCGCGTCGCACTGGATGTACAAATCGGCCGACACCGCGCTGAACGACGTGCAGACGCGCACCCACCGCTGGCTGCAGTCGCTGCTCGACATCCAGGCCGACCACGGCGACTCGCCCGAATTCCTCGAACATATCAAAGTCGACCTCTTCCCCGACGAGGTCTACGTGTTCACGCCGAAGGGCAAGATCATGGCCTTGCCGCGCGGGGCGACCGCGGTCGACTTCGCCTTCGCCGTGCACAGCGACGTCGGCCACCGCTGCATCGCGGTCAAGATCAACTACGAGCTGATGCCGCTGCGCACGCAGCTCAGGAACGGCGATCACGTCGAGGTGCTGACCGCGTCGAACGCGAGCCCCAACGCCGCCTGGCTCAACTTCGTCGTCACCGGCAAGGCGCGCTCGCACATCCGCAACTACCTGCGCAACACGCGGGTCGAGGAAGCCGCGGCGCTCGGCGAACGCCTGCTCAGGAACGCGATCGAGGCGCTGCATCCGGGCGCCGAAGCCGACCCCACGGTGTGGGATCGCGTCGTCAAGGACTACGGCCTGCAGACCCGCGACGAACTCTTCGCCGGGATCGGCCTCGGCCGCAAGCTGCCGCTCGTCGTCGCCCACCAGCTGCTGCACGTTCAGGGCGAGAAGACCGGCGAGCCCGCGCATCCGCACGCGATCAGCATCCGCGGCACCGAAGGCATCGCGGTCGAACTGGCGCAGTGCTGCCATCCGATTCCGGGTGACCCGATTCTCGGCTTCATCCACAAGGACCGCGGCCTCATCATCCACACCCACGACTGCCCGTCGATCCGCGCCTTCCGCACCGATCCCGAGAAATGGCTCGACGTCGAATGGGAGGCCGAGCCGGGCCGCATGTTCGACGTCTCGATCAAGGTCGTCGTCGGCAACAAGCGCGGCGTTCTGGCCAAGGTCGCCGCCTCGATCGCCGAACACGGCTCGAACATCGGCAACGTGTCGATGGAGGAAGAGGACGGCAGCCCGTACACCGTGCTGTTCTTCACGGTCCAGGTCGAAAATCGCGCCCACCTCGCGCGCGTCATGCGCGGCCTGCGCATGCTGCCCGACGTCGTCCGGATCTTCCGCATCAAGGGCAAGAAAGACGGCCGCGCGGCCCCCCTCCAATAAATTCTTCTGCTTCAGGATCCAGCATGGACAAGCGCATCATCCAGACCGCCGACGCCCCCGCCGCGATCGGTACCTACTCGCAGGCAATCCGCGTGGACAACACCGTGTACCTGTCGGGGCAGATCGGGCTCGATCCGTCGACCATGCAACTGGTCGACGGCATCGAAGCGCAGATCCATCAGGTGTTCAAAAATCTCGCCGCGGTCGCCGCGGCGGCCGGCGGCTCGCTCGCCGACGTGGTGAAGCTCAACGTCTTCCTCACCGACCTCGGAAACTTTTCGCAGGTCAACGAGATCATGGCGGCCTACTTCAAGGCCCCCTACCCGGCGCGGGCTGCGGTCGGCGTCGCTGCCCTGCCGCGCGGCGCACTGGTCGAGGCCGACGCCGTCATGGCCCTTGCCTAGATCGCGCGCTTGAAGACGGCTTCGCCGTTTTCCTTTCCGGTCAGTCCGGCGCTTGCGGCCAAGCTCGCCAAGCTCGGTCTCAAGCGCGACAGCGACCTGATCCTCCACCTGCCGCTGCGCTGGGAAGACGAAACGCGGATCACGCCGATCGGCGAACTGCTGCCGGGACAGACCGCGCAGGTGCAGGCCTGCGTGCGCGAAGCGAAGGTCACCTATCGTCCGCGGCGCATGCTGACGCTGATCGTCGAGGACGACAGCGGCGTGCTCGGCGTCCGCTTCCTGCACTTCTATCCCAGCCACCTCAAGGCGTTCCAGGCCGGGGCGCGCTTCCGCTTCAATGGCGAAGTCCGCGGCGGCTTCCTCGGTCTGGAGATGGTGCACCCGCGTTTCGCCAAGGCCGACGACGACACCCCGCTGCCGGCCGGGCTGACGCCGGTCTACCCGACGACCGCCGGACTCGGCCAGGCGAGCCTGCGCAAGCTGATCGAGCGCGCGCTCGCCGCGCCCATCGATGAGACGCTGCCGCCCGAATGGCGCGAAGAACTGGGCCTCGCGGAACTGGAATCGAGCATCCGCCTGCTGCACCAGCCGCCGCCCGGCTGCGCGCAGCATGCGCTCGAATCGCGCGCCCACCCCGCCTGGCAGCGGCTCGCCTTCGACGAACTGCTGGCGCAGCAGCTGTCGCTGGCGACGTCCCGCCAGGCGCGCGAGGCGCGCACGACTTTGCCGCTTCCGCACCGGCGCCGCCTGACCGCGGCCTTCGTCGACACCCTCGCTTTCGAACTGACCGCGGCGCAGGCCCGCGCCTGGCAGGAAATCAGTACCGACCTCGCCGCGCCGCATCCGATGCGCAGGCTGCTGCAGGGCGACGTCGGCAGCGGCAAGACCGTGGTCGCGGCGCTCGCCTGCCTGCAGGCAGTCGAGAACGGCATGCAGGCCGCGTTCATGGCGCCGACCGAGATCCTGGCCGAGCAGCACTACCGCAAGCTCGCGCCGACGCTTGCGGCGCTCGGCGTGCGCAGCGGGTGGGTTTCGGGCAGCCAGCGCCGTGCCGAACGCGAAGCCGCGTGGCGCGCGATCGCCGCCGGGGAGGCCGACCTCGCCTTCGGCACGCATGCCCTGTTCCAGGAGGCCGGAAACTTTTGCCGGCTCGGCCTCGTCGTCGTCGACGAACAGCACCGCTTCGGCGTCGGCCAGCGCCTTGCGCTGATGGGCAAAGGCACCGAGCCGCACCAGTTGATGATGAGCGCGACGCCGATTCCACGCACGCTCGCGATGAGCTTTTTCGCCGACCTCGACGTCTCGGCCATCGACGAACTCCCGCCCGGGCGCACGCCGATCGTGACCAAGCTGGTCAGTGCCGCGCGCCGCGACGAGGTGCTCGCCCGTGTGCGCGACGCCTGTGTGGGCGGCGGACAGGCCTACTGGGTGTGCCCGCTGATCGAGGAATCGGAGAAGCTGCAGCTGCAGACCGCCGAGGACACCTACGGCACGCTCGTCGAGCAGCTGCCCGGGCTGCGCATCGGCCTCGTGCACGGCCGGCTCAAGGCCGAGGACAAGCAATCGGTCATGGCGGCGTTCCAGTCTCACGAGATCGACCTGCTCGTCGCGACGACCGTGATCGAGGTCGGCGTCGACGTGCCCAACGCGGCGCTCATGGTGATCGAGCACGCAGAGCGCATGGGGCTCGCGCAATTGCATCAGTTGCGCGGGCGGGTCGGGCGCGGCGCCCGCGAATCGGTGTGCGTGCTGTTGTACGAGACGCCGCTGTCCGAACTCGCGCGGGCGCGGCTCAAGGTGATTTTCGAACACAGCGACGGCTTCGAGATCGCGCGCCAGGATCTGCTGCTGCGCGGACCGGGCGAGTTGCTCGGCCAGCGGCAGAGCGGTCTGCCGATGCTGCGTTTCGCCGACCTCGAGCGCGATGTCGCCTTGCTCGAGCGCGCGCGCGACCTCGCGCAACGCTGCCTGCGCGAGCGCCCCGAGGTCGCCGCGCGCCACGTCGAGCGCTGGCTCGGAAGCCGCCAGGCCTACAGCGGAAGCTGAGCCGCCGCACCGTGCATGCCTTGATTCCAGAGGCTCAGCGCGGGCACGTAGGTGAGGAGTAGCAGCCAGACGAGCAGCAGCAGCAGGAACGGCAGCGTCGCACGGAACACCGTGAGCACGGGTTGTTTGAAGCGCTGGCTGGCAAGGTAGAGGTTGATGCCCACGGGCGGTGTCAGATAGCCGATCTCGAGGTTCGCCAGAACCACGATGCCGAGGTGCAGCGGGTGGATCCCGAAATGGGTCGCGAGCGGCAGGAGCAGCGGCGTGACGATCACGATCGCGGAAAAGATATCCATCATGCAGCCCACCACGAGCAGGACGGCGTTCATCCAGAGCAGGAAAGCGAGCGGGCTGTGCACCTGCTCGACGACCCAATCGAGCAAGCGCATCGGCACCTGGGCATCGACCAGCAGATTGGTCAGTCCGAGGCTCAAGCCGAGTATGACGAAGATGCTGCCGACCAGCGTCGCCGCTTCGTAGCCCACCCACGCGAGTTCTTTCGCGCGGATCGTGCGGTGAACCACTGTTTCGAGCACGAGCGCGTAGAGCGCACTGCATGCGGCGAGTTCGGCGACGGTCAACAGCCCGGCAGCCAGGCCCGCAACGACGCCGATCGGCAGCAGCAGATCGGCCCAGCCCGCGCGCGCCGCGGCCGCGAGTTCGCGCCATCGGAAGCGGTGACGCGGCGCCCCGCGCGCGCCCCGCCGGACGGCATAACTCCCGACCATCACGAACAGCAGCAGCGTCGGCAGCAGGCCGGCGACGAACAAATCGCCGATATCGACCTGGGCAACGACGCCGTAGAGCAGCACCGCGAGGCTGGGCGGCAGCAGCAGCCCCATGGAGCCGCCCGAACTGATGAGCCCGAGCGCGAAGCGTTCCGGGTAACCCTCGTCCTTGAGCATCGGATACAGCAGACCGCCGAGCGCGAGGATCGTGACGCCGGACGCGCCGGAAAAAGCGGTGAAGAGCATGCACGACGCGGCGGCAACCCAGGCGATGCCCGCCGGCATCCATCCGAGCAAGGCGTTGAAGAAGCGGACCAGGCGGCGCCCGGCGCCGCCGTGCCCCATGGTCGCGCCGGCGAGCACGAAGAGCGGAATCGCGACCAGATTGGGTGATGCGGCGAGCCGCGCGAACTCGACCATCAGGAGCGCGGAATCGAGTTGCGCATCGCGGGTCGCGACGAGCGCCGCCGCGCCCAGCACGACGAAGAGCGGCACGCCGAGCAAGGCCAGCGCCACGAACGGCAACAGCGTCATGGCGTCTTCACGTCGCGGGCGAGGACGGCCCGCAGCAGAAAATGCAGCGTCAGCAGCGCGAACGCAGCGGGCAGGATGAGGCTCAGCCAGGCCAGCCAGGCTTGGCCCGAGGGGTGCCGCCATTCGTCGAGCCAGAACGCCCACGCGGCACGCGCGAGGAACGTGCAGACGACAGCGGCGACCAGATTGACGGGGATTGCGCTAAGCCTGCGCCAGCGCGGCCAGGCCGCGAGGTTGGCAGGATCGAGGTGCAGATGGCGGCCTGCAGCGGCCGCCAGCGCGGCGCCGGGCAGGGCGACCCACAGCACGAGGTGACGCAGCACGACGTCGCCCGCCGGCACGGTCGCATGGAGCAGGTTGCGCCCGACGATATCGGCGAGTGAGAGCGCGAGCATGGCGGCGAAGGCGAGCAGCGCGACGCCGAGTTCGAGCCGGGTCAGCGCCCGCTCGAGTTGGCGTAAGGCCCCCAGAAGGCGCGGCACCTCAGTCCGCGCCGCGGCGGTGGTCGGCGAGCGCGGTGTCCACCTGGCGGTCGAGTTCGGCGGAGAGGTAACGCGCCGCTTCGAGCGCCTCGACGGTCTTGCGTGCACGCGCGGCCTGCGCCGCGAGGTCGACCTGCTGGAACGCCGTCATCGGCTGCGTGCGGCGGGCCAGCAGCGCGAGCGCTTTGCTGTCGTCGCGCCGGGTGTCGGCGATCAGCCTTTGCGATAACGGGCCGCCCGTACGTTTCAGCAAGGCCTGCAAGTCGGCAGGCAGACCGCCGAAGAACTTGCGCGAGACGACCACGGCGCCGATTCCGGTTGCCATCGCGCGCGTGCTCATATAGGGCGTCTTCCCCGACCATTGCAGGGCGATGCTCGCGAGGGGCGTGCTCACGACGGTGTCGACGAGTCCCGTCGCGAGCGCCGGGTAGACTTCGGTGATCGGCAGCGCCACGGCCGCCCAGCCGTTGGCGTCGAAAAATGCGGCGATGAAGCGGTCGCCCTGCCACTGCCAGATGCGGCGGCGCGCGAGCTCGTCGAGGTTCGCGAGCGGCCTGGTCGAGAAGAAGTGCACGTTGCCGACTTCCATCCAGGCGAGCAACTCGTATTGATTGTCGCGAAAGCCTTTTTCGATCGCGGGCAGCACGCGGGCACGGACCGCGTCGATCTCGGCATGATCACGAAACAGGAAGGGCGCTTCGAGGATACGCGCCGGGGGAAAAATCTCGCCGATGCCGTGACCCGCGAGCGCCGCGCCCTGCAACTGGCCGAAGCGTATCTTCTTCAGCATGTCGGGTTCGTCGCCCGCGATGCCGCCCGGGTAGAACTTCACGACCAGCCGCCCCTGGCTCGCGCGCGCGAGTTCCTTGCCCCAAGCGTCGAAGGCCTTCATCCAGGTCGAGCCGGCCGGCGCGAGCGTCGCGAACTTGAGGACGTAGGCGTCGGCGGCGTGGCTGCTGGTCGCGGCGAAGAAGGCACCCACGAACAGGACGACATTTCGTATCCTCAAAACAATTCCTCCTCTTGCGCGAGCAGCGCTTCCGCCTGCTTCCTGGCCAGCGCATTCGCCAGATTGAGTTCCGGATCGGCAGCGGCGGCCGCCGCGCGTACGGCGGTCAGCGCGGCGTGAAAGGCCTCACGCTCGCCGCGCTGGCGCAACAGGTAACGCGCCCGGTACACATCGACCCACTGGAAGCCCGGCGCCAGGGCCCTCGCGCGCGCAAAATGCGTCTCCGCGCGTGCGAAATCGCCACCGAACATGGGGGCGCGGCCGCCGTAGTACACGCCGAAAAATACGTGCGCGCCGCCGTGATAATAGGTCTCGTCGAGTTGGAGAACGCGCCGCATCATGTGCTCGACGCGCGGCAACTCATCGAGCCGCGCCGGTTCGTCGAGTTGAAGCTCGATCCACTTGGCCCACGCCGACGCGGCCCAGAACAGCGCCGGCGCGGCTTCCGTGTCGAGGCGCGCGAGCGCTGCGTCGAGCCCCGTCAGATCACCAAGAAGCGCGGCGCGCGTGAGACCGGCGTCTGTCTCGAGCGCGAGAAACGCGTGTTCGCGCGCACGTTCGTAGAGCGCGAGCGCCCGCGCCGGGTCGTCAGCTTCGACGAAGCCGAGCGCGTAGCCGTGAAATCCCATCGCCGCCTGCACGCGATACGCGCCGTTGCCGGGATCGGCGAGCAGCAGCGCCTCGATCATCTTCAACTGCGCGGGGAGGCTCGCACGGGCGAGTTCGATATCGGTTTCACGGTTCATCGCCCTGACCCCGTGCTCGATGAGCGGTCCGGCCCCGCGCGCGACGAGCTTGCTTCCCGAGCAGCCGAACAGCGACAGCAACACCGCGCATGCCAGCGCCGCGCGCAGCGAAATCGGCAAGGGCATCAGGTCTCCTCCTGGTCGCGTAATGGCGGGCACCATGCTAGCACCGCCCGGGGACGGCGTCGTCTTTGGCATAATGCGCGTTTTGCCCTGGATTCGCAGTGATCGCCACGCGCGACGACGTTTGCCGGCAGGCCGGTCTGCAGTATGGCTGGCTGCCCCATGCCTTCCAGGCGCCGCGGACGCTGCGCGGCTGGCTGTCCGATCGCGGTTCGCTCACCCAGCGCCTGCGGTCCCGTTACCGTGATTTCCGCGTGCTTCCGGTGCTGCGCGGCGTCGCGGCGCCTTTTCCCGACGAAAGCGGCGCGCTCGGCCTCGCGCGCGATGCAAGCGCCTACGTGCGCGACGTCCTGCTCCTCGGCGATGGCAAGGCCCGCGTTTTCGCGCACAGCGTGCTGCCGCGCGCGGCCTTGCGCGGCGGATGGAACGGCATCGCCCGGCTCGGCACGAGACCGCTCGGCGAAGCACTGTTTCGCACCCCCCGTGTCCGCCGTCTGGCCATGACGATGCGCCGGGTCGACGCGCGGCACCCGCTTTATTGCGCCGCGCGCCGCCATGCCGAGGTCGCCGAGCGCGCACTGTGGGCGCGGCGCTCGGTATTTTGCCTGGACGGCCACCCACTGCTGGTCAGTGAAGTCTTTTTGCCCGCCCTATTAACGCCATGACACTTACCGAGCGTCTCTCGCTTTACGAAAAACTGGCGCGGCTGGACAAGCCGATCGGCATCCTGCTCCTGCTCTGGCCGACGCTGTGGGCGCAATGGCTCGCGAGCAACGGCGACCCGGACTGGCTGATCCTGTGGATTTTCGTCATGGGCGTCGTGCTGATGCGGTCCGCGGGCTGCGTCGTCAACGATTACGCGGATCGGGATTTCGACCCGCACGTCGCGCGCACGCGCGACCGCCCGATCGCTGCTGGCAAGGTGTCACCGAAGGAAGCGCTGCTGCTCGCCGCCGGCCTGTCGCTGCTCGCGTTTCTGCTGATCCTGCCCTTGAATGCGCTGGTGCTGAAGCTTTCGCTCATCGCGCTGTTTCTTGCCGGGAGCTATCCCTTCACGAAACGCTTCTTTGCGATCCCCCAGGCCTATCTCGGCGTCGCGTTCGGCTTCGGCATCCCGATGAGCTACGCGGCGCTGTGGGGCGAGGTGCCGGCCGAGGCCTGGCTCCTGCTGGCGGCAAACGTGTTCTGGGCGATCGCGTACGACACCGAGTACGCGATGGTCGACCGTGCGGACGATCTCAAGATCGGCATCAAGACCTCCGCGATCACGTTCGGCCGCTTCGATCTCACGGCGATCGCCTTCTGTTATGCCGCGACGCTCGCACTGCTCGCCTGGGTCGGTGCGCTGCGCGACTTCAGCGGCTGGTATTACGCGGGGCTGGCGGCGGCCGGAGCGATCGCCGTCTATCACCTGCGGCTGATCCGGGAGCGCGATCCCCGCCAATGCTTCCGCGCGTTCCTGCACAACACCTGGTTCGGCGCCGCGGTCTTCGGCGGCATCGTTCTTCACTTCCTGCTGCGCTCCGGCTCCCTTTTTCCGTAGCCCCGCTTCAGCGCGGACAGGCGATGCGCGACTGCTGGCTGTTGGGATACGCCTGCCTGATCGCGCCGAGGTCTTTCAGCGTGTCGGGATCGTCGCTGCGGACCACGAAGTAGAAATCCGTCCCTTGACGCGGCAGCAGTTCGACCCGCGTGCCGAACACCCCCTTGCCCTCGAGTTCGCGCACGCGCCGCGCGGTCGCCTCCTCGTTGCCGTAGAGGCCGAGCGAAATCGCGTTACGCCACGGTCCGTCCTGCACGACGAAGACGTCCTGCACGCCCGCCGCCGCGAGTTCATCCGCCTTCGCGGCGGCAGCCTCGGCGCTCGGCAGCGGCGGGAAAAGCACCCATTGGCGCGTGGCGAGGGGGATCTCGGTGAACGACATGACGCGCTCACCGGCCATCGTCTTCAACTGTTCGCGCACCCGGGCGAATTCGTCCGCCGCAAGTCCCCGCCATTCGATGCACAAGGCCTCGACGGGCAGCGCACTCGGCCGCGGGGTCGCAGCCGGTGCGTCACCGCGGCGAAGGCTGAGCCGGTCGACGTTGAAAGGTGCACTGTGCGGCGCGCTCGCCGTCGGCCAGTGATCGCGTGCGAGGAAGAAACCGGCCGCGAGCACGTTCGCGATCAGCAGGGACCATGCCAGACGTTTCATCCTCGCCCCCCTGCGCGCGCGACGCGCTCGATACCTTCGAGCACGAGCGTGGGCACGTGCTCGGCGTCGACCCCCAAATGCGGAAGCAGTGTCTCGGCCCCGCCGCCGGTGATCAGGCAGGCCGGCGAGATGCCCTCATGCGCCGCCAGCCGCACGTGCTGGCCCTCCACGGCCCCGCATAGCGCGGCGATGATTCCGCTATATGCCGCATCCGCAGTACAACGGGGAAACGCCTGCCACGCGCCACCGGCGGCTGCGCCGCCCGCCGTCCCCTGTTGCAGGGACCGCTGCATCAACGCCACCCCCGGCACGATGAGTCCACCGAGGAAGCTGCCGTCGCCGGACAAGGCGTCGACCGTCATCGCCGTTCCGGCCGACACGACGAGCGTCGGGGCGCGTCGGCGCGCGCGCGCCGCGACCAGACCCATCCAGCGATCCACGCCGAGCTGTGTCGGATCACGATAGTCGTTCGTCACGTCGTCGAAAGCCGCTTCGCTTTTGAGCCAGACGGCCGAACAGCCGGCCGCCGTCAGCAGGGCCGCCAGCTTCTCCTCGTAGACCCGGCTTGCCACGCTCGCGATGAAGCATTCCGACCCCGCGTCCAATTCCGCCTCTACGGCCGACAGGTCACTGTAGTCGCTGCGGCCGCGGGCGAGCCATGTTCCGTCCTCGACGACGGCCCACTTGAGGCTGGAGTTACCGGCGTCGAGCAAGATACGGCATCCGCTCATCGGCGCGCGTCCAGACGCAGGCTGATTTCGCCACCGCTATAGGGCGCCACGCTCGCGTTTGGCGCCTGCAACAGGAAGGCGCCCGTTTCGTCGACGCCGGAGGCGACGCCGTTCACGCTGCGCGCATCGGGCAGGCTGAGGGTCACGCACCGTCCGGCGTAGGCGTCGAGCGCGAGCCACGCCTCACGCAAGCCGGCGAAGCCCTGCTGGCGGAATTGCGCCAGGACGGTATCCAGTTCGAGTAAACAGTCCGCGAGCAAACGGTTGCGCCCGACCGTCACGCCTATCTCGGCGAGATCGATCAAGGCCTGGTCGACCGCGTCTCTTTGTGCCGCGTCGAGCCGCACGTTGATCCCGATACCGATGACCGCAAAAGCGGGCCCATGCATGTCGCCCTGCACTTCAACGAGTATCCCGGCGAGCTTCCGGTGGTCCACCAACACGTCGTTCGGCCACTTCAAACGCGCCGGGTGCCGGCTGTGACGGTTGACGGCGCGCGCGACGGCGAGTCCCGCGGCAAGACTCAGGCCGGCCAGCGACTGCAATCCGGTTTCGAAACGGCACAGCAGGGAAAAGGTCAGCCCGCCGCCGAGCACCGAATGCCAGCGCCTGCCGCGCCGTCCCCTGCCGTTTGCCTGATGCTCGGCGCAGTAGAGCGTGCCGTCGGGGGCGCCCCCTAGCGCTGCGCTCATTACGCAGGCATTGGTCGACTCGACGTCATCGAGCAGGTGCAACGAATAGCGTGCCGCCCGGGCGCCGAGCGCCCGCTCGAGCGCTCGCCGGTCGAGCCATTCGACCGGGCGCGGGACCTGGTAGCCCCGGCCGCGGACCGCATGGATCGTGAGACCCATTTCCTGGGCCTGGGCAAGCACGTTGAAAACCGTGGAGCGGGAGAGGCCGAATTCCTGGGCAAGCCCTTCTCCGGAGTGGAAGCGGCCGTCGCCGAGACGGCGCAGGATCGGGAAAAGGTCCTTGTGGAGTCGTGTGTGCACGGGACGATTCTACATCGCTGTAGCGCGCGGCTCCGGTTCCCGCGTCGCGCAATAAAAAACCCCCTCTTTGTGGGAGGGGGTTTTCGGTATCCGGTGTTGATGCCGGAGGTATAAGGAGTCTGACGATGACCTACTTTCACAGGCGAATGCCTACTATCATTGGCGCGGGAGCGTTTCACCGTCCTGTTCGGGATGGGAAGGGGTGGTTCCACTCTGCTATGGTCGTCAGACAAAGGGGTGGGGAGAGAGGTTGTCCTCAATCCCGCATTCGGATTGTCTGGTTGGCTGTTCGATCACACCGTTTGGTGTGTCTGGAAGAAGGTGTTGGGTTGAGCTGTACCGTGCTTTCACACTTTGCACTGCTTCTCAAAATTATAGGATCAAGCCTCACGGGCAATTAGTACGGGTTAGCTTAACGCATTACTGCGCTTCCACACCCCGCCTATCAACGTCGTGGTCTTCGACGACCCTTCAGGGCACTCAAGGTGCCAGGGAAGACTTATCTTCAGGCAAGTTTCACGCTTAGATGCTTTCAGCGTTTATCTCTTCCGTGCTTAGCTACCCGGCGATACGACTGGCGTCATAACCGGTACACCAGAGGCACGTCCACTCCGGTCCTCTCGTACTAGGAGCAGCCCCCGTCAATCTTCCAACGCCCACGGCAGATAGGGACCAAACTGTCTCACGACGTTTTAAACCCAGCTCACGTACCACTTTAAATGGCGAACAGCCATACCCTTGGGACCGGCTACAGCCCCAGGATGTGATGAGCCGACATCGAGGTGCCAAACTCCCCCGTCGATATGAACTCTTGGGAGGAATCAGCCTGTTATCCCCAGAGTACCTTTTATCCGTTGAGCGATGGCCCTTCCATACAGAACCACCGGATCACTATGACCTGCTTTCGCACCTGCTCGACGTGTCAGTCTCGCAGTCAAGCCTTCTTTTGCCATTGCACTATCAGTACGATGTCCGACCGTACCTAGAAGACCTTCGTACTCCTCCGTTACACTTTGGGAGGAGACCGCCCCAGTCAAACTGCCCACCATGCACGGTCCCCGATCCAGATAATGGACCCAGGTTAGAACCGCAACGACACCAGGCTGGTATTTCAACGACGCCTCCACGAGATCTAGCGACCTCGCTTCACAGGCTCCCAGCTATCCTACACAAGTCCCGTCACAGTCCAATGCAAAGCTACAGTAAAGGTTCATGGGGTCTTTCCGTCTAGCCGCGGGGAGATTGCATCTTCACAAACATTTCAACTTCGCTGAGTCTCGGGTGGAGACAGTGTGGCCATCGTTACGCCATTCGTGCGGGTCGGAACTTACCCGACAAGGAATTTCGCTACCTTAGGACCGTTATAGTTACGGCCGCCGTTTACCGGGGCTTCGATCAAGAGCTTGCACCCCATCAATTAACCTTCCGGCACCGGGCAGGCGTCACACCCTATACGTCCACTTTCGTGTTTGCAGAGTGCTGTGTTTTTATTAAACAGTCGCAGCCACCATTTCACTGCAACCCCATCGGCCTTCGCGAGCAAGTCGCTACAACCTACCGGGGCGTACCTTATCCCGAAGTTACGGTACCAATTTGCCGAGTTCCTTCACCCGAGTTCTCTCAAGCGCCTTAGAATTCTCATCCTACCCACCTGTGTCGGTTTGCGGTACGGTTCTCGTTTACCTGAAGCTTAGTGGCTTTTCTTGGAAGCTTGGTATCAGTGACTTCGGCTCCAATGGAGCACCGTCATCGTGTCTCGACATTAACCCCCCGGATTTGCCTAAGGGATCTGCCTACGCACTTAAACCGGGACATCCAACACCCGGCTCACCTAACCTTCTCCGTCCCCACATCGCAGTAAACGAAAGTACGGGAATTTTGACCCGTTTCCCATCAGCTACGCATCTCTGCCTCACCTTAGGGACCGACTCACCCTGCGCCGATGAACGTTGCGCAGGAAACCTTGGGTTTTCGGCGAGGGGGCCTTTCACCCCCTTTATCGCTACTCATGTCAGCATTCGCACTTCTGATATCTCCAGCACCCCTTACAGGACACCTTCGCAGACTTACAGAACGCTCCTCTACCATATGCACAAAGTGCATATCCGAAGCTTCGGTTACGTGCTTAGCCCCGTTACATCTTCCGCGCAGGACGACTCGACTAGTGAGCTATTACGCTTTCTTTAAAGGATGGCTGCTTCTAAGCCAACTTCCTAGCTGTCTATGCCTTCCCACATCGTTTTCCACTTAGCACGTCATTTGGGACCTTAGCTGTCGGTCTGGGTTGTTTCCCTCTTGACACCGGACGTTAGCACCCGATGTCTGTCTCCCATGCTCGCACTTCACGGTATTCGGAGTTTGCTATGCCGCAGTAAGTCGCAATGACCCCCACTAACATTACAGTGCTCTACCCCCGTGAGTGATACATGAGGCGCTACCTAAATAGCTTTCGAGGAGAACCAGCTATCTCCGGATTTGTTTAGCCTTTCACCCCTATCCACAGCTCATCCCCTAATTTTTCAACATTAGTGGGTTCGGACCTCCAGTGCGTGTTACCGCACCTTCATCCTGGCCATGGATAGATCATCCGGTTTCGGGTCTACGCCCCGCTACTATGCGCCCTATTAAGACTCGCTTTCGCTTCGCCTCCCCTATTCGGTTAAGCTCGCAACGGAACGTAAGTCGCTGACCCATTATACAAAAGGTACGCAGTCACCCCTGCTTCAAACACCCTCCGGGTGTTCTCGCAGGGCCACTACAACGCTGCGCGTTGCAGCACCCATTTCACTCCTTCTTAATTACTTTTGAGTCGCTCGCTTGCGCTCGCTCCTCGAAAGAATCGAAGGTGCTTGAAGCAGGGGCTCCCACTGTTTGTATGCATGCGGTTTCAGGATCTATTTCACTCCCCTCCCGGGGTTCTTTTCGCCTTTCCCTCACGGTACTGGTTCACTATCGGTCGACTACGAGTATTTAGCCTTGGAGGATGGTCCCCCCATGTTCAGACAGGATTTCACGTGTCCCGCCCTACTTGTCTCATGCCTAGTTCCACACTCTTGTTTTCGCGTACGGGGCTATCACCCACTATGGCCAGACTTTCCAGACTGTTCCACTAACAAGAATGCTAAATCATGAAGGCTCTTCCCAATTCGCTCGCCACTACTATGGGAATCTCGGTTGATTTCTTTTCCTGCAGCTACTTAGATGTTTCAGTTCACTGCGTTCGCTCTACCCACCCTATGTATTCAGGTGGGAGTGGCCCAAAGGGCCGGGTTCCCCCATTCGGAAATCTCCGGATCAAAGCTCTATTGCCAGCTCCCCGAAGCTTATCGCAGGCTTACGCGTCCTTCATCGCCTGTAGTCGCCAAGGCATCCACCACATGCACTTAGTCGCTTGACCCTATAATTTTGAGGACTGAATTCTCTTGCGATCATCCAGTCTCGCATTACAGATGTGTTTGCTACCCCACCACCCAGCTCGGCATCAGGCTCATCACTGAACCCAATATTCCAGGTGACAGGGTCGATACAATTTCAACCCATGTTGATGCATTCATCACAAATGCATCACCTTCTTCCAAATTGTTAAAGAACAGCCGTTACGCATAACGCGTAAGCACTAAAGTCAGCGACTTCACTGCTTACGATTCACACAGATTCACACAGATAGGTACTGCGTTTTTCCCGACCCTTAATCCCGACCCCTGATCCCTGGATAGTGGTGGAGGATGACGGGATCGAACCGACGACCCCCTGCTTGCAAAGCAGGTGCTCTCCCAGCTGAGCTAATCCCCCTCTGAACTTCGATAGCCTTCGCATCGCGGCGTTGCTCAACGCCTTGTGTGCACCAGCACACGGCGGCGTCTCGCGCCTTGCGCTGCTCGACTCTCAAAGTTCAGAGCCAATCAGCATCCGGCCAAGCCACCACGCTATCTGGTGGGCCTGGCTGGATTTGAACCAGCGACCCCACGCTTATCAAGCGTGTGCTCTAACCAACTGAGCTACAAGCCCGGTCTCGCCGTTCCATCCATCGAAACAGCTTCTTATCGACAACCGATAGGTGTGAGTGTTGCAGCAGCTTTCTCTAGAAAGGAGGTGATCCAGCCGCAGGTTCCCCTACGGCTACCTTGTTACGACTTCACCCCAGTCATGAAACCCAGCGTGGTAAGCGCCCTCCTTGCGGTTAGGCTACCTACTTCTGCCAGATTCCACTCCCATGGTGTGACGGGCGGTGTGTACAAGACCCGGGAACGTATTCACCGCGACATGCTGATCCGCGATTACTAGCGATTCCGACTTCATGCTCTCGAGTTGCAGAGAACAATCCGGACTACGATCGGCTTTCTGGGATTGGCTCCACCTCGCGGCTTGGCAACCCTCTGTACCGACCATTGTATGACGTGTGAAGCCCTACCCATAAGGGCCATGAGGACTTGACGTCATCCCCACCTTCCTCCGGTTTGTCACCGGCAGTCTCATTAGAGTGCCCTTGCGTAGCAACTAATGATAAGGGTTGCGCTCGTTGCGGGACTTAACCCAACATCTCACGACACGAGCTGACGACAGCCATGCAGCACCTGTGTTCCGATTCCCTTTCGGGCACTCCCGCATCTCTGCAGGATTCCGGACATGTCAAGGGTAGGTAAGGTTTTTCGCGTTGCATCGAATTAATCCACATCATCCACCGCTTGTGCGGGTCCCCGTCAATTCCTTTGAGTTTTAATCTTGCGACCGTACTCCCCAGGCGGTCAACTTCACGCGTTAGCTTCGTTACTAAGGGATTTCACTCCCCCAACAACCAGTTGACATCGTTTAGGGCGTGGACTACCAGGGTATCTAATCCTGTTTGCTACCCACGCTTTCGTACATGAGCGTCAGTGTCATCCCAGGGGGCTGCCTTCGCCATCGGTGTTCCTCCACATCTCTACGCATTTCACTGCTACACGTGGAATTCCACCCCCCTCTGACGCACTCTAGACTGCCAGTTCAAAATGCCATTCCCAGGTTAAGCCCGGGGATTTCACATCTTGCTTAACAATCCGCCTGCGCACGCTTTACGCCCAGTAATTCCGATTAACGCTCGCACCCTACGTATTACCGCGGCTGCTGGCACGTAGTTAGCCGGTGCTTCTTCTGCTGGTACCGTCATTACCCCGGGATATTCGCCCGGAGCGTTTCTTTCCAGCTGAAAGAGCTTTACAACCCGAAGGCCTTCTTCACTCACGCGGAATGGCTGGATCAGGCTTTCGCCCATTGTCCAAAATTCCCCACTGCTGCCTCCCGTAGGAGTCTGGGCCGTGTCTCAGTCCCAGTGTGGCGGATCATCCTCTCAGACCCGCTACTGATCGTCGCCTTGGTAGGCCTTTACCCCACCAACTAGCTAATCAGACGTCGGCCGCTCGAATAACGTGAGGCCTTGCGGTCCCCCACTTTCCCCCTCAGGGCGTATGCGGTATTAGCACACCTTTCGGTGCGTTATCCCCCATTACTCGGTACGTTCCGACGCATTACTCACCCGTTCGCCACTCGCCACCAGGAGCAAGCTCCCGTGCTGCCGTTCGACTTGCATGTGTAAAGCATTCCGCCAGCGTTCAATCTGAGCCAGGATCAAACTCTTCAGTTCAATCACTGCAATTACTTCAAATACTTCGGCGCTCAACTCAAACTCGAGCCGCCTCTCGGCGACTCTTGATTCAAGTGTGAGCATTTATGCTAGTCGTCAGGCCCGGAAAACCAGGCCCGACCGCCGCAACAACACCCACACCTATCGGCTGTAAATTGTTAAAGATCAATCGATTGCAACAACACCACAACTCAGCGTCGCCGTTTCGAGAGGTGCGCATTCTACAGAACTTACAGAATACGTCAACACTTATTTTCGAAACCCGCCGCTTCTAAACGGCGTCAATCCTTGTTACTGCTTCGACGCACGACTGCGTTGTTCATCGAAGAGGTGCGCATTCTACAGAGCAAAAAAGCTTCGTCAACAGCTATCGCAGAACTTTTTTCAAATGACCGTCACGCGAGCGAATTTCCGCTTGCCGACCTGCGCGACGACCGTCGCGCCGGCGGGCACGCTCTGGCCTTTGTCCGTCACCCGCTCGCCGTCGAGCCTGACCCCGCCGCCGGCGATCTGGCGGATCGCGTCCGAGGTGCTGGAAACGAGTCCCGCCTGCTTGAGCAGCTGCGGCACCGGGAGGCCACCGTCAATGCCGTGCAGATCCACTTCGGGCATATCGTCTGGCAAGACCCCACGCTGGAATCGCGCCTCGAACTCGGCCACAGCGTCGCGTGCGGCCTTGTCCCCGTGGAACCTGCCGACGATTTCCTGCGCGAACGCAACCTTTACCTCACGCGGGTTCAGGCCGGCCGCGACGTCGGACCGCCAGCCTTCGATCCTGGCGATGGACTCGAACGAAAGCAGATCGATATAACGCCACATCAGCGCGTCAGAAATCGACATGAGCTTGCCGAAAATCTGCCCCGGCGCCTCGTTGATCCCGATGTAATTGCCGAGCGACTTCGACATCTTGTTGACGCCGTCCGTGCCCTCGAGAAGCGGCATGGTCAGAATGCACTGCGGCGGCTGCCCGTAGTGCTTCTGTAATTCCCGGCCCATCAACAGGTTGAACTTCTGGTCGGTGCCGCCCAGTTCGACGTCGGCCTTCAATTCGACCGAGTCGTAACCCTGGATCAGGGGGTAGAGGAACTCGTGGATCGCAATCGGCTTCTGGCTGCTGTAGCGTTTCTGGAAGTCGTCCCGCTCCAGCATTCTCGCGACCGTATGCGTTGCCGCGAGCCGGATCATCCCGACCGATCCCAAGCCTTCCATCCACTCGGAGTTGAAGCGCACCTCGGTCAAGGCCGGGTCGAGCACCTTGAATACCTGCTCCTGATAGGTCTTGGCGTTCTCGGCGACCGCCTCCCGCGTCAACGGCGGGCGGGTCGCATTCTTGCCGGTAGGGTCGCCGATCATCCCGGTGAAATCCCCGATCAGGAAAACAATCCGGTGACCGAGAACCTGGAACTGTCGCAACTTGTTCAATAAGACCGTATGCCCAAGATGGAGATCGGGGGCCGTGGGATCGAATCCTGCCTTGATGCGCAACGGCCGCCCGGTTTTCAGCTTCTCGACGAGCTCGGCCTCGACCAGCAGTTCGTCCGCGCCACGCTTGATCTCCTGCAATGCGTGCTCCATCAAATTCCTCTCCCGCACCGGTCAAGTTTCACTCGATCCTGGCCGTAATCCTGCAACACCGCTTGCTCAAACGCGTGTGTAAGCCGCTGTTTGAATTCAAAAAAGTCGCCGAGGGGCATTTGTGGTAGACTCCCGGCTCGATTACAGAAGGGAAACGGTCCATGCCGCTCACCAAACTGAGAATCTTAACCGATCGCATGACGGGAGCGGAACGCCGCTTCAAATTGCGTACCCTGGTCACGCTGTCGAGCCTACCGTTGTTTGGGGTCGTCGCGGCCTTCGGCCTTGCACCCGACACCAACACCAACAGCATTACGCCGCAGACGGTCATCGAAGGCATCGCCCTGCCCGCTTCCTACGCCGGTAGCGGGGACATGACGTTCGAGCGCGAGAGCACCATCCAATCCGGCGACACGCTCTCGAGCGCGCTCGCCCGCCTGCAGCTTGACGACCTGGAGATCCAGCAGCTCGTGTCAAACAAGGCGCTGCGTCCGCTCGCGGCGGAAATCCGCGCCGGCAAGCGCATCCAGGCGACGACCACCCAGGACGGCCAGCTCGTGTCGCTGCGGTTCGAGCGGCGCGGCGCGCCGACAATGACCGTGACCCGGGAAGGCGACGGCTACGTGGCGACCGAGGCCAGTGACGCGCTGGAGACTCGCGTGGTGATGCGCTCGGGCCGCATCCTGCTGTCGTTGTACGGCGCCACCGACGCCGCCGGAATACCGGACAAGATCGCCGACCAGATGGCCGAGACGTTCTCGACGAATCTCGACTTCCGCGAGGACCTGCGCCGCGGCGACAGCTTCTCGGTGATTTATACGGTCAACTATCGCAACGGCGAACCGGTTTCGCCCGGCAAGCTGCTGGCAGCCGAGTTCGTCAACGCCGGCAAGCCGTATCGCGCCGTGCTCTTCCAGGATCCGTTCGGACGTGAGGACTACTACACGCCCGAGGGCGAGTCGCTCAAGAAAGGCTTTCTGCGCTCGCCGCTCGAGTTTTCCCGCGTAACCTCGAGCTTCAGCAACTCGCGCAAGCATCCGGTTTACGGCTTCCACCGCGCCCATACCGGCGTCGATTTCGGCGCCCCGACGGGCACGCGGGTCAAGGCCACCGGCGACGCGACCGTCGTCTTTGCCGGGCGCCGCGGCGGCTACGGCAATCTCGTCGTGTTGCGACACCCCAACGGATTCGAAACCTACTACGCACACCTGAGCGCCTTCGCTACCGGCATCCGCCCGGGGCGCAGCATCGCTCAGGGCCAGCTCATCGCCTATGTCGGCTCGACGGGGGCTTCAACCGGTCCGCACCTCCACTACGAGGTCCGTATCGCCGGACGTCCGCAGAACCCGATGACCGTCAAGCTGCCAGGGTCGCCGCCCTTGGCCGACGCGCAGCGCGCGCGCTTCCTCCAGCAGACCGCCGCCTGGTCTGAAAAACTCCACCTGCTGCGCGGCACCAATCTCGCCGCACTCGATTGAGCGCAGTTCCCACGCATGAGGCCGAACCCTACGTCGGCCTCATGTCCGGCACCAGCCTTGACGGCATAGACGCGGTCCTGGCCGAGATCGGCACCGGCAACCAAGTTCGCCTGCTCCGTACCCGATACATCCATTATCCCGACGACCTGCGCGCGCAGTTGCTCGCGCTCCATACGCCGCAGGCCGACGAAGTCCATCTCGCGGCGCTTGCCGCCAACGCTCTGGCACGTCTCTACGCCGAAGCGGTCGGAGCGCTGCTTGAGGGCATCGATCCGGCCAAAATCCGCGCGATCGGCTGCCACGGCCAGACCCTGCGCCACCGGCCGGGGGACGGCTATACGATCCAGATCGGAAACGCGTCGCTGCTGGCCGAACTCGCGGGCATCGCCGTCGTCTCGGACTTCCGAAGCCGCGACATCGCGGCGGGCGGCCAGGGCGCGCCGCTGGTCCCGGCCTTCCACGCCCGCGTGCTGGCCCATCCCGAGATTCACCGGGTCATTGCCAACGTCGGGGGGATCGCGAACATCACGGACCTTCCGCCGAATGGCCCGATCCGGGGCTGGGATACGGGGCCGGGCAACATGCTCATGGACGCGTGGATCCATCGGCATCAGGGAAGCCGGTACGATCGCGATGGGAGTTGGGCCGCCGAGGGCAGCGTGGCCGCCGGACTCCTGCAAGCATTGCTGCGCCACCCCTACCTGGAGCAGCGCCCGCCGAAAAGCGCCGGGCGCGAGCAGTTCAACCTGGAAAGTCTCGACACGACGCTGGCCGGACTAGGGCAGAGGCTCGAGCCGGGCACGGTACAGGCCACCCTGCTCGAATTTACCGCCGTCTCGCTCTGCGACGCCGTGACGCAGGAGTGCCGCGGCGCGCAAGAACTCTACGTCTGTGGCGGCGGCGCGCACAACGGCGCCTTGATGCGGCGCATCGCGGCGCTCCTCCCGCACGTCCGCGTCACGACGACTGCCGACCTGGGCATCGACCCGGATTGGGTCGAGGCGCTCGCGTTTGCTTGGCTCGCCCGGCAGACGATGCACGGCGAAGCCGGCAACCTGCCTGCCGTGACAGGCGCATGCGGGGAACGCATACTCGGCGCGATCCATCCGGCCTGAAGCCGGACCGGAAACGAAAAAAGCGGCCGAAGCCGCTTTCTGCCGGGCGCGCAGCGCCTCAGGCCGAGAAGGACGAGCCGCAGCCGCAGGTGGTCGTGGCGTTCGGGTTCTTGATCACGAACTGCGCGCCTTCGAGGCCTTCCGAATAGTCGATTTCGGCGCCGACCAGATACTGGAAGCTCATCGAATCGACGAGCAGGGTCACGCCGTTTTTCACCATAACGGTATCGTCGGCGTTTTGTGCTTCGTCGAAGGTGAAGCCGTACTGAAAGCCCGAGCAGCCGCCGCCCGACACGAACACGCGCAGCTTGAGGTCAGGGTTACCCTCCTCGTCGATCAGGCTTTTGACTTTGCTTGCGGCGCTGTCGGTGAAGACGAGCGGGGATTCCATCTCGGTGGTTGCATTCATGGTGATGCTCCTTGAAAAAGTGTGGGGTGATTATCCGCTTCACCCGTCTTGCGTCAAGCAAAGACCCTGAGCGGGCCGCGGAGTTCCGCGCTCAGGGGAGCATGCCGACGTCCGACAGCGCCGTATCCTCGGCCAGCCCGAACAGGATGTTCATGTTCTGCACCGCCTGCCCCGCGGCGCCTTTGACCAGGTTGTCGATCACAGACAGCACGATCACCATGTCGCTTCCCTGCTGGCGGTGCACGGCGATGCGGCAGACGTTCGCCCCACGGACCGAGCGGGTCTCCGGGCAGGCACCGGCCGGCATGACATCGACGAAAGCCTCGTCCGTGTAACGCTTCTCGTACAAGGCCTGCAGGTCGACGTCCGCGCTCACCCTGGCGTAGAGCGTGGCGTGGATACCGCGGATGAGCGGCGTCAGGTGCGGCACGAAGGTAAAACCCACAGGTCCGCCTGCAAAAATCTCCAGCCCCTGCTTGATTTCCGGCCAATGACGGTGGCCGCCGACCGCGTAGGCCTTGAAGTTGTCGGCCGCCTCGGCGAAGAGGATATGGGTCTCGGCCTTGCGGCCCGCCCCCGACACGCCGGACTTGGCGTCGGCGATGAGGGTACCGGTTTCGGCGACGCCTGCTTCCAGAAGCGGCAGAAACCCGAGCTGCACCGCAGTCGGGTAGCAACCGGGGTTGGCGATCAGGCGTGCCGCCTTGATCTTGTCGCGGTTGATCTCGGGCAGACCATAGACCGCCTCGTCGACCAGGTCGGGGCAGGCGTGCTCCATCTTGTACCACTTCTGCCACTCGGCGACGTCCTTGATGCGGAAGTCGGCGGCCAGATCGATCACCTTGACGCCAGCGTCGAGCAGCGCACGCGTCTGTTGCATCGCCACCCCATTGGGCGTGGCGAAGAACACGACGTCGCACGTCTCGAGCCCTGCTTCCTCGGGTGTGGAAAAAGCCAGACCCACCCGGCCGCGAAGATTGGGAAACATGTCGGCGACCGGCATGCCAGCCTCCTTGCGCGAGGTGATCGCCTTCAATTCGACCTCGGGGTGACGCGCCAGTAGTCGCAGCAACTCGACGCCCGTATAACCCGTGCCGCCCACAATTCCGACCTTGATCATGGTGAAACTTCCTTGCGATGGATGAGTAATTGTAAGGTAGCCGCTCGCCCGGGCACAAAAAAAGCCGCCCGGTTCGGGGCGGCTTTTTTCGGGCGCCGAAGCGATCAGCGCTTCGAGAACTGCTTGCGGCGACGGGCCTTGTGGAAGCCGACCTTCTTCCGCTCGACTTCGCGGGCGTCGCGGGTGACGAGGCCGGCTGCCTTCAGCGTCGGCTTCATTCCGGCGTCGAGATCGATCAGCGCACGGGTGATGCCATGGCGAACCGCACCGGCCTGGCCGGATTCGCCGCCACCGGCGACGTTGACCATGATGTCGAAGCGATTGAGGTTGTCGGTCAGGACGAGGGGCTGACGCACGATCATGCGACCGGTCTCGCGCGAAAAATACTCGTCGACGGGCTTGTCGTTGACGACGATCTTGCCGCTGCCGGCCTTGATGAACACGCGGGCGACCGACGATTTGCGACGACCCGTACCATAGTTGTAGTTACCGATCATGATGCAGCCTTAACATTGATGTCGAGGGGCTTGGGCTGTTGCGCCTCGTGCGGATGGTCCGCGCCCGCGTAGATTTTCATTTTCTTGATCATGGCATAGCCGAGCGGGCCCTTGGGGAGCATGCCCTTGACCGCCTTTTCCAGTGCACGGCCCGGAAAGCGCGCCTGCATCTTGTCGAAGTTGGTCTCGTAGATACCGCCGGGATAGCCCGAGTGGCGATAGTATTTCTTGTCGAGGCCCTTGTTGCCGGTCACGACCATCTTGCTCGCATTGACGACAACGATGTAATCGCCGGTGTCGACGTGCGGGGTGAACTCCGGCTTGTGCTTGCCACGCAGACGGCGCGCGATCTCGGACGCGAGGCGGCCCAGCACTTTGTTATCAGCGTCAACCACGAACCAGTCGCGTTTGACTTCATGCGATTTAGCGGAAAAGGTTTTCATGACCCAACCTCTGCACAGAGGACATTCTCGGAAAGCCGGGCATTTTAACCGCGGCGCCCGCGCAAAGTCAAACGCCGGATGCAAGTCGCGCGGCCACCTCGCATACAATCGGCGCCATGACAGCCTGGCTCGCCACCGACCTGATCGCCATTGCGCTGTTGCCGCCGCTTTCGCTCGTGATCGTGCTCGGCGCCGGCATCGCCATTCGCCGCCGTAACCCCCGTCTTGCCATGTCGCTGATCCTTGTATCGACCGCCGCGCTCTACGCCCTGTCCACCCCCTGGGTCGGCGGGCTGCTGCTCAAGAGCCTCGAGATCAGCGTGCCGGTGGACCCTGCACGATTGCAGGCCGACGCAATCGTCGTTTTGAGCGGCGGCCGACGCATGGCGTCGCGCGAATACGGCGGCGACACGCTCAACGGCATCAGCCTCGAACGCCTGCGCTACGCAGTTCGGCTACACCGCGCGACCGGCCTGCCGCTGCTCGTCACCGGCGGCAACCCCGGCGGCGGAACGCTCGCCGAAGGCCAGATCCTCGCCCAAGTCTTGCGCGACGACTACGGGATCGAACCCCGCTGGGTCGAGGACGCCGCGCTCACGACCTGGGACAACGCGCGCTTGTCCGCGCCGCTGCTCAAAAAGAGTGGCGTCCATCGCATTGCGCTCGTCACCCACGCCTGGCACCTGCGCCGTGCGGTGCCGCTGTTCGAGGCGCAAGAACTCGAAGTCATCCCCGCCGGCATCCAGTTCGCCAGCACCGACCTCGACCGCATTCTCGATCTGCTGCCGACGCCGGCGGGTCTGCGCGACAGCAGCTTCGCCTTGCACGAATGGCTGGGCATTCTGTGGTACAAACTCCGCTCGAATTTCTAGCAGCGCTGTTCACGCAGAGGGCTGCTTCACACACTGAACCCATCCACCCGAGGACCCCATGAAAGCCCGCGTCAAACTCATCGAAGGCGTCAGCTTTGCCGGCCAGAGCGAATCCGGCCACACCGTCGTGATGGACGGCTCGCCCGATTCAGGCGGCAAGAACCTCGGCGTGCGGCCGATGGAAATGCTGCTGCTGGGTCTCGGCGGCTGCTCGTCTTTCGACGTCGTCCACATTCTGCGCAAGGGCCGGCAACAGGTGAGCGACTGCGTCGCGGACATCGACGCCGAGCGCGCGCCGACCGATCCCAAGGTATTCACGCGCATTCACGTGCACTTCACCGTCACCGGCAAATCGCTCGATCCCAAGCGCGTCGAGCAGGCAGTCAAGCTCTCGGCCGAGAAATACTGCTCGGCGTCGATCATGCTCGGAAAGACTGCCGAGATCACGCACGATTTCGAGGTAGTGGAAGCTTAGAAATGCAAACGGGCGCGGAAGCGCCCGTCGTCGTCACCGAGCAGCAATCGCTACGCTGCGATTTGCTCGAAAGAAAATTTCGGAATATCGGCCCGATCGCGCGCATGTTCGACCGTGATGCCACACACATTTCCATCCGCGTCCAGGTCAAGCAGGGTGTTCTCATCCAGATCCCTGCTTTCGCTCACCGGGGTCGATTTGAACTCGATATAAAGCGTGTCGGTATCCTGGAAATATTTGATCTTCATGGCACGAATCTCCGATCGAAAAATGCGTTGTGGACGGTTTCCCGGTCCGGTAGAAGAATCACGCGCAGGTAACGGCCTTCGACCTCCGCTATGGATGCCCAACGGCGAATTCGCCCATCGGACTGAATCACCTCCCGCTCGGGGTGATCGATCACATACTGAATCCACTCCAGTTGGATCGAGGCCCTGTCCGGCCGTTGCCGCATGGACAGAAAATACTGTGTGAATTTCACTTCCCCAGTGTAACAAACAAAGAAGCGTTTCATCGGCCACAGACGACCATCCGCGTCGCTCGATCCAATCGCGTGAGCGGTCGTAAAGCTCTCCGCCGACAACTATTGTTCGGCGTCGATCTTGCTCGGCAAGGTCGCCGAGATCATGCACGACTTGGAGGTGAAGGTGGCGTAAACGGCATCGGCAGGCAATAACAAAACGGGCCCCCGAAGGAGCCCGCTTAAACTTCGTCTTTCTAACCGGGTTGCCCCGGCGTTGAATCAGAAGGAGTGCTTCAGGCCGAGGCCGAAGGTCGAAGGATCCGCGCCATTTGCGACAGTGGTCGAGTCGCTCACGCCCTGGGCGCGGCCGATGTCGAATCCGGCGTTCGTGTCGTTCTTGATCTGCGCGTAGAACAGGGAGGCGGTCGTACGCTTGGACAGGTTGTAGTCGACGCCGACGGTGTACTGCTTGGCGCCGCTGTCGTTCACACCCTCATAGTCGCCGACCGTGAGGTAGTTGGCCTTGAGGACGACGTTGCCCAGCGCGTAGTTGGCGAACAGGCCCCAGCCGTTGCGATCGTCGGACGCCAGTGCGGCGTCGCCCGACGCGCGCTCGTACACCGCGCCCAGCTTGAAATCGGCGATGTTGAAGCCGGCGACGGCGCGCCAGATGCTGCGGTCGATTTCGTCGTTGGTCGCATTGATCAGCGTGTTGTGACGCTCATAGCCCAGACCCAGCATCAGGGGACCGTTGGCGTAGTCGGCGGACACGCTGTAGCCGTCGCGATCGTTACAATCCGCACCGGCCACGCAGCTGGGGAAGGTTGCGCTCGCACCAGAAACGCCGTGATCGGCAGTGTAGGCTGCCATCAGGGTCAGGCCGCTGAGGTTCGGGGAAATGTAAACCACGGTATTGTTGGGACGCAGATCATAGGAGGACGAGCCAGAAACGGCGTTCGCGCCCAGCAGGTTGCGCGAGTCGGCCAGGGTGTCGCCGAAGTTGTCGACCTTGCCGCGCAGCATCTTGACCGGGGTGTCGTGACGGCCGAGCAGAACGCTACCGAAACCGCCCTTGAGGCCGACGAAGGTGTTGCGGGTCGCGAAGGGGCCGCCGCTTTCGTCCAGAAAAACGGTCGACTCGATCTGCCAGATCGCGGACAGGCCGCCGCCGAGGTCTTCGGCGCCCTTGAAGCCGATGCGGCTGTTCTGGGAAGCAAGCGAGAGCTGGCGATCTTCGGTGCCGGTGTCGGAATCGATGCTCGCGACGGCGAAGTTCAGCACGCCGTAGACGTCGACGTTGCTGGTGGCCGCGAAAGCCGGGGCGGAGACGGCGCTGGCGACGGCCAGGGCGATCAGGGATTTTTTCATTGCTTTTCTCCTAATAAAGAAAAATAAAACCGATTGAAGCTCTGCAGAGCTGTCCGACATGCAAGGCGCTTGATGGACGAGGTCGATTATCCAGACTCGCTTCAGCCCGGCAAGAAAAGCTGTTGTTTTTTACGCTGCCGGCGAAAAAAGTGTTGTTTTGTTGCACCTCAGCGGGCCCCCGCGGGCTAGGCCCGTCGCCATTCCGGCGACTGCGCCGCTCCCGGGGTGCTGGCTACAATGAAGCGGGTGTACCTCTTGAGGAAACCGCCATGCGCTGGGAACGCGGACGACGCAGCAGCAACATCGAAGATCGGCGCGGCATGCGGATCGGCGGCCGCGGGCTGGCCGGCGGCGGGATCGGCGCGATCGTGCTCGCGCTCGTCGCGATGTATTTCGGCGTCGACCCGTCGGTGGTGCTCAACCAGGTGGGCGGGCCGGCGGCGACCGAGCAGCAGGTCGCGCAGTCGCCCGAGGAGGAGCGACTCAAGGAATTCATGTCCGTCGTGCTCGCCGACACGGAGGATGTGTGGGGCACGTTGTTCCAGCAGTCGGGCCAGCCATATCGGCAACCGACGCTGGTGCTGTTTTCGGGTGCGGTGCAGTCGGCGTGCGGGTTTGCCGAAGCGGCGATGGGGCCTTTTTACTGCCCGGGCGACCAGAAGCTCTATCTCGACATGAGCTTCTTCGACGATCTCGCGCAGCGCCACGACGCACCGGGCGATTTCGCCCAGGCCTACGTCGTCGCCCACGAGGTCGGCCACCACGTGCAGACGCTGCTCGGCGTCTCGCAGCAGGTACACGCCGCGCGTCAGCGCTCCGGCGAGGCCGCGGGCAACGCGATGCAGGTGCGCATGGAATTGCAGGCCGACTGTTTCGCCGGCGTCTGGGCGCATCACGCCGACAAGACGCGTCAGGTGCTCGAACCGGGTGATGCGGAAGAGGCGCTGGCCGCTGCGGCCGGGGTCGGCGACGACCGCCTGCAACGGCAGACGCGTGGCACGGTCGTGCCCGAATCCTTCACGCACGGCGCGTCGGAACAGCGCATGCGCTGGTTCGCGCGCGGCATGCAGACAGGCGACCCGGGGCAATGCGATACATTCGAGGCGGCGAAGCTCTGACGCGGCTTGCGCCATGCTGGCGACGCTGCTGCTACAGCGCCTCGCCCCCGACGCAACCCGGCTGGGACGACAGCGTTACAGCCAGCGCCCGAGCCGCGCGACGCCAAGCAGAAAGCGCACGAGCCCGTAGGCAAGCCGCGAGGCCAGGCGCTGGCGCCAGGGACGGATCTTCCAGTCGGCGGCACTGAGCGCGGCCGATTCGTCCACCGCGCGCTGCAGGCGCTCGCGCAGGTCGGCGGCGAACCCCACGTCGTCGACGACGATGTTCGCCTCGCGCGCGAGCATCAGACTGAACGGGTCGATGTTGCTCGACCCGACCGTCGCCCAGTGGTCATCGACGACCGCGACCTTGGCGTGCAACTCGCTCGCCTGATACTCGCGGATGCTGACGCCGGCGACTAGAAGATCCTGGTAGAGCGCGCGCGACGCCGCCTGAAAAAAAGGATGGTCGGTATGCCCCTGCACGAGCAGCTGCACGCGCACCCCACGCGCCGCGGCTTTTTTCAGCAGCTTGCGGAAGCGGTTGCCGGGCAGAAAATAGGCGTTCGCAATCAGGATGTCGCTGCGCGCGAGCGCAAGCGCCGTCAGGTAGCTGCGCTCGATGTCACGCCGATGGGCAAAGCTGTCGCGCGTCACGAAAGCCGCGCGGACGCGGCCGTCGGTCGGCCAGGAAGGGTGAACCGAATGCTTGCGGTCGATTGGCTGCAGTTGGCTCAAGGCGACCAGACGCCACAGGTGGTGCACACTTTGATGGATCGCCACGATCAGCGGCCCCTGCACTTCGACGCTGAAGTCGAAACGCGCGACAGGAAAGCGAATCGGCTCGAAATCGTCGAGCAGATTCATGCCGCCGACAAAAGCGATGCGCGCGTCGACGACCGCGACCTTGCGGTGCAATCGGCGCAGACTTTTCGGATTCGAGCGCCAGCCGGTGACCAGCGGCCGGTACTTGAGGACGGCGACGCCCGCCGTCTTCAGTGCTTCCAGCCACGCGGCAGGCAGTTCACGCGAACCGATCGCGTCGATCAGGACGCGCACCTGCACGCCGCGCTGCGCGGCGCGAACGAGCGCGTCGCGCACGGCCTCGGCCGTCGAGTCGGCGTTGAAGATATAGGTTTCAAGATAGATTTCGGCGCGGGCGGCGTCGAACGCGGCGATCAGCGCAGGGAAGTAGTCGGCCCCGCTCTGCAACAGCCGCAGGTGGTTGCCCGAAACCATGTCGACGCGGCGAAAAAACAGCCGCGACCAGGGACCGCGCGGGGTCATGCTGCGGCGCTAAGCGTCGCAGTCAGCGCAGCGTGATCGGAGACCCCGCGCCACAGGGTACCCGAATGGACCTCGACAGCTTTGACCGTGAAGCGGCGCACGTAGATACGGTCGAGCTGGAACAGCGGAAAAATCGACGGATAGCTGCGCGCCGGCTTGCCCTGGTGGGTACCGAAGACTTCCGACAGCCCGAGCTCGTCGTTGAAATAGCGGCACGCGCGCATCTGCCAGTCGTTGAAATCGCCGGCGAGGATCAGCGGCGCGTCGTCGGGGACCAGTTTGTGCACGCGGTCGGCGATCATCGCGAGTTGCCGCTTTCGGCCGCGCGCCGTCAGGCCCAGGTGAACGTTGATGCAGTGCACGGGCGTGCCGAGCCCGGGCACCTCGATCTCGCAATGCAACATGCCGCGGCTTTCGAAAGCGTGGGCCGAGATGTTTTCGTTTTCCCAGGAAGTGATCTTGTAGCGCGACAGGATGGCGTTGCCGTGATGCCCGGTGTCGTAGACGCAATTCTTGCCGTAGGCGAAATCGGTGTATATCTGGCCGGCGAGGAATTCGTGCTGCGGGCGGCCGGGCCAGTGCTGGAATCGGCTCGCGCGCAGGCCGTGGCTGCCTTGCACCTCCTGCAGAAAAACGATGTCGGTTCCCAGCCCGCCGAGGCGGTCGCGCAACTCGTGCACCATCAGGCGGCGGTTGAATTGCGACATGCCCTTGTGGATGTTGTAGCTCGCGATGTGCAGCGCTTGGCTCATGCCGGAATTATAGGCGCCTGGGGACGAGCCGAATCGCGGCTGCGTTGCTAGGCGAAAAGCAGCGTTCCGCAGCGCGCGGCCACGGCAACCACAGATAGCGCAGGTGCTCCTGCGGCGCCAGTACCACCGGCAGGCGCGACGGCAGCCGCAGCCCGAACACGTGCTCGGTGTTGTGCGTCACGCCCGGCGCGTAACGGTGGCGCCAGCGTTCGTAGATCTCGAAGCGGGTTTCGATGTCCCACGGACTCAACTCGAACTGTGCGGCATCGAGCCCGGTTTCTTCGCGCACTTCCCGGATCGCGGTCTGTTCCAGCGTTTCGCCTTCATCCTGCGAACCCGTCACCGATTGCCAGAAACCGGGCGCGTCCGCGCGTTCGAGCAGCAAGACCTCGCCGTCGACCGTGTAGATGACGACGAGTACCGAAACGGGAATCTTGTGCGGCGTCACATCACGCGGGCCGCGAGCGGAACGCCCGTCTTGAGGATATCGACCAGGCGGTCCACGTTCGGATGCTTACCCGGGTGGCGTGCCGCGTCCTCGGTATGTTCGGCAAAGATCGCCAGGCCTTCGGCGGCCGCCTCGGCATCGATCGCGCCGTAGCGCTGCGCGAGATAGGCATAGACGCGAAACGAGCCGGCCGTGCCCGGCGCGTTGGCGATCCGACCGAGCTCGGCGCCGGCCGCGTCGCTCAGGACCACCGCTTCGCCGGTGAACTCTGGCAGGGTGTTCAGGGTATCGGCGAATTTCATCTCGGCTCAGGCTGCCTTGTCGGCGGCGATCGGATTGCGCAGGCGGATGTGCAACTCGCGCAGCTGCTTTTCGTCGACGACGTTGGGCGCGTTGGTCATCAGGCACGAGGCGCGCTGCGTCTTGGGGAAGGCGATGACGTCGCGGATCGACTCGGCCCCGGCCATCAGCGTGACCAATCTATCGAGCCCGAATGCGAGGCCGCCATGGGGCGGCGCGCCGTATTGCAGGGCGTCGAGCAGGAAGCCGAATTTCTCGCGGCGCTCTTCCTCGCCGATGTTGAGGGCGGCGAAGACCTTTTCCTGCACCTTCTCGCGGTGGATACGCACCGAGCCGCCGCCGACTTCCCAACCGTTCAGCACCATGTCGTAGGCCTTGGACAGACACTTGCCGGGGTCGGTGGCGAGCCAGTCCTCGTGGCCGTCCTTGGGCGCGGTGAAGGGATGGTGCAGCGCGTCCCAGCGGTTCTCGTCCTCGTTGTATTCGAACATCGGGAAGTCGACGACCCAGAGCGGCGCCCAGGCGCGACCGTCGACGTGACCTTTCTCGTGGCCGATCTTGAGCCGCAGCGCGCCGAGCGCGTCGTTGACCACCTTGGCGCGGTCGGCGCCGAAGAAGATCAGGTCACCGTTCTGCGCGCCGGTCCGCTCCATCACCGCGTGCAAGGCGGCTTCTGAGAGGTTCTTGACGATCGGCGACTGCAGGCCCGCTTCGTTCAACTGGCCGACGTCGTTGACCTTGATGTAGGCCAGCCCCTTGGCGCCGTAAATCTTGACGAACTCGGTGTAGCCGTCGATTTCGCTGCGCGAGAGCGTCGCGCCGCCCGGAATCCGCAGCGCCGCGACACGACCTTTCGGATCATTGGCAGGTGTGGCGAAGACCTTGAACGCGACGTCCCTCATGACGTCGCCGACGTCGACGATTTCGAGCGTGACGCGCAGATCGGGCTTGTCCGACCCGTATCGATTCATCGCCTCGGCGTAGCTCATGCGCGGGAAGGCCGCGGGAAGTTCGATGCCCTGGGCCTTCTGCATCATGTCGCGAATCATGCCCTCGACGAGGCCCATGATCGCTTCCTCGCCCATGAACGAGGTCTCCAAATCCACTTGCGTGAACTCGGGCTGGCGGTCGGCGCGCAAGTCCTCGTCGCGGAAGCACTTCGTGATCTGGAAGTAGCGGTCGACGCCGGAGACCATCAGAAGCTGCTTGAAGAGCTGCGGGCTCTGCGGCAGCGCGTAGAACATGCCGTCGTGCACCCGGCTCGGCACCAGATAGTCGCGCGCGCCTTCGGGCGTCGAGCGCGTCAGCATCGGCGTCTCGACCTCCATGAAGCCGTGCGTATCGAGGTAGTCGCGCATGATCTTCGACACGCGATAGCGCAGCTTGAGGTTCTTCTGCATCGGCTCGCGGCGCAGGTCGAGGTAACGGTACTGGAGTCGGATGTTCTCGTTGATGGTCTCGTCGTCGATCTGGAACGGCGGCGTCAGCGAGGGGTTCAGCACGTCCAGATCGAGCGTCAACACCTCGACCATCCCGGTCGGCAGGTGCGGATTCTCCGTCCCTGCCGGACGCGGACGAACCTTGCCTTCGATCTTCAGCACGAATTCGGCGCGCACGTCCTCGGCGAGCTTGAATGCCGCCGGCGTATCGGGGTCGACCACGACCTGAACCATGCCCTCACGGTCGCGCAGGTCGATGAAGATCACGCCGCCGTGATCGCGTCGCCGGTGCGCCCATCCGCACAAAGTGACCGTGTTGCCGACGTCGGCGGCCGTGACCGCGCCGCAGTAGTGAGTACGCATGTTCGTTTTTCCTATTGGCTACCCCGGGGGTCGCCGGAAACGACGCCCATCGAGACGATATATTTGAGCGCGCGGTCGACCGGCACGGCCAGTTCGATCACCTCGCTCTTCTTCACATAAAAATAGAAACCGTTGACCGGGCTCGGCGTGGTCGGGACGAAGACGGCGACGTGCTCGTCCGGCAAGGCACGCGCGACCTCGTCGGGAACGTTGGTCTGGAACGCGAGCGACCACGCCTGCGCATGCGGATAGCGCACGAGCAAGACCTTCCTGAAGGCGTGGCCGCTGCCCGAGAGCAGGGTGTCGGACACCTGCTTAACCCCGCCGTATATGGTCTTCACGACCGGGATGCGGATCAACAGGCGCTCCCACAGGCCGATGATCTTGTTGCCAAAGAAATTGGTCGCGAACACGCCGGTGAGCAGAATCACGAGCAGCGTCAGGATGACGCCCAGGCCGCGGATGCGCATGCCGATCCACGCTTCGGGCTGCCATTCGGCCGGCAGCACCATGAGGCTCTGGTCGAGCGTGCCGATCAGCAGATCGAGCACCCACAGCGTGATCCCCAGTGGGACCCAGATCAGCAGGCCGGTAATGAAATAACGCTTCATGCTTCCGTCGGAAACAAAGAAGCGGACGGCTCGCACCGCCCGCTTCCCGGTTGACGCACGCGCCGTCAGTTACATGCCGGACACGCACCGGTGCCGCAGGCGTGCGAAGGCGCGTCGGTCTTGGTCTCCGCGGGCTTGCTCGAACCGCCCTTGAAATCGGTGGCGTACCAGCCGGTTCCCTTGAGCGCGAACCCTGCCGCGGTGAGCTGCTTGGCGTAGGCGTCCTTGCCGCACGATGGACACACGGTCAACGGCGCGTCGGACACTTTTAGCATTTCATCCTGGGCGAAGCCGCAGGCACTGCATTTGTAGGCATAGATCGGCATGAAAATTCTCCGACAATCAAGAAGTTGCGCAAATTATACTCGCCAGCCCGCAAGTCCCCAAGATGCGGGGCCGCAGGGCTGCGCCCTCGGCGGCTACCATGCCAAAGCGAGGCTGCCGTAGACGCGACGGCTGAAGCGGTTGGTGTCGCGAAACTCCTCGTAGTCGTCGCCGAGATTCTGGCCGACCAAGGCAGCCTCCACCTCGCGACCCTGCCACTTCCAGCGTTTCGCAAGACGGGCATCGACGCGCGTATAGCGCCGGGTAGTGTCTCCCTCGGTGAGCCACTTCACGGCGTCGGTTCCCCAGACCCCGCCGCTCGTCTCCCACCCGTTGTCGAACCGGTAGGTGGCCAGCACACCCCAGGAACTGCGCGGAGTGGAGAGCGGAATGTCCACGGTGTAGTTTTCCCGCCGTGTGTCCGCGGTCGTGAAGACGCGGGCGAAGTGCGCGTGGACATCCAGTCGTCGGACGGGCTTCCAGCGCAGTTGAAATTCGCCCCCTTGGGACCACGCCTGGCCGATGTTCTCGTATCTGAACTCGTTGACCCGGATGGCATCGCCGCTAAAGAAATCGCTCTTTTGCTGGCCGATGAAATTTCCGATCTTGTCCCGGAACACGCGCAGATCGAACTCCAGCCGGGCGGGGCGCCAATAACCGACATAGCCAATCTCGCGCGACAGTATGCGTTCGGGCGCGAGGCGCGGCGAAGGCACCGTCACCACGTCGCCGACCGTGCCGTCGTCGAGGACAATGACCTGATTACCCTCCTGCTCGAAAAACGTGGGCGAGCGATAGGCCTGGGAAATACCAAGGCGGAGCACGTGCCCGGGCGCCAAGGTAAAGTTCGCCGCCACGCGCGGGGAGACGTCGGTGCCGGTGAAGTAGTGGTGTTCGAGCATCGCGCCGCCCTGAACCAGCAGGCGCCCGGTCGCCCGCCATTCCAGGTTCGCAAAGCTGCGCGCCAATTCGCCGCGCAGCGTCCTGTCCGAGTTGTAACCCTGGGGGCTCTTGACCGACTCCTGGCGGACTTCGCCGCCCCAGACGGCGCGCAAGGTCGGCGTCCACTGCTCGGTCACCTGCAGCTCGATGTTGCTGCGCGACTGGGTCAGATACTGGTCCACGACCACGTTTACGCCGACGTCTCCGGCGGCGTCGGCGTCGAACCGGTTCTGGCTGTGGTAGGCCTGGAGCCGCCACTCGCGCCGCTCGGACTCGACCTTGTGATAAGCCAGTTGCAGGTAAAGTGCGCGCGAATCCTGGTCGATCGGTTCGAGCACGGACCCGGGCGCGGCGGTACGCGAGCCGCCTTTCCAGTCACCGCGCGAGAGGCCGAACTGCAGCATCAGGTCAGAATCCCTCGTGATTTGCCGATCGACGCGGCCGTTGACGAAATAGGTCCTGCTCGCCTCGAAGTAGCGCCCGTTGTCGTCGGAAAGTGGGCCTTCTGGATCGAGCTTGCCTACCACGTCACGCTCGAAGCGGTCGCGCTGCTGCGCAGAGGCCGTAAGCCGGTAGCGCAGGTCGCCGCTTCCGCCGCCCTGGCGCACCGTGATCCCGCGCATGTCCTGCTCGCCGGCCTGCATGGACACGAAGGCGCCCGGAACCTGCGCAGCCGCCTTGGTGATGATGTTGATGACGGCGACAAAAGCGTTCGCGCCGTAAATCGCCGCATTGGGGCCGCGCACGACCTCGATGCGCTCGATGTCGTCGATCGAGAGCGGCAGGTCGGTCCAGTAAACCGCGCCGTAGTGCGGACTGTATATCGAGCGCCCGTCGACCAGCACCTGAAAGCGCCGCGAATAGGCGTCGGCGAGCCCGTGGTAGCCCGCGGTCCAGGTGTTGTCCTCGGTGTAAGCGACCGAAAAACCCGGCACCAGGCGCAGCAACTCGGGGATGTCGCGAAACCCCGACGCCCGAATCATCTCTTGATCGATGACGCTCACCGCGGTGGGGGCGTCGCTCACGGGCTGCGACAGGCGCGACGCCGACAGCACGACAGGCAGTTCGTCGAAGAAATCGGCTTCATCGACCTGCGCGAACGCACTACCCTGACCGAGAAGCAATGTCCCGATCAACCAAACGCCGGCAAGCCTCGTGCTGTCCACTTTCTTCTGCGCGATGTGCGCTCTCCCCGCGTTATCGTTGTATGCGCCGTGGTGCGCCGGCCCTGCGGGATGGGATCAGAACGGAATATCGTCGTCCATGTCGTCGAATCCGCTGCTCGCCGGGCGCTGCGAGCCGGCGGGGGCGTTGCCACGCGGCTGGCTGCGCTGCGGCGCCTGGTTGAAGCCGTCGTCCATGTCGGCCACACCCCCGCCACCGCTGCGGCTACCCAGCATCTGCATCCGGTCGCCGCGGATCTCGGTCGCGTATTTCTCGACGCCTTCCTTGTCGGTGTACTTGCGCGTGCGGATCGAGCCTTCGACGTAGACCTGCGAACCCTTTTTCAGGTACTGCCCGCACACCTCGGCGGTACGGCCGAAGAAACTGACGCGGTGCCACTCGGTCTGCTCGACCATCTGGCCGCTCTTGTCCTTGTATTTGTCGGTCGTCGCGATCGCGAGGTTGGCGACGGCCTCTCCGCTCGGCAGGTAGCGCATCTCGGGGTCGCGTCCGAGATTGCCGACCAGGATGACTTTGTTGACGGATGCCATGTTTTTCCCCGTGATGAGTTGGATTGTGCGCGCTTGGGCCCTGCGAATTCTATCAGGCCGGCTTTCAGGCGGTGGCCGCTTCCAGCAGGCTCCGCGCGCCCGCCTCGTCCCAGCCCGAAATCCGGACCTTGAGCATGGCGACCCCTTCTTCGGCAAGCACGGCGGCCTCGACGACGCCCGGCACACCCGCGAGCTGAGCCTTCAGCAAGGCCGCCCGATCGCTCGCCATCGTGCCGACGCGAAACATGCGGGTCTTGATCGCCGGGGGCGACGCCATCGACACGCTGGCGAGCAGCCAGATGGCCATCAGGATCACGCAAAACACGAAGACCGCGCTGAAGCCGTAGTGCTGCGCCAGCCAGCCGCCGAATACGCCGCCGAAGAAGAGTCCGAGCGCCTGCGCCGTGTTGTAGACCCCCATCGCGGTTCCCTTGGCCGACGCCGGGGCAAGCTTGGAGATCAGCGAGGGCAGGCTGGCTTCGAGCAGATTGAACGCGACGAAGTAGAAGAATAGCGCCCAGACGATGCCCCAGAAGTGGCTGATGCCGAGCGCCAAGCCGATCTGGGCCAGCAACATCAGCGCGACCGCGCCGACGAAGACGGGCTTCAACTGGCCGCGCTTTTCCCCGTAGACGATCGCCGGAATCATCAGTACGAAGGAGCCGAGCAATACCGACAGGTAGACGATCCAGTGCTGCGCGGCGTCGAGGCCGCTATTCTTGAGCGCCACCGGCACCACGACGAACATCGCCATTTGCGCGGCATGCAGGGAGAAAATGCCGAAGTCGAGCCGCAGGAGCTGCGCGTCCTTCAGAACGTCGAGGAGTTTCGCCGGATTGGCCTCGGCGTCGGCATGAAAATGGGTGTCGACCGGATCGGGCACCCAGGCCTTGACGACCCAGATCGCGGTGAGCGCGAGCACGCCGGTAAGCGCGAAGATGCCCGGTACGCCGATCACCCGGTTGAGCGCAGGACCGGCGACCAGCGACAGCGCGAACGCGACGCCGATCGTCGAGCCGATGGTCGCCATCGCCTTGGTGCGATGCTCCTCGCGCGTGAGGTCGGCCAGCAGCGCGGTCACCGCCGCCGAGATCGCCCCGGCGCCCTGCAAGGCGCGGCCGGCAATCGTCCAGTAGATATCGGTGGCCGCGGCGGCGACGAAGCTGCCGAGGGCGAACAGGACGAGGCCGAAGATGATGACCTTTTTACGCCCGATGCGGTCCGACGCCATGCCGAAGGGAATCATGAGTATGGCCTGGGTCAGGCCGTACATGCCGAGCGCAAGCCCGACGAGGGTGTGGCTCTGCCCCCCCGGCAGGTGTTCGGCATAGAGCGCAAACACCGGCAGGATCAGGAACATGCCCAGCATACGCAACCCGAAAATCACTGCGAGACCGGATGCGGCGCGCTTCTCAGCGCGGTTCATGCTCTCGCTCAGGTCGATGTGGGCCACGACTGGATTCGGTGAATTGCGGAAGTCCGTTATATTAGCAGGTTGCGAATTACGCCCGCCGCCCTAACCGATGGCCGTCATCCCATGGAATTCATCCGCATCCGCGGCGCACGCACGCACAATCTCAAGAACGTCAACCTCGACCTACCGCGCGACAAGCTGGTCGTGATCACGGGTCTGTCGGGGTCGGGCAAATCCTCGCTCGCCTTCGACACGCTCTACGCCGAAGGGCAACGGCGCTACGTCGAATCGCTGTCGGCGTACGCGCGGCAGTTCCTGCAATTGATGGAAAAGCCCGACGTCGACCTGATCGAGGGTCTGAGTCCGGCGATTTCGATTGAGCAGAAGGCGACGAGCCACAACCCGCGCTCCACGGTCGGCACGGTCACCGAAATCCACGACTACCTGCGGCTGCTCTATGCGCGCGTCGGCGATCCGCAATGTCCCGAGCACGGCATCACGCTCGCCGCGCAGACCGTCTCGCAGATGGTCGACGCGGTGCTCGCGCTGCCCGAGGACACGAAGCTCATGATCCTCGCGCCGCTCGTCGTCGGCCGCAAAGGCGAGAACCTGGAACTCTTCGCCGAGCTTCGCGCGCAGGGCTTCGTGCGCGTGCGCGTCGACGGCAAGGTGCACGAGATCGACGCGGTCCCCAAGCTCGACAAGAACAAGAAACACACGATCGAGGTCGTCGTCGACCGCCTCAAGGTCAGGCCCGACGCCAAGCAGCGTCTCGCCGAGAGTTTCGAGACCGCGCTGCGCCATGCCGACGGCCGCGCGCTCGCGGTCGAGATGGACAGCGGCGAGGAGCATCTCTTCTCCGCGAAGTTCGCGTGTCCGGTCTGCAGCTACGCGCTGCCCGAACTCGAACCGCGCCTGTTTTCGTTCAACAATCCGATGGGCGCGTGCGAGACCTGCGACGGCCTCGGCTCGATCACCTTCTTCGACCCGGCGCGGGTCGTTGCCTTTCCGCATCTTTCGCTCGCGAGCGGCGCGATCAAGGGCTGGGACAAACGCAACCAATTCTTCTACATGATGCTGCAGAGCCTCGCGCTGCATTACGGCTTCGACCTCGACACGCCGTGGGACGCGTTGCCGGCGCGCATCCGCGAGGTGATCCTGAACGGCAGCGGCAAGGAAGCGATCGCGTTCCAGACGCTCGCGCCGCGCGGCGGCTTCACGACCAAGCGCTACCCGTTCGAAGGCGTGCTCGCCAACATGGAGCGGCGCTACCACGAGTCGGACTCGATGGCGGTGCGCGAGGAACTCGCCAAATACCAGAACAACAAGCCCTGCCCCGCCTGCGACGGCACGCGCCTGCGCGAAGAGGCGCGCCACGTGATGGTCGGCGGCGCGCCCATCTACCGGGTCAGCGCCCTGCCGCTGAAACAGGTGCAGGCCTTCTTCGCAGGGCTCGAGCTCGACGGCCAGCGGGCGCAGATCGCCGACAAGATCGTCAAGGAAATCATCGCCCGCGTCGGCTTCCTCAACAACGTCGGCCTCGACTACCTCTCGCTCGACCGCTCGGCCGACACCCTCTCGGGCGGCGAGGCGCAGCGCATTCGTCTGGCCTCGCAGATCGGCTCGGGCCTCACGGGCGTCATGTACGTGCTCGACGAGCCGTCGATCGGCCTGCACCAGCGCGACAACGATCGCCTGCTGGCGACGCTCAAGCACCTGCGCGACATCGGCAACTCGGTGCTGGTCGTCGAGCACGACGAGGATGCGATCCGCGCGGCGGACTACGTCGTCGACATGGGTCCGGGCGCGGGTGTCCATGGCGGCGAAGTCGTCGCCGAGGGCAGTCCCGAGGAAATCCGGCTCAGCGCCGATTCGCTGACCGGCCAGTACCTGTCGGGACGGCTGCGCATCGACATCCCGAAGAAGCGGCGGCGGGCCGATCCCGAACGGCAGCTCGTCGTCACGAATGCCCGCGGCAACAATCTCAAGAATGTCACGATGCGCCTCCCCGTCGGGCTCTTCGTGTGCATCACGGGCGTGTCGGGTTCGGGCAAATCGACGCTCATCAACGACACGCTCTACGCCGCGGTCGCGCGCCATCTCTATGGCTCGAGCACGGAGCCCGCGCCACACGACGAGATCCAGGGCCTCGAGTACTTCGACAAGGTGATCAACGTCGACCAGTCGCCGATCGGCCGCACGCCGCGCTCGAACCCGGCGACCTATACCGGGCTCTTCACGCCGATCCGCGAACTCTTCGCCGGCGTGCCCGAGGCGCGCGCACGCGGCTACGGCCCCGGCCGCTTCAGCTTCAACGTCAAGGGCGGGCGCTGTGAGGCCTGCCAGGGCGACGGCGTGATCAAGGTCGAGATGCATTTCCTGCCGGACATCTACGTGCCCTGCGACGTCTGCCACGGCGCGCGCTATAACCGCGAGACGCTCGAAGTGCAGTACAAGGGCAAGACGATCCGCGACATTCTCGAGATGACGATCGAGCAGGCGCACGAATTCTTCGCGGCAGTACCCGTCGTCAGCCGCAAGCTGCAGACGCTGCTCGACGTCGGGCTCGGCTACATCCGGCTCGGCCAGTCGGCGACGACGCTGTCGGGCGGCGAAGCGCAGCGGGTCAAGCTCGCGCTCGAGCTTTCCAAGCGCGACACCGGCCGCACGCTGTATATCCTCGACGAGCCGACGACCGGGCTGCACTTCGCCGACATCGATCTGCTGTTGAAGGTCTTGCAGCGTCTTTCCGAAGCGGGCAATAGCGTGGTCGTCATCGAACACAACCTCGACGTCATCAAGACCGCCGACTGGCTGATCGACCTCGGCCCCGAAGGCGGCGCGGGCGGCGGCCTCATCATCGCCGAGGGCCCGCCCGAAGCCGTCGCGGACAACCCGGCGAGCCACACCGGGCAGTATCTTCAACCGGTGCTGTCGAGGCGCTGAGATGGCCGAGCCGGTCCGTCTGTCCAAGCTCATGTCGGAGCGCGGCCTGTGCTCGCGGCGCGAGGCCGACGCCTTCATCGAACGCGGGCTCGTGTTCGTCGACGGCAAGCGGGTCAGCGAACTCGGGACCAAGGTCGATCCGGCCTGCGCAATCCGGCTCGACAACGCAGCCAGCCGTCAGCAGCAGCAACGCGTGACGATCCTGCTGCACAAACCGGTCGGCTACGTCTCAGGGCAGCCCGAGCCGGGCTACCAGCCGGCAGTCGCGCTGATCCGCGGCGAGACGCAGTGGCGAGACGAACGGCGCCCGGGGCCGGCCTTCCTGCCCGCGCACCTGAAGGGCCTCGCGCCGGCCGGCCGCCTTGACATCGATTCGACCGGCCTGCTCGTCCTGACCCAGGACGGCCGCGTCGCGCGGCAACTGATCGGCGACCACTCCGACGTCGAAAAGGAATACCTCGTACGGGTCGAGGGGCGGCTCGACGCGCGCGGTCTCGCACTCCTCAACCACGGCCTCAGCCTCGACGGCGTTCGGCTGCGGCCGGCGAAGGTCGCCTGGCAAAACGCCGACCAGCTTCGCTTCAGCCTCAAGGAAGGCCGCAAGCGCCAGATCCGTCGCATGTGCGAACTCGTTGGGCTCAGGGTCGTCGGCCTGAAGCGCGTTCGCATCGGTGCAGTGCGTCTCGGCGACCTGCCGCTCGGCCGCTGGCGTTATCTGGCGCCGGGCGAGCATTTCTAGCACGCCGCCAGCAGCCTCGCGAGCGCTTGTTTTAGGCGGCCGTACCCGCTATGAATAAAAGCTCCGTGCGTCGCGGCCCCGCATCATTTTCCATCCGACTGAAGGGAGCTCTACCATGCGGTCAACACTTCCCGTCGCACTATTCGCTGCCCTCGCGCTCGGCGCGTGTGAAAAAACCGAAGACGCCACGGCGCCGGCCCTGGAGCAGGCCCGAGAGGCCGCGCGCGCGGCAGCCGATTCGGCGGCCGTAGCAGCACGTTCGGCCGCCGCTGCGGCAGAAGCCGCAGCCGATGTCGCGGTCGACGCGGGCTCAGCCGCGGGACGCGCTTCCCGTGACACCGCCGGCGAAGCCGCCGACGTCACGGTCGAGGCGGCAAGAGAGGCCGTCAACAAGGCGCGGGAAGCGGCGAACTGAACCGCTGCAACCGCCGGGCGCGAACGCGCCGAGGCCGCCCTCCCGCCGCCGGTGCAGGCGACTTCGCGCTCGCCCGTTGCGCGGTCCGGTGAATCCACGCGAACTCCTGCTCGGCTCCTTTCGGGCCGCCGTCGCCGCCGCGGCGCCCGCGGCCGTGCTCCCGGCTCATCTGCCGCAGCCGCCGCGGGGCCGGACCCTCGTCCTCGGGGGCGGCAAGGCCGCGGCGGCGATGGCGGCGGCCGTCGAAGCCAGCTGGCCCGCCGACGCGGCGCTCTCGGGGCTGGTCGTGACCCGCTACGCGCATGGCTGCGCGACGACGCGCATCGAAGTCGTCGAGGCCAGCCATCCCCTGCCCGACAGCCGCGGCGAAGCCGCAGCCCTGCGCATGCTTGAAATGGCGGGGGAACTCGGCGCGGACGATCTGCTGCTTGCCCTGATCTCAGGCGGGGGGTCGAGTCTGCTCGCCGCGCCCGTCGACGGCGTGACGCTGAAGGAATTGCGTCAGCTCACCAAGGCGCTGCTCGGCGCCGGCGCGACGATCCAGGAGATCAACACGGTGCGCAAGCACCTGACGCGGCTGTCCGGGGGACGCCTCGCCCGGGCGGCAGCGGGCGCGCAGGTGCTCGCGCTGATCGTCTCGGACGTCGTCGGCGACGATCCGACGCACATCGCGTCGGGGCCGTGCGCGCCCGATTCGACGACGTGCGCTGACGCACTCGACGCTTTGCGACGTTTCGAGGTCGCCGCACCGCCGTCCGTGCAACGCCACCTCGACGCCTGCGCGGCGGGCAGCATCGAGGACACGCCAAAACCCGGCGACCCCTGCTTCACGCGCGTGGACAATCGCGTGATCGCGAGCGCCGGCCGTAGCCTGCAGGCCGCCGCCGACTACTTAGAGGGCCAGGGAATCCGCGTCGTGCTGCTATCCGACCGGGTCAGCGGCGACGCACGAACCGTCGCGAAGCAGCACGCCGCGCTCGTCCGTACGCTGCGGGCGCGCGGTCCCCTCGCGCTGATTTCGGGTGGCGAAACGACCGTGCGTCTCGCCCGCCATGCAGGCCACGGCGGCCGCAACACCGAATTTCTGCTCGCCCTCGCGACGGCCTTCGATCACGCCCCGGTCGCCGCCATCGCCGCCGACACCGACGGCGTCGACGGCAGCGAGGACAACGCCGGCGCGTTGCTCTTTCCGGACACGATGGCGCGCGCCCGCGCTCAAGGACTCGATCCGCATGCCTGCCTCGCGGCGCAGGACAGTTACGGCTTTTTTTCCGCGCTCGGCGACCTCGTCGTCACCGGCCCGACCCGCACCAACGTCAACGACTACCGCGCGGTGCTGCTCGGGGTCTAGCCGCGCTGAGTCCGGCCGCCTCTCCGCCCAGCCAGGACGACGGCGAACGTTTGCCCTGGTCAGAGTCTCGCCTCGGTCAGTTCGGCCGCTGCACGCGCACCGGGTCGCCGACCTCGAGGCCGTAGACGGCCGCGGCGCTTCCGCGGTTGACCGCGAGTTCGAGCAGGCCGACGCTGTTCATTAGCCACAGCCCCTCGCCTTTCGCGACGTCGCCGAAGCTTGCGCCGTGTCGGAAAACGCCGCCCGCGGCCGATACCCGCGCGTCGCTCGGGACGGAACGCAGCCCGGTCCAGGCGTTGCCGTAGTGGTCGATATAGACGACGCGCGCAAGATCGCCGGCGTCGAACTCGACCGCAAGCGCGTCGACTTCCTCCAGTTTCGAGGCGGGGAATTCGCCGCGGGCGATGTCGGCTGCGATTGGCGCGAACAGATCACGCCCGTGGAAAGTCGGCGCCAGCGCTTCGGGCCGCCAGACGATACGCCACACCCTTGTGTCGGCCTGACGCGCCGCGACGACCGACGTCAAGCCATTGTCCGGCCCGACGAACCAGCGCCCGCCCGCCTGGACGACGACCGCGCCGCGCGGCGTGCCAACACCGGGATCGACGACGGCCAGAAAGACGCTTCCGGACGGAAAGTTCGGGGCGAGCGCAGCCAGCAGATGCGCCCCGGCGTGAGCGTTGAAGTCAGGTACCTCGTGCAGCAGATCGAGGACCGGATGCCCGGGTGCACGCTCGACGAGACGCGCCTTGAGCTGCCCGACGTAAGGGTCCCGGCTGCCAAAATCGGTGAAGAGAACGATCACGCTCGACTCCCGCGATGAAAGCCACGACTATGCCGAGACGGCGCGCGGGCGGCAACCTCCCCGGCCCGAGACCCCCGCATCTGCGCGTAAAAAAAGCCGGATTAACCGGCTTTTTTTTCTTGGCGTTCGCCGGTCTTACTCGGCGTCGACCGGGGCCGCGTCGCTCTCGGGACGGTCGACGAGCTCGACCAGCGCCATCGGCGCATTGTCGCCTTTGCGAAAACCGTACTTCAGGATGCGCAGATAGCCACCGGGCCGCGCCTGGTAGCGGGGACCGAGTTCACCGAAAAGCTTGACCACCATCTCGCGGTCGCGCAGACGGTCGAAAGCGAGGCGCTGGTTGGCGACGGTCGACTCCTTGCCGAGCGTGATCAGCGGCTCGACGAAACGACGCAGGTCCTTCGCCTTGGGCAGGGTGGTCTTGATGACTTCATGCTTCAACAGCGAGTTGGTCATGTTGCGGAACATGGCCAAACGGTGGCTCGTGGTGCGGTTGAGCTTGCGGTTGGATTGACGGTGACGCATGGCGGTTCCTTTCGGTCAGTATTCTTGGGCAAGGTCGCCTGCCACGGCGACCCGCGCTTTATTCTTGGTTTGAAGTTGATGAATCAGGGACGCTCGAGCCCCGCCGGCGGCCAGTTTTCGAGCTTCATGCCGAGCGACAGACCCTTCGACGCGAGCACATCCTTGATCTCGTTGAGCGACTTGCGGCCGAGGTTGGGCGTGCGCAGGAGCTCGGTTTCGGAACGCTGGATCAGGTCGCCGATGAAATAGATGTTCTCGGCCTTCAGACAGTTGGCCGAACGCACGGTCAGTTCGAGATCGTCGACCGGGCGGAGCAGCAGCGGGTCGACCTGCGGCGAACGCGGCGACTCGGACTCGGCCGGCGTGCCCTCGAGGTCGGCGAACACGGACAGCTGGCTCACCAGAATACGCGCGGCCGTGCGCACCGCTTCCTCCGGCTCGACGACGCCGTTGGTTTCGATGTCGATTACGAGACGGTCGAGGTCGGTACGCTGCTCGACGCGTGCGCTTTCGACGGCATAGGCGACGCGGCGCACCGGGCTGAACGAGGCGTCGACCAGAATCGAGCCGACAGCGCGCGTCTCTTCCGACACCTTGCGCGCGGTCGCCGGCTGATAGCCGCGGCCAGCCTCGATCTTGATTTCCATGTCGAGCTTGCCGCCCTTGGTCAGGTGCGCGATGACGTGGTCCGGGTTCAACACCTCGATGTCGTGGCCAACCTCGATGTCACCCGCGGTGACGACGCCTTCGCCACTCTTGGAGACCTTGAGGATCGCTTCCGCCTTGCCATGCATCTTGAACGCGATGCCCTTGAGATTCAGCAGGATGTCGACGACATCCTCCTGCACGCCCTCGATCGTCGAATATTCGTGAACGACGCCGCTGATCGCGACCTCGGTCGGCGCATAACCCACCATGGAAGACAACAAGATGCGACGCAGCGCGTTGCCGAGCGTATGGCCATAGCCGCGCTCGAAAGGCTCCATGATGACCTTGGCGTGCAGAGGGGAGGCACGGTCGACCTCCACGATACGCGGCTTGAGAAATTCCGTGGCGCTTTGCATAAAGTGCGTTTCCTTAAGACCCGGTCGATCCGACCGGCCAGCTTATTTGGAGTACAGTTCGACGACCAGCGACTCGTTGATGGTCGACGGCAGTTCCGAACGCTGCGGGTGTGCCTTGTAAGTCCCCTTGAGCGCCTTCGCGTCGACTTCGATCCATTCCGGATAGCCGCGCGTCGCGGTCGCATCGGCGGCCGCCTTGATGCGCAATTGCGCTTTCGACTTTTCCGCAACCTCGACGACGTCGCCTGGGCGTACCTGATACGACGGGATATTGACGCGACGGCCGTTCACGACGATGCCGTTGTGGCGGACGATCTGCCGTGCCTCGGTGCGCGAGGCGCCGAAGCCCATGCGGTAGCACACCGAGTCGAGACGCGATTCGAGCATCGACAGCAGGTTTTCGCCGGTCACGCCCTTGCGGCTGTCCGCACGCTTGTAGGTCAGGCGGAACTGGCCTTCGAGCACGCCGTAGATGCGGCGGATCTTCTGCTTTTCACGCAGCTGAACGCCATAACCCGACAGGCGCGCACCGCTCTTCTGGCCGTGCTGCCCGGGGGCGTAGGCGCGACGCTCGATGGCACACTTGTCAGTGAAACACTTCTCGCCCTTCAGAAAGAGTTTCTCGCCTTCCCGGCGGCACTGACGACATTTGGGATCAAGATTACGAGCCATGATTTTCCCTGGAAATTAGATACGACGCTTTTTGGAGGGACGGCAACCGTTGTGCGGGATCGGCGTGACATCGGAGATCGCAACGATCTTGAAGCCGAGCGCATTCAGCGCGCGCACCGTCGACTCGCGGCCAGGGCCGGGGCCCTTGATCCGCACTTCCAGGTTCTTGACGCCGTATTCCTGCGCCATCTTGCCGGCGTTTTCCGCGGCGACCTGGGCCGCGAACGGCGTCGACTTGCGGGAGCCCTTGAAGCCCGCGCCGCCTGCCGTCGCCCACGACAGGGCGTTGCCCTGGCGATCGGTGATCGTCACGATGGTGTTGTTGAACGAGGCATGGATGTGCGCAATACCTTCTGCGACGTTCTTTTTGACCTTCTTGCGGACACGCGCTGCTGTTTTAGTCGCCATGATTAACCTTTACTTTTTGATGGCCTTGCGCGGACCCTTGCGAGTGCGCGCGTTGGTGCGGGTGCGCTGGCCGCGCACCGGCAGACCTTTGCGGTGACGGAAGCCGCGGTAGCAGCCCAGGTCCATCAGACGCTTGATGTTCATCGTGACTTCACGGCGCAGGTCGCCCTCGACCGTGAATTTCGACACCCCTTCGCGCAGGCGCTCCATTTCGGCCTCGGAGAGGTCTTTGATCTTCGACGTCTGGGCAATGCCCGCCGCCTCGCAGATCTTGCCGGAGGTCGTCCGGCCGATGCCGTAAATGGCGGTCAGTGCAATAACCGCGTGTTGGTGATTCGGGATATTAACCCCAGCAATACGAGCCATTCGCAAAGCTCCAAACGCAAAACAAAAAATTATAACACGCCAACCCGCCTTCGGGTTGGCTCGAATTCGAGGCCGAGGGCGTCAGCGTGTTCAGCCCTGACGCTGCTTGTGACGCGGGTCGTCACAAATCACGCGCACGACACCCTTGCGGCGCACGACCTTGCACTTACGGCACATTTTTTTGACAGACGCCTGCACTCTCATGGTTTTCTCCGTTCACTCACCGGCAGCGAAGCTGCCGGTCAAATTCATTTGGCTCTAAAAACGATCCGACCCTTGGTCAAGTCGTACGGCGTGAGTTCGACCGTGACCTTGTCGCCCGGGAGGATGCGGATGTAGTGCATGCGCATCTTCCCCGAAATGTGACCCAGTAGCACGTGTCCGTTTTCCAGCTTGACTCGAAAGGTGGCGTTCGGCAGGTTTTCGATCACTTCGCCCTGCATCTGAATGACATCTTCCTTCGACATCACCGCCCCACCAGACCGTTCTTGAAATTCGCCTTCTTGAGCAGTCCTTCGTACTGGTGCGACATCACGTAGGCCTGGACCTGCGCCATGAAGTCCATCGTCACCACCACGATGATCAGCAGGGACGTGCCGCCGAAATAGAAGGGGACGTTCCATTTCAGGATCAGAAACTCGGGCAGCAGGCAGACGAGCGTGATGTAAATCGCACCGACCAAGGTCAGCCGCGTCAGAATCTTGTCGATGTAGCGCGCGGTCTGGTCACCGGGCCGGATTCCCGGCACGAACGCGCCGCTCTTCTTGAGGTTGTCCGCCGTTTCCTTGGGATTGAACACGAGCGCCGTATAGAAAAAGCAGAAGAAGATGATCGCGAGCGCGTACAACAGCACGTATACGGGCTGCCCGGGCGACAACGTCGCCCCGACATCCTTCAGCCATCCCATGTTCTCGCCGCTGCCGAACCACCCGGCCAGGGTCGCGGGGAACAGGATGATGCTCGACGCGAAGATCGGCGGAATCACGCCGGCCATGTTCAGCTTCAGCGGCAGGTGCGAGCTCTGCCCGCCCACGACCATCTTGCCGACCTGCCGCTTGGCATAGTTGACCAGGATTTTGCGCTGCCCGCGTTCGACGAACACCACGAGGGCGGTAACGAGCAGCACGCCGACGAACAGCATCAGCACCAGCGGAATCGAGAACGCGCCGGTGCGAGTCAGCTCGAGCGTGCCGCCGATCGCGGACGGAAGCCCGGCAGCGATACCGGCGAAGATGATGATCGAAATGCCGTTGCCGAGGCCGCGTTCGGTGATCTGCTCGCCGAGCCACATCAGGAACATCGTGCCGGCGGTCAGCGTCACGACCGTGATCAGACGGAAGGCCATTCCCGGGTCGAGCACGAGCCCAGCCTGCGCTTCCAGCGCGATCGCAATCCCCAGCGCCTGGAATACCGCAAGGAACAGCGTCCCGTAGCGCGTGTACTGCGTGATCTTGCGCCGCCCGGCCTCGCCTTCCTTCTTCAAGGCCTCCAACTGCGGCGAGACCGTCGTCATGAGCTGCACGATGATCGACGCCGAGATATACGGCATGATCCCGAGCGCGAAGACGCTGAAACGGGAAAGCGCGCCACCCGAGAACATGTTGAACATGCCCAGGATGCCGCCTTGCTGCGACTTGAACAGCTGGTCGAGCACGAGGGGATCGATACCCGGAACCGGGATGAAGGTCCCGATACGGTAGACGATCAGTGCGCCGAGCAGGAACAGCAGGCGACGTTTGAGATCGCCGAATTTGTTCAGGCCTGTCTTGGGCGTTGCCACCGCGCGATCCTCGCTCGCTTACTCGGCGACGCTGCCGCCGGCCGCTTCGATGGCCGCACGCGCACCCTTGGTCACCGCGACACCGCTCAGCTTGATCGCCTTGCCGAGCTCACCCGCGAGATAGACCTTCGCAGCTTTCGCAGCGCCGCTCACGACACCCGCCTGCTTCAATACCAGCAAATCGATTTCGGCGACGCCGACGCCGGCCAGATCCGACAAACGAACGCGCGCCGTATCCCCCTTGGTCAGGGAGACGAAGCCGCGCTTGGGCAGCCGGCGATGCATCGGCATCTGACCGCCTTCGAAGCCGACCTTGTGGAAGCCACCGGCACGGGACTTCTGACCCTTGTGACCGCGACCCGCGGTCTTGCCGAGGCCCGAGCCGATGCCGCGTCCGACGCGACGCTTGTCTTTCTTGGCACCGTCGGCCGGTTTAATGTTGTTCAGTTCCATTTAAGCCTCGCACTTCACCAGATAGGCGACCTTGGTAATCATGCCGCGGTTCTCGGGCGTATCGAGCACCTCGACCGTATGGTGCATCCGACGCAGGCCAAGCCCGCGCACGCAGGCGCGATGGGGCGCCTTGGTGCCGATCAGGCTCTTGACCAGCGTGACCTTGATTTTCTTCTGCTCGCTCATGGCTTACCCCGTGATGTCTTCGACCGACTTGCCGCGCTTCGCGGCGATCTCGGACGGCGTCGACATTTTCATCAAACCATCGATCGTCGCGCGCACGACGTTGTAAGGATTGGTCGAACCGAGACACTTGGCCAAGACGTTTTGCACGCCCATGACCTCGAACACCGCGCGCATCGCGCCACCGGCGATGATGCCGGTACCTTCGGATGCCGGCTGGATCAGCACGCGCGAGGCGCCATGCTGGCCCACCACCGTATGGTGGAAAGTGCCGTTCTTCAGGCTGATCTTGACCAGCTTGCGACGTGCCTCTTCCATGGCCTTCTGCACGGCAACCGGCACCTCGCGGGACTTGCCCTTGCCCATGCCGATTCCGCCGTCCCCGTCGCCGACCACGGTCAGCGCGGCAAAACCCATGATCCGGCCGCCCTTCACCACTTTGGTGACGCGGTTGACCGAAATCATCTTCTCGCGCAAGCCGTCGCCGCGCTCTTCGTTACTGGTAGGTGCTGTACGGGCCATCTTGATTCTGCCTCGTTAAAATGCCAAACCGCCTTCGCGGGCCGCTTCAGCCAGGGCTTTGACACGCCCGTGGAACTTGAAGCCGGCGCGGTCGAAAGCCACTTTTTCGATACCCAAGCCCTTCGCCTTTTCCGCGAGGCGCTTGCCGACGGCGGCGGCCGCGGCCGTCGTCCCGCCGTTGGCGAGCTGGCCGCGCAAGTCCTTGTCGTTCGACGAGGCGCTGGCCATCACCGTGCCGCCATCCGCCGAAATGATCTGCGCGTAGATATGGCTGTTGGTGCGGTGAATCGCCAGGCGAATCGCCTTGACGGCCGCGATCTTGGCGCGGGTTTTGCGCGCTCTGCGAATCCGTGATTGCTTGGTGTTCATTCTGTGTCCTTAAGCCTTTACTTCTTCTTGGTCTCTTTCTTGATGACCACTTCGTCGCTGTAGCGCACACCCTTGCCCTTGTAGGGCTCGGGCGGACGATACGCGCGCACGTCCGCGGCGACCTGTCCGACGGCCTGGCGATCGATGCCCTTGATGACGATTTCGGTCTGCGTCGGCGTCTCGACCTTGATGCCGGCCGGCATCTTGTGGACGACAGGATGCGAGAAACCGAGGCTCAGGTTGAGTGCGTCGCCCTGGGCCTGCGCGCGGTAGCCGACGCCGACCAGGGTGAGTTTCCGCTCGAAGCCCTTGGAGACGCCTTGCACCATGTTGTTCACCAATGCGCGCAGGGTACCGGCCATCGCGTTCGCCTGGATGCTCGAACCTACGGGTGCGAAGGTCAGCACGCCATCGTTCAGCGCCACCGTGACGTCCGACGACATCGGCTGGCTCATCGAGCCGAGCGGGCCCTTGACGGCGATACCGTCACCGAGCGTCACTTCGACGCCCTTCGGGACCGTAATGGGATTATTCGCTACACGTGACATATCCGTTTCCCCTTACGCAACGAAGCACAGGACTTCGCCACCGACGCCCTTGGCGCGTGCGTGCCGATCGGTCATCACGCCGCTCGAAGTCGAGACGATCGCGACGCCGAGGCCGTTCTTCACGCGGGGCAGATCCCCGGCACCTTTGTAGATGCGCAGACCGGGCTTGCTCACGCGCTCGATGTGCTCGATGACCGGGCGGCCGGCGTAATACTTGAGCTGCAATTCGAGTTCCGGCTTGCCGGCTTCGCCTCGAACCGCGAAGTCTTCGATGTAGCCCTCGTCCTTCAGGACCTTGGCGATAGCCACCTTGACCTTGGACGACGGCATCGACACCGCCATCTTCTCTACCTGCTGCGCATTGCGGATGCGGGTCAGCATGTCCGCGATGGGATCACTCATACTCATATCGTCTCCCCCTTACCAGCTTGCCTTGACGATGCCGGGAATCTCGCCGCGCATCGCGTACTCACGCAGCTTGCCGCGTGCGAGGCCGAACTTGCTGAAAACACCCCGCGGACGCCCGGTCAACTGGCAGCGGTTGCGCTGACGCACCGGGCTCGCGTTGCGCGGCAGTTCCTGCAGCGCCTTGTAGGCGGCCGCACGGTCTTCGTCGCTGGTCTGCACGTTGGCAATCACAGCCTTGAGCTCGGCCCGCTTGGCAGCGTACTTCTTCACCAGGCGCGCGCGCTTTTCTTCACGGTTGATCAAGGATAACTTGGCCATGCCTACCTCAATTCTTGAACGGGAAACTGAAGGCGGCGAGCAATGCGCGCGCTTCATCATCAGTCTTCGCGGTGGTGGTGATCGTGATGTTCATCCCACGCAACGCATCGATCTTGTCGTACTCGATCTCCGGGAAGATGATCTGTTCCTTGATGCCCATGTTGTAGTTGCCACGGCCATCGAAGGACTTGCCGGAAACACCACGAAAGTCGCGAACACGCGGCAGCGCGACAGTCACGAGACGATCGAGGAACTCGTACATCTGCCCGCGGCGCAGGGTGACCATGCAGCCAACCGGGTAGTTCTCGCGGATCTTGAAGCCCGCGATCGACTTCTTCGACTTGGTAACGACCGGCTTCTGCCCCGCGATCTTCTGCATGTCGGCGACCGCGTGGTCCATGACCTTCTTGTCGGCCACCGCCTCGCCCACACCCATGTTCAGGGTGATCTTCTGGATGCGAGGGACTTCCATGACGGACTTGTAGCCGAACTGCTCGATCAGTTTCGGCACCACCGTCTCACGATAAAACTCTTGAAAACGCGCCATGATTACCCCTGTGCGTCAACCATTTCGCCGTTGGACTTGAACACGCGCACCTTGCGGCCGTCCTCCAGCACCTTGGAACCCACGCGATCGGCCTTTTGTGTCGCGGGATTGAACAGCGCGACGTTGGACGCGTCGATCGGCATTTCCTTCTCGACAATGCCGCCCTGGATGTTGCGCATCGGATTGGGCTTCTGGTGCTTCTTGACGCGATTCACACCCTCGACCACCAGATGGCCATCGTCGAGCACGCGCAACACGGTGCCGCGTTTGCCCTTGTCCTTGCCGGCCAGGATGATGACCTGATCGCTTTTACGAATACGTGCCATGATTGCCTCTCACAGAACCTCGGGCGCCAGCGAGACGATCTTCATGAACTTCTCGGTACGCAATTCACGGGTGACCGGCCCGAAGATGCGGGTACCGATCGGCTCGAGTTTGTTGTTGAGCAGCACCGCTGCGTTGCCGTCGAAGCGGACGAGCGAACCATCCGGGCGACGCACACCCTTGGCGGTACGCACGACGACGGCGTTGTACACGTCGCCCTTCTTGACACGTCCACGCGGCGCAGCGTCCTTGATGCTGACCTTGATAATGTCGCCCACGCCGGCGTAGCGGCGATGACTGCCGCCCAACACTTTGATGCACATAACCGAGCGCGCACCCGTGTTGTCAGCCACGTCCAATACGGACTGCATCTGAATCATTTAATTGCCTCCAACTTTATCCACCACGCGTTAATCAAACACAGCGGCGGCCAGTTTTGGAACCCGTTCGGGAGAAATTCCGCCAGAGCGGAATGTTGAGTCAGCGAACCGGGAACACACCTACCGGCTCACCAACCGGAAAACCCGGCACTATACCGGGTTCGTGCAACTCGTGCAAGCGCTTATACGCGCGCGCGCTCGACCAGCTTGCTGACGGTCCAGGCCTTGGTGCGCGACAGCTTGCGCGACTCCTCGATCTGCACCGTATCGCCCTCGTGGCACTCGTTGTTTTCGTCGTGCGCGTGGTACTTCTTCGACATCCGGATCACCTTGCCGATCACCGGGTGCTTGACGCGACGCTCGACCAGCACCGTCACCGTCTTGTTCATCTTGTCGCTCACGACACGCCCGGTGAGCGTGCGCACCACCTTCTTGATTTCACTCATGCTTGACCCGCCTTCTCGCGCATAATGGTCTTGACCCGCGCAATATCGCGGCGCAACTTGCCGAGATCAGCGGTCTTGTTCGATTGCTGGGTGGCCACCTGCATGCGCAGCGCAAAGTGGGCGCGCAGCAGGGATTCGAGCTCCTGCTTCAACTCCGCGGCTTCCTTGCCGCGCATTTCTTTTGCATTCATCGCTTAACTCCCGATCAGGCGCGTGACGAACGTGGTCGCGATCGGCAGCTTCGCCGCTGCCAAGCGGAACGCCTCGCGGGCCAGCTGTTCGTTCACGCCGTCCATCTCGTACAACACCTTGCCCGGCTGGATTTCCGCCACGTAGTACTCGGGCGCGCCCTTGCCGTTACCCATCCGCACTTCGGCGGGTTTACGCGAAATCGGTTTGTCCGGGAAAATGCGGATCCAGATCCGGCCGCCGCGCTTGATGTGGCGCGTCATCGCGCGACGCGCCGCCTCGATCTGGCGCGCGGTCAGGCGGCCCCGGCCAACGGCCTTCAGGCCGAAGTCGCCGAAGCTCACGTCGGCACCGCGGGTTGCGAGGCCGGTGTTGCGGCCTTTCTGTTCCTTGCGGAATTTTCTTCTAGCTGGCTGCAGCATGTTTCACTCCTGATTTCTTGCCGCGCTTTTCCTGTTCGGCAGCTGCAGGCTGCTCACCGCGGGTCAATGCATCGCCTTTGTATACCCAAACCTTGATCCCGATGATCCCGTAGGTGGTCTTGGCTTCCGCGAAACCGTAGTCGATTTCGGCACGCAGGGTATGGAGCGGCACGCGGCCTTCACGGTACCACTCGGTACGCGCGATCTCGGCGCCGTTCAGACGACCCGAGCTCATGATCTTGATGCCCTGGGCGCCGAGGCGCATCGCGTTTTGCATCGCGCGCTTCATGGCACGGCGGAACATGACACGCTTCTCGAGCTGCTGGGCGATGCCGTCGGCGACGATCTGCGCATCGGTCTCGGGCTTGCGCACTTCTTCGATGTTGACGTGCACCGGCACCGACATCAGTCGCGCGAGTTCGCCGCGCAGCACCTCGATGTCCTCACCCTTCTTGCCGATCACGACACCGGGGCGACCACTGAAGATTGTGATCCGCGCGTTCTTCGCCGGACGCTCGATGAGCACCTTCGAGACCGAGGCGTGCGAGAGCTTCTTCTTCAGGTAATCGCGAACCTTGATGTCTTCGAGCAGCGTGTCGGAGAAATTACGGTTCGAGCCATACCACTTGGCCGTCCAGATGCGCTGAACACCGAGGCGGAATCCAATCGGATGTATTTTTTGTCCCATCGCGCGCTTCCTTAATCGCCGACCGTCACGGTGATGTGACAGGTCGGTTTGCTAATACGGTTGCCACGGCCTTTGGCGCGGGCGGTGAAGCGCTTCAGCACGGAGCCCTGGTCGACATAAATCGTCTTGACCTTCAGGGCGTCGATGTCGGCACCTTCATTGTGCTCGGCGTTGGCGATCGCCGACTCGAGCACCTTCTTGATGATGCCGGCGCCCTTCTTGGGGCTGAACGCCAGAATATTCAGCGCCTTCTCCACGCGCAGGCCACGGATCTGGTCGGCGACCAGACGGCCTTTCTGTGCGGACAGGCGGGTACCACGCAAAATCGCAGAAACTTCCATCATGCGCTCCTTATTTCTTCGCCTTCTTGTCCGCGACGTGGCCCTTGAAGGTACGCGTCAGCGAAAACTCGCCCAGCTTGTGTCCGACCATGTTCTCGGTCACGAAGACCGGCACATGCTGGCGCCCGTTGTGCACGGCGATCGTGAGGCCGATGAAGTCGGGCAACACGGTCGAACGACGCGACCAGGTCTTGATCGGGCGCTTGTCGTTGGAGCCGCGAACCGCCTCGACCTTCTTCAGCAGATGCCCGTCGACAAACGGGCCTTTTTTAATAGAACGTGCCATATCTTTCTACCTCAATCAGCGCGCGTGACGGCGGCGGACGATCATGTTGGAGGTGCGCTTGTTGCTGCGGGTACGGTAGCCCTTGGTCGGCGTACCCCACGGGCTGACCGGATGCCGACCGGCAGCCGTGCGCCCCTCGCCACCGCCGTGCGGGTGATCGACCGGGTTCATCACGACACCACGGACGGTCGGGCGGATACCGCGCCAGCGACTCGCGCCGGCCTTGCCGATCGAACGCAGGCTGTGCTCTTCATTGCCGCACTCGCCGAGCGTCGCGCGGCAGTCGACGTGCACCTTGCGGATCTCGCCCGAACGCAGACGGAGCTGAGCGTAGCTGCCCTCGCGCGCCAGCAGCTGGACCGAGGTACCCGCCGAACGCGCGATCTGAGCTCCCTTGCCGGGCATCATCTCGACGCAGTGCACGGTGCTACCCACCGGAATGCTGCGCAGCGGCAGGCAGTTGCCCGCCTTGATCGGGGCCTCGACGCCGTTCACGAGCTGCGCGCCAACCGCGATGCCCCGCGGCGCGATGATGTAGCGACGCTCGCCGTCGGCGTAGCACAGCAGCGCCAGGTGTGCCGAGCGGTTGGGATCGTACTCGATACGCTCGACCTTCGCCGGGATGCCGTCCTTGTTGCGACGGAAATCGACAACGCGGTAGTGCTGCTTGTGGCCGCCGCCCTTGTGGCGGACCGTGATGTGGCCGTTGTTGTTGCGGCCGGAGCCACGCTTCTTCGGCTCGAGCAGTGCGGCAAGCGGCTTGCCCTTGTGCAGCCCGGGCGTGACGACCTTGACGACGGCGCGGCGACCGGCAGAGGTGGGTTTGACTTTAATCAGTGCCATGGTGATCTCCCTTACTGACCGGACGCGAAGTCGATGTCCTGACCCGGCTTCAGGGTGACATACGCCTTCTTCCAGCTGTCACGGCGACCCATGACGCGCCCGGAGCGCTTGACCTTGCCCTTGACGTTCAGCACTTGCACACCCGCCACCTCGACCTTGAACAGGCTGGCGACAGCCGCGCCGATCTCCTGCTTGGTCGCGTCGGGCAACACACGAAACACAACTTGATTCAGCTTGTCGGCCACGCGCGTACTCTTCTCAGAGATCACGGGCGCGAGAATGACTTTGAGCAGACGCTCCTGACTGATCGCACCCATCACACCATCTCCTCAAACTGCTTGATCGCCGCCTTGGTGATCAGCACGTTACCGAATTTGACCAGGCTCCACGGGTCCGCCTGATGCGGCTCGACCACGTAGACGTTCGGCAGGTTCCGCGACGACAGCCACAGGTTGTCGTCGATCGCGTCGGCGATGATCATGACCTTGCCGTAGCCCATCGACTTCAGCTTGCCCGCGAGCAACTTGGTCTTCGGCGACTCAATGCCGAGGCTTTCGACGACCTTGAGTTTGCCTTCACGCGCAAGCTGGGAGAGGATCGCGGCCAGACCGGCGCGATACATCTTGCGGTTCACCTTGTGCGTGAAGTTCTCGTTCGGCTTGTTCGGGAAGGTCACACCACCCCCGCGCCAGATCGGGCTCGACGCACGACCGGAACGCGCACGGCCAGTGCCCTTTTGCCGCCACGGCTTGTGCGTCGATGCACTGACCTCGGCGCGCGTCTGCTGCGCACGGTTACCGCTGCGCGCATTGGCCTGAAAGGCGGTGACAACCTGATGGACCAGCGCCTCGTTGTAATCGCGACCGAAGGTTTCGTCGGACGCGGCGACGCTCGCGACCTGCTCTCCCCGATCGTTAATGACCGTCAAATCCATTAGGCACCCCCTTTCACTGCCGGGCGCACCACGACATGACCACCCTTGGAACCCGGCACCGCGCCCTTCAACAGCACCAGACCCCGCTCAGCGTCGACGCGCACGACCTCGAGATTCTGCTTGGTGCAGGATACGGCACCCATGTGACCCGACATGCGCTTGCCCGGAAACACGCGACCGGGGTCCTGCGCCATGCCGATCGAACCCGGTACGTTGTGCGAACGGGAGTTGCCGTGACTCGCGCGCTGCGACTTGAAGTTGTGGCGCTTGATCGTGCCGGCGAAGCCTTTGCCCTGCGTGACACCCGTCACGTCGACCTTTTGCCCGGCCTGGAACACCTCGACCGACACGGCAGCACCCGGCTGGTACTGCGCAGCGACGTCGGCCGCAACGCGGAACTCACGCAACAGCTCGCCCGCGTCGACACCCGCCTTGGCGTAATGACCGGCTTCGGATTTATTGACACGGCTGTTGCGGCGGCTGCCGTAGGCAACCTGAACCGCGGAATAGCCGTCGTTTTCTGGCGTGCGAACCTGCGTCACACGATTGTTGGACATTTCCAGCACAGTCACCGGAACGGATGCCCCGTTCTCGGTAAAAATGCGGGTCATGCCGACCTTGCGGCCAACGAGCCCGATACTCATCTTTGTATTTCCTATCTCAAGCCCGGCGCCGCAGCGCCGGACAAGGGTTGTAGGTGCCGATTACAATTGACCGGCGACTTTTCGATACGACTGAAGGGGCGGCATTATACGTACGCCGCCCGCTTTTTACAACTTGATTTCGACGTCGACGCCGGCCGGCAGATCCAGCTTCATCAACGCGTCGACCGTCTTGTCGGTCGGATCCATGATGTCCATCAGACGACGGTGCGTGCGAATCTCGAACTGGTCGCGCGAGCTCTTGTTGACGTGCGGCGAGCGCAGCACGTCAAAACGCTCGATCGAAGTCGGCAGCGGAACCGGGCCCTTGACCACCGCGCCGGTGCGCTTGGCGGTTTCCACGATCTCGAGCGCCGACTGGTCGATCAGTTTGTAGTCAAACGCCTTCAGGCGGATGCGGATTTTCTGGTTTTGCATTATGGCGCCTTAATTACTCTTCGATCTTGGCAACGACGCCGGCACCGACGGTGCGGCCGCCTTCGCGGATGGCGAAACGCAGGCCTTCGTCCATCGCGATCGGCTGGATCAGCGAGACCTTGATGCTGACGTTGTCGCCAGGCATGACCATCTCGGTGCCAGCCGGCAGTTCGATCGAGCCGGTGACGTCGGTGGTGCGGAAGTAGAACTGCGGACGGTAGCCGTTGAAGAAGGGGGTATGACGACCACCTTCGTCCTTGCTCAACACATAGATCTCGGCGGAGAACTTGGTGTGCGGCTTGATGGAGCCGGGCTTGGCCAGGACCTGGCCGCGCTGGACTTCTTCACGCTTGGTGCCGCGCAGCAGCACGCCGACGTTGTCGCCAGCCTGTCCCTGGTCGAGGAGCTTCCTGAACATCTCGACGCCGGTGCAGGTGGTCTTGACGGTCGGGGTGATGCCGACGATCTCGATTTCCTCGCCGACCTTGATGACGCCGCGCTCGACACGACCGGTGACGACGGTGCCGCGACCGGAGATGGAGAAGACGTCTTCGACGGGCATGAGGAAGGGCTTGTCGATGGCGCGCTCGGGCTCGGGGATGTAGGTGTCGAGCGCTTCGGCGAGCTTGATGATGCTGGGTTCGCCGATGTCGCTCTGGTCGCCTTCGAGGGCCTTCAGGGCGCTACCGACGATGATGGGGGTGTCGTCGCCAGGGAAGTCGTACTTGGACAGCAGTTCGCGCACTTCCATTTCGACGAGCTCGAGGAGCTCGGCGTCGTCGACCATGTCGGCCTTGTTCATGTAGACGATGATGTAGGGCACGCCGACCTGACGGGCAAGCAGGATGTGCTCGCGGGTCTGGGGCATGGGACCGTCGGCAGAGGAGACGACAAGAATGGCGCCGTCCATCTGGGCAGCGCCGGTGATCATGTTCTTGACGTAGTCGGCGTGGCCCGGGCAGTCGACGTGGGCGTAGTGACGGCTGGCGGTCTCGTACTCGACGTGGGCGGTGTTGATGGTGATGCCGCGCGCCTTCTCTTCAGGCGAGGAATCGATCTCGTCGTACTTCTTCGCCGCACCACCGAATTTCTTCGACAGAATGGTCGTGATCGCCGCGGTCAAGGTGGTCTTGCCGTGGTCAACGTGACCAATCGTGCCTACGTTTACGTGCGGTTTGGTCCGCTCGAATTTTTCCTTAGCCATTTTTCAGTACCCTAATGAGATCTCAAAATTATTTCTTGGCGATGATCGCTTCGGCGACGCTCTTCGGCGCCTCCGAGTAGTGCTTGAACTCCATCGAGTAGGTCGCGCGACCCTGCGACATCGAGCGCAGATCGGTGGAGTAGCCGAACATCTCGGCGAGCGGCACCTCGGCCTTGACCAGCTTGATGCCGGCGGCGTCGTCCATGCCCTGGATGATGCCCCGGCGACGGTTCAAGTCACCCATGACGTCACCCATGTAGTCTTCGGGCGTCTCGACCTCGACGGCCATCATTGGCTCGAGCAGGACCGGGCTTGCCTTGCGCATGCCGTCCTTGAACGCAAGGATCGCGGCAAGCTTGAACGCGAGTTCCGACGAGTCGACATCGTGGTAGGAACCGTCGAACAGCGTGACCTTGACGTCGACGACCGGGAAGCCTGCGAGGACACCGTTGTTGAGCGCCTCCCGCAAGCCCTTCTCGACAGCAGGAATGAATTCGCGCGGGACGGTACCACCCTTGATCGCATCGATGAATTCGAAGCCTTTGCCAGCCTCGTTGGGACCCATCTTGATCCACACGTGACCGTATTGGCCCTTACCGCCCGACTGCTTGGCGTGTTTGCCTTCCTGCTCGACTTCCTTGCGGATCGCTTCACGATAGGCGACCTGAGGCGCACCGACGTTGGCTTCGACGCCGAATTCGCGTTTCATGCGATCGACCAGAATCTCGAGATGAAGCTCGCCCATGCCCGAAATGATCGTCTGCCCGGATTCTTCGTCGGTACGCACACGGAAAGACGGGTCCTCTTGCGCCAACCGGCCGAGCGCGATACCCATTTTTTCCTGGTCGGCCTTGGTTTTCGGCTCGACCGCGACGTGGATGACCGGCTCAGGGAACTCCATGCGCTCGAGCGTGATAGGCGCGTTGAGGTCGCACAGCGTGTCGCCAGTGGTCACATCCTTCAGACCGACCGCCGCAGCGATGTCACCGGCACGCACTTCCTTGATCTCCTCGCGCTGGTTCGCGTGCATCTGCAGGATGCGGCCGATGCGCTCCTTGCGCCCCTTGACCGGGTTGTAAATCGTGTCGCCGGAATTCACCACACCCGAATAGACGCGGAAGAAAATCAACTGACCGACATAAGGATCGGTCGCCACCTTGAACGCCAGCGCCGAGAACTTCTCCTCATCCGTCGCCTGACGCTCACCCGCCTCGCCATTCTCGAGCTCGCCTTTCACCGGCGGGATGTCGGTCGGCGCCGGCATCAGTTCGATGACCTTGTCGAGCATCGCCTGGACGCCCTTGTTCTTGAACGCGGTGCCGCACATCATCGGCACGATTTCGCTGGCGATGGTCCGCGCGCGCAGCGCGGCAATGATGTCCGCCTCGGGAAGATCGCCCTCCTCGAGGTATTTGTTCATCAACTCCTCGGACGACTCCGCAGCCGCCTCGAGCATGGCTTCCCGCCACTTCTTGCACGTGTCCACAAGATTCGCCGGGATGTCGCGCAGGTCGAACTTCATGCCCTGGCTCGCGTCGTCCCAGTAGATAGCCTTCATCTTGACGAGATCGACCACGCCCTCGAACTTGTCTTCGGCACCAATCGGCACCTGGATCGGCACCGGGTTGGCCTTGAGACGCGCACGCATCTGCTCGTAGACCTTGAAGAAATCGGCACCCGAGCGGTCCATCTTGTTGACGAAGGCCAGGCGCGGCACGCCGTACTTGTTGGCCTGACGCCAGACGGTCTCGGACTGCGGCTGCACGCCACCGACCGCGCAATAGACCATGCACGCACCGTCGAGAACCCGCATCGAACGCTCGACTTCGATCGTGAAGTCGACGTGGCCAGGAGTGTCGATGATGTTGATGCGATGCTCGGGGAACTTGCCGTCCATCCCCTTCCAGAAACAGGTCGTGGCCGCCGAGGTGATGGTGATCCCACGCTCCTGCTCCTGCTCCATCCAGTCCATGGTCGCCGCGCCGTCGTGCACTTCACCGATCTTGTGCGACTTGCCGGTGTAGAACAGGATGCGTTCGGTCGTGGTGGTCTTGCCGGCGTCGATATGGGCCGAAATGCCGATATTGCGATAGCGCTCAATAGGAGTCGTGCGTGCCACTTTGGGTACCTGCCAATCAATACGTTGGATTTAGAAGCGGAAATGCGAGAAAGCCTTGTTGGCCTCCGCCATGCGGTGCACTTCTTCCCGCTTCTTGACCGCACCACCGCGGCCTTCGGCCGCGTCGAGCAGCTCGCCAGCAAGGCGTGCGCCCATCGACTTTTCGCCACGCTTGCGCGCCGCGTCCTTCAGCCAGCGCATGGCCAGCGCGGTACGACGACTCGAACGCACCTCGACCGGCACCTGGTAGTTGGCGCCGCCGACGCGGCGACTCTTCACTTCGACCAGAGGACGGGCGTTGTTCAGCGCGGTGCTGAACACCTCGAGCGGATCCTTGCCGGATTTGGTCGTGATCTGCTCGAAGGCGCCGTAGACGATGCGCTCGGCGACCGACTTCTTGCCGCTCGACATGACGACGTTCATGAATTTGGAAACTTCCTGATTGCCGAATTTCGGATCAGGCAGAATTTCACGTTTGGGGACTTCGCGACGACGGGGCATATTCCTGTCTCTCTATCTAGTTAAGCTTTTCGGACGCCAGATGGGTCACGCCGGCCCGATCAGGCCTTCCGCGGGCGCCAGACTTCAATTACGCCTTTTTCGGGCGCTTGGCGCCGTACTTCGACCGCGACTGCTTGCGGTCCTTCACGCCAGCCGTATCCAGACTGCCGCGGACGGTGTGGTAACGCACACCCGGCAGATCCTTGACCCGGCCGCCGCGCACGAGCACCACCGAGTGCTCCTGCAGGTTATGGCCTTCGCCGCCGATGTAGCTGATGACCTCGAAGCCGCTGGTGAGCTTGACCTTGCAGACCTTGCGCAGCGCGGAGTTCGGCTTCTTCGGAGTCGTCGTGTACACACGGGTGCACACGCCACGGCGTTGCGGGCAGGCCTTCAGGGCCGGAACCTTGCTCTTTTCCACCGGCGCCTGACGCGGCTTGCGGATCAGCTGGTTAATCGTTGGCATGTCAAAAATTCCGAAAAATTAAAGTGAGCGTATCGTTTGTAAAACAAGCGGGACGGTGCCGACCGCGTTCTGGCGCGGCACCGTCCCGGGCTACAGTCCTGCGTTTCCGGATCCCACGTATGGCCGGAAAAAGACGCGTGAGTTTAGAGGGATTCCCCTCCCGCGTCAAGCCACTTCCTGATTCTCGGCCGCCGGGGTTTCGCCGCCCTCGAGCAAACGGTCGGCTCCCATGTCCTCGCCCGCGGCCTGACGGCGACGGGTGTTGTGGTAGGCGAGGCCGCTGCCCGCCGGGATAAGGCGGCCGACGATCACGTTTTCCTTCAGCCCGCGCAGCTCGTCCTTCTTGCCCATGATCGCCGCCTCGGTGAGGACGCGGGTCGTTTCCTGGAAGGAAGCCGCCGAGATGAACGAGTCGGTCGACAGCGACGCCTTGGTGATGCCGAGCAGGATCGGATCGTAGACCGCCGGCTCCTTGCCCGCGGCGATCATTTCGTCGTTGATCTGCAGCACTTCCGAACGCTCGACCTGCTCGCCCGGGATGAGGCCGGTGTCGCCCGGATCGGCGACGACGACACGACGCAGCATCTGACGCACGATGACCTCGATGTGCTTGTCGTTGATCTTCACGCCCTGCAGACGGTAGACGTCCTGGACTTCGTCGGTGATGTAGGAGGCGAGCGCCTCGACGCCTTGCAGACGCAGGATGTCGTGCGGATCGACCGGGCCGTCGACGATCATTTCGCCCTTCTGGACGATCTGGCCGTCGTGGGCGGTGACATGCTTCTCCTTCGTGATCAGATACTCGTGCGCGACGCCGTCGAGGTCGGTGATGACCAGGCGCTGCTTGCCTTTGGTGTCCTTGCCGAAGGACACAGTACCGGTGACTTCGGCCAGCACGCCGGCGTCCTTTGGCGAACGCGCCTCGAACAGCTCGGCCACACGCGGTAGACCGCCGGTGATGTCGCGGGTCTTCGACGTTTCCTGCGGGATACGCGCGAGCACGTCGCCCACGGCCACGTCCTGACCGTCCTTCACGGTGATGATCGAGCCGATCTGGAAGGTGATGTTGACGAGCGTGTCCGTACCCGCGATCTTCAATTCGTTGCCGGCGTCATCGAGCAGCTTGACCTGCGGGCGCACGCCCTTGGTGCTCGTGCTCTTGCGCTTGGGATCGATGACCACGAGCGTCGACAGGCCGGTGACGTCGTCGACCTGCTTGGCGACCGTCACGCCTTCCTCGACGTTCTCGAAGCGCACGCGGCCGGCGTACTCGGTGATGATCGGACGGGTATGCGGGTCCCAGGTCGCGAGCACGGCGCCGGCCTTGATCTTGGCGCCGTCGGTGACCATGAGCGTCGCGCCGTACGGCACCTTGTGGCGCTCCCGCTCGCGGCCGCTGTCGTCGGCGATGAGAATTTCGCCGCTGCGCGAGATCGCCACGAGTTCCTTGCGCGCGTTGGTGACGTAACGCATCGTCGCGGTGTACTGCACGGCGCCGTTCGACTTCGCTTCGAGCTGGCTCGCCGCCGCGGCTCGCGAGGCCGCACCACCGATGTGGAAGGTGCGCATCGTGAGCTGGGTGCCCGGCTCGCCGATCGACTGCGCGGCGATCACGCCGACCGCCTCGCCGACGTTGACGAGGTAGCCGCGGCCGAGGTCGCGTCCGTAGCAGTTGGCGCACAGGCCGTAGCGCGTCTCGCAGGTCAACGGCGTGCGCACGCGCACCTCGTCGATGCCGAGCGCCTCGATGGTGTCGACCACGTCCTCGGATAGCAGGGTACCGGCTTCGAAAACGGTTTCCTGCGTTTCCGGATTGATGATGTCGCTCGCCGCGACGCGCCCGAGGATGCGCTCGCGCAGCGCCTCGACGACCTCGCCACCCTCGACCAGTGCCTTGACGAGCAGGCCGTTCTTGGTGCCGCAGTCGTCCTCGGTCACCACGAGATCCTGCGTCACGTCGACCAGGCGGCGCGTCAGGTAGCCGGAGTTCGCGGTCTTCAGCGCGGTGTCGGCGAGGCCTTTGCGCGCGCCGTGCGTCGAGATGAAGTACTGAAGCATGTTCAGGCCTTCGCGGAAGTTCGCCGTGATCGGCGTCTCGATGATCGAGCCGTCCGGCTTCGCCATCAGGCCGCGCATACCCGCGAGCTGGCGGATCTGGGCAGCGGAGCCCCGCGCACCCGAGTCGGCCATCATGTAGATCGCGTTGAACGACTCCTGGGTGACTTCCTTGCCCTGACGGTCGGTGACCTTCTCGCCGCCGAGCTGTCCCATCATCGCCTTGGCGACGGCGTCGCCCGCGCGCCCCCAGATGTCGACGACCTTGTTGTAGCGCTCGCCCTGGGTGACGAGGCCCGAGGTGTACTGCGATTCGATTTCCTTCACTTCGGCTTCGGCCGCGCCGAGGATCTGGCCCTTCTCCTGCGGAATCAGCATGTCCTTGATCGCGATCGACATGCCCGCGCGGGTCGCGAACGTGAAGCCGGTGTACATCAGCTTGTCGGCGAAGATCACCGTCTCGCGCAGGCCACAGCGGCGGAAGCTGGCGTTGATGAGCTTGGAGATCTCCTTCTTCTTCAGCGCCTTGTCGACGAAGCTGAAGGGCAGCCCCGGCGGCAGGATTTCGGACAGCAGCGCGCGACCGAGCGTGGTCTCGACGCGCTTGACGGTCTCGACGCGGTTCTTGTTCTCGTCAAGCGTCACTTCCTTGATGCGCACCGTCACGCGCGCATGCAGTTCGGCCTCGCGGTTGTCGTAGGCGCGGCGCGCTTCGGTCACGTCGGCGAACATCATGCCCTCGCCCTTCGCATTCACCTTCTCGCGCGTCATGTAATAGAGACCCAGCACGATGTCCTGCGAGGGGACGATGATCGGCTCGCCGTTGGCGGGCGACAGCACGTTGTTCGACGCCAGCATCAGGGTACGGGCTTCGGCCTGCGCTTCGAGCGACAGCGGCACGTGGACGGCCATCTGGTCGCCGTCGAAGTCGGCGTTGAACGCCGCACAGACGAGCGGATGCAGCTGGATCGCCTTGCCTTCGATCAGCACGGGCTCGAACGCCTGGATGCCCAGGCGGTGCAGCGTCGGCGCGCGGTTCAGCATCACCGGATGCTCGCGGATGACCTCTTCGAGCAGATCCCAGACGATCGGCTCTTCGTCCTCGACCATCTTCTTCGCGGCCTTGATCGTGGTCGCGAGCCCCAATACCTCGAGGCGGTTGAAGATGAAGGGCTTGAAGAGTTCGAGCGCCATCTTCTTCGGCAGGCCACACTGATGCAGCTTGAGCGTCGGGCCGACGACGATGACCGAACGGCCCGAGTAGTCGACGCGCTTGCCGAGCAGGTTCTGACGGAAGCGGCCGCTCTTGCCCTTGATCATGTCGGCCAGCGACTTCAGCGGACGCTTGTTGGCGCCGGTCATCGCCTTGCCGCGACGGCCGTTGTCGAGCAGCGAATCGACCGCTTCCTGCAGCATGCGCTTTTCGTTGCGCACGATGATCTCGGGCGCCTTCAGCTCCAGCAGCCGCTTCAGGCGGTTGTTGCGGTTGATGACGCGGCGGTAGAGATCGTTGAGGTCGGAGGTCGCGAAGCGGCCGCCGTCCAACGGCACCAGCGGACGCAGCTCCGGCGGCAGCACCGGCAGCACCTCGAGGATCATCCATTCGGGCTTGATGCCCGACTTCTGGAAACCCTCGAGGATCTTGAGGCGCTTGGACAGCTTCTTGAGTTTGGTGTCGGAGCCGGTCTTGCTGATTTCGGAATGCAGGGTTTCGACTTCGCTGGCGACGTCGAGCGAACGCAACAGCTCACGCACACCCTCGGCGCCCATGAGCGCCTTGAACTCGTCGCCGTACTCCTCGAGCTTGCCGAGGTAGTCCTCCTCGGTCAGCAGCTGGCCGCGGTTGAGCGGCGTCATGCCGGGCTCGACGACGACGAAGCCTTCGAAGTAGAGCACGCGCTCGATGTCGCGCAGCGTCATGTCGAGCACCATGCCGAGCCGGCTCGGCAGCGACTTCAGGAACCAGATGTGGGCGACCGGGCTGGCGAGCTCGATGTGGCCCATGCGCTCGCGACGCACCTTCGATAGCGTCACTTCGACGCCGCACTTCTCGCAGATCACGCCGCGGTGCTTGAGGCGCTTGTACTTGCCGCACAGGCACTCGTAGTCCTTGACCGGACCGAAGATCTTGGCGCAAAACAGGCCGTCACGCTCCGGCTTGAAGGTACGGTAGTTGATGGTCTCCGGCTTCTTCACTTCGCCGTACGACCAGGAGCGGATCTTGTCCGGCGACGCCAGGCCGATCTTGATGGCGTCGAATTCTTCCTCGTGGGTGGCCTGCTTGAATAGATCCAACAGTGCTTTCATGGCTGTGTCCTCACCCCAAAATTAATAACGTTCCAGATCGATGTCGATGCCCAGGCTTCGGATTTCCTTCACCAGCACGTTGAAGGACTCGGGCATGCCGGCCTCGATCTTGTGATCGCCCTTGACGATGTTCTCGTACACCTTGGTCCGGCCGTTCACGTCGTCGGACTTCACGGTCAGCATTTCCTGCAGCACGTAGGAGGCACCATAGGCCTCGAGTGCCCACACTTCCATTTCGCCGAAGCGCTGGCCGCCGAACTGCGCCTTGCCGCCCAGCGGCTGCTGGGTCACGAGCGAGTACGGGCCGGTCGAGCGCGCGTGCATCTTGTCGTCGACCAGGTGGTGCAGCTTCAGCACATGCTTGTAGCCGACGGTGACCTGACGGTCGAAGGCTTCGCCGGTGCGACCGTCGTAGAGCGTGACCTGGCCGCCCTCGGGCAGGCCGGCGAGCGCGAGCATGCGGCGAATCTCCTCTTCGGTCGCGCCGTCGAACACGGGCGAGGCGAAGGGCACGCCCTTTTGCAGGTTCTGGCCGAGCTCGAGGATTTCGTCGTCGGTAAAGTTGTCGATGTCCTCCGCCTTGCCCGACTGGTTGTAGACCTCCTTGAAGAAGTGCCGCAACTCCTTCACCACCGATTTAGTCTGCGCGGCCATCATCTGGCCGATCTTTTCGCCGAGCCCTTTCGACGCCCAGCCAAGGTGGGTCTCGAGAATCTGGCCGATGTTCATCCGCGACGGCACGCCGAGCGGATTCAACACGATGTCGACCGGGCGGCCGTCGGCCATGAAGGGCATGTCCTCGACCGGAACGATCTTCGACACGACACCCTTGTTGCCGTGACGGCCGGCCATCTTGTCGCCAGGCTGCAGGCGGCGCTTGACCGCCAGATAGACCTTGACCATCTTCTGCACGCCGGGCGGCAGCTCGTCGCCCGCGGTCAGCTTTTGCTTCTTCTCCTCGAACATCGCGTCGAACTCGACGCGTTTCTGCGTCAGGCTGTCCTTCAGCGACTCGACCTGACGGCTCGCCTCGTCGTCGGCCAGCCGGATGTCGAACCAGTCGTGGCGATTGAGCGAATCGAGATATTCCTTGCTGATCTTGCTGCCCTTGGCGAGCTTCTTCGGTCCGCCGTTCACGACCTTGAGATGCAGGAGCTTCTCGAGGCGCGCGAAGGTGTCGTCCTCGACGATGCGCATGCGGTCGGTCAGGTCCTTCTTGTACTCGGCGAGCTGGGTGTCGATGATCGACTGGGCGCGTTTATCCCTTTCAATGCCTTCGCGCGTGAAGACCTGAACGTCGATGACGACGCCGGACATGCCCGACGGCACCTTGAGCGACGTGTCCTTCACGTCGGACGCCTTCTCGCCGAAGATTGCGCGCAGGAGCTTCTCTTCCGGCGTGAGCTGAGTCTCGCCCTTGGGCGTGACCTTGCCGACGAGCACGTCGCCCGCCTCGACCTCGGCACCGATCGCGATGATGCCCGACTCGTCGAGCCGCGCGAGCTGGCGCTCGGCGAGGTTGGAAATGTCACGCGTGATTTCTTCGGGCCCGAGCTTGGTGTCACGCGCAACGACCGACAGTTCCTCGATGTGGATCGAGGTGTAACGGTCTTCCGCGACGACCTTCTCGTTGATCAGGATCGAGTCTTCGAAGTTGTAGCCGTTCCACGGCATGAACGCGACCAGCATGTTCTGGCCCAGCGCGAGCTCGCCCATGTCGGTCGAGGCGCCGTCGGCAATGACGTCGCCGCGTGCGATCACGTCGCCCACTTTGACCAGCGGTCGCTGGTTGATGTTGGTGTTCTGGTTCGAGCGCGTGTACTTGATCAGCGAATAGATGTCGACGCCGACCTCGCCCGCGCGCGCCTCTTCGTCGTGCACGCGGATCACGATCCGCCCGGCGTCCACATAGTCGACGCGGCCGCCGCGGTGGGCGATGACGACGGTACCGGAGTCGACCGCGGCGGTGCGCTCGATGCCGGTCCCGACGAAGGGTTTTTCCGGACGCAGGCAGGGCACGGCCTGCCGCTGCATGTTCGAGCCCATGAGCGCGCGGTTCGCGTCGTCATGCTCGAGGAAGGGGATCAGCGAGGCGGCCACCGACACGATCTGTGCCGGCGCGACGTCCATGTATTCGATGCGGTCGGGGGCCGACAGCGTGAATTCGTTCTTGAACCGGCACGACACGAGGTCGTCCTTGAACTTGCCCTTGGCGTCGAGCTCGGCGTTTGCCTGCGCGATCACGTACTTGGACTCCTCGATCGCCGAGAGGTATTCGATTTCGTCGGTGACCTTGTTGTCGACGACCTTGCGGTAGGGCGTCTCGATGAAGCCGTACCAGTTGGTGCGCGCGAACAGCGCGAGCGAGTTGATCAGACCGATGTTCGGACCTTCCGGCGTTTCGATCGGGCAGACGCGGCCATAGTGAGTCGGGTGCACGTCGCGCACCTCGAAACCGGCGCGCTCGCGGGTCAGACCGCCCGGGCCGAGCGCCGAGACACGGCGCTTGTGGGTGATCTCGGACAAGGGGTTGGTCTGGTCCATGAACTGCGAGAGCTGGCTCGACCCGAAGAACTCCTTGATCGCGGCCGAGACGGGCTTGGCATTGATCAGATCGTGCGGCATCAGGTTGTCCGATTCCGCCTGGCTCAGGCGCTCGCGCACCGCGCGCTCGACGCGCACGAGGCCGGCGCGGAACTGGTTCTCGGCGAGTTCGCCGACCGAGCGCACGCGACGGTTGCCGAGGTGGTCGATGTCGTCGATCTCGCCGCGGCCATTGCGCAGTTCGACCAGGATCTTGATCACGGCCACGATGTCTTCGGTCGACAGCGTGCCGGTTCCGGTCAGCTCGTCGCGGCCGATGCGGCGGTTGAACTTCATGCGCCCGACGGCCGACAGATCGTAGCGCTCGTCGCTGAAGAACAGGTTGACGAACAACGCGTTGACGGCGTCCTCGGTCGGCGGCTCGCCCGGGCGCATCATGCGGTAGATCGCGACCTTGGCGGCATACTCGTCGGTCGTGTCGTCGGTACGCAGCGTCTGCGAGATGAATGCGCCGTGGTCGAGGTCGTTGGTGTAGAGGGTCTGGAACTTGTCGATGCCGGCGGCCGCCAGCTTCTTCAGCAACTCCTCGGTGATTTCGTCGTTGGCGCGCGCGACGAGCTCGCCCGTGTCCTTGTCGACGACGTCGTGCGCGAGCACGCGGCCGACGACGAATTCGCCCGGCACGGCCCATTTCTTGACGCCGGCGGCGTCGAGTTCACGGATGTGCTTGGCCGTGATGCGCTTGTCCTTGGCGACGATGACCTTGTCGTCCTTGCCGCAGATGTCGAAACGCGCGATCTCGCCGCGCAGCCGCTCGGGAACGAGCTCGAACTGGATGCCGAGGGTGTTGATGTAGAACGTGTCCTTATTGAAGAACGCGTCCAGAATGCTCTCCGGCGTGTAGCCGAGCGCCTTGAGCAGGATCGTGACCGGCATCTTGCGGCGACGGTCGACGCGGAAGAACAGGATGTCCTTGGCGTCAAACTCGAAGTCGAGCCACGAGCCGCGGTAGGGAATGACGCGCGCCGAGAACAAGAGCTTCCCCGAGCTGTGCGTCTTGCCGCGGTCGTGCTCGAAGAATACGCCCGGCGAGCGGTGCAGCTGCGACACGATGACGCGCTCGGTGCCGTTGATGACGAACGAGCCGGTCGGCGTCATGAGCGGAATCTCGCCCATGTAGACCTCCTGCTCCTTGACCTCCTTGATCGTCGGCTTGGACGCCTCCTTGTCCATGATGACCAGGCGCACCTTGGCGCGCAGCGGCGCACAATAGGTGAGGCCGCGCTGCTGGCATTCCTTGATGTCGAAGACCGGCTCGCCGAGTTGATAGCTGACGTATTCGAGCCTGGCGTTCTTGGAATGGCTTTCGATCGGGAAAATCGATGTGAACGCGGCTTGCAGGCCCTCGTTCAGGCGCTCGTCGCGCGAACGGCCCTCCTGCAGGAAAGCCCGATAGGACTCAAGCTGGGTCGCCAGAAGAAAAGGCACCGGAAGCGTGTTGGTCCGGCTGGCAAAACTCTTGCGCAGACGTTTTTTCTCGGTAAAGGTATAAGCCATGGGGTCTCCTTGACGATCAGGGGCGGGCGGGCACGTCGGCTACGGCCGGCTCAGTGTGAGGCACACGCAAAAAGCAAACGACCCGGAAGCCGTGTCCGGGTTCCGGGTATTTGCTGCTTGCGTCTGCTGCGGGCTTGCCCGCAACACACCACAGAGGAAGTCTTGGCGAAATAAGTGCGTCACCGGAAGCGGCGGCAGGCCTGCGGCCGCCGCCCGAACCGCGTCGACTTACTTGACCTCGACGCTGGCGCCAGCTTCTTCCAACTGCTTCTTCAGTGCGTCGGCGTCGGCCTTGGAGACGCCTTCCTTCACGGCCTTCGGCGCGCCGTCGACCAGATCCTTGGCTTCCTTCAGGCCCAGGCCGGTGGCGGCACGGACGACCTTGATCACTTCGACCTTCTTTTCGCCGGCCGAATTCAACATCACGGTGAATTCGGTCTGCTCCTCGGCAGCGGCGGCGGCGCCGGCGCCGGCGGCGGGGGCCGCCACGGCGACGGCAGCGGCAGCGGCCGAAACGCCGAATTTGTCTTCCATTTCCTTGATGAGCTCGGACAGCTCAAGAACGGTCATGCCGGCGATGGCGTCGAGGATGTCAGCTTTTGCAACAGCCATTTGTATAACTCCTGTCAATGATGCTCAGATTAAAAAAACGATGTGTTGTTTCGGTAAGGCGTCGCTTACGCGGCCTGCTTGTCGCGCACCGCGGCAAGTCCACGAACGAACTTGGTCGGGACTTCGTTGAGCGTGCGAACGAACTGCGCGATCGGCGCCTGCATGGTGCCCAGGAGCTTGGACAACAGTTCCTCGCGGCTGGGCATGCTGGCCAGATTCCCGACGTCCTTGGGGGACATGAGGAAATTGGGCATGGCACCGGCCTTGACGACGAACTTGTCGTTGGTCTTGGAAAACTCGTGCATGACCTTCGCGGCAGCGACGGGGTCTTTGGAAATGCCGTAGGCGAGCGGACCGACCAGCTGGTCGGCGATGCCCGCAAAAGGCGTATCCGCAACCGCGCGGCGCACCAGCGTGTTCTTCAACACGCGCAGATACACGCCTTCCTTGCGCGCCTTGACGCGCAATTGGGTCATGTCTTCCACGGCGATGCCACGATACTCGGCGACGACAACCGTCTGGGCGGCCGCAACCTGCGCAGCCACCTCAGCAACAACGGCCTTCTTCTCTTCAAGATTCAGACTCAAGGTCTTACCTCCTTCTCAGTTACGAAGCCTTGCCCGCTTGTGTCCACGGGCGGCTCCGGCTGGCGACCTTGACAGGAAATTCCTGCTGGGGAACGCCATCTGCGTAGGTTCTGCGCAATGCGAACAGAGGAGCGCGATACCAAAGCCCTCGCCCATTCGCGATCCGCCGGAATTAAACCCTCGCGGATACCTACGGTCTTTGACAACCCGCCGGCCGATTGCGCGGCCAGCGGCCCAAAGTTCATGCGGCCGCCCGTATCCGGGCGGCGTTCAACATTCAGGCAGCGACGCTGCCCTGGTCGACGCGAACGCCAACCCCCATCGTGCTCGACACCGACAGGCGCTTGAAGTAGATGCCCTTGGAGCTCGCGGGCTTGGCGCGCTGCAGCGCGTCGAGCAGCGCGACCAGGTTCTCCTTCAGATCATCGACGCTGAACGAGGCACGGCCGATCGTGCAGTGCACGATGCCGCCCTTGTCGGTGCGGTACTGCACCTGGCCCGCCTTGGCGTTCTTGACCGCGCCGACGACGTCGGGGGAGACCGTGCCGACCTTCGGGTTCGGCATCAGGCCGCGCGGACCGAGGATCTGGCCAAGCTGGCCGACGACGCGCATGGCATCGGGCGTCGCGATGACGACGTCGAAATCCATCTTGCCGGCCTTGATGTCGGCGGCCAGGTCGTCGAAGCCGACGATGTCGGCGCCGGCGTCACGCGCCTTCTGCGCGTTGTCGCCCTGGGCGAAGACGGCGACGCGAACGGTCTTGCCGATGCCCTTGGGCAGCACGACGGCGCCGCGCACCATCTGGTCGGATTTGCGCGCGTCGACGCCGAGGTTGACTGCGACGTCGATCGACTCGTCGAACTTCGCCGTGGCGCTGTCCTTGACCAGTTGCAGCGCATCGACGACCGGGTAGTTGCGCGAGCGGTCGATTTTTTCCTTGAGTGCGCGCAGGCGCTTGGATACGTTAGCCATGTCAGACTCCCTCCACCACGATGCCCATCGAGCGGGCGGTACCAGCGATGGTGCGCACCGCCGCGTCCATGTCGGCCGCGGTCAGATCGGGCTCCTTGGTCTTGGCAATCTCCTCGAGCTGGGCGCGGGTGATCGTGCCGACCTTGTCGGTATGCGGCTTCGAGCTGCCCTTGTCGAGCTTGATCGCCTTCTTGATCAAGACGGTCGCGGGCGGCGTCTTCATGATGAAGGTGAAGCTCTTGTCCGCGAACGCAGTGATCACGACCGGAATCGGCAGACCGGGCTCCATGCCCTGGGTCTTGGCGTTGAACGCCTTGCAGAATTCCATGATGTTCAGGCCGCGCTGACCGAGCGCAGGACCGATGGGGGGCGACGGGTTGGCTTTACCCGCCGGCACTTGCAGCTTGATGTAGCCGACAATCTTCTTTGCCATGATGGCTCCTTAACGTGAGTACCAACGCGCTTTCGGTCGCCCTACTCGCGCTCCTCTCCGGCGAACCGGATTTCCGCCGACCCCTTCCGGGTCAGCTCTTTTCGACCTGGCCGAAACCCAGTTCGACGGGCGTCGCCCGGCCGAAAATCATGACCGACACGCGTAGCTTGCTCTTGTCGTAATTCACTTCCTCGACGTTGCCGTTGAAATCGGTGAACGGCCCGTCGATGACGCGGACCTGCTCGCCGACCTCGAACAACACCTTGGGCTTGGGCTTCTCGACGCCTTCGCGCATCTGGTCGAGAATCGCCTGGACTTCCTTTTCCGAGATCGGCGCCGGCTTGGTTGCCGTGCCGCCGACGAAACCGGTGACTTTGGGCGTGCTCTTGACCAGGTGCCAGGTGTCGTCGTCCATCTCCATCTGCACGAGGACGTAACCCGGGAAGAACTTGCGCTCGGCGGTCTTTTTCTGTCCCGCCCTCATCTCGACGACTTCCTCGACTGGCACCATGATCGCGGGGCGCGGCTTGCCGGTTTTTTCATCGACGATGACGCCGAAACGGTCGCGCATCCCGGCGCGCTCGATCCGCTCTTCCAGCGCGCGCGCCACGCTTTTCTCGAAGCCGGAGTAGGCATGAACCACGTACCACCGCATACTCAACTCCCCTGTCCCATGGCCAGTTTCACCAGCCATAACAAAACGCCATCCACCGCCCAGAGAAAGAGCGCCATCACGACGACAAATGCCATGACGACCCCGGTCATCTGGATCGTCTCCTTGCGCGTGGGCCACACAACTTTCTTGGCCTCGTCACGCGAATCCAGCGCAAACCGGAAAAAATGCTTGCCGGGCGCAGACAGCCCCGCGACGAGACCGCCCAGCACCACGCCCGCGATCACGGACAGAACGCGCACCACGGTTGGCGCGCCGTCAAAAAAATAAAAGCCGGTCACCCCGGCGATGACCAGCAGTACCGCTATCAGCAGCTTGATTTTGTCAGCCATGAAATGCTGTGTGCCTTACGGCTTATCCTGTGGCAGGCCAAGAGGGTCTCGAACCCCCAACCTTCGGTTTTGGAGACCGACGCTCTACCAATTGAGCTATTGGCCTGTATTACTTAAGGCCGGGCCGGGCGCATGCATGGACGCCCAACCCGGCCTTGCAGCTTGCCGCCTTTACTCTTCGATCTTGGCAACGACGCCGGCACCGACGGTGCGGCCGCCTTCGCGGATGGCGAAACGCAGGCCTTCGTCCATCGCGATCGGCTGGATCAGCGAGACCTTGATGCTGACGTTGTCGCCAGGCATGACCATCTCGGTGCCGGCCGGCAGTTCGATCGAGCCGGTGACGTCGGTGGTGCGGAAATAGAACTGCGGACGGTAGCCGTTGAAGAAGGGGGTATGACGACCGCCTTCGTCCTTGCTCAACACATAGATCTCGGCGGAGAACTTGGTGTGCGGCTTGATCGAGCCGGGCTTGGCCAGAACCTGGCCGCGCTGGACTTCTTCACGCTTGGTGCCGCGCAGCAGCACGCCGACGTTGTCGCCAGCCTGTCCCTGGTCGAGGAGCTTCCTGAACATCTCGACGCCGGTGCAGGTGGTCTTGACGGTCGGGGTGATGCCGACGATCTCGATTTCTTCGCCGACCTTGATGACGCCGCGCTCGACACGACCGGTGACGACGGTGCCGCGACCGGAGATGGAGAAGACGTCTTCGACGGGCATGAGGAAGGGCTTGTCGATGGCGCGCTCGGGCTCGGGGATGTAGGTGTCGAGCGCTTCGGCGAGCTTGATGATGCTGGGTTCGCCGATGTCGCTCTGGTCGCCTTCGAGGGCCTTCAGGGCGCTACCGACGATGATGGGGGTGTCGTCGCCAGGGAAGTCGTACTTGGACAGCAGTTCGCGCACTTCCATTTCGACGAGCTCGAGGAGCTCGGCGTCGTCGACCATGTCGGCCTTGTTCATGTAGACGATGATGTAGGGCACGCCGACCTGACGGGCAAGCAGGATGTGCTCGCGGGTCTGGGGCATGGGACCGTCGGCAGAGGAGACGACAAGAATGGCGCCGTCCATCTGGGCAGCGCCGGTGATCATGTTCTTGACGTAGTCGGCGTGGCCCGGGCAGTCGACGTGGGCGTAGTGACGGCTGGCGGTCTCGTACTCGACGTGGGCGGTGTTGATGGTGATGCCGCGCGCCTTCTCTTCAGGCGAGGAATCGATCTCGTCGTACTTCTTCGCCGCACCACCGAATTTCTTCGACAGAATGGTCGTGATCGCCGCGGTCAAGGTGGTCTTGCCGTGGTCAACGTGACCAATCGTGCCTACGTTTACGTGCGGTTTGGTCCGCTCGAATTTTTCCTTAGCCATGTCAAGTACCCCTCAAATTTGCACAAGTAACGATGCGTCGACTTCGACAACCAATACCCGGTACGCCGTGCTTCACGGCACCCAAAACCCGGTGCGCCGAACCGGCCGCGGACACCCGGAAGCGGGTGCACGTCCCGGATCGGCGGACACCAAAACCTGGTGCCCATGGGCAGGATTGAACTGCCGACCTCTCCCTTACCAAGGGAGTGCTCTGCCACTGAGCTACATGGGCTTTTGGACTTATTACCGCACAAGCCCACACAAAAACTGGAGCGGGTGAAGGGAATCGAACCCTCGTCTTAAGCTTGGAAGGCTTCAGCTCTACCATTGAGCTACACCCGCATGGGGTGGCCGTGGTTGAAAGCCGCACAAGCGCCGACAACCACGCTCCGCCCGCTTCGCCCTGCTCCTGCTGCAAAACTGGTGGTGGGGGAAGGATTCGAACCTTCGAAGGCAGAGCCGTCAGATTTACAGTCTGATCCCTTTGACCGCTCGGGAACCCCACCCAAACGAAGCGCGAGATTATATGTGTGCCGGGAAGATGCTGTCAAACACTCGCCGGCAAAAACTCGCGATTTCAGACGTTGAACAGGAAATTGAGCACGTCGCCGTCCTTGACGACGTATTCCTTGCCCTCGGCGCGCATCTTGCCGGCCTCCTTCGCGCCCTGCTCGCCCTGGCAGGCGATGAAGTCGTCGAAGGAAATGGTCTGCGCGCGGATGAAGCCCCGCTCGAAGTCGGTGTGGATGACGCCGGCCGCCTGCGGTGCGGTGTCGCCCTTGTGGATCGTCCACGCCCGCACCTCCTTCACGCCGGCCGTGAAATAGGTCTGCAGACCGAGCAGCGCGTAGGCCGCGCGTATCAGGCGATTGAGACCGGGCTCGTCCCAGCCGAGCTCGTTCAGGTATTCCACGCGCTCCTCCGGCGAAAGCTCCTGCAGTTCGGCTTCGAGCGCGGCACAGACCGGCACCACCGGGGCGCCCTCTTTTTCCGCAAAGGCAGTCAGGGCGTCGAGCAGCGGATTGTCGTGGAAGCCGTCCTCGTCGACGTTGGCGACATAGAGCGTCGGCTTGACGGTCATCAGGCACAGCGGCTTGATGCGCGCGAGCCCTTCGGCGTCGAGGCCGGCGGCGCGCGCCGGGCGACCCTCGTTTAGCGCCGCGACGACCGGTTTCAGCGCCGCGACCATGTGCTGCGCCTCCTTGTCTCCGGCACGGGCGGGTTTCTCGTAACGGGCCAGTGCTTTTTCGGCGCTCGCGAGATCGGCGAGCGCGAGTTCGGTCGCGATCGTCTCGACGTCGGACAGCGGGTCGACCTTGCCGGCGACGTGGATCACGTTTTCGTCATGGAAACAGCGCACGACGTGGCAGATCGCGTCGGTCTCCCGAATGTTGGCGAGAAACTGGTTGCCGAGGCCCTCGCCCTTCGATGCCCCGGCGACCAGGCCCGCGATGTCGACGAACTCGACGATCGCAGGAACGACGCGCTGCGGCTTGACGACCTTCGCGAGCTCGTCGAGCCGCGGGTCCGGCACCTCGACGACGCCCGTGTTCGGCTCGATGGTGCAGAACGGGTAGTTTTCCGCCGCGATGCCCGCCTGGGTCAGCGCGTTGAACAGGGTGGATTTTCCGACGTTGGGCAAGCCAACGATGCCGCATTTGAGGCTCATGGGGTTTCCTGGGATTTGGGTGATGCAGGTTTGCTGTTGGCGCGCTGGGTCGCGGCGTTCCACTCGCCCTTTTCGATCAGGGGAAGGAGTCCGAGCGCACGCTCGATCGCGGCGTCGATGTCGGCCTGCTCCTCGCGCCGCGGCGGCTTCAGCACGTAGTTGACGACCTCGCTGCGGTCGCCCGGATGCCCGATGCCGATGCGCAAACGCCAGTAGTCCTGGGTGCCGAGATGCGCGGTGATGTCCTTGAGGCCGTTGTGCCCGCCCATGCCGCCGCCGAACTTGAGGCGCAGCTGTCCGGGCGGAATATCGAGTTCGTCGTGCACCACCAGAATCTCGGCCGGCGCGATGCGATGAAAGCGCGCGAGCGCGCCGACCGCCTGTCCGGAGCGGTTCATGAAGGTCTGTGGCAATAGCATCCAGCGCGTGCCGTGCCTGCCAACGATGCCGTGGAATCGCGACTCGTGCGCGAGCGCGGCACCCCAGGCCTGCGCGAGGCGCGCGCAAAACCAAAACCCGGCATTGTGCCGGGTTTCTTCGTAGTCGCGCCCCGGATTACCGAGGCCGACGATCAGGCGCGGCGGGGCAAGACTGGGCGCTGTCATGCAGAGGTGCGCATCCCGCGAGGGGATGCGCAGGCCCGTCAGGCCGCAGGTGCCGCCGGCGTTTCTTCGACCCCGCCCTTCGGCGCGTGGATCACGGCGACCGCCGGGTTTTCCTGCTTGACGTGAGCGACGAGCTCGACGCCTGCAGGCAGAACCAGATCGTTGGCATGGATGGAATGGCCCACTTCGAGCGCGCCCATGTCGACCTCGATGAACTCGGGCAGGCTTCCGGGGAAGCACTGCACGTCGAGTTCGTTCACGATGTGGTGCGGCTTGCCGCCACCGAGCTTGACGCCGGGCGAGACCTCGGCGTTGAGGAAGTGCAGCGGGACCTTGACGTGGATCTTGTGGTCCTTGTCGACGCGCTGGAAGTCGACGTGCAGCACCTGCTGCTTGTAGGGATGCCATTGCGCGTCGCGCAGCAGAACCGATTCCTTGGCGCCGTCGACGCTCAGGCTCAGCACGGAAGCGTGGAAGGCCTCCTTGCGCAGCGCGTGATACAGCGCGTTGTGGTCGAGCTCGATCTGCACGGGCGCGGTGCTGCCGCCGTAGACGATCCCGGGGACCTTGCCGGCGTGACGCAGACGGCGGCTCGCACCCGTACCTTGCAATTCACGCTTGCTGGCGATGACTTCGATTTCCATGAAACTTCTCCTCAATGACTGCCTGATGATGCATCGGCGATGCGCGCCGACGCATGGTTGAGCCCCCGCGACCAGGGGCATTCCACTTCGCTATTCGATGAAGAGCGAACTGACGGAATCCTCGTTGCTGATGCGGCGGATCGTTTCCGCGAGCAGCTCAGCCACCGACAATTGCCGGATCTTCTTGCACGCCCGCGCGTCGTCGCGCAGCGGGATCGTGTCGGTCACGACGAGCTCATCGAGCGCCGAGTTGGTGACGCGCTCGGCCGCGCTGCCCGACAGCACGGCGTGGGTGCAATAGGCCATGACCTTCTGCGCACCATGTTCCTTGAGCGCACTGGCCGCCTCGCACAGCGTGTTCGCCGTGTCGACCATGTCATCCATGATGATGCAGGTGCGGTCCTTGACGTCGCCGATGATGTGCATGACCTTCGCGACGTTGGGCTTGGGGCGGCGCTTGTCGATGATCGCCAGATCGCATTCGAGGCGCTTCGCGATCGCGCGGGCCCGTACCACGCCACCGACGTCGGGCGAGACCACCATGAGGTTCGGGTGGTTGCGCTTCCAGATGTCGCCCAGCAGGATCGGGCTCGAGTAGATGTTGTCGACCGGAATGTCGAAAAAGCCCTGAATCTGGTCCGAGTGCAGGTCCATCGTCAGCAGGCGATCGACCCCGGCGCCCTGCAGCATGTTGGCGACGACCTTGGCCGTGATCGCGACACGCGCCGACCGCGTGCGCCGGTCCTGGCGCGCGTAGCCGTAATACGGGATGGCCGCGGTGATGCGTGCAGCCGAGGCGCGCTTGAGCGCGTCGACCATGACCATCACCTCCATCAGGGTGTCGTTGGTCGGCTGGCAGGTCGACTGCAGGACGAAGACGTCCTTGCCGCGCACGTTCTCGAGGATTTCGACCATGACCTCGCCGTCCGAGAAGCGCGAAACGGTCGCGCGCCCGAGATGGATATTGAGATGGCGCACCACGTCGCTGGCCAAACGCGGGTTCGCGTTCCCACTGAACACCATCAGATTGTCTATGGACACGCGAGTCTCCGGCTTTCGGCTGGTCCGACACAACAAAAACAGCCGCCACCGGGCGGCTGTTCGCTCTATCTGGCTGGGGAGGTAGGGATCGAACCTACGAATGTCGGAATCAAAATCCGATGCCTTACCACTTGGCGACTCCCCAATGGCTACTACTCAGGCACAAAGTCGTACAAGGGGTGCTTGTCCAGACCTCGCGCCACAAAACCCTGCATCGTATCGGGCAGCGCCTGCAGCACGCTGCGCGCGGCATCCTCGGTTGCGAACGATGCGAAAACGCAGGCGCCCGAACCGGTCATCCGCGCCTCCCCGAACTGACCGAGCCACTGCAGGTGGCGACCGACTTCCGGGTACCGGCCGACGACCACGGGCTCGAGGTCGTTATGACCCATGCCCGCGGAAAAGGGCGCTATTTTGAGGGCAGGCGTGTTGCGTGTCAATTCCGGCGCGGCAAAAATTGCCGCGGTCGGCACGTGCACCGGCGGCGTCAGCACGACGTACCACGCGACCGGCGCGCCGATCGGCTGCAACAGTTCGCCGACCCCCTCCGCGAACGCCGTCTGACCGAAAACGAAGACCGGCACGTCGGCGCCGAGTCGCAGGGCGAGCGCCTGCAAGCGCTGGCGCGGCAGATCGACCTCCCACAGGCGGTTGAGCGCGAGCAGCACGGTCGCCGCATCGGAACTGCCGCCGCCGAGGCCCCCGCCCATCGGCAGCCGCTTGTCGAGACGGATGCCGACCCCGGCGCCCGGGCGCGCGTAGGGCTGCAGGAGTCGGGCCGCGCGGACGGTCAGATCCTGATCTTCGCTCACGCCCGGCAAAGCGCCTTCGCGCACGATTCGGCCGTCATCGCGCAATTCCAGGTGCACGGTGTCGGCGCGGTCGATCAGACGAAACACGCTCTGCAGCAGATGGTATCCGTCGTCGCGGCGACCGACGACGTGGAGGAAAAGATTGAGCTTCGCCGGCGCGGGAAACGCCTGGCTCATGGCGCCGACTGCCAGCTATCGGCGACCAGACGGATTTCGAGGCCCGCACGGCTCACGACGAGCTTGCGAGGCCGGGCGTCGGCGCCGTATTGCAGATAGTCGATGGTCCAGCCGTCCTGGACGATCCGAGCCGGGCGGCCGTCGTCGCCGAGCGCGACGGCCGCCTCGCGCAGCGGGTCGGGGCGCGCCTGGATCCACCAGGCCAGCCCGGCGACCGGCAGTTCGTACCCCAGGGCGTCGCGCGTGAGCGTGTCGACGTCAGTGGCGCGGCGAACGGGCTGTCCCGGCAGTTCGAGGCTGACGCCTTCAGGGTCGCGCACGATGCGCGCGACGCCCTGGCCGAGCGGCGAGGTCAGGAGCACCTGGTCGACGCCGCCGCCGTGCTGCCAGCGAATCTGGCCGGACAGGCTCTCGCGCTCGGTCTGCACGCCGAGCCGGCCCTGCAGGGTCCAGGCGTCCGCGAGGGGCACGGGAATCGCGGCCTGCGGAGGCGGTGCCACGGTCGCGCAACCGCCCAACGCCCACGCGAGGGACGCGATCACGGCCAATCGTCGCATCAGCGCTTGAGGCGGCGCAGCGTTTCGAGCAGCACCTCGTTGCCCGGATGGGTCTGCAGGCTCGCCTGCCAGAGCTTGCCGGCTTCGTCACGCTGGCCCTGCGCCCACAGCACCTCACCCAGGTGCGCAGCGATTTCGGGATCCGGACGTACCTTGTAGGCGCGCTCGAGATACTGCTGCGCGCGCGCGAGGTTGCCCGAGCGGTACTGCGCCCAGCCCACGCTGTCGAGGATGAAAGGATCTTCCGGCGCGAGTGCGAGCGCCTTGTCGAGCAGTTCGATCGCCTCGGCCAGCCGTTCGGTGCGATCGGCCAGTGTGTAGCCGAGCGCGTTGTACGCCTGGGCATCGTTGGGGCGCAGCACGATGACGCGGCGCAGGTCGGCCTCGAGGATGTCGAGCCTGTCGAGCTTCTCGGCGGCCATCGCCCGGTCATACAGGAGATCGGGCGCGTCGGGATAGCGTTTGAGCCCCTCCGACAGCACGTCGAAGATGGCGGCGTACGCCTTGCTTTCGCGCAGCAGTTCGGCCTGCGCCTGAATCAGGCGCACGTTTTGCGCGTCGTTCTGCCCTTGAGTCGCCGCGAGCAGCGCCCGCGCCTCCTCATGCTTGCCCGCCTGCGCGAGGAGCGCCGCCTGACGCGCACGCGCCGGCACGAAATGGTTGCCGCTCCGGACCTGCTCGTAGTGCATCGCCGCGGCATCGGCGCGCTTCATCTGCTCGGCGGTCTGGCCGAGGTAATAGTGGATCGTATCGGGATCGCGCGGGTTGTATTCGAGCGTCTGCGTCAAAAGCGCGTGCGCGGCGTCGAGGTCGCCCAACTGCAGCGACAGGAGCCCTGCCGCGAGGCTGACTTCGGCGTTGCGCGGGAAATCGCGCGTCAGGCGGGCGAACTCCGCGCGCGCTTCGGTGAACTGGTTCGCGCTGACCAGCGTCCGCGCGTAAGCCAGCCGGACCTCGCGCGCGTCGCCGTGCTCGGCCAAAAACGTGCGCATGAAGGCCAGCGCGGCGGCGTTCGAGGTCCGCGCGAGGATCTGCGCGTGCAGCAGGGCGCCCGGCTCCCAACCCGGGCGCAGGCTGTCGGCCTTTTGCAGCGCGGCGAGCGCCGTGTCGAACTGTCCGGCACTTGCCGCGGCCTGCGCGATCGCGAATTGCGCCTCGGGCAGTTGCGGATGGTCTGCCGCGAGGCGCCGGACCAGTTCGAGCGCAGCGGCCGAATCACGCATTTTCCCGATCGCGGCGGCGAGGTGAAGAAAACCCTCGGCCGGCTTTTCCTGCAACAGCGCACGCAGAACAGGCTCGGCCTCGGCGAGCCTGCCCTCGCTCAGCAACAAAGCCGCCAAGGTCTGCTGCGCGCGCAGCGAATCCTTGTCCGCCTCGGCCCAGAGCCGCGTCGCCTCGAGCGCGCCCGCGGGGTCGCGCGCGAACGCCGAGACTTCGGCCGCACGCTGCGCGACGCGCGGGTCCCGGGTCTGGCGGGCCAGATCGAGATACGTCGTCTGGGCGATTCCGATCGCCCCGCGCTGACCGGCAACCTCGGCGACGAGGAATTTGAGCAGCAGTTCAGGCGTCAGCGGCTGGCGCGGCAGCGCGGCCTCGGCTTTCGCACGGGCCTCGGCTTCGGCGTCGGGGGCCGCCTCGGCTTCGTCCGCGGCATCCGCTTCGGCCGCCGGGGCCTGCGCTTTCGCAAGCGTCGGCGCGTCGGGCCTGGGGGCCAACTGGCCACACGCCGCCGTGAGCGCCAGCGCGGCATAGAGAGGGAGCAGCTTGAGGGGAGTCATCTGGATGCCTTGGTGGAGTGGCTTGCCACGATTCTAAGCGTTCGAGGGCTGTCCGCAAGCAAGGTTCATTCGAGCCCGGCCGAGGCCCCCGGGAAACGCGACCGACGCTTCCAGAACGCTTGCCCGCCGCGTGCCGGATACAATAGCGGGCGCCGAGCCCTCCGGCTTCCGGCGCACCCTGCCCGCCCGCCTTGTATGCCTGAACTACCCGAAGTCGAGACCACCCGCGCCGGCCTGTCGCCCCGTTTGCAGGGTCGCGTGCTGACCCGCGTCATCGTTCGCGAGCCGCGTCTGCGCTGGCCGATCCCGCCCGACCTCGACACGCAATTGCGGGGCCTCACGCTCCACGGCCTCGCCCGGCGCGGCAAATACCTGCTGTTCGACTTCGGCGCTGTCACCCAGCTCGTCCATCTCGGCATGTCGGGGAGCCTGCGCCTCACCGAGCCCGCGGAGCCCGCTGCGCGCCACGACCACGTCGACTGGCGCTTCGACGACGGAACGATCCTGCGCCTGCGCGACCCGCGCCGCTTCGGCGCGGTGCTGCTGACCGAGAACGCGCCCGGACATCCGCTCCTCGCCGGCCTCGGTCCGGAACCCCTGAGCACGGCGTTCGACGCGGCCTATCTGCACACGCAGTGCCAGCGTCGCAAGACCGCGATCAAGCCGCTCATCATGGATGCCCATGTCGTCGTCGGCGTCGGTAACATCTACGCTTCGGAATCCTTGTTCCACGCCGGAATCCGCCCGGGCGTCGCCGCCCACCGCCTAAGCCGGGCGGCGTGCGCGCGGCTGGCCGACGCGATCAAACAGGTGTTGACTGCGGCCATCGCAGCAGGCGGCAGTTCGCTGCGGGACTACGTCCAAAGCAGCGGCGAACTGGGGTATTTCCAGTTGCAGACGCGGGTCTACGACCGCGAAGACGCGCCGTGCAGGCGGTGCGCAACGCCGATCCGCCGCATCGTCCAGGCGCAGCGTGCGAGCTTCTACTGCCCGACGTGCCAGCGCTGATGGCCGGCAAATCAAGTTTGATCCCGGCGTGTCGTTAACCTCCTGTCCTGAGCGCGGCCGATCCGCCTGATGAAATCCACGACCCTCGTTGACGAGTTCGAGCATTACAGCAGCTGGCGCGACGCCGTCCGCCTGCGTGTCGTGGCTTTGCGCGACTGGCTGCACGCCCATGAGCTCGGCGACGCCGAGTCGGCGCTGCGGCTCGATCAACTGCTGGGCCGCCTGCAGGCGGACACGCTCAACGTCGCGTTCGTCGCCGAGTTCTCGCGCGGCAAATCGGAGCTGATCAACGCGATCTTCTTTTCCGACTACAGCCGGCGCGTGCTGCCGTCCGCGGCCGGACGCACGACCATGTGCCCGACCGAGCTCGCGTACACGCCCGCACGCCGGCCTTCGCTGCGCCTGTTGCCGATCGAGACGAAAGCACAGGCCGGCAGCATCGCCGACTTCAAGCGCGACGACGACGCTTGGACCGAACTCCCGCTCGATCTCGACTCCGCGGCGAACATGAGCGAAACGCTGCGACATCTGGCCGACACGATTCCGGCGGACCGGGCGACGGCGACGGCGTACGGCCTGATCGACCCCGACGATCAGGAGACGCTGCGCAGCCTCGAGCGTGACGGCAGCATCGCCATCCCGCGCTGGCGCCACGCCTTGATCAACTTCCCGCATCCGCTCCTCAAACAGGGGCTCGTGATCCTCGACACGCCCGGGCTCAACGCGATCGGCACCGAGCCGGAACTGACGCTCAACATGCTGCCCGCCGCGCACGCGGTGCTGTTTCTGCTCGCCGCCGACACCGGCGTCACCAAGTCCGACATCGCGATCTGGCGCGAGCACATCGCAGCCGCGCACGGTACGAGCCGCGCACGCCTCGTGGTCCTGAACAAGATCGACGGCCTGTGGGACGATCTCAAGACCGCGGCCGAGATCGACGCCGAAGTCGCCCGACAGGCCGCGACCACCGCGGCCCTGCTCGACGTGGCGCCAGGCCAGGTCTATCCCGTATCGGCGCAAAAGGCTTTGGTCGCGAAAGTACGCAGCGACGACGCTCTGCTCGCCAAAAGCCGCCTGCCCGAGCTCGAGGCGGCGCTGACCCAGGAACTGATTCCCTGTAAGCAGGCGCTCGTCGCAGAATCGGCGAGTGCGGCCGTCGAAGACGTGGTGATCAAGACGACCGAACTGCTGGAAACCCGGCTCGCCATCCTTCAGGATCAGATCGACGAACTTCAGGGGCTGCGCGGCAAGAACCGGGACGCGATCCAGCACATGATGGCCAAGGCCAACGAGGACAAGCGGCAGTTCGAGCGGGGACTGCAGCAATTCAACGCGCTGCGCAACGTGTTCGCGTCGCAGGTCGAGACGCTGCGGCGGCAGCTCGGCATGTCGGCCTTGCGTCGCGCGGTGCGCGACACCCGCCACGCCATGGAAAAAAGCCGCTTCAGCGGCGGCCTGCGCGACGCAATGGGCCGGTTCTTCCGCCAGGTCGACGACAACCTCGAGGCATCCGCCGCAAGCATCAGCGAAATCCGCATGATGACCGCGATGTACCGGAAATTCAGCGACGAGCACGGACTCGCAGCGGTCAATCCGCCGGACTACGGCCTCGGCAAGTACCGCAAGGAAATGGTCCGTCTCGAACGCATCTTCGACGAGCGCTTCAATACCGTGTTCAAGATGCTGACGGTGGGCCAGAGCCAGTTGACGGCGCGGTTTTTCGAGACCCTAGCGAGCAAGGTCGTGCAGGTCTTCGAACTCGCGAACAACGAGACCGAAGCCTGGCTCAAGGCGCTCATCGCGCCCATGGAGACGCAGGTCCGCGAACACGAGATCCAGCTCAGGCGGCGGCTCGAAAACGTCAGCCGCATCCACGCCGCGACCGAGACGCTCGACGAGCGCATCGTCGAACTCGAAACCTCGATGGCGGGGGTCGGCGACCAGCTCGAAAATCTGGCGCGCATCAACGCGGGGATCGGTGCGGCGCTCGCCGTGCACGACGAGGCGCCGCGGGCGCGGACGGCCTGAACCGCCCGCAAGGGCCTACTTTTCCACCGTCAGGCGCAGGAATTTTTCCTGCAGTTGTTCGGGCGTTTCGGGATAGCTCGGGTTCTTCGGAATGCAGTCGACCGGACAGACCTCGACGCACTGCGGCGTGTCGAAGTGACCGACACACTCGGTGCACTTGTTCGGGTCGATGATGTAGATCTCGTCACCCTGAGAAATCGCTTCGTTGGGGCATTCCGGCAGACAGACGTCGCAATTGATGCACTCGTCCGTGATCATCAGGGCCATCGCATTCTCCGACTAAATCAGTTTTCTCTTATTTTCTCACTTAATCGCCGCGCGACCAACGGGTGAACGAAGGGCGTGACGTCGCCGCCGAACTGCGCGATCTCGCGGATCATGCTCGCCGAGATGAACATGTATTGCTCGGACGGGGTCAGGAACAGCGTCTCGATGTCCGGCTTCAGGTTCCGGTTCATCCCCGCGAGCTGGAACTCGTATTCGAAGTCCGACGCGGCGCGCAAACCGCGGAGCACGGCGATCGCGCCCTGCTCGGCGACGAAGTCGATCAGAAGCCCCGAGAAGCCCTCGACCCGGACCTGCGGCACGTCGGCGAGGACTTCGCGTGTCATCGCGACACGCTCGTCCATGCTGAAGAACGGGCGTTTGTTCCTCGACTCCGCGACCGCGACGACGACGCGGTCGAAGAGGCGGACGGCGCGTCGCACGAGGTCCTCGTGGCCGCGCGTGATGGGGTCGAAGGTGCCTGGATAGACGGCGGTCAGCATCGCTATTCCTTCATGAGCAGCGCGAAATGCGAACGTCCGGCGCGCCCGCTGCGGTGGACGACGAACCCCGGCGGAACGGCCGTCTCCGCCCCCTGCTCGACGTAGACGTATCCGCCCGATGCGATATGCGGCGCAAGGCCGGCGAGCGCCAACGCCGCCATGTCGCTGTCGAAGGGCGGATCGACGAAGGCGAGATCGAAGGTTTCGCGGTTGCCACCGAGCCAGGCGAGCGCGTCGGCGCGGACGATGTCGACCGCGGCGCCGAGCGCGCCGCGGTTCTTCTCCAACGCGGCGACCGCGTTCGCGTCGCGCTCGATCATCAGCACACGCGCGGCGCCGCGCGAAGCGGCTTCGAAACCGAGCGCGCCGCTGCCGGCGAACAGGTCGACGCAGCGCCAGCCCGCCAGATCCTGTCCCAGCCAGTTGAACAGGGTTTCGCGCACGCGGTCGGGCGTTGGTCGCAAGCCGGTGCCGTCGGGAAACGCGAGCAGCCGGCTGCGATAGCGTCCGCCGACGATGCGGACGCGATTGGCGGCGCCGTGCGCGCGCTTCGGCGCGGCCTGCTTAGCGAGCACCTTCGGCTCCGACGACGACGGTAACCAGACGCTCCGGGTCGAGATGGCGCGCGAAGGCCTGTCTGACCGCCGCAGTGTCGACCGCATTGACCTTGTCGGTCCAGGTCTCGAGATAATCCAGAGGCAGGTTGTAGAAACCGATCACGGCAAGGTATTCGAGGATCTTCTTGTTGCTGTCGATGCGCAGCGGGAAACCGCCGGTGAGGTTGGCCTTGGCCTGCACGAGTTCGGCCTCGCTCGGCCCCTCGGCGATGAATTGCTGCAGCGTCGAGCGTGCGACCTCCATCGCTTCGTCGGTCTGCTCGAGCTTGGTCTGCAGCCCCAGCTGGAACGGCCCGGCCTGCAGCATTGGCAGGAAGTAACTGTAGGCGCTGTAGGCGAAGCCGCGCTTGTCGCGCACCTCGCGCATCAGGCGCGAGTCGAACCCGCCGCCGCCGAGGGCATAGTTGCCCACGAAAAGCGGGAAATAGTCGGGGTCGCTGCGCGCCACGCCGACCGCGCCCATCAGGACATGGCTTTGCGTCGACGGGTGCGCAAAACGCACGGTCGACGCGGTCGCTGCGACCGGCAGCGGCAGATCGGCGAGCGACGCTGCCGCCGGCAGACCCTCGGCGAGGCGCGTCGCGATCGCCTCGGCCTCGCTGCGGCTGATCGCGCCGATCAGCGAGATGACCGCGTTTGGGGCGCCGTAATGCGCGCGGTAGAACGCGCTCACGTCGTTGCGGGTCAGCTTCTCGAGATTGCCCGGCACGCCGTTCTCGTCGCGCGCATAGGGATGGTCGGCGTATAGCGCGCGGTAGAACGCCTTCTCGGCGACGGTTCCGGGGTCGGCCTCGGCTTCGCGAATCGACGAAATGAGGCGCCGCCGTTCACGCTGCATCACCGCAAGCGGAAAGTCCGGCTGCTGCAGCACGCGGACGAGTGTGTCCAGCGCGGCCGTCTTTTCGGCCATCGACGAGAGCGTACGCAAGGTCACGCCCGCGCGATCGCGGTCGAAATTGCCGCCCAGCACGGCACCGACATCGGCCAGCCGATGGGCGATCTCGGTGTCGCTGAGGCCGCCCGCGCCCTGGTCGAGCAGGGCGTGGGTGAGCCGCGCGAGACCGCTCTTGTCGACCGGGTCACGCGCGCTGCCGGCGCGGAAGTCGACGGAGATATCGAGGATCGGCAGCTCATGGCTTTCGACGAAGAAGACCCGCGCGCCCTCGGGGGTCTGCCAATGCTGGATGTCGACCCCGGCCTGCACCGGCGCCGCCAGGATCAGCACGAGAACGGCGAAGAAACGCTTAATTGACATGACGTACTCCCGGCACGGCCGTGCGTTCAGGCTGCGGTTTGAGCGCCTGGGGGTCGAGTTCGGCCACGCTCAGGCGGTCTTCGCGCAACCACTCCTGCGCCGCGCGCTGGACGTCCTCGGCGCTGACCGCGCGCAGCTTCTCGACGCGCCGCAGCAGGGCCTCGGGCGGCAGGCCCGTGCTCACGTATTCGCCCAGCTGCATCGCCTGGTAGAAAAGCGAGTCGCGCTGGTAGACGTCGGCGGCGATGACCTGCGCCTTGACGCGCTGCAACTCGGCGTCGCTGATGCCCTTGGTCTGGATGCGCAGCAGTTCGGCGCGGATCGCCTTTTCCAGCGCGGCGACCGACTTGCCGGGTGCGGGTGTCGCGTCGATCATGAAGAGTCCCGGGCCGCGCGCGACCATGTCGTATCCCGCACTGGCGTTGACCGCGAGCTGCTGCGTCTTGACGAGTGATTTCTGCAGTCGCGCCGAGTCGTTGCCGGACAGAACGCCGGCAAGAATCTGCAGCGCGTAGGGCGTGGTGTCACGCTCCCAATCCTTGAGCGTCGGCGCGTGCCAGGCCATCAGCAGGTAAGGCAGCTGCGCCGGTGCCTTCACGACGATGCGCTTCATGCCGACCTGCTCGGGCTCGCCCTGCGGCTTGCGCTCGGGAAGCGCGCGTGCGGGCAAGGCGCCGAAATGGCGTTTCGCCAGCGCGACCACCTCGTCAGGGTCGACGTCGCCGGCGACCACGAGGGTGGCGTTGTTCGGCGCGTACCAGCGCGCGTACCAGTCGCGCGCGTCAGCCGCCGTCATGCTCTGGAGGTCGCTCATCCAGCCGATGATAGGGCGGCGGTAGGGATGCGCCTGATAGGCGGTCGCCATCAGCCGCTCGTAGACCACGGCCTGCGGCTGGTCCTCGGTGCGAAGCCGGCGCTCTTCCATCACGACCTGCAGCTCCTTGCCGAACAGTTCGTCGCTGATCACGAGGTTGGCCATGCGGTCGGCCTCGAGCTCCATCGACAACGCCAGCCGATCCTTCTGCATCTGCTGGAAGTAGGCGGTATAGTCGCGGCTCGTGAACGCGTTCTCGCGCCCGCCCGCAGCCGCGATCCGCTTCGAGAATTCGCCGGGCGGCACCGTGGGCGTGCCTTTGAACATCATGTGTTCGAGCACGTGGGCAACGCCGGTCGTGCCATTGAATTCGTCCACCGCGCCGGCGCGGTACCACACCTGCGAAACCATGACGGGCGCGCGATGATCCTCGTGGACGATGACGCGCATCCCATTGTCCAGCGTGACGTCGGTCAATGCCGCCGCGTGTGTCGAGCCTGCCAGCAACGCCAGGCAGAATGCCCATAACTTATGCATGTCTTCCTCTCTGATGGATGAGCCGGAACGGCGCTCATGAACTTCGCGCATCGAAGCGGAGCCGCGTGCACGAATGATAAGATACCGCAGTCCGTCAAACTGCTCTGCAGACCGCCTCGATCCGTGTTTAGTTTCTTCAAGTCCAAACCGCCCTCCACCGAGACGCCGGCCGACGCACAAAACGATGCGGCCGACGCACAAGCCACTGACGCTGCGCCGGACGCGCCGGCCGCCGAAGCCACGCCCCCGGCACGTGTGAGTTGGGCGCAACGGCTCAAGCAAGGTCTCGCCAAGACGCGCGACCGGCTCGGCGGCCAGCTCGCGGGGCTCTTCGGCGTTGGACGCAAGATCGACGCCGAGCTGTTCGAGGAACTCGAGACCATCCTGATCACGGCCGACATCGGCGTCGACGCGACCCAGGCCCTGCTCGACACGCTGCAGAAAAAGGTCCGCCGCGAAAATCTCACCGAGGCGTCGGAACTGCAGACCGCGCTGAAGCAGGCGCTGATCGACATGCTGCTTCCGCTGCAGGCGCCGCTCGACGTCAAAACGCACAAACCTTTCATCCTCATGCTCGCGGGCGTCAACGGCGCCGGCAAGACCACGACCATCGGCAAGCTCGCCAAGCTCTACCAGGCGCAAGGCCTCTCGGTTCTGCTCGCCGCCGGCGACACCTTCCGCGCGGCCGCACGCGAACAACTTCAGGTCTGGGGCGAGCGCAACGGGGTCACCGTCGTCAGCCAGGAAAAAGGCGACTCGGCCGCGGTGATTTTCGATGCAATCCAGGCGGCCCGCGCGCGCAATATCGACGTCGTCCTCGCCGACACGGCCGGCCGGCTGCCGACGCAGTTGCACCTGATGGAAGAGATCCGCAAGGTCAAGCGCGTCATCGAGAAGGCGATCCCGGGCGCCCCGCACGAGATCCTGCTCGTGCTCGACGCGAACACCGGACAGAACGCCGTGGCGCAGGTCAAGGCTTTCGACGACGCGCTCGGTGTCAGCGGACTCGTACTGACCAAGCTCGACGGCACCGCCAAGGGCGGCGCGATCGCCGCAGTCGCGCAGGCGCGTCCGCTGCCGGTCCGCTACATCGGCGTCGGCGAAACCGTCGACGATCTGCGGCCGTTCGATGCCCGCGACTTCGTCGAGGCCGTGTTCGCGGCCTGACCGGGCATGATCCAGTTCAGCCAGGTCACCAAACGCTATCCGGGCGGGCACGAAGCGCTTTCCGGCGCCAGCTTCAGCATCGAGAAAGGCGAGCTCGTGTTTCTCACCGGCCGCTCGGGCGCCGGAAAGAGCACACTGCTGAAGCTGATCGCGGCGATCGAGCGCGCGACCAGCGGCGTCGTCTCGGTGAACGGCCAGAACGTCGGCCGCCTCTCGCGCGGCGCCGTCCCCTATCTTCGGCGCAACATCGGCCTGGTATTCCAGGATCACAAGCTCCTGTTCGACCGCAGCGTGATCGAAAACGTCGTGCTGCCGCTCGACATCGCGGGCTTCGACCGGCGCGAGGCCTTGCGCCGTGCACGCGCCGTGCTCGACAAAGTCGGCCTGCTCAACCGTGAAAAAGCCAGGCCGGTGAGCCTCTCCGGCGGCGAGCAGCAGCGGCTCTGCATCGCCCGCGCACTCGTCTCACGCCCGGGACTGCTTCTCGCCGACGAACCGACCGGCAACCTCGATGCCGGCTACGCCGCCGACATCATGGCGATGTTCCGCGACTTCCACCGCGTCGGCACCACGCTCGTGATCGCGACCCACGACGAACGCGCGATCGGCGACGGCGGAGAACGCACGCTGCATCTCGATCAGGGCAAGGTCGCCGAGGCCGCGGCATGATCGGTTGGCTGCGCCATCAGAAGCATGCGCTCGTCGAGGCGGTGCGCCGCCTTGCCGCGCAGCCGCTGTCGACGCTGCTCGCCGCGCTGGCAATGGGCGTCGCGATCAGCCTGCCGAGCGGCCTCTACCTCGTGATCGGCAACTTCGAGCGCCTCGCGGGCACGCTCCCGGCGCAGCCGGAAATCAGCGTTTTCCTCGCCGACGACGTCTCTGCGGCGCAGAAGGATGCCGTCGCGGCGCGCCTCCGGGGCCCCGACATCGCGCAGGCCCGCTTCGTTCCCAAGGACGCGGCGCTGGTCGCGCTGAGCGCGACCCAGGAACTCGGCGACGTGACGGCTGGGCTCACGGAAAATCCACTCCCTGATGCCTGGCTCGTACGCCCGCGGGATACGACCCGTGCGGAACTTGCGCGCGTGGCTGCTGATCTGAAGAACTTGCCCGGCGTTGCGGAGACCCACGTCGACAGCGCCTGGGCCGAGCGCCTGCAGACCGCGCTCGAACTCGGCCGAACCGGCGTCTGGGTGCTCGCCGGGCTGTTCGCCGTCGCCCTGGCCGCAATCTCCGGGAACGTGATCCGCGCCCAGGTGCTCGCGCGTCGCGATGAGATCCAGGTCAGCCGGCTCATTGGCGCGACCGACCGCTACGTCCGCCGGCCCTTCCTTTACGTCGGGGCGCTGCAGGGCGGACTGGGCGGCGCAGCGACGCTCGGCATTCTGGCGTTCTCCGGGGAAATCCTGCGTCCCGGTGTCGAACGCCTCGCGGCGCTTTACGGCTCGAGCTTCCACCTCGTCGGGCCGAGAGCCGCGGAAGTCACGGCCGTACTCGCGGTCACGGCGCTGTTCGGGTGGCTGGGCGCGTGGCTCGCCGTCACCCGCGCGTTGCATCGGGTCGAAGCCGGGTATTCCGGCCTAATTAAGTCGTGAATGCCACGCTAGCATTCGTGCGGCCGGCAAGCGTGCCTGTCCGGCACCGAACAATTGGAGAGTCGTAAACGACTCTGTCACTCTTCTTATCGAGCCCGATCTTCTCAATAAAATGGTCGTAAACTCAGCTCTCCGGTTGGCAATGGCTTCGCTCATCACATCGACGGCAACCGCAGTCGCCGGTTTTGAATCATGCCTTTCACGGTTGTCACCGGCTGGGTAACAGCGATGAGTTCGAAGCGGCGGCGGCGGCCAGGGCCCGACCCGGACGAATTCCATCCGGTCGCCGGCCCTTGACGCCCAGTGAAGGTCTTACCGTGGCAGGGAGAGTGACCTGGACCTTACGAGTGATCGTGGCTGTTGGCGTCGTAGTCTCCTCGTTGAACCGTCGAACCAGAACTCGACGCCTTGCCATGCGTCAGTTCTCACTGAGTGACAGGCAGCAATAAATACGTCGGGCAAGCAAAACGAGAGACGCCGCCTCCCTGAATCGGACACCTAAACTAGCCGTGAGGATTAAAGTCGACGGAAGGAGGTTCACGAGATTCGGGCCGGCTCACGTGACCCTCCAGTGAACCGCATATCTGCCCATATGGGGATCCCCGGCCACCTCTACTGATCTGGGCTTCGAAATTACACCGCCCCCCACGACATGGCTGCCGCCAATAGAGACGGCGCGACTGGACGATTAAGGTGAAGGTGACGTGATCTTGCGATATCTTCAAGGACTATTGATCATCACGCCCCCTGACTTCAGCAAACGCTATAGGGAGAAGCGGCGTCCTGCACGCGACCAGCTGTCCAGGACATGTGACGCACTCGAGGCCGGTCAACAGAGGAAGAATGCCATCGAGAGTGATGAAAGACCGAAATTGATCGTGTTGTAGCGCTATGCGTATGAACACTGTGATGCAGGAATCGGAAACGCAATGATCAGCTTGGGCATCAAAGCTGCACGGCGAGGTTCGGAAAGTACGACTCCGGTACCCATTGATCTAACGCCTAGGGCAATTACCTTGTTGGGCGGCGCCAGCTCCTTGCAGATGAAGCGATTCAATCCGTTTGACTGGGTCTCCGCAATCCGTCGGGGCTTCCCTTCAAAGACGCTTGATGCGTTTGCTACCAACGTAGGCGCATCAAATTCCGAGCTTGCGGCGATGTTGGGTCTTTCCGCGCGCGCCTGGGCCGGACGCAGGTGCAAACAGCGCTTGTCGCCCGCCGACTCAGAACGTCTGCTCCGCCTGGCAAAGGCTGTCGCACGGGCCGAGGACGTTTTTGGTGATCTGTCCAATGGCCTTGCTTGGTTGAATAACAGCAATAGGTCGCTAGTGGCGAGACGCCCGCTTCTCTGGTGGATACGGAAGTCGGCTCTGAATTGGTGGCTGATGTCCTCGGCAGAATCGAATACGGGATTGTCGCCTGACCACTCACGAGTTCGGTCAGCAGCAGGGTCTTCTCGCTCTGCCAGCTTGGCGGAGGACGTTCAGACGCGTTATTGAAATGGTCGCGGCAGATGCGTCAAGGTTCGGATTGGCGGTGCCACAGTGTGGGCAACGTTCTAGCTTTAGATTTTCAGAGAGTGAGAGCATAGGTGTGTGCTGTGTAGCTTAACGTGAAGTTGGGGGCCTCGCGCGGCCTTTCGCGCGAGGTCCCTCTCGAACGAAAGGTTAGAACTCATTCCTTGCACCGCTTACCAACGACAGTGTTCCGCCACTCAGCCGGCGTTCCGTAGATACGCCAGCGGTAGAAATCAGGACGCTCCAGTATGAGTACCCAAATAGCTCTATCACCGTTGGAATGCTTCCGAGTTTCTCCTTCGAGATACAGGGTAACGCTGTCACCTTCTTCGTAGAGAACCTTGTACGTGTACTCCTGAACTTTCCCGTTCGGCCCGTCAATCGGTGTTACATGCTTGAACGTAACCTGCTGCCTATCGTCGGACACGACCATCGTGTGTTGATAGTCGTCGTTCACGCAGATTGGTTTGTCGATCGGCATCGTGTCCCATCTCCCACCTAGCCGGTCAAGGACGCCGGCGTAGGAAATGACCGGAGCAAGGCATGTAAGTATGACTGCAAGCGTTCGCATGTGACTGGCCTGTCGTATGAGTTCTAACGTAGAGGTGAGGGGCGCGGAGCTAGCGGGGCGAAAATGGGCGAAGCCCGCCCCGCTGGTGGAGCGTCCCTCTCGACCGCCATGTTGGGCGACATTTTGGACGATCTCTGGTAACGAAAAACCCTACTGCTGGTTGAATTTGACATGTACTGGATTCCACAAAGAAAAGATGTTTTCAGGAAAACCTAGTTTTTCCTCTACACAGGTTTTCATCTCTAGCTCTATCTGTTCCTTGGTTTGGAATTGCTTAGCACGTATTCTTTCGCTTAGCTGCAACTCAGTGCCACATTCCCTCATATGATTGTTGATGTTCCTGGATGCAGTGCAAGACGCGCCTAGGAATATAAGAAAAAGAGCAATCCCGACTTTTATAAACTTCCACACATACTCCACCTCTCCCTTGCCTAAAATGTTTGAGTATTTCTTACGCTGAACGCGCTGCGACGGAGGCCAATGTGAGCGGATTTGGCGCCCAACGTGCTAGCTCAGGGGCGCGGAGCCGGCTTGCCGGCGGCGCGTGCCGCTGGAGCGCCCTGTTGGGCGGCAACATATTAGTCTGTGACGATGGCATGGCGTTCATAGATGCCCTTGTCGTCCACCCAAATCAATAACCATTCCGAGTCTATTGCGAAGAGGGAGTCCCGTTGAGGGCCTGTTATGTAGATGAGGTCGCGCCCCGAGTCTTTGAAGTACGACGTATCGAGCGACGGACCCAACATCACCTCCAGTGCGTACCGGCTCTTGCCTGGCAATTGGCCCACGACGTCTGCAAGCATTTTCTGCCGAGGCGCAATGTCACCTTTAACGTAGCTCGCCGATGCTGGGTCCAACGAAGCGCCACGATCAAAGGTTCTGTAGTACGAACCACTAGGTAGCGAGTTCGGAAGGAGGCTTCCTAGCACCAGAGAAATCGCGCAGGCAGCAATTCCAGCGAATGCGATGCGGCCAGCTGCTCGCGATCGAGCGCTCATAGGTTGTTTTCGCAAGCGCTCTCGCGCTAGCGCAACAGTGCCCCAAACAGCGAGCAGGACGAGGATAGGGACAACGATCAGAAGGGAAAGGGTCAGAAGAAATACGAACGCAGTTCCACCGAAACTTGGGACAACCTTTTGAACAAGAAACGCCCCGAAATACAGAGTGAAACTCGCGAAGGCAAACCAAACCGTTCGTGACGTAGGGAGGATCATCTTGCTGCCCAACGTTGAAGGTAACGGGCACCCAAACAGCTGGCGAAGCCGGCTATTTTGAGCGTCCCTGTTGACCGCAGTGTGAGGTGCGGATTTCACGGTGCCTCTCATTTCGCGTCCGTCCCAGCGACCGGAGGGAGCGCCTTGACCGCCGGGTTAGGCTTTCGATCCATAGACCTCATTCCATACCTTGCTTTGATAGATGTCGTGTAGAAATATGGCGTTGCCGTTGATTATGTTTCGAGCGCCTTCCAGAACTTGATGCAGTTCGAAATCACTTTTCCCAGCAGAGCTTTCAATCGCCTGCACGCCATCCACAGCTGCTCGAATGGATCCTGGGGGAATTCCCGGCCGGTGTGGCCGTGGTAGAGGTCGAGGTAGATGTGCGCCAGGTCGCGCAGGGCCTGGAAGTCGAGCTGGCGCGCAACGTCTGCGCCGGCCCGGCGCAGGGTGGCATCCAGCGCAGCCTCGAACGGCTCGGCCGGGATAACGGCTACGATCTCGGCAAAGGCCTGGATCAGGCGGCGATAGGAATCCCACACCAGACGGTGATCGCCGGTCAGCCGCAACAGCCCTGCCAGCGACACATCATTCAGTCCGACATTAAGCACCGTTTCCATCATGCCCGGCATGGAAACCGGTGCGCCCGAGCGCACCGAAACCAGCAGAGGGCGGCGCGCGCTGCCGAACCCAAGGCCGGTGGCTCGTTCCAGGTCGCGGATGCCGGATTGCAGCGCATCGGGCAAATGCACCTTCACACCCTCGCCGTTCCGGATGGCCCCGCACCAGTCAGTGCCCATGACGAAGCCCTGCGGCACCGGCAAACCCATCGCGGCCATGCGGATCAGGTTGTGTGCCTTGAAGCCGACGATGCGCACGTCCGGCACGCCGTCTCGACCGTTCAGGTCGAACACGGGCAGCCGTGCGGCGGACTTGCTTTTTCCTTTAGGCATGAATCACCTTGCCCATCACATGATCGCGCAGCAGCAGGGCCACGTGCATGAGGCCGTCGGCTGCCTCCTCGAGATTGCGCGCTGCCTCGACGATGCCGAACACCTCCGAGAATGGACGCGGGTCGCCTGCCAGGGTGCGCTTCACGTCGCGCTCGGCCAGGTCGCTCGCATGCTCCATGGTGCGGATGGCGTGGACCGCCTGCAAAAAATCGTCCATGTCCTCGCGGGGTACGCCGCGGCGGGCATGGCGCGAAGCGGCCAGCGCCTTGACCAGTTCGCGGCTGGCATTGGCGACCGGATCCACCAGCTTGCCCAGAGCAGAAATCGACGTGCCCGGCGCGGTGGGCGAGAGCGTGATGTGGAACACCGCTTCCTCGAGATCGTCGGCGATGTCGTCGGCTTCGCTCATCAACTGCAGCACGAAGCTGTCGCCCTCCAGTAGGGTGCTGCGTGCATTGTTCAGCTCGCGGTCGGCCGCGGTTTCCCAGTCCTTGGCGCGCTCAGCCATCGCGGCGACCTCGTGCTGCCGCCCGGCCTGTGCCGCTTCCAGTGCGGCGCGCACGGTGTCAGCCAGTTCGACGATCAGGCCGGCATGTTCCAGTGCTGTGTCTAGCATGGCATCCTCGGTGGAACGTACCTGCGACGCCAGCTCGGTGCGGATCTCGTCCGCGGCCAGCGAAGCCGGCCGGCCCTGGGCCATCCCTTCGAGCGCCTGCTTCAGGTTGAAGCGCAGAAACTGCTCTGCGCGGCTTTCCGTCAGCAGATCGTCAAGCCGGTCTCCCGGTTTCAGTTGGCCACCGTACGCAAAACTCATGGCGTCGAAGATTAACTGCTCGCCGCCGGCCTTGAGCCAGGCCATGTGGCCTATGTTGCCGTCGGCCGCCCACTTGAGCACGTCTGTCGCCGCCTTGCGCGGAACGAACAGGCGCAGCCGCTTGCGCGCCCGGTTCCAGTCGATGAGGAATACCAGCCGCGAACCGAGATGGCCGAGGTAGTCGCGTAGCTGGGTATTGTTGCGCGCAGTGTGGCTCCCTACGCAGAGGTGGTAGACGCCGTCCTCCATCCCCGCGTCCTTGCGCGAGCGCGTGTCCTCCCATTTGACCGGATAGCCGTCGAAAAGACTCTGGAAGAACAGCAAGCGCGGCAAATGGACGTCGGTGTAGGTGACAGTGACAGTCCGGCCCGTGACGTGGATCACCAGCACATGCGCATCGGTGGTGCCGATGTCGTTCTGCAGGACCAGCTTGTCACCTACTCGGGTCGCCGTGGCAGGCAGGCCCGGATGGTCGAACTTGAGCGGCGCAGTGCGATTGATGCCTTCCATGAACGCTGCGATCAGCGCCCGGTCGGTGTCGCGGATGCCGTAGGCACGGCAACCGCTGATGGTTTCGCTGGCGAGGCTCGCCTGCAGCGCATTCAACGCCCGGTGCATGTCCATCACCAGCAGGTGGAGGCTGTCTCCGGCCGCGCGGTCTCCGGAGGTGATGGCATGGATCTGATCGGCCGCCAGTTCATCGCCGGCGAAATCCTGGACAGTGAAAGCCTGCAGGCGCTGGGTGAATGCCGCACTGTCTCCGCTCTCGGCCACGCGCAGGGGCTCCAGCATTTCAGTGACATCGGAGAATGCATCACGAACGATGCGGGCGGCTTCCGGGACGCGGTAGCGCCCCTTCCCAAGCCGTTCCGAGTCGCCAACCACGCGGTCCAGATTACCATCGGGCACCCCGGCGGCCAGACGCTCGGCGCGCAGGCTCGATATCACCGCATCCGGCCGCTCGGCATGCGCCTGCGCAGCCTGCAGCAGGGTGAAACGGTACTTGACGCGGTCGTTCGCGGCGAGGGCGCGGTTGACCAAGCTCGGCAGCAGCAGAGCCTGTTCGTTCAGCGAATCGAGAATCCGGGTTTTTTCTGACATATTAATAAGGATAGGATTGTCACATTAAAGATTTGGTACTCCCTCTCGGACGCGTGGATGCCGCACGCAATAAAGACGCTTGCCGTCGATTGAACCCCGACGATAAGTGTATATACTGAATACCTTGTTTTTCACACAAAGGGTTCCATCATGATCGACGACACCAACAAGCCTGCCGACGCCGCAGCGCCCCCTGCCACAAATACCGGTACAGCTGTGGCAGCCAAGCGGAAAGCAGCCAAACCAGCCACCACCCGACGGACCGCCAGCGCCGCCAAAACTGCCCCCACCAGAAAGAGGCCAAAAGCCACGCCAAGCAGGAAGGTCAAACTCCCTGCAGCGGCCACCAAACCCGCTGCGGCGAAGCAATCCGCACGAGCGGCAAAGCCGGCTGCCAGCAAGAAGGCCGACAAGCCGGTCAAGGCGAAGAAGGTCAAGCTGGTGCGCGACAGCTTCACCATGCCTGAAACGGAGTACGCGCTAATCGCAGAGTTGAAGAAGCGCTGCTTGAATGCGGGCGTGTCGGCCAAGAAAAGCGAGATTCTGCGTGCAGCCGTGGCCGGCCTGGCGGAACTGAGTGATTCCTCGGTGGTTACCGCAATACGCCGCCTGGAAGTGATCAAGACCGGGCGACCAGCCAAAGCCATGGATTCAAAGTAGGCAAACGCGACGCGGGCGCTTTGGCCGGCGAACGGCTATTCCCGTGACCACGCTAAACGGACCGTTCCTGACCGACCGCACGCATTTGGCACATTGCTCAAAAAAGGCCGCACGGCGCCCATCAAGGAGCGTAGCGTGCGGCTTACATTGCACTGTTAGATCTCAGTTTGCTCCGAGATCTCCAGAGCGTCATCGACCTCGATCCCAAGGTATCGAACAGTACTCTCCAGCTTGGTATGACCGAGCAAGAGCGGGATGGCCCTCAGGTTCTTGGTTCGCTTGCAAATCAGTGTCGCCTTGGTTCGCCGCATGGTGTGCGTGCCATAGACCGTCGAATCTAGTCCAATGGCGGCAACCCACCGATGCACGATGCGGGCGTACTGGCGGGTCGAAACATGAGGCGATTTCGCCCCAGGCGACCAGGGAACAGATAGTGCTCCGGCCTCAAATTCGCCTTTTCGACCCATGCCGACACGGCAGACCTTGTCGGTTCGGTGAGTTCGAACTGCACTGGACGTTGGGTCTTTCGCTGCACCACCATCGCTCGGGGCAATACCTGGTTGCCGTGCGTTACGTCCCGAACGTGCAGATTCACCAGATCGCAGCCACGCAACTTGCTGTCGATCGCCAAGTTGAACATGGCCAAGTCACGAGCGCGATGTTCGTTTTGGAGGTGGATGCGGATGGCCCAGATGTCCTTGGGCTTCAGTGGTGGCTTTTGGCCGACCAGCTTGCCTTTGTTCCAAGGCCCCCGAGATTGATTGGCTTCGATGTCAGACTCCTTCGTGGTTGATGGGAGTCTGATTGTCTTGCTGAGTCGCGGGCGGCTATTTTCAGGGGGCACGCGTTCGTCGGATCGGAAAACAGCCGTTTGGCTAACCCCTGATCAGCGGCTGTTCAAAGACGCATACCTCCACATGTGGCAGGTGGGCAAGCAGGTATACTCGGGCGTACTCGCGGTCGTGACACACGCCGCCTCGCTCACCCCGGACGCCATCCGCAAGCGCTTGGCCATCCACGAAGAGATCGTCCATTCCACCACTGAGATTCATCTCTGCCCGGATGCGTCACAACATCCCGGCGAGTAGCGGTGGCTTGAAAGCCTGTAGCCGTGGGTTCTGTAAGCCGCCTTAAGCTTCAAGCCTGCGCGTCCGCTTGGCTAATGACCGGCCTGCGGTTGGGTTACCGACCCTCGCGTCCTCGGCCGAGGCTGGCCACCCCCATTTGCCTGTCTCTTTATTAAAAATGTCGGACCCCGCGGGCCTCTCCATTACCTGGTGGGCGCTTATTGGCAGAGGAGCATTCCTTGCGGCTTGAAGAACTGAAACAACGTGCGCGGCATCTCAAGTCTGAGACTTTTGCGCTTTACTTGGCTTCACGGGACCCCAGGACGCCTTGTATGCCAAGCTCCTTGTGGCCGGAATCGTCGCCTATGCGTTTAGCCCCATTGATCTCATCCCCGATTTTCATACCTGTCATTGGGTACCTCGATGACCTCGTCCTGATACCTTGGGTATTACCTTGGCAATAAAAAGATTCCTGACGCCGTGTTAGCTGAGTGTCGAGCACGGGCGCAAAAAGCCATTCAAAATGGAAAGCCTGTTAGCCGAGTCGCAGGGGCCGTGATTGTCGTTATCTGGTCAGTGTTGGCGGCGCTCGTCATGGGCTGGGCATACGAAGCATTCGGGGTCTGATCTGCGCGCCGGGGGTCGGGATTGCGCGACGGAGAATTTTTCGGACGACCCTGACCAACGTAGTGGTTGACCTGACGCTTCGTGCACCCTCAGATCAGATCTTTGGAGAGGCTCCCGCGCACATTTACCAGTTCTGTTACCGAGACGAGCGCACCAAAAAAAATGGAGGGCCTGCGCAACCCCGAGTTGGCGCCTCAGGGGACTTCAACTTTTACGCGCCTTTGCCCTCCTGCCATACGGCCGTCAGCGACCCGAGGAGGGCAATGATGCGCCGTTCGGCTCAGCCGAAACGGGCACGCCGATTTTTTCGCCATCGAGCCGGTCGCGCCACGTTTCAAGCAGGTTTTCGACCTCCACGCGCTTCAAACCGGTGAACGGTTCGATCTGCGCCACCGCGTCCGCGCAGGTTTTTTCGCGATACCTCTGCATCATCTCACGGCCGAGTCCATAGAGTTGTCCGTTGTGCGCACGGCATACCGTTAGGTCGCGCGACACCCCGGACAGTTCGCGCGCGGTACGCTCCTTCACCGTGTGAAGCTGTCTCAACGCTTGCGCATCCACCTGCTGTCGGGCCTGGCTGTCGGCGAGCTGCTTCTCGGTGTCGCCCAGTCGAGCTCGCAATGCGTCCAGCTCTTTCCGCGCCGCTTCCAACTCGCGTTCGAGCCTCCCGCGCGCGGCGCGCTCGCGGCGTGCGGTGACGATTTCCCCCGCGATCTCGCGCGTCAGCGCCTCATTGTCGGCGAGCGCTGCTGCCCTGTCCTGCTCGGCCTGCGCGCGCGCCTGATCGAGCTGCTGAACCTGTTGCTGCATTCGGCGCAGCATCTGCTTTTCGCGACTGTCGTTCCCCGCATACGCTGACGCTGACGCTGACGCTATCGCTGTCGCGAGCACCATCCATGCCACACGTTTCATCACAAGCTCCCCACGGGCAACTGGCCCGGCGCGGCGCCCAGCCTCAACAACAGCCGTGCCATCTCCAGATCTCCCACCGAAAATGCCCACCACAACGGCGAATGGAATTTCTTGTCGCCCCAATCCAGCGGCGCCCCTGCGCGGACCAGCGCCTCGGCAACGGCATATTGGCCATTGGCCGCAGCCACGGCAAGCGCAGAGAGCCCCTCGCGGTTGAAAGTGAACAAGTCGGGCCGGGCTCGGGCGAGCGCGTCGATGACTGAGGCGTGACCGATCAGCGCCGCACCGTGCACCGGGGTGTCGCCGTCGTCGCTCTTGCGGTCGGGATCGGCACCGAAACGTAGTAGCAGTTCGACCAGGCGCACGTTTCCGTTTTTCGCCGCGATGCCCAGTGGGGTATGGCCACGCCCCTTGACGTTAGGCACGGCACCCGCATCGAGGAGGATCTGAGCGAGTTCCAGGTCGTCCCGGCGCGCGGCTCCCACCAGCGGTACGTCCCGCCAGTAGTCGCCGACGTTCGGATTCGCCCCCGCCGTGAGCCGAGCCCGCACCGCTGCGAGGTCGCCGCGGAGCGCCGCGTCCATCAGTTCGGCTTCCTCGCCCCGCTGGACGCGGGGCGGCACGAAGTTGCCGTCGGCGGCGATGACCGTGAATCGCTCCGGAGGCGGGCGCAGCCTCGCCACGCGCGGCGGGCGCTCGGTCGATTCGGTGACCAGCCATCCCAGCTCGGTGTCGGCCAGCGGCTGCGCAACTGCGTAGGCCGGCGCTAGCCCCACGAGGAGAATCAAGGCCTTAGAACTTTGCATTGAGGTCGAGCTGGAAGACGTCGATAGCGAGCGGCAGGCCGCTGATCTCGTCCGACGACATCCACTTTGCCGACAGCCAGGTGTTCTTGAAGAGCGCATACGAACCGCCGATCATGAAGCCCTTGTGGTTGGTGCCGCCCAAGTGGAAATCCGAATCGGTGAACGCGTCGAGCACGGCGTCGCGTTCGACGTAGCGGTAGCCGACGAACGCCTGCCATTCGTGGTCGTCGACGTAGCTGAATTTGGTATGCCCGATCGTGAGTTTGACCAAGTAAGCGTCGGTTTCGGGCTCGATATTCTGGCCGGTGCGCGTCAGGATTTCGGTCTGGTCGTATCCGACGTTGCGCGCCCAATCGAACGTGCCGATGACGTGGACCGGGTGGAACTCCGCTAGGTCGGCGACGAGCGTGACGTTCGCGATGCGATAGTCGGCGGCAAGCCCATGGACCGGGTCGTCCTGCGTGTTGTCGTTGTTCGCGTCGCTGTCGATGACGAACAGCGAATTGCCCTTCTGGCGCGATTGCGGCGCGGTGAGGTCATACAGTCCGGTCGTCGTGGGCGTGGTATTCAAGACGCCGGCGATGTTCCGATAGGCGTAGTACGCCGCGCCGAACTTGAAGCGCGCACGCGTCGACGGCGCCCACTCCAGTCCGGCTTGGGCGCCGTACAACCACTTGTCCTGCGCCGCGACGCCAGTCCGTTGTTCGATTTCCTGCAGTGGAAACACGCCCGCGGTGACGAAAGGCTTGAACGCGCGCGCGAGGTTTGGTGCCCCCGGCGCGTACCTCACGGCGGCGCCCTCGAAGTTGAGGTCGTCGTCCCATACCAGATCGGTCGAGAAGAAAGGATTCGGGATACGGCCGCCCCACAACGCGAGGTCGTCGACCGGCGTCAATTTGAGGTAGGCGCGATCGAGTACCAGGCTGTATTTGTTGTCGTAGTTGCCCAGTGTCTGGTTGGTCGACACCGGATCGGACGTATTGCCCGTCGTGATGCGGATGCCGGCGTCGACACCGCCCGCGACGTTGGCGCTCAGCCCCAGGCGCAGGCGGACGCGTTCACGCTGACGGTCCTCGAGCGTGTTGCTGACATTCTGGCCGATCGCCTGAAACGTCGCTTCAGGTGCGTTGTTCTCCGAAAATAGGTCGCCCTGATAGCGCAGACGGAAGTCTCCCTCCCACTTCAGGCGGTCGAGCCATTCGGGCACCGCGTTGACGTCGCCCCAGCGTTCGAGCTTTGCCTGCGCCACGACTTCCTGGCGCACCTGCTCGCGGATTTCGCGCTTGACGGTCTCGGGCACGAAGGTGACGCGCACCACACCCTTAGTCGCCTCTGCCTCGGCGGCCTGGGCCTGCGCGGTTTTCTCGGCGGCCTGCTGCTGTGCTTTCTTCAGCATCGCGTCGGCCGCTTCCTGCTTCAACACCCCCTGTTCGACCAGCAGCTGGATCAGGTTCAGCGTCGTCTCATGCAGCAGTTCGACGCGCGCGCGCTCGTCTTCCGGTGCTGCTGCCCATGCGCTGCCCGTACATATTGCCGCGACCGCGAGCGCGACCGCCGTTCTTCGTATCGTCATACCGTTCTCTTGTTCACGTTCATGCGCGTGACGTCACGCGTATCTTCATCGGCTGCGGCATGTCCACGGGGGGGTAGTCGCGCAGCGCGCGCATGCCCGTCAACGCCTGCTTCAGCACTTCGTCGGCGTGCGCATCTCCGGTGCTGCCCGCCAGCGCCACGCGCGTCACCTGCCCGCTGCCGTCGATCCACACCTTCACGATCACCTTGTAGGTCTTGTTTTTCAGCGCCTTTTCCCGCACCAGCGCCGCCTGGAACGCGCTGTTCACCGCGTCGTTAACCAGCGCGTCGTACCAGGCCCAGGGGTTGCCGTTTCCGCTGCCCGGCAGCGTGGGAACGCCGCGCGCGATGTCGGTCGACATGCCGCCCGCCGGGCCCTCGGCGATGCCGTCGGGCGGCGGCGCGTCGGCCTGCTGGGGCTCGTCCGGCGTCGGCTGAGGCTCCTCCAGTTTCACCTCTTCCTTGATCTCGGGCTCGGGAGGCTTCTCCTCGGGTGGCGGTGGCGGCGGTGGCGGTGGCGGTGGCGGTGGCGGCTTTACCAGCGTGATCTGCCGCACTTCCATTTTTTGCACCGGCCCCTTCGGCGTCAGCATGTCCTTCAGCCAGACTGCGATCACTACCGCGGCGACGAGGCCCACGGCCACCCCGCCCCACCGCATCCAGGCCGGTTTGCGTTTGCCCTGCTCCATGCCCTACTTCGCGAGCTTCTGGGTCACCAGACCCATCTGCGTGATGCCCACCTGGCCGAGCAGATCGAGCACCTCCATGACCTTGCCGTACTGCACTACCGTGTCGCCCTTGACGACGACCGGCAGGTCGGGAACGGCGGCCTTGGCCGCGGTCAGTTGGGTGCGCAGTTCGTCGAGCGTGACCGGATAGGTGTCGAGATAGACCTGGCCGCTGTCGCTGATCGTGATCGCCTTGGTCTTGGGCTTGGCGAGTGCGGGCTGGTCGCTGGCCTTGGGCAGGTTGACCTCGATGCCCTGCACCGAGGCCGTGGTCATGATGATGAAGATGACGAGCAGCACGTATGCCAGGTCGAGCATCGGCGTGATGTTGATCTCGTCGTAAGGTTCGTTGTCGTCGTGCGCGCTGGCCATGGCGTCCGTCCTAGCGCGAGTAGTTTTCGGCGAGCTTGGTCACGAGCTCGTCGATGAACACGCGCATGTCCGACGTGATCGTCTTGATGCGCGAGTTGAGATAGTTGTAACCGAACAGCGCCGGGATCGCGACCGCCATGCCCGCGGCCGTCGCCATGAGTGCCGCCGCGATGCCCGGTGCGATTGCGTTGACGTTGACGTCGCCGGTCGCGGCGATAACCGCGAACGTGATCATCACGCCCAGCACCGTGCCCAAGAGACCGATAAACGGGCCGCCCGAAATCGCGATCGTCAGCAGCACCATCAATCGCGTCAGCAGTCCCGATTCGCGCACCATGCCGGTGTCGAGGCTGGCGCGGATCGAATCGAGCGCCTGCGGCGTGAGGTTCTTGTCGTGCTCTGCCAGATGGCTGGCGTCGGTGTCCTTGAAGCGGTGCGACAGCTCCTGCGCGGCGATGTGATACAGGCGATAGAGCGAGGAATGCCGGAACGCGTCGGCCATCTGTGTCGACTTGTCGAGCGCGCCGAGGTCGGACGACAGCTCGCGAAATTTCTCCAAAAAGGACTGGTTCGCCGCGTCGACGAGGTTCACGTACACCGCCTTGGCAATCATGACCCACACCGCGACCACCAGCATCACGGCGAGCACGCCGATCGCGATCCAGCCGTCGAGCGTGAGCGCCCGGAACAGCGTGGCCCAGATGCCGCCCCCCCCGCCTTCGCTGCTCTCGTCCTCGCCCAGCGCGACCAGCGTGCCGTCGGGACCCTGCGCCGCCGCGACCGCGATCCAGGCAGCGGAGCGTGCGGCACCGGCGAGCTGAATTTCGTCGGCCTCGCCGTTGTAGCCGCTGCCGACCGTAAGCGGCCCCGCGGGCAGAGCCGCGCCGGCCGCCTCGCCCGCTGGCTTGCCGGCGACATAAAGCCTGAGCGTGCCGCCCTCGACGACCACGGCGACGTGCTGCCATTTTCCGACCTCGAGCGGCACGGCTGCCGCGACGGTCGCTGCGCCTGCCTGCACGTTCAGGACGCCTCCCGTCAGAGCGGCCGAATATCCGCCCGCTTGCATCAACGCGCCGTCGAGCGCGGCCGGCTTCAGCCACATCGACGCGCTCCAGCCGCCGGCCACGGGTAGCGCCGGCAACGTCAGGATTTGCGTCGCATCGAACTTGGCGCCGCCGTTGGCGAACGAGGCGGCGATCCGGGTGCCAGTGAAGGCCGTGGCGTTCGCCCCGGCCGGGGCGCTGTCGGTGGGGTTGCCACCCGCCTCGTTGAAGTGGAAGACCGCGCTTCCCGCGTCGTAGGTGCCCTTCGCATCCGAGGATGCGGCCGCCTCCGGGTTGCCGAAATACAGCCAGGCCTCGGTCGTCGCGGCGAGTTTTGGCATCTTTACCCACACCAGCGCAAGCTGGTTCAGGCCATCCCATTTCTCGATGTGGAACTTGAGCTCGGTCGCGTCGTCCCCCCCGACGACGCGCAGATCGCTGCCGTCCTCGTTGGCCGAAAGGAAATCGAAATTGCCGGTGTGCAGCCGGATCAGCACCGGCGCGTCGACGATCTCGCCCGCCGGATTCGTCAGCGTGATCTTCTTGCGCGCGCTCCAGTCCTCGTTCCACCACGCGTGGCTCGCGGCGGAAAACAGGGAAAGCAACAAGGCAATCGCAACGGCAAGGACATGCATAGGGCTTCAACCGGAATCGGGCAAGCGGCTGATCCTACGGGGGGGCGATGACAGGGACTGGAAGCGGACATGGCCCAAACGGACCATCTCCCCTTCCGCGCCGGCGCAACGCGGGACAGACAAAGCGAGCCCCACGCTCGCCTTCCCGCAGCCGGCTACCGCATCATGGCGCCGGGCAGACACTCACCTTGACGACGCGGTCCTGCGCGCTGGGTGCGACGGGATCGTGCGACTTGAAATACTGCTGCATCGCGTCGAGGTCAAGGGCGCCACCGAGTTGGCCCGTCCCCTGAGTGAACACGGTGAAATTGTCGCCGCCCGAGGCGAGGAAGGAGTTCATGGTCACGCGGTAGCTGGCGAGCTTGTCGATCGCCACGCCATGGAGCTTGACGCTGCCGTCGCAGACGTAGTGGGCGCCTTTTTGTGCTGCGAAGTTCGCCGCCGCGGTGTCGAACGTGTGCTGGTAGCTAAAGCCTTCCGACACCTGGAGGATGCGCGCGAACGGTTGGAACGCGCCCCACTGCTGCTCCAGCAGATCATAAATCTGCTGGCCCGTGAAGGTTTTGGTCACCAGTGAGTTGCCGAAAGGCTGCACGGCGAACGCTTCACCATAAGTCACGACGCCGTCGCCTTCCAGCGCGTCGCTGCTCGGGTAGGTGAAGTCGGCGCGTATGCCGCCCGGGTTCATCAGGGCAATCACCGCACCGCCCAGTTCCGGAGCGGCAGTCGCTTCGAGCTGCGCGTCGGCGATGACGTCGCCCAGCGCGGACTCGCCCGCCGCATTGGCGCTGCGGGTGATCGCGGCCGTGATGCCGCCAAGGGGCGTATTGGCCAGCGGCGCGGCCAACGCATTGTAGCCGTTGGCCAGCGCGGTCAGCGCCGCCATGGGAGGCACGGCGGCATTGCTGCGGTCGACCACCACGTTGTCGACGGCAATGCTGGCCACGTCGCGCGTCATGGTGTCGATGACCAGATCGATCTCGGTGACGGAGCGCCCCTGGGCGTTGGTGCTCGTCACCGGGATAGTGCGGCCTGCGCGGTTGGACAGGCTGCACCGATACGCCTGGTGCGTATGGCCGCTGACGACCAGATCCACCGCGTCGTCCAGACGCTGGACGATACCGAGGATCGCGCCAGAGACGTTGCTGCAGTCGTTGATGTTCGCCGTCGTGGTATCCACGCCGCCTTCGTGGACTAGCACCACGATGCTTTCCACGCCCTGCGCCTTCAGTTCGGGGATCAGCGCGTTGACCGTGTCGGCCTCGTCGTGGAAATCCAGCGTCGAAATGCCGCTGGGCGTGACGATGCTGGGCGTGTCCTCGAGCGTCATGCCGATGAAGGCGACCTTGTTGCCCTTGAAATTTCGGATCGCGTACGCAGGGAACAGCGTCTTGCCGTCGGTCTTTTCGGTGACGTTGGCCGCCAGGAATTTGAAGCGGGCGCCCTCGAACGGGACCGGCGTGCCGACTGCATCGCCTTGGCACGAGTTGGGGTCGGTCGGATGGCAGCCGCCGTTCTGCATGCGCAGCAGCTCGTCGCGCCCCTCGTCGAACTCGTGGTTGCCGACGGCGTTGAAGTCCAGGCCCAGGATGTTCATGCCCTCGATCGTCGGCTCGTCGTGGAACAGCGCCGAAACCAGCGGCGTCGCGCCGATCAGGTCGCCCGCGGAAACCGTTACGTGGTTGGGCGATTTGGCGCGGATGGCGTCGATATAAGCCGCCAGGGCGTCGATGCCGCCCACCGGCTTGCCGGCAAAACTTCCCGGGCTGAACAGCTGGCCATGGAAATCGTTGATCGCCGCAATCTTGACGAGCAGCGTCGAACCGACGTCCGAGCGGGCCGCGGCGCTCACGATCCGGCTGCGCTCGGTGGCGCTGATGGACTCCGCCTTCAGCCAGTCCTGCGTGAGCCGCGACACCGCGCTCACGAATTCGCCATGGCTGCCCCAGTTGGCGCCTTCGGAAGCGGAATCGATGATGAGGTCGTTCATGCAGGCCGCGCCGATTTCCTTATTGGCCACGGCGGAATCGACGGTGCCGATCACAACGCTGGGTTCCAGACAGGCGGCCTGGGCTTGGACGGAAAGCGACAACAGCACGCCGACGGCGAGGGGGTGGAGCCGATGCATCATGTTTTTTCTCCAGGGTGGACAGCGGGCATGCGAGGGACTCGCACGGTTCAGCCGTCACTCTGGAGAATCAAGATGACAAAACGCGCTTTGAAAAAACTGTTGCGAATGAGCCGAATATGTGGGTCGATACGGCCCCCCGCTCGGGACGGATGACGGCATGGCGCGATCTCCGGCCATCCGTCACCCATGCAGCGTCACTCCCCGTGCCCGATCACCTCCGCGGAAATGAACGTCGGCTTGAACGCCTGCTTGAGTTGCTCTGCCGCGCGCGCCGCATCCGCGAGGTTCTGCGACAGCGATGCGGTTGTCGATGACACGTCGTCGCCCGCGTTGCTCGCACCGGACGAGGCGGCCGTCACCGCGCTGGTGTCCGCTACCGGCGTGCCGGCCGAGTTGCCCGAGACGCTGATGTTGTCTGCGCCCAAAACCACCTGCGCGGCGATGTTGAGGTTGCCGGCGCGGATGCCGGCATCGCCGGCGTTGACGGTGCCTTTGGGGGCGATCAGGTTGACGTCGCCCGCAGTCCCACCCAACGGTTGCAACGCACCAATACCGCTGCCGCTCGCAGCGCCCTGCAACACTTGGGTCACGTTGCCTTTGCCGTCGACCAGAATGAGCGGAGGCGGCACCGTGACCGCGGTCTTTTTGCCCTTGCCGGCGTCGATGTCGCCCTCGCTGGACCACAACAACACGTCGCCTCCTCCAATGGTCAGGATGCGCGACTGGTTGACCAGCATGTCGCCGCGCGTGAATCCCTGGATATCGCCCTCCTTCGCGGCGACAATACCCAAGGCGTCGTGTTTTCCGGTCTCGCCGCCTTCAAGATTCAGGAGCGCCTCCGGCGTGTTCGCCAGCCCCACGACCATGTCTCCACCGGGCACGACCCACTCGATATTCCCGCCGCTTTGGGTTTGAATCCGGCTGGCAAACAGGTTGATGCCCCCCTGATAGTTCTTGAATTCGCCATCCGGATACTTGTCGCCGATGCCGGGGAATACCAGCTCAAGGGCCGCATAGCCGCGCGCATAGTGGCCAGCGTAGTCGCTGTCCGCGTCGTTGAAGTCGCGTCCGGTTTCGCGCAGCGCGGTGAACAGCATGGCCCGTACGCGTTCTTCATACACCAAGACGCCTTGCGACTTGACGCCCTGAACCGCAGCGCGTGCGGAATCCGCGGTCAGACTGTCGTCCCCAGTCATCCAGCGCGCCTGCCACAGCGTCGCGTCGTCAGGCGCACCCGCGTCGAGTTTGGCCAGCAAACGGTCGACCGCGCCACTGTAGTCGATCCCGCGGTCGCCGACCCCTGCGGCGACTCGAATATCCGCACCAAGCTCCGGAAGTTCGGGATTGACCGTATTGCCCCGGCTCAGAATGCCGCCCGAGGTGCCCAAATCGACGTCGCGCCCTGCGATCACGTCCAGCACGCCCGGGCCCCCCACATGGATATGGTCGCCTTCGGTACGTACAGCGCCGGTCGCAAAAAGGATGTCGCGGCCCGCCTGCACCCGGCTCCGGTCATTGTCTGCGTTGACGTGCTGCGCCTCGATGCTGACGTTCACCACGTCGCGACCCGCCCGCACATCAAAAGCCTTGGAGACATCCAGAATCGTCGCGGCGCCCCCCGAAGCGACGGACCTACCGACGACATCCCCTTCCATCGCATGGACGCGCACGGGCTGCGGGTCGGCCGCATGTACGGGCACGGCCGCGTGGAGGGTGGGATCGGCTTTGTCGATACTGCTCAGCTCAGCGACCAGGTTTTTCGGGTTGTTGACGGAATCCACCCGAGGATTGGCCGGCAATGCCGGGCTTGGAATGCTTGCGGGATCGCGGTCGCTCATCACCAGCGTCTGGTGCAGGCGAACCGAGTCGCGCGCGAGCAGTTCCAGAGTTGCATCGGCGGCGGGCAGCATCACCCGTGTGCCGCCTTCGACCGCCACATCCCCCTGGAAGGCGACCATGCTCAGGCTGGGCGGGAGGAGATCAAGGCCGTAGGCATCGATGGACGACTTGTCGTTCAGGGCGTACAGATAAACCGAGTCGTGCAATTGTTTCCCGCTGATGGCATCGGTGCTATGCAGCGTTGCCGCGCCGGTCAGGCTATGCAGAATTGCGCCGCTTTGGTCCGTATACGTCGAGAAGGCAGTGTCGCGCCCGCTCGTACCCGCCACGTTGAACGTCGATTTGCTGTTCGATGCCGATCTCGACTGATTGAACAGATGGGGATTGAACACCGTGCCGATGTGAACGTCCTTCATCGCGCTCACGCGTGCCTCGCCGTCGCCTACCGCCAGCAGGGTATATATCGGCTTGTCGAAGGCCACTTGTCCGCTGCCCACCTCGCCGCCGGCCTTCAGTACCACGTCACCACGGTCTGCATAGTACTGGCCACCCAGCACGTCACCGCCCGCCTCCACGCGCACGGTGCCCCCACCGGTTTTCGTCAAGGCGCCGGCATCCGGCGTGCTGGACGCTAGGCGCGCCTGCGTCGGCGCATGAGCCGACACGTTCTGGACCGAACCTCCGGCAACGAGCATGACATCGCCGCCCCCGAGCGCACCCACGCCCTGCTGGAACAGGTCGAAGCGGACCCACCACGCGGGCTGTGTTGTATAGGCCGACGCATCGGCATTCAGCCTGCCCTGGCGGAATAGCCAGTTGTTAAATAGCTGCGCGGACGGACTGCCCACGATGCTGCCTGCGGCGGCCAGGCTGACGTCACCGCCCCCGTGCGAAAAATAGGTCGACGCCGCAGGCGTCGGTGACGTGAAGCCGCCCAATGTCCCGGTGTTGCGACCTGCCGTGTAGATCACTGCCTCGGTGCCGACGAGCCTGATGTCGTGCCCGGACGCCACCCGAATGTCGCCACTGCCGGTGCGGATCAGTTTGCCGGCGGCGAGCGTGAAGTCCCTGTCGCCGGGCTTCACCGTCATAGGATCGGCAGCGGCCCGGTCCGCGCCCGCGGTCAAACGGTACGACCAGGAATCGTCGCCCAGCAACGCCGCCGACGTCGGACTGCGGCCCACGCACGTAGCCGCGGCGCAGGGCGTTGCAACGCTGAAGCCGTCCGACAGATTGCCATTGATGTTGAGATGTCCCTCGGCACGCAAAGTGAGGACGCCCGCTTCGCCGTTGTCCCGCATGTCCTTCAGGTTCCAGTTCTCGCCAAGCGTGAGATCGCCCGTCGCGTGCACCTCCGCGCCCGCCAGAACGTGGAGCGTCGGCTGACCAAGGCGGTCCCTGATCGCCGCGTAGTGATCCACATAGTTGCTCTCGGCATCGAGATGGCCCGCGAACGCAGCGTTGTCAGCCTTGATCGTATCGAGATCCGCCGCCGCCAGGCTGACGTTGCCGTTGTCCAACGTTCCAATTTCGTTGATCTCGCCCTCGTTGTATACCCTGAACGCCTCGACGGACACCGCGCGGGCGCCGGCCAGACCCGCGCTCTTGAGCGCAGTCACGTTGACGTCGACGCCGCTTCGCGGCGCACGCAGCAACACGGTACCGCCTTGGCCGCCGGCGCCACCCACAACGTCGATGGTGCTGCCTTCCGCCAAATCAAGGTTGCCTTCACGTGTACCGATCTCGAGGTCGCCGCCGTCCTCGTTCGCGCCGCGGGACTTGGCCGAGAGGCTGGCGGTGCCTGTCACGTTCACGTCACCTTTCGCGAACAATTCGATGCGGCCTGCATCCGTGCCCGACGCGTCGAGTTCGCCCGCCACGTCAAGCTTGCCCCCGTCGGCAGCGATGCGGATATCGAGGGCCTTGATCTTATCGGTCTCGGCAATGGTTACGTCGCCGCTGCGCACGCGGAGACTACGCCCCCCGTCGAATCCACCGGTGTTGAACGCGGTGTTGAACGTCGAGAAACTTGCAACCGGGTTCCCTGCATCGTCGACTGTGTCGAGCGATTTCACGTCGACGTCGGCGCGGGCGCCCTCGCCGCGCAAGCCCCCCCCGTCCCCCGGCGCCGAGCCGTTGACGCTGCCGCTGCCGCTGCCATCGGCGAGTGTGAACGTACCATTCGCCGCGCGCACGATCAGCGTGCCCGCGACACCGCCCGCGGCAGCGGACACGTCCACGTTCGATCCATCCGCAAAATCCACATTTCCGGTTTCGCTGACGAATTCCGCGGTGCCGCCCCAACTGGGTTTGGTGACGTCGAAGAACTGGATCGAGCGTCCGGCTACGTCGATCTCTGCGTTTTCGCCCAGCTCGATATCGCCGGCCGTGGCTGTCAGCTTGAATGTGCCCGAGGGCAGCCCGGCGTGGCTGTCGAAATCGAGCGAGGAGCCTTGCAACGCCCACTTGGCGCCCAGCGCAGTCACCGGTGCCAACACGCGGTCGGCAGTGTGTTGCGCCACGATCAGCGCGTTCGTCGCGTTGAAGGCCTGATCGGCGCCGCGTTGGCCGCTGATGCGGGCGACGTTCAGCATCACAGGCGCGTCCACCTCCAGCGTGCCTGTTCCGGAGCCCACGAGTTCATTGGCCGTGATCGTGACCGCACCAAATCCCTGGATCTGCTTGTCGCCGGAGCCCAGCGTAAGCGTATCGGCTTTCACCTCGAGATTGCCGCTGCCCAGCGCGCGGCCTGCGGCAAACGATGCGGCGTTGTTCGGGTTGGCCAGCGTCAGTTGGTTCGCGTTGAGTCGTGCGGTCTTGCCTGCGTTATTCAAACCTGCCAGACCGGCACCTTGCAGAGTCAGACTTTGCAGTACAGGTTTGCCCCCGTCGAGCTTGCCGACGGTCACATCGCCATGGAGATCAAAGGTCGTATAACTGATGAGAGTCAGTCCGGCGAGGTCGATGGCGTTCAGCTCGCCTTGCGTGTAGGTGAGGCCGTCGCTCCCCACGGGAGCATCTCCGAAATTGATTCGGCTGGCACCCACGGCCAGATGGCCGGCGACGGGAGTTGTAACCTCGGCACCGTTCTCGGTTTTGTGCCGCTCGAACCGGGTCCTGCCGTTGAATGCATTGTCCTTCGTCGCGTCGAGCGTAATCGAGTCGGTGGCAATCAATGTGCTGTCCGACGCGCCGGTCAACGTGCCCTGGCTGCGATCCGGGCTGCCGGTGCGTGCGAAGCTGGCGCGAGTCGACGCCACGCGCACGAATGCACCGTTACCGCCGGTTTCGTAGCGGCCGGCATCGCCCGACGCGCCCTGCGCATCGATCGCACTGCCTGACTCAAGCGCAAGCGTGTTCGTCGCCGCCAGCATGACTTCGCCGGCCTTCAGCGCATGATCGGCATCGTTCGCGAGCGTCAACGACTCCGCGGCCACGCTCAGCGTGGTGGTGTCGCCGCTCGTAGTCCGGGTACCGCCGATCAAGACGCTTTCCGCCCCCAGCTCGTTGAGCTTGGCGGCATCGAGAACGACGGTCTCCGGATCGAGTCCGGCGGGCGCGCCGCTGGTCACCGCGAGCTTGAGCGCACTGAGATCCACCTGAGCACCCCGCCCACCCGATCCCGCCGCGAGGTCGTATACGGCACCCAGCTTCAGCGCGTCGCTGCCACTACCGCTGGCGCTCACAGACAGCAATCCGGCATCCTGCGGACGGCTGCGGCTGTCCGCGAAGAACTCGGACGCACGCGTCAGGGTAAATTCCGACCGCGCGCGCACCTGATCGTGAGTCATGACCTGTATGCCCTGCCAGTTCGCGTCCTTAGGTGCGCCAACGCGCGTGTCCGTCACATAGCCCGCGGCGATGCGTACGCTGTCCTGGCGGCTGTAGGCCTGCCCCGGCATCACGTCCTTGATGCCGGTATCCAGTTTGATAGCGTAGGCCCCCGGCAGTAGCGCGTAATGCGCGGGTAACAGCGTATAGACCCCGTCCTTCAGTCCTGCCACGCCTGCGAGATAGACCGCCTCGCCGCTCGCGCGATCGATTTTTTCCTCCGCGTCGGTCGGCGCAACCCCTCCCGTGAACCCAGGGAGAATGGCGTAGGTGTTCTTGTCGGCGAGGATGTCGCGCGACCCGCCGGGGCCGACAGTGAATTCGTAAGCCTGGGCGTCTCCTCCGCCGGAGAGATCGACGCGTGCGCCCGCCTGCATGTCCACCTTCGAAGCCGCGGCAAGTATGGATTTCTGCTCCGCGACATCCGCCAGTTCGATGCTGTAGGTGTCGGGTGCGCCCAGGTCGAATGTCCAGGTACGGCCGTTTTGCAGCTTGCCGAACGGAAGTACGCTGTTCGCGTCGGCGGCCACCGAGGTCAAACTTCCGTTCTCGAACGTCAGCGTGTTTTCGGCCTGCAAATCGATCTTGCCGAGCGGTGCCCAGAGATTGCCGCCCTGGACGATATCCTTTGCCGTCGCTGTCAGGCTGCCGAACGCTGACCAGGGCTGTCGCGGCGCATCGCCGCCTTGCTCGAAGCGCAGGGTCTTGCCGGGCGCAAGTATTTGGTATTGCACGTAGCTGGCGGGCGCGACCACGGCCCCGTGGAATACCATATTGGCGGTGGTCTTGAGTTCGCCATACGGCCGCTTGTCGAATACGCGACCGTCGACGGTCACGGTTTCAGGTATGCCCCCGAGCAGGCGGATTTCGTCCTTGCCGTTCAGCGCGGCCTGCGCCATCCCCTCGAGCGCGAGCTTGCCTGCCAGTTCGATCTGGCGCGCGTTGACGGTCAGCGTGCCCTTCGCCGTCGGCGCAGCGCCTGCGGTGTCGCCAAATGCGCCGTAGTTGCCCATGCGAACGGTCTCGGCCGCGAGCGCGACGTCGCCGCCTGCCGTTTCGATGCGGGGCGCGTCGAGCGTCAGTTCCCTGAGGGGGATTGCGCGTGGAATGTCCGGTTCAGCCCCCACGTTCAGGCCGTTCTCCAGGCGGATGGTCCCGCTCTCGCTGCTGAAGTGCATGCGATCAAACCCGGCGGCCTCGAGAGCCTTCGCGCCGATCCGCGTATTGCCGTTGCGTTCGATCGGAATTGCGTCCCCGGCCGTGAGTCCCGCGGCCTGAGGCGCAGTCGTCGACGCCAGGGCCAACACGCGCGTATGATCGGGCGCGCCGGCATTCAAGCGCGTCGTCTGGTCTATCGCGGGCAAGGTGAGCGAGAACGACCCGCCACGGTTCGTCGGGCCGCCGCCGTTGGCGACGATCATGCCATCGAGCAACGCGCCCTCCACCGTCCGGATCGTCACGGCGCCTGCATCGCTGCCCACGTCGCGGCCCAACAAGCCGGCTTCATTCCGCACGTCCAGCCGCACCGGTGCCGCGCCCGAAACATCGATACGCGATCCTGCCTGCGTGACCACGTACGCCTGGCCCCCTTTCACAGCGCCGTCGGCGGCCACACTCCCGCCCAGCGTGACAGTACCGCCCGCAAGTACCACGCCCTGCGTCAAACCACGGCTGTCCGTGTAGGTGCGCGCCACGCCCGAAACGTCCAGCACGGCGTTCGACCCCAGCCAGACGGCTGCAGTCGCATCGAACGGATCGTTTGCGCCCCGCGTTGCAATGGCGGACACGCGACCGCCCGCCGCTTGCACCTCACCCAGCAGTTCGACGCGGGTATGCGCACTGAAGCTGACCTTTGCCCGGTCATCCGCCAGAATCCTGGCGCTTTCGCCCAACCGAATTTTTGCGTTGGTATTGGACGCAGCGAAACTCACGTTCGCGGCCTGACGCACCCGGTCATCCTGTTTCAACAACTGGCTGAACGCGCTGATGTCGCTGCCGGTCGGTTGCAGGGTATAGCCTGCAAGCAGTTCGCGGCTCACGACCGTCGGGCGCAGCGTCGTACCGTCGGCGATATCGACACCGTCGAATCCGGTCAGATTGAAGTTGGCGAAGCCGCCGCGCTCAAAGAATGCCGCGTCGAGATTAAGCGTGTCGGCGTCCGTTGCGCCGCCGATCTGGATTTTCTTCGTTTTGAGGGTGTAGGTCCCGCCCTTGCCGAGTGCTTCGCCGTGCACCTCGCCCCCCAATCGGAGGGCTTGGCCGGCTTCCAGTGTCACATCGCCACCGTTGCCGGCCTTGATCTTGCCGTCGGGCTTGACGCGCACGCCGCCCCCAACATCAAGCAACGTATCGTCCCCCAACACCACATTGCCCGCGGCGGCCAGCCTGATCGAGCCGCCGTCGACCGCCACGGCATCCAAGGATTTTTCGCCGGTACCAGGTAAATCGTTCACCCAGCCGCCGCGCGCGGACAGGCTGACGCCGTCCCCCACCGTCACGTCCAGCGACGGTGCGTCGACGTTGAAGTAGTTCCGTTCCGCAGTAAGTGCAATCTTGCCGGCGTCGGTGTGAATATCCGCATTGACCGCGACGCCCTGGGCGGTAATCGCCGCGCTGCCGCCGGTCGGCATGCGCAACGCATCGCGCACTTCGGCCGCCTGGTTGCTGAAGATCTCCAGCTGCGCCACGTTGTCCTTGCCCATCAGCGCGGGTTTCAGCACCAGCGTGTCTTTCAGGGTTTGCGCCAGTTCGTCGCCAAACTTGAAATCGGCCGGCAGGGTGGCGCCGTTGTCGGCAATTTCGACACGCTGGTTCAGCTTGTAGTCGTGGCGGTTGGTGCTGAAATCCACCACATCCCGACCGATGGCCAAGCGCGCACCTGCCGGGGACACGCCCGCGTCGCGCTGCAATTCACCGGTCGTCGTGCGCCCCTGGACGTCGGCCTGCATCACCACCGCCTTCATGCCCACCACGTTCAGCGCGCCGGCGTCCCGTCCTTCGACGTAACCGGGATCGTAGCGATAGCTCTGCCCGAGATCGATGACTTCCTTGACGTTCCAGCGTCCGTAGTTTTTCACGAACCGCGTGGCGATACCGTCGTACCGCGTTTGGCCGCCGGCGTCCGCGATGTCAACCGGTTTACCGTTGGTGGTCAGCAGCGTGGTTTTCACAGTGCCGGCGGTGTATTTCACGCTGCCACCGGACAGGTCGAATACCGCGCCGTGCTCCAGGATGGTCTCGCCCTCCGAGAGGACGTGCACGGTGCCGCCGGCGGTCGAGCGCTCGGCGACGCCCCGCTCCAGTTTGGCCTGATAGCTTTCGAGGCTGTCCCGCGCAATCAGCGTCGCCTTGCCGGCGTCGGAATTGGCCAACGCGCGATTGATATCCACATACACCTTCTCACCGCGCAGCGGGCCTTGCTGATTGACCGGCGAGTCCTTCAGTTCGTCGCCGCGCAACTCCACCTCGACGCTATTGCGCGCCACGGACACGGCCACGTTCTCCAGGCCGGCCACGTCGATACGCGCGCCGCTCGCGATATGGATCCGCGCAGTATCGGAGGCATTCTGGCCGGCATCCCTCAGAACGGTTGGATCGCTGGGATTATCGGTCGCCCTGAATTCGACCGCGGCCGCAGGCGCGTCGATGGTCGCGCCGCCCGCCATGCGTATATCCCGACCCAGTATCTTCACCTGCGATATCTTTGCCAGACCAGTGCCCGTCGTGCCATCCAATCCTGTCGTGGGGTCGGCTACGTCCGGCAGGATTTCGGTCAGGCTGTTTTCCCCCAACACGACCCGACCCGCGCTCGTCGCGCCGATATTGGTGGCCGTGAGCAGGCCGGCGTTGGTCGTGATGCCGTCCTTCGCCATCAGATACACCGAGCCGTTGGCCACAACCGACGTCGTCGCGCGCGCAATGCCGAGCTGGTTGACCGCGAATCCGACCATGGTGACGTTGCCACGCTGCGCGGTCAGTTCGCCCAGGTTCGTGACGTGACCCAGTTTGTCCTCCGCCGCGTTCGTCAGGTCGACGGCCTGGCCATCGAGCACCCCATCCTTGACGTCAGCATTGGCGCTATCGGCATCGGCCAAACCGGCGGGGCGCTCCACTTCGACCAGGAGACCGCGCACGTTGTCGTCGTCGCCCGTGGCCGAGCGCAGATAGACCTTGGCGCCAGCCGCCGCAATCACCTGGCCATCCGGGGCCGTCACTTTGCCCTTGTTGACCACGGTCGGCGCGATCAGCATCACGCGCCCCTGGCTGCCCGCGGTGATCTGCGCGCCCTCGAATACCTTGATGAACCCTGTCGTACCTTCGAACTGCGGCTTGGTCGGGTCGCCGAGAAACGAATTCAGAATGAAGCTGTCGGCAATGTTCAGTGTGCTCGCCGTGAAGGTGTTGAGGTTCACCTGCGACCCGCCCATAAAGGCGATGCCGTTGGTGTTGACCAGGATCACATTGGCCTTCTGCCCGACTGCCTGCGTGATGCTGCCGGCGATCACACTCGGGTTGAGGTCCCATATACGGTTGAGCGAGGTGAAATTCGCCCCTGGCACCAGTTGTCCCGCTCCATCGATCTGACGGAACTGCACTTCGTGCCCGGTGCTAACGTTAAAGCTCTGCCAGTTGAGTACGGCCTTGTCACTGGTCTGATTGACCAGCAACCGGCTACCGACCTGAGTCGGCAATAGTGCCGATCCGGCCGTGACAAAGTTCGCCGCTGCCACTGGCAACTCGGCCTGCACCGGCCCCGCCGACAACACCCCCGCCAGCGCCAACGCTGCCCCGCTCGCGGCCTTGCGCTGGCCTGATTTACCAGAGCGGCGCGCCATTTCCGCCACCGGCACCATCATGCCTAAAGTGGGGTTGAACACCAGCCGATAGTGGTCGCGATTCATCAGATTCTCCTTGTCGAACCACGCGGGAAGCGCGCGGCGCACGGGGGAGAACCTTAGCCTCGCCTCACGTCATGCGCGTGTCATATGGATGAGCCGATCGGCTCAATCACCAGGCGTAGCCCAGGCGGAAGTGGCCGCGGCTGTCGCCACGTTCGGTGTCGCCGAGATCTTTCAGCGCGACGGCCCAGTCGATCCCCGCCGATGCGCCGCCCCATCCCTTCAGCCGCAGCCCGAGGCCCGCGCCGGCCAGCGTGTGGCGGTCATCGGCTGTAATGGGCTGGCGCACGCGCACGTACCCGCCGTCGACGAAGGCCAGTACATGCAGACCGTCGATGGCATCGCCAAGGTGCTTCGCAAGATTCGGCGTGCTGGCCTGCACGCTCAGCGCCGCGCCGTCGTCGCCCAGCGCGGCGGATTCGAGGTAGCCCCGCACCGTATCGACGCCGCCGACGGCGAATTGCTCGTTCGAAATCAGCGGTTGTGCCGCCAACTGCCAGCTGCCCCGCAGCGCAGCGCCCCAACCTGTGGGCCAGGTCTCATCGTGCGAGAACGTGCCGCGCAGAAAAGCGTAGTCGGGGCGCCCCTTGAAGCGCTTGTCCGCAAACTCCTGTTCGTCCGCCACAAGCCCACGCACGTGGAAATTGAATGCCACGCCGACCTTGGTGCTGCGCCCCTGGCCCAGCCGCGTGCCGTCCCAACCAAGCGTGAACGGCAGGTAGCGGATCGGCGTGTTGAAATCGCCGCCGCCAAGCAGCGCGACGGACTGCTCGAAATCCTTGTAGTCCACGCCCAGCGTCGCCGTGTGGAAGAACTCCTCGCTGCGGCTGCGCAGCGGGATAATGTAGCGTGCGCCGAGAATGTTGCCGTTGCCGAGCACGTTCAGCGTCCCCACGGCGGCAACGTCGGATTCCGACCGCACGCCATACAGTGCGAGGTAGTTGCCGGACGCGAGTGGCCATGTGTAGCTCGCCGAGAATACTTTGCTCTCGTCGACGTTCTCAGGCGCCGTCTGCACCGTGATGCCGAGCCCATGCTGCTTCTGCCACACGTTATCCCAGCGCAGGCTCGCGGTCAGACGCGTGCGCGTCGTGTCCTGGCTGTAGCGGTCATTGACCTCAACCTCGCCATGCAGCGGCAGCCGGTCCTGCACCTTGAGGTCGACCTCGACCGTCCCCGGCGTCTTGCCCGCGCGCAGCACGGGCGTGATGCGGCGATCCGCGGACTTGTTGAGAGCCGCCAGTTCCTTCTGCATCTGCGGAAAGTTCGGCACCGTGCCCTCGGCCAGCTGCGGCACGCCGGCCTTGATTTCACCGAGGCTGAAGTAGCGCGACTCCACGACGCGCAGCCGCTGTACGGGCGCCTCGGTCACCGTCAGGCGCACGACGCCTTCATCCACTTTCTGCTGCGGGATGCTCACCAGCACGGTCAGGTAGCCGGCGCCGTGGTAGGCCTTCTCCAGCGCCTCGCGCGCCTGCTCGACATCGGCGATCGTCTTTTTCTCACCAAAATGTGGATATACCGCCCGCTCGATCGCGATGGCGGGCAGCAACGTCGTGCCTTCCACGCGGTATTCGAATACGTCAAATCGAGGCGCACCATCTGCCCGGGCGGTCGCCGACGCTGCATCATCCTTGCCGGCAGACGCCGGCACTGCGGAGGACGACGCGGTGGTCGGTGTCGTTTCGACCGCCCCAACCGCTGGCGCCCAACACAACCCCAACAACAGCCAAACGGCCGCTCGGCCAGACCTATCATTCATGTACACGCCAACCATCAAGATCATCCAACCCATCGACGCACTCGCCGCCAGGGAAACACTGAAACGCAAACGCTTCCCTCGCGAAAAACACGCCATGCCTAAACGAAAAGCCCCCCGCTTGCGCGGGGGGTTGGGAATGCGCGCCGGTCGACTTGCCCCGGCGCGGAATCGAACCCCTTGACTCAGTACGTCTGCACGCCCATCGAGCAGGTGTTGCCACCGCGCGAGGCACGCGCGACCGGCGAGACGCCATAGTCGAACGTGTAGCCGTTCGAGGTCAGCGCGGCCAGACCGGGCAGCGGAATGTCGACGATCGCAACCGGGTCGCCCATCTTGTTGGCGAAGTAGTTCATGAGGTTGGTCTCGGTGTTGGTGTAACCGGTCTTGCGGCGGTTGAAGCTGGCCTCGGCCCAGTAGAAGTCGTAGTCGCCGGCGACGAAGTTCTCGACGCTCGGGTACACCTGACCGATCTTCACGTAATGCCACTTGTCCTGTACGCCATCGTTGTCGTCCGAACCCGAGATCTTGGAACCGGTGTCGCCGCTCTGGCGCTCGGTGCCCATGATGGCGATCGCCATCTCGCCCTGGTAGTAGGCTTGGGTCAGGCAGGTGTCGACGCCTTCCTGCTGGCCGTGCTCGACCACGGTATAGACATCCGTCTCACCGAGGAACGCCTTGTTGGTGTCATTGAGCGTGGTGTTATCACCCGAGAAGGAAGACAAACCCGTAGCACCGCCATAGGTCGGGCTGGTACCGCAGGGCTGCGCCATCACTGTGGCTTCGAAGGAAGCCAGCGTGCCGGAGCCGGTGGCGCGGCGGCAGACTTTGATTTCGGTGGTGTTCACACCTGCGTCGTCCCAAGCGGTCTGATTGGGATGGTTCTCCCCGCTACGGTCGCTGTCAGCGACGATCTGGTCACTGACCGCGGTCCAGTCGGCCGCGGCGCCAGCGAATGCGCCGCGCACGAACGAGGCCGGCAGGCTGGGGGCGTTGGCGGGGTCGAAGGTGGTGGCATTGACGTCGCTCAGACCCTGGATGGCCTGCAACTGGCGATAGACGTTGTCCGACACGGCCATGCCGAACACCTGGGCGACGATACCCGCATTGTTCAGGTTGGCGTAATCGGCCGCGGCCGTGGAGACCAGCTTGGGCTCGACGTCGGACACGCCCGCGGTGGGCACCGCGGTCGTGGCGCCGCAACCCGTCCAGTGCGTACGATTAGGGAATACCGGATCAACCGTGGAGGTAGTGCAGGTGGTGGTGGCGACGGTCACGGGCGTGCTGTTGTTGACTGGCTTCACGCCATGGCTGGAACCCCCCTGCTCTTTATTGATGATCAGCGTGTCGCCGGCATTTACGCCCGCGATGCCCAGGCCCGACTTGGCGGTGCACTGATAGCGAACGGCGGGCTTGGCACCGCCGGCCGTGCTATACGTGGCGGAGGCGACGGTCGTGTTGCACATGTCGAGCGCGGTTTTTTCGAATGACTTGTTCAGCGCGGTGGCGCCTGACACGGTGAACGTGACGGTGGCGGCCGAAGCAGAACCGGCCGCCAGAACGGCAACGGCGACGGCGATTTGATGCAGTTTCATTGGTCTATCCCTTTGACGTAATCGATTAACGATGGAAAGTCCCGCCATGCGGCGGGGCAAGGTGCATCAGGCGACGCGGCGACGCGCCATAAAGCCGACCAGGCCCAGACCGGCCAGGATCATGCCGTAGGTCGAAGCCTCGGGAACGGCGGCCACGGTGGGCGCAAAGGTCAGGGAACCGTCGGCGGCGAAAGTGAAGGTGGCATCGCCATTCACGCCATACGCCACAGCGGTTGCCTCAGCCGTATTGCTGCTGCCGCTGCGGGTCAGGTAGTAAAAACCCATGCTGTCACCAACGTTGCCCACAGTGCTGAAATCCGGGGTCTTCCCGGAGAAGTTGGTGCTGTGCACTGCAGCACTGATCGCAAACGCCATCGAAGACGTATCGTCAACGATGATCTCGGTATCGGTGCCCATGGCGCCGATAGCCGCATCCCAGTAAACATCCTGGTTGATCACAGCGAAAGTGAGTTCAGTATTGTTGGTGGCGACACCAGCAGCTGCTTGCGCATCAACCAGATTGGTCGCCGAAGTGGTCAGGACACGCTTCTGGTCAGCCGACGAAGTACCAAAGCCATCCAGCGCCGTCACGTCCCACTGCAGCCCAGCGATCGTGGCTGCATCCATGCCCGCCGTAAAAGTGCCCCACAGCGCGCCCGTGCTCCACGTCTGGTTGCTGCTGCCCAGGCTGTCGACGTTGGTCGTGAAGCCGCCGGTGGTACGGTTACCCGTGCCGAACTCGTTCATCGCGACCTCGAGCGAACGGGTATAGGAACGACCCACGCCGCCGTTGTAGTTTGCATCGAGCACGGTCAGCAGCAGATAGGCATTGCCAGTGGCGACGTCATCCGTTGCGGTGATAGCGTGTGCGGAACCGGAAGCCAGTAAAGCTGCGGCCACCAGTGCGTTGAGTTTGAAATTCATGTAAGCGCTCCTCTTTTAAGTAAAAGTCCCAGAAAGTGGTGAAGCTTTCCGCCCCCCTGTGGGGAAGGCCCGCGGACTGCATGCGGACCAACCGGAAATAGAGCCCGCACGTGCGGACGAGGCGACTTTAGGCGGCGCGAATGACACGAGATGAAGAGAAGCCGGGGGGAAAACTGAGCCGGACGGCTCATTCGGCGAAGGAGTGTGCCGCCCGGCGCTGGCTTCTATTCCGGCCTTCGGCTCGATTGCGCACGCAAAAACCCAAGTGCGATCGCGCGTGCGACTGCCTGCCCGCGCGTACGCACGACCAGTTTCTGCATCGCGTGACGCAGATGGTTCTTCACGGTCAGCATCGATAGTCCGAGGATCGCGGCGATTTCCTCGTTGGTCTTCCCATCGCGGACCCAGGCCAGGACTTCCGCCTCCCGCGCCGTGATGAGACCGGCGTGGCGATCGCCAAGCGAGCGAGTTCGCGCTTCGTTGGCGAGTACGCGCGCAAGCGTCACCAGAAGATGCGGCAATAGAAGCTCCATGAAGAGCGCAAGGCGCGCATCGAATGGCACACGCAGGCGTGAAAAGCTCGCATATCCCCACATTTGGCCGTCGACCCGGCACAGCCCATGAAATGCGAGGTTCTTCAACTCGAGGTCGAGCAGACGGCGATGCCAGCCGTCTGGATCGTCAGTCAGCGCAGCGATAAGGCGCGGTTCGCGTTTTGCGCCCCATTCGTGGGTGAGCTGATGAATGAGCCCGTCCGCAGGATGGATCACCCGATGATAGTGATCGTCCTTGAAGTAGCGGCAGGCCGTGAACCGTTGGTGCAGGAGATAGCCGCCTTCGTCCGCGATCCCGCAAAGCAGGATCTCGTGCGGAATGAGCGATTGCACAGGCCCGTGCACCCAACTGAAAAAGTTATGACGCAGATTGACGCGACGCGACGCGAGCAGAATACGCGCGAGATGTCCGCAATCCTCATCCCCGAGTTCGATTGCATTATTCATATTGCCCCCCGGGGAGGCGAGCCTAGACATCCGGAATGACACGGCCGTTACAGGCATCGAACGAATTCACATCTCGGTAACGCAAGCTCCGTACGCTTCGCGCGATTTGACCCTCCGTTTTCGTTCATGAGCCCCGACGATATGCGCTCCCATCTGGAAGAAATTCTTGCAACGGCACGCCTGACAACTCTGCTTCAGCCGGTCCTCGACATGTCGAAGGGGGTGGTCAGCGGATATGAGGCACTCTCCCGCGGACCGTCGGACAGCCCGCTGCATGCGCCGCAGACCTTGTTCCGGGTGGCTGAAACGCACGGGCTCGGCACACAGCTTGAATGGGCATGCGTACGCTCGGCCTTCGCGACCTTCACTACGCTCGGTCTTCCCGGACAACTGTTCGTCAATCTGTCGCCGGCAAGCCTGCTCGACCCCGCCTTCGCACCCGCGGCCGTTGTCGCGGCGCTCAAGGGGGCCGACCTCGCGAATGACCGTCTGGTTTTCGAGATCACTGAACATTCCGCGCACGTCGACTATGGCAGCCTTCGCGACGCGGTCCGCGCGCTGCGCTCAGAGGGGATCGACATCGCGATCGATGATCTGGGCGAAGGTTTTTCCAGCCTTCGGTTGTGGTCAGAATTGAAGCCCGCCTACGTCAAGATCGACAAACACTTCATTTCCGGAATTCATCAGGATCCTCACAAGATCCAGTTTGTGCGTTCGATTCGCCAGCTCGCCGAGGGCGCGCATTCGTGCGTGATTGCCGAGGGCGTGGAAAATCTGTCCGAACTCGCCGTGCTCAAGGACCTCGGAATGCGCTATGTACAGGGCTACCTCATCGGTCGCCCGTCGGCGGATCCGATCCGTCTTCTTCCGCGCGAGGTCGAGGCCTGCCTGCAATCTGGCGTGGTAAGCGTCCTGCCATGGTCACCGATGCGGGAAACGCTTCACGCGTCGGCGGACCGGCTCGTCGTTCCAGCGCCCGCCGTAAGTCCCGCAACGGTGAGCGAGGACGTGCTCGAACTCATGATGCTTCGCCCCGACCTGCACGCTCTGGCCGTAGTCGACAATGAGATTCCCGTCGGCATCATTCACCGCCCCGCGCTGCTGGACCGTTTCATCAGCCTCTACGGGCGGGAACTTCACGGTCGCAAGCCCTGCTCGGCCCTGATGGATGCCGATCCGCTGATTGTCGACAAGGCCACCCGTATGAGCGAACTCTCCGAACTCGTCATTCAGAAAGGCAAGGCTGCCTTCACGCAAGGCTTCATCATCACGGACGAGGGCCGTTACCTGGGCCTGGGATCTGGGTTCGATCTGATGCGCGAGGTGACGGAAATGCAGATCGTCGCCGCGCGCTATGCCAATCCACTTACGGGGCTGCCCGGCAATGTCCCGATTCAGGAACACCTGGAGCGGCTACTGACGAATTCGCAGACCTTTGTCGCCGCCTATTTCGATCTCGATCACTTCAAGCCTTACAACGACGTCTACGGGTTTCGGCGCGGCGACGACATCATTCAGCTCCTCGCGCACATCCTCTGCGATGGCTCCAACCCTGAACTGGACTTCGTCGGGCATATCGGCGGTGACGATTTTGTCGTCCTGTTCCAGAGCCTGGACTGGGAGGAGCGTTGCCGTACCGTGTTGTCCCGCTTCGACGAGGAACGGCTCGCCCTGTTCCTCCCCGAACACGTCCTGTCGTCCGGTTACCACACCGAGGACAGGCGCGGCGTCATGACCTTTCACGGCCTCGTGACACTGTCGATCGGAGCGGTCTTCGTCGACCCGACGCACTTCCATCATCACCAGGAGGTAGCGCGCGCAGCCTCGGACGCCAAACGCATGGCGAAGCGCGTCGAGGGAAACAGCCTCTTCATCGACCAGCGCCGCGTTCCCTTCCGGCGGACGTTAGTACTGGAACCCACGGTGCCCGAGGCGAATTGCGCGTGAAAGAAATGTATGGTCTCGCCGTATATCCGGTCCTTGGCGGAAACAGCCGCCCGAAGGCCGCTTTTCCGCTTTCGGCGCATGCCATCCGCCACGAGAGGTGACGACTGGTGTGAGCGTGAGTGCCTTATTTATGGGCATCGCTCGATGTCGCGGAACGGAAGCCTTCCGTTTGTCCACAAGTTTGCCAACGGCGATTGAGGAAAAAGCGTTCGTTGACGCCCTAAATTCCGTTCTTTGAGTTCCGCCGCCTTCGTACCTACTGAGGCGACTGTCCAGCTTCATTTCAAGCCGGATTGCGGCATCTGCTGTCAGACTTGTCACCGCCGGTTTACCTTTCCCTCAAGCAATTCGCGCACCTCTCGGGAGGTCAGCACGATAAGAAAATCCTTGACGCGCGCACCGGTGCTCATCCGCTCGAATGCCTCGGCATAAAACTTGCGCACTTCTTCCTCGGGGCGCCATTCGGCGCTGGGGCAGACGGATCTACCGGGAAAAGCCAGGCCGTCCACGTCGGCCTGTATGTCTTCTTATCACCTTCGTGGCGAGTCTTAGCCGCATCTTTATCGGCTTTGTACCTATAGGACACGCCGCTTCGTCCGCACCTCGCTGGAGGCCGAAGGCTGCCACGTGGTGGACGCCGCCACCGGCGAACGAGGGCTGATCGAGGCCGGCACGCGCAAGCCCGATCTGGTCATCCTCGACCTCGGTCTCTCAGATCGCGATGGCGTCGACGTGGTGCGCGACCTGCGCAATGGTCAGCCATCCCTATCCTCATCCTGTCGGCCCGGGTCGACGAAACGGACAAAGTGGCTCGACGCCGGCGCGGACGACTATCTGACCAAGCCTTTCGGGGTGGCGGAGTTGCTGGCGCGCGTGCGCGCTCTACTGCGTCGCACGCACGTCACCGGCAGCGAAGGGCCGCTGGTCACATTCGGCGAGGTCACGGTGGACCTGGCCCGGCGCCAGGTCACCCGGAGCGGCGCGGAGGTCCACCTCACTCCCATCGAATACCGGCTGCTCGCCGTGCTCATTGCCCGCGCCGGCCGGGTAATCACCCACCGGCTGCTGCGCGAAGTCTGGGGCCCCAGCCATACCGAGGATACCCACTATCCACGCGTCTACATGACAGGGCTGCGCCGTAAGCTCGAAGAAAACCCACCCCCACCGCGCCACATTCGCACAGAGTCCGGGTTACCGTCTCGTAGAGACAATGTCCGCCGGCATGACGGGCTCAAACGCGCCTTCCTTTTTGATCCCACATGTCAGGCGTATTGACCACGCGGAGTTTCTTGAGCTTGAAGGAAATGCGGTTGTAGACGTTGTTCCCGATGTATTTCTCGTTGGTCAGCACCTCATGCACCGTGGCCCGCGTCCAGTACCGGTCAAAATCGGTGCGCACCCGTATGCTGTTGAGGCGCATGGCGATCTCGGAGTCGCCCAGCCCCTCATCGATGAACCACCGATAGATCTGGTGGACGATGCGAATCTCGTCCCCGGGCCCCGGCATCAAGACGACGCGATCGGTCTGCAGGCTCTTCTGTTCGCCACGCGCTAGCATGCCCTTTGACGAACCTTGCTGATCGATGAGGACCCGGCGTAGACCGAAGCCGGCTGGGCTGCCTTGGCGGTAGCCGAGTTCGATCAGGCGGCATTGGCCTGCAAACACCTTGGCGGACAGCTCACGGCTGTACTCGCGGGCCATGGCACGCTTAACGCCCTTGACGATGGTAGACACGGGAGAGCCGTCATTCTCGAACTGCTCGGCGCAATAAGCGACCTGTATGCCTGCGCGGCGGCAGATGCACTCGTAGTAGGCGCTTTCGTCGGCATCCTGGAAGCGACCCCAGCGGCTGACGTCGTAAACCAAAATGATCTGGAAATCGGCCGTCCCGCCTTCAACATCCTTGATCAGTTGCTGCAGCGCTCGGCGTCCATCGATGCGCAGACCGCTCTTGCCCTCGTCAGCATAGGTACGCACGATGCTGATACCCCGGCGCTCCGCATACCTGGTTGTCGCAGTAGTCGGGATCGTGATGCCGTTTAGCTCGCCGCCAGCGTCGGCGCCGCTCTCGCTGGCAGTCCTGCGCTGGGCAGTATGTCTGGGTTGGAGTCTGAGGGCGCGGCCTGAAGAGTTGACCGCAGGCTGCGCAGAGCTTGTAATCCATGCGCGTCTCCAGACCCGATAGTTTTCCTCAACCTGCGACCGGATGCTTCCGGGTACGCAATCAAGATCGGCGGAAAAACCCGGCATCCCCAGCGCGTTTTAGCGCCCTTATCAAGTACCGCCGCCCCACACCTGTCTCGGCTCGCTGCGTTCCTAACACGCTACAGCATCAACGGCCCTATTAACTGGCAGTATTAATTAGTAACGCAACAGCAAAAAACCATTAAATAACAATTGCTTGCGTAATTTTATTTCTTGCGCTCGCGGGCGTCCTAGTTTACTGTGCAAATTAGAACGTTGAACGGGACGACGCATGACTAAGCGTGACTGTGCCTCAATAGCCACGACTCCATCAGCGGGAGAAATGAGGGCTGGCTTCCAATGGTTGACCAGCGCTTACGGCCCGATAGTTGGTGGCGAGAAGCTAACCCGGTTGCTGGGCTACCCAAGCAACGAGGCGTTTCGCCAAGCGCTTAACCGAGGACTGTTGCCGGTGGAGACTTTCAATATTCCACACCGGAGGGGCAAATTCGCCTACACGGAGGATATTGCGGCGTGGCTGAGCAGCCTCAAATTGACTAGCCAGTAATCTGAGGCTATCGAGCCCGCATCCCGTATGGAGAGTACCGAGGAGAACGTCATGTAACAAAAAACCGAACCCCTCTTTCGAAAGGCCCGGCTCTTGCCATGCGTGTGCATGATGTACTGCTGACTCGCACTCTCAGTATCTTCAACGCACCGGCAAAAGTCAAGGTCAATTCGCGCTGATTCAGGCCGCCTGGCCAGCTTCGGCCATGCGCAATTACCAAGTCTATTGGAGATACGTTATGCGCGCCCGCAAGAAAGGCGTCACCCCTACGCGTATGTCGACCATCCTCAAGCGGCAAGCAGTGCCGCGCTGCGGTTCCGACTACACGCCGTCGATCCTCGCCACCCCACAGGAGGCGCCCTCCATATCCCACGCCTGCACACTCAATTCAAGCAAGCTGGGCCGCGAGGTCCACTGCCTATCACTACCAGAGACAGCTGCGGCCCTTCTTGCGTTATACGACCCGGCTGTGGTCGATTTGCACGAACAGCGGATGTTAGCCCCATGGCCCACACCTCACCCCCTGTTTGGATTCCCTGGTATGCACCAAGTCCAGCTACCGCCCATCAGGGGCATGATTGAAGTCGCCGAGCGCCTGGGTTATCTGAAAATGCTGCCCCGGGTCAGGATCGAGAACCCAGATGTCCCCGGTAGCTCAGACGTGCAGGTATTCCCCTATATCGGTGACCTTTTGCTGTTCAGGCGCAGAGTGAACGACGATGGACTGTACTGCATCAATTGGTCCATCAAGGATCAAGAAATAGCCTTCCGCGTCAGGACAGTTCGTCAGCCGGGAAAACAAAGGCCATCCCGCGACAGCCTCCCAGATATGCTGCCCAGGCATGAGATGGAGGAGGCCTATTACCGAGATGCGGGAACCCGGGCCCGCATTAGCACTCCCAATGCGCGAGTGCTAAAATTCGCCGCAAGGAGGTCACACGCATGACGCAGACAATGTCTTTACCGATTCCCGCCGCCTACAGTCTGGACAGCTACATCCAGACCGTGAGCCACTATCCGATGCTCAGCCTCGAGGAAGAGCAGAAGCTGGCGCGCGCGTGGCATGACGAACAAGACCTTGAAGCGGCGCGCCGGCTGGTGTTGTCGCACCTGCGCGTCGTGGTGAGCATCGCTCGGCACTATCTGGGCTACGGGCTGCCGCACGCGGACCTGATCCAGGAAGGCAACGTCGGCCTGATGAAGGCGGTCAAGCGCTTCGATCCGGACCGCGGCGTGCGGCTCGTGTCCTTCGCGCTGCACTGGATCCGCGCTGAAATCCACGAATACGTGCTGAAGAACTACCGAATGGTCAAGCTCGCGACGACCAAGGCCCAGCGCAAGCTCTTTTTCAACCTGCGCAGCCTCAAGCAGTCGCTCAACGCGCTGACCGTGCAGCAGGCCGACGCGATGGCGCAGGAACTCAACGTCAGCCGCAAGGACGTGCTCGAGATGGAAACGCGGCTCTCGGGCCATGACGTCTCGATCGATCCGATGGTCGACGACGGCGAGGACGACTACAGCCCGATCGCCTATCTCGCGAGCGCGGAAGAGAACCCCGCCCAGCGCCTCGAGCGCGAGCAGACCGAACGACTGCGCGAAAGCGGCCTCACGAGCGCACTCGAAGAACTCGACGAGCGCAGCCGCCACATCATCCAGGCGCGCTGGCTCAGCGAAGGCGACGTCGCGACGCTGCATGAACTCGCGGCGCAATACGGCGTCTCGGCCGAACGCATCCGCCAGATCGAAGCGCGCGCGCTGCAGAAGATGCGTGCGTCGATCCCTGCCTGAACGGGAGGTTCTGCCAACAAAAAGCCCCGCCGATGCGGGGCTTTTTGTTGGCAGAAGGCGCGTTCAGAAGAACGATGCGATCACCACCGAGAGGATGCTGATCCACGACCAGACGATCAGGGCGACCACGACCACCATCGGAAAACCTTGAAAGGTCAGAAGCTGTTTCATTGCGTGTACTCCGTCGAAGTTGGTGAATTTTAAATCAGTCGTCCTTGTCGCTCAAGCGGCGGCCGGGCAGCAAGGGATCGTCGTCGTCCATGAGGATGCGTTCGGCCGGACCTTCGAGGTCATCGAACTGGCCGCTTTTGATCGACCAGAACACGCCGACGATGATCAGCAGGACGAAGACGCCCGAAAGCAGGAAAAGAAAGCCGAGCACGCCGCTCATGGCACGGTGATCTCCTGCGTGGTGCGGAAACGCACCTCGTCCTCTTGCAGGAGCCGGAGCTCGACGAACCAGCGCCCGCCGGCGGGCAATACGAGCGCACCGATGTAGACGCCTGGCTCGGCCGACGCAAGGGGCAGCGAGGCCGTCGGCCCGGTGGCCCCGGGACGCAGGAGGCGCAGTTCGGCGACGAGCCGCTCGACCGCAAGTCCCGTGCGGTCCCGCACGCGTACCTCGACGGGCCGCGTGCGGCCGTCGCCGTCGAGCCCGTTCACCGTGATCTGCCACCCGAGTTGCGACGCGCGATGCTGTTCGCTGAGTTCCGACGAAATGCCCTTCGCCGCCCCCTGCCCGTGGGGGACGACCCCGGAAAAACCGCTATACACGGACTTGCTGTCGCCCTTCCCGCCCAACCACCAGCGCGCGACCGGTTCCGGCAGCCCCTTGGTCGCGATATATAGCAAGGTGGCATTGATGACGACCAGCCCGAGGAAGAAGGCCGTGAGCAACTTCGGCGCCCAATGCATGCGCCCGGCGCCGCGGCGCCGGAACTGCGTCAGGGCGAAAAGCACCAGTGCGGCTGCGAGGAACACCGAGATGTGGATCGCGACGACGTCGAGCCCCGGCCATTTGCCGATCGTCAGGGCGAAATAGGCGATCAGGGGGACGAGACCCGCGAGTGCGGCACGCAGCGCGAGCGGCAGGCCGCGAATCAGGCCGCCCAGGGCGAACAGCACGAAGACCGCGGCGAGGCCGCCGAAAAGGGTCGTGAGCGTGCTCATCCGCGTGGCCTCGGGCTGTCGAAACGCACGCTCTCGGTCCGCGCCTCACCCGGCTTGCCCCGCGGCGCGATGACGAGTTCGAAGTTCTGGGTCCTCGCGGCGGCCTCGGGCGACAGCCGGACGCTCGCCTGGACGACTCCGCTGTGGCCAGGCTTCACGGTGATCTCGCGGAAGTTGCCGAGGTCGAGCGCCCCGCTCGGGATGCCGCGTGCGCTGATCGCATAGGTCTCGTCCTGCCCCGACTTGTTGGTGATGCGGATCTGGTAACGGTTGCGGATGTCGCCGTTCGAGAGCACGACGTAGAGCGGCTGGCGGATCTGGTTGACGGCGCGATCGAAGCTGCCGCGCGTGCTGATGCTGTAGACGAGATACGCACTCATCAGCACGAGGGCGAGCCCGTAGCCGATCGTCTTCAAACGCTTCCAGTCCGCCTTCGGCTTCGTCGGCGTGGCGGCGGCGAGGTTCTTCTCCGAGTCGTAGCGGATCAGGCCGCGCGGAAAACTGAAGGAGTCCATGATCGTGTTGCACGCGTCGATGCACAGGCCGCAGGAGATGCACTTGTATTGCAGGCCGTCGCGGATATCGATGCCAACCGGGCAGACTTGTACGCAGAGTCCGCAGTCGACGCAGTCGCCCACGCCCTTTTCATGGCGCTCGGCAAGCGTGCGCTGTCCCGCGCGCGCGGGGGCGCGGCCGCGCGTGCCCTCGCCCCGCCTCGCGTCGTAATGCACGGCAAGCGTTTCGGCTTCGTACATCACGCTCTGGAAGCGGCCGTAGGGGCAGACGTAGGTGCAGATCTGCTCGCGCATGAGGCCCGCCGCGGCGTAAGTCGACAGGGTCAGGATGGTGACCGTGATGTAGGCCGCCGGTGCGGCGGCGCCGGCGAAGAAATCCACCACGAGCTGCGGCGCGTACGCGAAGTAGGCGACGAAGGTGATGCCGGTCCAAAAGGCGGCCAGCAGCCATAACGCGTGCGTCCCTCCGACCTTCAGCAGCTTTTCGCGATCCCAGGGCTGGCGATAGAGGCGCACCCGTGCCGGGCGCTCGCCCTGGATCTTGTGCTCGATCCAGATGAAGAAATCGGTCCACAGGGTCTGAAAGCAGAAGTAGCCGCAGAACGCGCGACCGAAGAGCCCGGTCACGAAAAACAGCAAGATAGCCGCGATGAACAGCAGCAGCGCCAGCCAGACCACGTCCTGCGGATAGACGGTCAGCCCGAAGATCAGGAAACGCCGTCCGGGAAGATCGAACAGCACGGCCTGCGCCGGCGCATCGAGCCGCGACCACGGCAGCCACGGCAGCAGGAAGTACACGGCGTAGGCGAGCACCAGCACCGAGGTCTTGAAGCGCCGGAAAGGCCCCTTCACGGAACGCGTGAAGATCGGGATCCGCTTCTGGTAGAGACCGACCTGTTCTTCTAGACCTTTTTGCATGGCGTATGCGATTCGCTGCTCTGGAAACAAAAGCCCCCGAGATCGGGGGCTTTGGTCGTCATCGGCCTGAGTCTTACTGACCTCCGCCCAACTCGTGTACGTAGACCGTCAGGACCTTGATCTGTTCGGGCGTCAGACGGTCGCCCCAGGCCGGCATCACGCCCTTGTTGACGCCGTTGGCGATGACGCTGCGGATCGCCCCAACCTTGGCCGCGGCCCCGGTGCCGGCCGGCGCATCGACCCACAGCCAGATATTGTCGGTCAGGTTCGGTGCACCGATTTCGGTCCGCCCCTTGGCGTCGGTCCCGTGGCAGAAATAACAGGCGGCGGCCTCACCCTGGAACAGCGCTCGCCCTGCGGTCGCCTTCGCCCCGTCGTGCTCGGTGCCGGACAGGCTCGCGACGAAATGGGCCAGTTGGTCGATCTGTTCACCCGACAGGACCTCGTTGAAGGTGGGCATGTAGCCGCGCCGACCGCCGGTGATGGTCTGGTGGATCTTGTCGAACGAGCCGCCGTAGAGCCAGTCGTCGTCGGCGAGGTTGGGGAAGAATCCGGGCACGCCCTGCCCGCCCGCCTGGTGGCAGGGCGCGCAGTTGTCGGCGAACAAGGCCTTGCCTGCGGACAGGATGAACCCGTTCATTTCCGGATCCTTGGCGATCTGCGCGTACGACATCGCCGAAACCTTGTCGAAGTAGGGCTTCTGCTCGGCGGCAGCCTGGTTCAGATCCTCGAGCAGCAGCGCGCGGGTGTTCCAGCTGTGCGTCTTGGTCTCGCCGGCACTATTGACGTAGCTGATCTGCGACGCGCCGCCGATCCAGTCCTTGCCCACAGGCCACGACGGATAAATGATCCAGTAAACGATGGCGAAGATCACCGTCGCGTAGAAGGTGTAGACCCACCACACCGGCAGCGGGTTGTTGTATTCCTGCAGGTCGCCGTCCCAGGCGTGACCAGTCGTTTGTACGGTTTGGGATTGTAGTTTCTGCTCGCTCATTGCTTGTCCTTCGGCCCTTCCTGATCGTCGAGGAACGGTATGTCGCGGTACGACTCGAGCCGCTTGCTCCGCTTCCGGCTACCGTAGACGTAAATCAGAATGCCGATAAAGGTGACGAAAAAGATGATCAAGGCCAGGGGCTTGGTGTTCTCGGCTTTCGAAAACCACATCAACCATTCCATATCCGAAGCCCCGGCCGCGCCGCTCAGCGGGCGTCGACGAACGCGTCGTCGGTATGCTTGCTGAAATCGACCATGGTGCCAAGGACCTGCAGATAGGCGACCAGCGCGTCCATTTCAGAGACCCCCGAACGGTCGCCGTCGTAGTTGCCGAAGTTCGCTTGCGCAACGAGATTCTTCTGCGCGTCCGGGATGTGCAACTGCTTGGCGACGGTCTCGCCGAACTTGCCGACGTTCGTGTCGTACTCGGCCTGGCTCAGCGAATAGGGAACGCCGACCTTGCGCAAAGCCTTCATGCGATCGGCCGTGTCCGAGATGTCGAGCGGCGTGGAAAGCAGCCACGGATAGTTCGGCATCACCGACTCGGGGACCATCGAGCGCGGCGCGACGAGGTGCTGCACGTGCCATTCGTTCGAGTACTTGCCGCCGACGCGGGCGAGGTCCGGACCGGTGCGCTTCGACCCCCACTGAAACGGGTGGTCGTATTGCGATTCGGCCGCCAGCGAGTAATGGCCGTAGCGCAGCTTCTCGTCGCGGAACGGGCGGATCATCTGCGAGTGGCAGGTGTAGCAGCCTTCGCGCTGGTAGATGTCGCGGCCGCGCTGCTCGAGCGGCGTGTAGGGCCGCACGCCGTCGACCTTCTCGATCGTCTTGTCGATGAAGAACAGCGGTGCGATCTCGACGAGGCCGCCGACGCTGATCGCGAGCATGGTCAACACGGCCATCAGGCCAATGTTGGTTTCAACCCATTCGTGCTTGAAATTGAAATTCATTGTCTATCTTTCCAGAATCATGCGTGAGCCATCTTGGCTGCGAGCTTGGCCTCCAGCGCCGCGCTTTCGCGCTTGCCCTGACGAATGGTCATGAACATGTTGAAGGCCATGATCGCGGCGCCGCTGAGGAAGAACATCCCGCCGATCGCGCGCATCGCGTAGAAAGGCATCATCGCGGCAACCGACTCGGCAAACGAGTATTGGAGGTTGCCGAACTCGTCGAACGCACGCCACATCAGACCCTGGGTGATGCCCGAGATCCACATCGCGACGATGTACAGGACGATGCCGATGGTCGCGAGCCAGAAGTGCCATTCGACCAGCTTGCGGCTGTACATCTTGGTGTCCCACAGCTTGGGCATCATGTGGTACAGCGAGCCGAACGAGATCATGGCGACCCAGCCGAGCGCGCCCGAGTGCACGTGGCCGACGGTCCAGTCGGTGTAATGCGAGAGGGCGTTGACTTCCTTGAGCGACATCATCGGGCCTTCGAAGGTCGACATGCCGTAGAACGACAGTGCGACGATCATGAAGCGCATGACCGGATCGGTACGCAGTTTGTCCCAGGCACCCGACAGCGTCATGATGCCGTTGATCATGCCGCCCCAGGAGGGCATCAAGAGCAGGATCGAGAACGCGGCGGCGAGTGAGGAGGTCCAGTCAGGCAGCGCGGTCCAGTGCAGGTGGTGACCACCGACCCACATATACATGAAGGAAAGCGCCCAGAAGTGCACGATCGACAGCCGGTAGGAGTAGATCGGGCGGCCGGCCTGCTTGGGCACGAAGTAGTACATCATGCCGAGGAAGGCGGCGGTCAGGAAGAAGCCGACCGCGTTGTGGCCGTACCACCACTGGGTCATCGCGTCCTGGGTGCCGGAGAACAGGCTGTACGACTTCATCGAGAACAGGTCGATCGGCATCGCCAGGTTATTGAAGGTGTGCAGCAGCGCCGTCGCCAGAATGAACGACAGGTAGAACCAGTTGGCGACGTAGATGTGCGGCTGCTTGCGGCGCATGATGGTGCCGACGAACACGATCAGATAGGTGACCCAGACGACCTCGACCAGCAGGTCGATCGGCCATTCCATCTCGGCGTATTCACGGCCCTGCGAGTAGCCCATGACGTAGGAAAGCGCCGCGAGGACGATGACGGTCTGCCACCCCCAGAACGTGAAGCTCGCCATGCCGTCGGAAATCAGGCGGGTCTGGCAGGTACGCTGCACCACGTAATAAGAGGTAGCGAACAGCGCCGAGCCGCCGAAGCCGAAGATCACCGCGCTCGTGTGCACGGGCCGGAAACGGCCGAACGAAAAATAGGGACTATCGAAATTCAGAAACGGCCAAGCGAGTTCGGAGGCGATGTAGACGCCGACGAACATGCCCACCACCGCCCAGACGAGCGACATGACGGCAAATTTCTTAACGATATCAAAGTTGTACTGCTCTGCTCCGGAATATGTGCTTACCGACATCGACCGCTCTCCAATTGACCCGAAACGACGCCGGCCGACTCCACGGCGTCCTTTAACAGCATATGCTTATATTAAAACCGAAGGATTATATGATAGACGAGACCGGCGCGACAAGCGCCCGCCTCCTTCAGGACGTGCTGAGAAGCGTTTTCAGGTCCTGGGCGATCGCGTCTGGGCTGCTGCCGTAGGGGACGAGCAGCCTGAGCTTGCCTGCCGGATCATAGACGTAGGTGCCGGCACTGTGATCGATCAGATAGTCGTCGGCCGCCTTCTCCGCCGTCTTCTGATAGACGATCTTGTATTCCTTCGCCAGGCGCTCGAGCGTGGGGCCGTCGGCGTACATACCGAGGAAGCTCGGATGGAAAGCCGGCACGAACTGCTTGAGCAGATCCGGCGTATCGCGCAGGGGATCGACCGTCACGAAGATGACCTGCACGCGCTCCGCCTGCGGGCCGAGCTGCGACAACGCCGCGGCAAAATCCGAGAGCGTCGTCGGGCAGACGTCCGGACAATGCGTGTAGCCGAAGAAGACCGCGACGGCCTTCCCGCGAAAATCGCCGAGGCTGCGCACCTGCCCGTTGTGGTCAGTCAGCGTGAAATCGCGCGCGAACTCGGCGCCGGTGATATCGGTCGCCTGAAACGCGGGCGCCTGCGGCTTCGGCTGGCAACCGGCGACGACCACGACCGCCGCCACGAGGGCGTAGCGCAGCCAGTGCGTCACGCCTTGACCTGTTCGAACAGCAGGCCGGGAACGTCGGCGAGGCGGTATTTCCCGGACTCGACGGCTTTCGCCAGCTTGTCGAGCGTCGTCTCGTGCAGCAGGTCGATGATCTTCTTCTTCACCGGAACCCAGCGGAAATGCAGCGGACACGCGGTCTCGTCGCTGCATTTTTTCAGGCCGAGCAGGCAACTCTGCGTGAACGCAGGGCCTTCCGTCAGCAGGAAAATTTGCATGAGCGTGATCTTTTCGCCCCCTTCGCGCAGGCAGAAGCCGCCCAGACGGCCGCGGAAGGAAAACAGCAGATTACCCTTGGCGAGGCTCTGCAGGATCTTGGCGAGGTAGGGGGCGGGCACACCCAGTTTGGCGGCGATATCCTTGTTCAGCACCGGCGTCGCGTCGGGCTGGGTCGCCATGTAAATCAGCGCCTGCACCGCGTACTGGCTCGTTCGCGAGAGGATCATACGTGCCCCAACGATCAATTGAAGAAGCACAATATAAAACAATCTTGTCCGAATATCCAGAGATTGCTTAAATCCTCATAAAAATCATACCGGTATCGGGAAATAGTGGTCGAGCAACATGATCGCGAACAAGGCGGCAAGATACCAGATCGAATACCGGAAGGTCCGGCGCGCCAGCGCGTCACTGTATTCGCGGTGGAGCGCCCAGCCGTACTGGATGAAACGCGCTCCCAGCAGGACCGCGCCGACGAGGTAGAGGGCGCCGGCCATCCCGGTGCCGACCGGCAGCAGACTCACGGCGAGCAGCAGCAGCGTGTAGAGCAGGACATGCAGGCGCGTATAGGCCTCGCCGTGCGTGACCGGGAGCATCGGCAGTCCGGCCCTCGCGTATTCCTCGCGCCGATACAGCGCCAGCGCCCAGAAATGCGGCGGCGTCCAGGCGAAGATGATGAGAAAGAGCAGCAAGGCGTCGTGGTGAATCTCCCCGGTCGCCGCAGCCCAGCCGAGCACCGGCGGCATCGCGCCCGAGGCGCCTCCGATGACGATGTTCTGCGGCGTCGCGGGCTTGAGAAGAACCGTATAGATCACCGCGTAGCCGACGAAGGTCGCGAGCGTCAGCCACATCGTGAGCGGATTGACGACGGTATGGAGCAGAAGCAGACCGCTTCCGCCGAGCACGCCGGCGAACACGAGCGTCTGTGTGCCGGTCAGTTCGCCTCGCGGCAACGGGCGCGCGCGGGTGCGCGCCATGACGGCGTCGATTTTCTGCTCGATCAGGCAGTTGAACGCGGCCGCGGCGCTCGCGACGAGCCCGATTCCGAGAGTCCCGGCCCAGATCGTGGTCCAACTCGGCCAGGCCGGCACCGCCAGAAACATCCCGATCACGGCCGTGAACACGATCAGGCTCACCACACGCAGCTTGCACAGGGCGAGGAACTGCTGGCAGCGACACGCGGCGCCCTGGATCATCAAGGACTCCATGTCATTTCCCCCTCAAGCGATAATTCAACAACACAACGGCTGCAAGCAGCAGCGCTGCGCCCGTGTTATGGGCGACCGCGAGGCCCAGCGGCAGACTCAGCAACACATTGCTGATTCCGAGCGTCACCTGGAGTGCGAGGAGCGCAGCGAGCGCGATCCCGAGCCCGGCGTAGCCCGGCGTGCGCAGCAGCCGCGAGATCAGCCATGCGAGGTAGAGCGCGACGATCAGTGCCATGACGCGATGGGTCCAGTGGATCGCGGTCAGCGCCGCGAGCGGGAGCAATTCTCCGGAAGCGGTTTCACCGAGTTCGCGCTGCAGCGTGAAGCCATGCGCGAAGTCCATCGCTGGCGCCCACGCTCCCTGGCAGAGCGGGAAATCGGTGCACGCGAGGGCTGCGTAATTACTGCTGACCCAGCCGCCGAGCGCGATCTGGATCGTGACCAGCGCCAGCGCGAGAACCGCGCTCCCACGCAAGCGATCGACGCGTGCGGAATCGCCGGCGCTCGCGTCGCCGCGCTCGCGCAGCCATAGCCACAGCAGCAGCGACAGGGTCGCCATGCCGCCCAGCAGATGCGCGGTCACGACCAGGGGCTTGAGCAACTGCGTGACCGTCCACATCCCGAGCAGCGCCTGGAACACGATCAGCCCGAGCAGCAGCAGGGGCAGCGCCGGTCCTCCGCGCGTATCGCGACGCCTGCGCCACGCGAGGACTGCCAGACCGAGCACCAGCATGCCGAGGGTGCCGGCAAAATAGCGGTGCACCATCTCTTTCCAGGCTTTCAGGTGTGTGACCGGGCCGTCCGGTTGTGCGGCGATCGCCGCGTCGATCGCCTCGGCCGCGTGATGCGGCGTCAGCTTGCCGTAACAGCCGGGCCAGTCGGGGCAGCCGAGCCCGGCGTCCGACAGGCGCACGAAAGCGCCGAGGCTGACGACGCCGAGGGTCAGTATCAGCGCGAGCAGGGCGAGGTTGCGATAGGCGGACATGTGCGCGCTCAACCGATTTGCGAAGCTTTGAGCAACAACCTGAGATCCTTCATGACTTCCTTGGGGGCGGGTTGCACGGGAAAACGCATCATGAGGTTGCCGAGCGGGTCGACGAGATAGATGTGCGCGGAGCGGGGAACGGTCGCCGGGAACTGCGCGACGAACGCCACGCTGTCCGGCCGCCAGACGTGAAGACCGGGGTGCTCCTGCAGCAGCGCGGGCGAGAGCGCGCCGCCATCGGTCACCACCCAGAGCCGTTCGATGCGCGATTGTTCCTTGCCCTGCGCGATACGTATCTGGCGCATCAGGTAAAGCTGCTGCTGGCACGCGGCGTCGCAGCGGCTGGGGCCGACGTGAACCATCAGCCATTTGCCGCGCAGCGATGTCAGGTCGAACGCCCCGCCCTCGCCGGAAACGCCTCCCGTGTGCTGCAACGGTGTGACGGGCAAGAGATCGCCGTAATTGCTGTGCGCCGTCGGCCGCAGGCCGAAATAGGCGAGATAAGCGAGCAGCACCGGCACGACGAATATGCCGATCAGGAACAGCAGTTTGGCGCGGGGGGTCGGTTGCATGGTCATGCGTTTTGCGATGGTCACGTACTCAGTCGCCGCGCGCGGGGCGACGCTTGACATTCATCACGACCCACAGCACGGCGACCGTCGTCGCCAGACTGTACCACTGGAAGGCGTAGCCGACGTGCATGTCGACGCCCGCGTCGGGCCGCGGCCACGCGCGGTAAAGACCGTCGTCGAGTTCCGTCGTCTGCAACAGCAGGATAGGCTGCAGGCGCAGGCCGCTTTGCCGGGCATAGCGCTCGAAATCGAGGTTCTGCCAGACCCGGCCCTCGGTGGTGGCCTTGCCGAGTTCGACGTAGCGGGTCTCGGGGTCGACCGCGATCCCTTGCAGTTTCACCGGGCCGGCGGGCGTGGGGGGCTGCGGGACCTCTGCGCGCGACCGGCCGGCCGGGAGCCAGCCGCGATTGACGAGGACACCAGGTGAACCGGCTCCCGGCAGCAGGGGCGTCAGCACGTGATAGCCCGCGACGCCCTGCGCGATCCGGTTGTCGAGCAGTATCGTCCGTGCCGCGTCGAAGACGCCTTCAACCTCGATTTTGCGATAGCGCACGCTGTCTGAGGTGACCGTTGCGGCGCCGAGCCGCAGCGGCGCCTCGGCAAGAGCCGCGTCGTAACGCGCCTGCAGCGCACGCTTGGTTTCAGCGCGCCCGCTCTGCCAGTTGCCGAGCCAGAGCGTCAAGGCGAAAAAAAACAGAGCCGCCACCGTCGGCCACCGGCCGGGCGTGAACTGCCATCTGCCCATCCCTAAACTCGACAAGTAGGCATGCTCCACAATCCGGCTAGACTTCGATTTTCCCGTGCGGATCCCACCATGCGCGTCCTTGCCCTACTCCTGATCGTTCTCATTCTGGCCAGCCTCGCGAGCGCCCTCTACTACCTCGTCAAGGACAAAGGCAAGTCGGACCGCACGGTCAAGATGCTCACCGTGCGCATCGCGCTCTCGTTCATTCTTTTCGCCCTGCTCATGCTGGGCCACTACCTGGGCCTCATACCGGAAAACGGGCTGCGCTGACCGTGGCGGAACAGCGCCGCGCCGCGCACTAGATCAGCCAGTACACCAGAATGAACAGCAGCACCCACACGACGTCGACGAAGTGCCAATACCAGGACACGGCCTCGAACGCGAAATGGTGTTCGGCGGTGAAGTGGCCAGCGATCGAACGCAACAGCATCACGATCAGCATCGTCGTCCCGACCAGCACGTGAAATCCGTGGAAGCCCGTGAGCATGAAGAAGGTCGCGCCGTAAACGCCGGCCCCCAGCGTCAGGCCCAGCTCGGTATAGGCGTGGTGGTACTCGTACACCTGCAACGCGAGGAACGTGGCGCCGAGCGCAACCGTCATCGCGAGGCCGAGGATGAGTTGGGTGCGATTGCCCTTCTTCAGGCCCCAGTGCGCCCAGGTCACCGTCACGCCGGAGCTCAGTAGCAGCAGCGTATTGATCGCGGGAATCCCCCATGCGCCCATGGGCGTGAAGGCGAATCCGTCCTGGGCAAGCCCGGGCCCGGCGGTCGGCCAGGTCGCCTCGAAGCCCTTCCATAGCAAGCTGCCGGTCTCGGCGTCGGCGAGCCACGGCACCGAGAGCACACGGGTATAGAACAGCGCACCGAAAAAGGCCGCGAAGAACATCACTTCGGAAAAAATGAACCAGCTCATCGACCAGCGGTAGGAGGAATCGACCTGCCTGTTGTAGCGTCCCGCCTCGCTGTCGCGAATCACCTCGCCGAACCAGCCGAACATCATGTAGAACAGGACGGCGAGCCCGGCGAGCAGCACCCATCCGCCGTTGTCGATTTCGCGCATCGTCATCGTGCCGCCGACCGCCATCAACAGCAGCGCGACCGAGCCGACGAACGGCCAGATCGAAGGCTGCGGCAGATAATACTTGTCAGTTTGTGCCAGACTCATCTCATCCCCTCTTCTCGTCTTGTGGTTGGTTCACGTCACGAACTGCATCACCGCATACACCAGCAGCAACAAGGACAGCACGAACACCGCGGCGCCTATCAGCCCGGCGATCACGACCTGGGCCGGCGTCAGGTTCTGCGCGTCGGTGTCGTAGTCCCGGCGCTTGCGCACACCGAAGAAACTCCAGAACACGGCGAGCGCGGCCTTGAGGTTGCCGCGCTCAGGCACGCCCCGGGTTCCCGCGCGCGGCCTGCGCGTCCTTCTCGGACTCGAAAAACGTGTACGACAAGGTCACGGTATGCACCTCGGGGTCCATCGTCGGGTCGAGGACGAACATCACCGGCATCCGCCGTGTTTCTCCGGCGGCGAGTGTCTGCGGCGTGAAACAGAAACACTCGATCTTTCTGAAGAAATTCGCCGCGCGCGCGGGGCCGTAGCTCGGCACCGCGTGGCCGACGATCGCACGCGTGCTCGTGTTGACGACTTCGTACTCGATCTGCACGAGCTGACCGGGGTGAACGCGGACGCGACGCTCGGTGGCAGCGAAACGCCACGGCAATGCGCCGTTGGTGTTCGCGTCGAGTTCGACCGTCACCCAGCGACTCGTGTCGATCTGCGTGTTCTTCGCCAGGCTCTGCTCGCCCCCGGCGTTGATCCCGGTCGCCTCGCAGATCTTGTAATAAAACGGCACTAGCGCGAAGCCGAAGCCGAACATCACGACCGCGACGACGACGAGCTTGGTCAGCATGCGCCCGTTGCCGCGAACCATGGCCTATTTGAGCCCCGTATAAAGCGTGAAAACAAACAGGCCGAGCGCGAAGGCCGCGAGCAGCAAGGCCGTGCGGAGCTTGCCCTTGCGCCGGTCGTCGGCCATTCCCGTGAGCTCCGCGCTCATTTGACCACCGGCGCAGTGACGAAGGTGTGATACGGCGCCGGCGACGGCACCGTCCACTCGAGGCCTTCCGCGCCCTCCCACACCTGGGCCGGGGCTTTCACGCCGCCGCGGATCGCCTTGAGGACCACGACCAGGAAGATGAGCTGGCTGAATCCGAACATGAAGGCACCGACCGTCGCGATCTGGTTGAACTCGGTGAACTGCAGCGAGTAGTCGGGAATGCGCCGCGGCATGCCAGCGAGCCCGAGGAAATGCATCGGGAAGAACACGATGTTCATGCCGATCACCGACAGCCAGAAGTGCCATTTGCCGAGCCGCTCGTCGTACATGTGGCCGGTCCATTTCGGCAGCCAGTAGTAGATGCCGGCGAAGATCGAGAATAGCGCGCCGGAGACGAGCACGTAGTGGAAGTGCGCGACCACGTAATAGGTGTCGTGCAACTGGATGTCGACCGGCGCAATCGCGAGCACGAGGCCCGAGAAGCCACCGATCGTGAACAGGCAGACGAAGGCGATCGCGAACAGCATCGGCGTCTCGAAAGTCAGCGAGCCCTTCCACATCGTCGCGGTCCAGTTGAAGACCTTCACTCCCGTCGGCACCGCGATCAGCATGGTTGAGAGCATGAAGAACAACTGCGCGGCGACCGGCATGCCGACCGTGAACATGTGGTGGGCCCAGACGATGAACGACAGGATCGCGATCGAGGCGGTCGCGTACACCATCGAGGCGTAGCCGAACAGCGGCTTGCGCGAGAAGGTCGGAATCACCTGCGAGACGATGCCGAATGCGGGCAGGATCAGGATGTAGACCTCGGGATGCGCGAAGAACCAGAAGATATGCTGGAACATGACCGGGTCGCCGCCACCGGCCGCGTTGAAGAAGTGCGTACCGAAATTGCGGTCGGTCAGCAGCATCGTCACCGCCCCCGCGAGCACCGGCATGGTCGCGATGAGCAGGTAGGCGGTGATCAGCCAGGTCCACACGAACAGCGGCATCTTCATCAGCGTGAGGCCCGGCGCACGCATGTTGAGGATGGTCGTGATAATGTTGATCGAGCCCATGATCGACGACAGGCCCATGATGTGCACGGCGAGGATCGTGAGATCGTAGGAGATGCCGCCCTGGATGTAGAGCGGCGGATACATCGTCCAGCCACCCGCGACTGCACCGCCCGGCAGCACGAAGGAACTCAAGAGCAGGATCGCCGCGACCGGCAGGATCCAGAACGCCCAGTTGTTCATGCGCGGGAAGGCCATGTCCGGGGCGCCGAGCATCAGCGGCACCTGCCAGTTCGCGAAGCCCGAGAAGGCCGGCATGATCACGCCGAAGATCATGATCAGCCCGTGCATCGTCGTGAGCTGATTGAAGAAATCCGGCTGCGTAAGCTGCAGACCCGGCTGGAACAGCTCGGCGCGTATCATGAGCGCCATGCTCCCGGCGGAGAACAGCATGATCAGCGAGAACCACAGATAGAGGGTCCCGATGTCCTTGTGGTTGGTGGTCGTCAGCCAGCGCATGATCCCGCTCGGGTGCGCGTGGTGTCCGTGGTCTTCGTGGGCGTGGACTGCGTCAGACATTCTCGGCTCTCCCCTGGATGGTCACTGTGCGGCGGACGCGGCGGCGACCTTGGCCCCGCCCCGTGCGCTCGCGATGTCGGCCGGCTGCACCCGATCGCCGGTCTTGTTGTCCCACGCGTTGCGCTGGTAGGTGACGACGGCCGCGATGTCGGCGTCGGACAGCTGCTTCGCAAAAGCGGCCATGGCCGTGCCCGGTCTTCCATTCAGCACGAGCGCAATGTGGTCGGCGATGGGGCCGGTGGCGACTTTCGAGCCGCTGATCGCGGGAAACGAACCCGCGAGCCCCTTGCCGTCGGCCTGGTGACAGGCGGCGCAGTTGCTTTCGTAGACCTTCTGGCCGCGCTCGACCAGTTCGGCGACGCTGAACTCACGCGTGTTGTCGGCCTCGGCGCGCTTCGCGGCGCTCTTCTTGCCGGCGACCCAGGCCTCGTAGTCGGCCTGCGACACGACCTCGACGACGATCGGCATGAAACCGTGGTCCTTGCCGCAGAGCTCGACGCACTGCCCGCGATACGTTCCGACCGCGTCGGCCTTGAACCAGATGTCGCGGATGAACCCCGGAATCGCGTCCTGCTTGGCGCCCAGCGCGGGCACCCACCACGCGTGCAACACGTCGTTGGCGGTGATCAGCATGCGCACGCGCTTGCCGACCGGCACCACGACGGGCTCGTCGACTTCGAGCAGATAGTTTTCGCCCTTGGGCGCGGCGCCGGTGATTTGGGCCCGCGGCGTGGCGAGGGTGCTGTAGAAACTGATGTCCTCGTTGAGGTAGTCGTAGCCCCACTTCCACTGGTAACCGGTGACCTTGATTGTGAGGTCGGGGTTCGACGTGTCCTTCATGTCGATCACGACCTTGGCCGCCGGATAGGCCATACCCATCAGGATGATGAACGGGATCACGGTCCAGATGATTTCGACCGTGGTGTTCTCGTGAAAATGCGCGGCGGGATGGCCGGCCGATTTGCGATGCTTGATCAGGGCGTAGAACATCGCGCCGAACACGACGACGAAGATTCCCGCGCACACCAGCATGATCAGGTTGTGCAGCTGGAAGACGTCATGGGCCACCTGACTGGCCGGCTGCTGCAGGTTATAACCGTACTCCGCCAGCGCAGGCTGCGTCAGCAGCCCCACAGCGGTCCCGCTTGTCCATCGCCACGTGCTTTTCATCGCGTCCCCATCCTCTTCACATTGTTATGGGTAGTCGTTGCGGGCGCCGTTGCCAACCTATGCCTGCAACTTGCTGCGTAACGTCGCGGCCAGCCGGAGCCGGGCTTCGTCACTCAGATACTGTCCGACCAATGTTTCGCGCCCGTAACAGCAGACGCCAACACGGCAATTCCGCCCGGGGGCCGCGCAGGTGCAGCGCACCCGCGTCCACTGCCGATTCAGCTCGCGCCGGCCTTCGCGTTTGCGGCTGCGCCATTCCAGCACGACCCTGTCGCCGTCGATCGTCAGGCGCTCGTAATCGTCCTTGCGCTCGCGCAGCGCTCTGAACGCCCATGCGAGCACGCCCACTTGCAATCCCGCGTAGAGCAGGATGATCCAGTAGCCCGCGAGGGCAAAGGCGATCGCCGCCGCACCGCACGGGGCCGCGAGGCTCCACAGGGCGAGCTGTTCCTGGGCCGAGGTCAGCGAACAGTTGGGACGCGATCGAAACACGAAGGCGCCCGCCGCCTCGCCTACACAGTCTTCCGGATCCACCTGTTTCATGTCAGGTACCTGGGAAGCCGGGTGCGGCATTTTGTCGCGAACAGTAACACGGTGCCGCGACCGCGAACAAGTCTCAAATACGATTTAAGTCGTTGATTTAATTATAATTATTAAAGACTATTCTAAGATACTGATAGTCGGGGGCGTCAGCCATTGCGGCACGCCCTGGTCTGCTGTCGGCACCGTGAGAAACGGCTGGACGCCGAGGAAGGGACCCGGCAGGCGCGCCTGCAAGGCAGCGACATTCTGCGCCTCGTAGGGCATCGCCGGTTTGATTCGATTCGCGATCCACCCGGTCCAGGGCACCCCGGCCGACACGATCGACGCCGCGCTCAGCACGGCGTGGTTGACGCAGCCGAGGCGCAGGCCGACGACCAGCACGGCAGCCAGACCGAGCTTTTGGGCAAGCGTCGCCATGTCCTCGCTGGCGTTGAGTGGCACGCGCCAGCCCCCGGCCCCCTCGACGACGACGACGTCGGCGGCCGCGGCGAGCCTGCCGTAGGCGGCGGCGATCACGTCGAGGTCGATCGTCACACCGGCGAGCTCGGCCGCGATGTGCGGCGCGATCGCCGGCTCGAAGCTGTAGGGGTTGACGTCGCGCAGCTCGGCCGCGACGTTGGCAGCCTGCAGCAGCGCGCTCACATCCTCGTTCAACGCGCCCGGCGCGCAGCCCGCGGCCACCGGCTTCATCGCCGCGACGTTCAGTCCTTGCGCGCGCAGCGCGTGAATCAGGGCAACCGCCACGCGGGTCTTGCCGACGCCGGTGTCGGTCCCTGTGACGAACAGGCCGCGCGCGCTCATGCGCGACCGCGCTTGCGCAGGCGCTCGCCGATCGCGAACTGGATGACCTGGCGCCCGTCCTCGAGGTGGGTCTTGTCGCCGGCCCACGCGTGGCCGTAGACAACCTCGAAGGTCGCCGGCAGGCGGCCCTCGCTGCGCGTCGCTTCGTAGGCCTGCTCGAGCCGCGCCCAGGCCGACTTGCCGAGCAGGCCGCGGCGCCGGGCCGCCGCCGCGTTGTGGGCGCCGATGCCTTTGAGGTCCCGCATCAACGCCTTGAGGTCGCCGTAGGTCAGCGTCAGCATTTCCATTTCCATCACGGGATTGGCGAAGCCGGCGTCGATCAGCATGTCGCCGATGTCGTGGAGGTCGACGAAGGCATTGACGTGGGGCGCGTCGTCGATTGCGGAAAACGCCGCGCGCAACTCCTTCAGCGTGTCCGGCCCGAAGGTCGCGAACATCAGCAAGCCGCCGGGCGCGAGGACGCGGTGGAAGCCACGGAAGCTTGCCGTCAGATCCTGCGCCCATTGCAGCGCAAGGCTCGACCAGACAAGGTTGCAGCTGTTGGCCGCGAGCGGCAGCCGCCCCATGTCCGCGCAGATCAGCTCGACCGGGCGCGGCGCCGCGGAGCCGAGGCGCCCGAGCGCGCGCTGCGTCCAGGTCGGGCGCGGAAAGCGGCTGCGCGTCGCGGCGAGCATCGCGGGTGCGATGTCGAGCGCGCACAGCTCGGCCTCGGGGTAGCGCGCCCTCAGGTGCGCGGTCCCGTAGCCGGTCCCGCTGCCGACGTCGAGCACCCGCGCGGGCTGGATCGTCGTGTAATCGAGCCTTTCGAGCAGGCGGTCGCAGACTTCGCGCTGCAGCACGGCATGCGCGTCGTAGGCGGCGGCCGCGTGGTCGAAGGCGCGGCGGACCTCGGCGTAATCAAGCTCGGCTTCGGTCATAGGCAAAACCGTTCGATCTCGCGCGCGACATCGTCGGGATGCGACAGATGCGGCGCGTGCGCAGCCCGCTCGAGTTCGACGTGGCGCGCTGCGCGCAGATTAGCCGCAAGCCAGGCCCCCGCGGCGGCGGGCGTCAGCGTGTCGAGCGCGCCGTGCAGCACCAGCGTCGGATGGGTCAGCCGCAACACGTCGCCGCGCAAGTCGGTATCGCGGAGGATCGCGAGCCCCGCCGCCAGTGCGACCCGGTCGGGCTCGGGCGCCTCGCGGAGCGCCTGCCGCAAATGCTGCAGGAGCGCCTTCTGCCCCGGCGTGCCGCGGGTCTGCAGACTGAGGAACCGCTGCAGCGTTGTGGCCGGGTCCGCGAGGAGCGCCTCCCCGAAGGCGGCGAGATCGGCGGCGTCCATCGCGCTCGCCCAGTCCGCGCGCTGGACGAACCGCGGCGTCGTTGCGACGAGGATCAGGCGCGCGACCTTCCTCGGGTGATCGAGCGCGGCGCGCAACGCGACCTGGCCGCCGAGCGACCAGCCGAGCAGGTTGGCGTCGTCGGGCAGTGCATCGGCAAGCGCGTCGGCCCAGGCCTCGAGCGTGTTGACCGCTTGCGCGTCGCGTCCGCCATGGCCCGGCAGGTCGAACCCGCGCACGTCGAAGCGGTCATCGAGGCGGTCGGCGAGCGCATCGAAGACGCGGGCGTTCATGCCCCAGCCATGCACCAGCACGAGAACCGGCTTAGGCGAGCTCATGAACGGTCTCGACGAGTCGGGCGACGTCGGCGTCGCTGTGCGCGGCGGACAGCGTGATGCGCAGCCGCGCGGTATTCGCCGGCACGGTCGGCGTGCGGATCGCCGGCACGAGGATTCCGCGTTGCAACAAGGCCTGCGACAACGTGAGGGCGTCGGCGTTGGCGCCGACGATGAGCGGCTGAATCGGCGTGAAGGAGTCGGCGAGCACCGCGTTCTTCAGTCCCCCGAGTCCGCTGCGCAACCGAGCGACGTGGCGTTGCAGGCGGCCTCGGCGCGCGGCTCCGGCGGCGATCTGGCGCAGGCTTTCGCGCAGCGCCGCGGCGAGCAGCGGCGGCGCTGCGGTCGTATAGATGTACGGGCGCGCCGTCTGGATCAGCCACTCGATGACCCTGCCGTCCGCCGCGACGCTCGCGCCCGCGACGCCCGCGGCCTTGCCGAGCGTCGCCAGATAGATCACGCGCGTACTCGCCCGCGCCCGCTCGCTGAGCCCGCCACGACCGCCGTTCAACACGCCGAAGCCGTGCGCGTCGTCGAGGTAGAGCCAGGCATCGTAGCGCTCGGCGAGATCGAGCAAGGCGTCGACGGGCGCGACGTCGCCGTCCATGCTGAACACGAGGTCGGACACGATCATGCGGTCGCGTGCCGTGCTCGCGGCGAGGCGGCTTTCGAGTTGCGCGAGGTCGCCGTGTCGATAGCGGCTGAAACGCGCGCCCGAGAGCTTGGCCGCGTCGACCAGCGAGGCGTGGTTGAGTTTGTCGGCGAAGACTTCGCCGCGGCGGGAAATGAGCGCCGTGACCACCGCGAGGTTGGCGAGATAGCCGGTCGAAAACAGCAGGGCCGCGGGCTTGCCGACCCACTGCGCGAAGTCCGTCTCGAACTCGAGATGCAGGCGATGATGGCCGCTGATCAGATGCGCCGCGCCGGCGCCGACCCCACACCCGTCGAGCGCCGCGTGGGCGGCGGCGACGAGCGCCGGATCGTTGGCGAGTCCGAGGTAGTCGTTGCTGCAGAACGAGACGACGCGGCGGCCGTCGATCGTGACGTGCGCGCCCTGCGCACCGTCGAGCAGCGGTCGCCGCCGCGCGAGATGATCGGCCTTCAGCGCCGCCAGCCCGTGTTCCAGGCGGGTCAGCGCGCCGTCGGTCACAACGCCGTCACGCCCAGGCTGTCGAACAGACGCTGATCGCGCTCCCACTCGGGGTTGCCCGTGGTCAGGAGCTTTTCGCCGTAGAAGATCGAATTGGCGCCGGCGAGGAAACACAGGGCCTGCACCGCGTCGCTCATCTGCTGCCGACCCGCCGACAGCCGGACGAAGCTCTTCGGCATGCAAAGCCGGGTCACGGCGATGGTACGCACGAATTCGAGCGGCTCCAGCGCCTCGGTCTCCGCGAGCGGCGTGCCCTCGACGCGGACCAGCAGGTTGATCGGCACCGACTCGGGCTGCGGATCGAGCGCGGCCAGTTGCGCGATGAGGCCCGCGCGCTGGGTGCGGGACTCGCCCATGCCGACGATGCCGCCGCAGCACACGTGCAGGTCGGCGCGACGCACGCGCTCGAGCGTGTCGAGGCGGTCCTGGTAGTCGCGGGTGGTGATGATCTCGCCGTAGAACTCGGGTGCGGTGTCGAGGTTGTGGTTGTAGTAGTCGAGTCCGGCCTCCTTGAGCTGCTCGGCCTGCCCGTCCTTGAGCATGCCGAGCGTGGCGCAGGTCTCGAGCCCGAGCGCCTTGACCTCGCGCACCATCGCGAGCACCGGTTCCAGTTCACGCTGCTTCGGACCGCGCCATGCGGCGCCCATGCAGAAGCGCGAGGCCCCGGCGTCCTTCGCCGCGCGGGCGGCCTTGAGCACGTCGCCGAGGTCGAGCAGCCCCTGGCTTTCGACGCCGGCGTCGTAGTGGACCGACTGCGGGCAATAGCCGCAGTCCTCGGAGCAGCCCCCGGTCTTGATCGACAGCAGCGTGGAAAGCTGGATGCGATTTGGGTCGAAGTGTGCACGGTGCACGCCCTGCGCCTGATACATCAGGTCGGCGAAGGGCAGGGCAAACAACGCTTCGATCTCGGAGACCGAGCGGCGCGGAACGGGGGGAGTCATGTCATTCATCGTGTTGCCTAGTCATTGGCGCGTCATTGCTTGTTGTTGTCGGTCATCGAGTCTCACGTGCCGCCCGGCCCCGGTTCCGCATCGATCGTCACGTCGGTCCAGGGCTCACGCGCCGCCCGGACGATATCGACCACGGCCCAGGGCACGATGATCAGGAACGCCAGACCGAACACGAGCATGAGCCCGCGCCAGCCGTTCAGAAGGCCGTAGATCGCCGGTCCGATCACGACCAGGCTGCCCATCACGCCGTAAAACCGGTAGCCTGCCCATCTGTTGAAATGCACGGCGCGCGGGTTCGGGTGATGCGCGATGCTCGCGTACACAAAAATCGACCCACCGAGCCAGATCATCAGTGGCGGCAGCGACAGCACGAAAGGCAGGAAACCGACGTGCTGACTGGCGAGCAGCTTGCCGAGCGCGAGGGCAGTGATGGACAACAGCAGCGCGATGACCGTGAAGATGTTGAAGAGTTGGGCGGCTCGGCGCGAGGCGCCGGCGGGGATGACGCGTTGGGCATTCATGGGGCGAATTCTCGGGGCGGCACCCGCCACTGTCAAATTTAATGGGGCCGGAAATTGAACATCCGCTCATTTCTCGATCACCTTGCCCCCCGGACTTGCCTGCTCTGCGGCGATACGGCCGGCGCACGCACGCTCTGCCCCGGCTGCCGCGACAGCCTGCCTTGGCACCGCGCGCCGCAATGCCCGCGCTGCGCGACGCCGACCCCCGGTGGCGCGGTATGCGGCGCCTGCCTCAAGCATTCGCCGGCCTTCGACCGCACCATCGCGGCGCTGGCTTACGCGTTTCCGCTCGACCGCATGATTCCGCGGCTCAAATATCACGGCGCGCTCGCCGTGGCGCCGTTACTCGGCGAATGCCTGACCGAGGCGTGCAGGACGCAGCCCCGCCCTGACCGCCTGCTCGCGATGCCCCTGCACGCCGGGCGTATCCGCGAGCGCGGGTTCAACCACGCGACCGAGATCGCGCGCGACGTGGCGAAGCGCCTTCAGCTACCGCTCGACCGCGACAGTTGCCGGCGCATTCGCGACACCCCGCCGCAGATGGGCCTGCGACACGACGCGCGACGCCGCAACCTGCGTGGCGCCTTCGCCTGCTCGACGGATCTGGGCGGGATGCACGTCGCCGTGATCGACGACGTCATGACGACGGGGACGAGCCTGAACGAACTCGCCGCGACCTTGAAGCGGGCCGGCGCACGCGAGGTGAGCTGCTGGGTCGCGGCACGCACGCTTCCGTATCGCGGCTGAACGCCCGCCCGCGGCAGGAAAGAAGGGGCCGCGGCGGCCGCTAGCGCGCGGGACGGCCCTTTAGTCGTAAATCTCCTCGACCGCGTAGATCCGGCGATGTTCGCGCATCGCGTAGCGGTCGGTCATGCCCGCGATGTAGTCGGCGACCGCGCGCGTTCCTTCGAGGGATTCCCTGGCCTGGTGCTCGGGCGGCAGCAGCCGTGCGTCGCCGGTGAATGCGGCATAGAGGTCGCTGATGATGCGCCCCGCCTTGGTGCTCATGCGCGCCACCTTGTAATGACGATAGAGGTGATGCAGCAGGAAGCGCTTGAGTTCGCGGTGCTGCTCGAGAATCGCGGGACTGAACGCGGCAAGCGGCGGCGCGTTGCGCACGTCGTCGAGCGTTTCGACGCCGCTGTTCACGACGTTGGTGCGCGTCGTGTCGACGAGGTCGAGGATCAGCGCGTTGATGATGCGCCGCACCGTCTCGGTCACGACGCGACGTCCCTGAAGCGTCGGATGCTTCCTGCGCACTTCGGCGAGGTGGCGGCCGAAGATCGTGACCTCGCTCAACTGCTCGAGCGTGATCAGGCCCGAGCGCAGGCCGTCGTCGACGTCGTGGTTGTTGTAGGCGATTTCGTCCGCGAGGTTGGCGACCTGCGCCTCGAGCGACGGCTGCTTCTTGTCGATGAAGCGCCGCCCGACCTCGCCGAGCTTCTCCGCGTTGGACAGGGCACAGTGCTTGAGGATGCCTTCACGCGCCTCGAAGGTGAGATTGAGCCCGTCGAATTCCGCGTAGCGCTCCTCGAGCAGATCGACCACGCGCAGCGACTGGAGGTTGTGCTCGAAGCCGCCGTGCTCGCGCATGCAGGCATTGAGCGCATCCTGGCCGGCGTGGCCGAAGGGCGTGTGCCCGAGGTCGTGGGCGAGCGCGACGGCCTCGACGAGGTCCTCGTTCAGGTTCAACAGGCGCGCGATCGTGCGGCCGATCTGCGCGACCTCGATGCTGTGCGTCAGACGCGTGCGGAAGAGGTCGCCTTCGTGATTGACGAAAACCTGGGTCTTGTACTCGAGCCTGCGGAACGCGGTCGAGTGGATGATGCGGTCTCGATCGCGCTGGAACTCCGAGCGCGGGGCCGCCGGTGCCTCGCGGTGCACGCGTCCCCGGGTCTGGCTGGAATGCGCGGCATAGGGGGCGAAGGACGGCTCCATTGGGTTCTCCTCAGTGCGGCGGGGTCAGCACGGCGGTGAGCACGTCGGCGGGGACGGCGTCGGTGATCACGGCCTCGCCGAGTTTTTTCAGCAGCACGAAGCGCATTTTTCCGCCCTCGACTTTCTTGTCGTGGCCCATGTACTCGAGATAGGCGTCGACACCGAGATTGGGCGCGACGTCCGGCAGCCCCGCGGCGCGGATCAGCGCGCGGGTCCGCGCGACGTCGGCTTCGCCGAGCCAGCCCAGACGTTGCGAGGTTTCGGCGGCGAGCACCATGCCGGCGGCCACCGCTTCACCGTGCAGCCAGGCGCCGTAGCCCATGCCGGTCTCGATCGCGTGACCGAAGGTGTGGCCGAGGTTGAGGATCGCGCGCAGGCCGCCTTCGCGCTCGTCCTCGGCGACGACCTGGGCCTTGATCTCGCAGGAGCGGTAGATCGCATGCGAAATCGCCTCGGCGTCGAGCGCACGCAGCCGGTCCATGTTGGCCTCGAGCCAGGCGAGGAATTCGACGTCCCAGATCAGCCCGTACTTGATCACTTCGGCCAGGCCGGCCGAGAGTTCGCGCGCGGGCAGCGTGCCCAGGGTGGCGGCATCGGCGAGCACGAGTTTGGGCTGGTAGAAGGCGCCGATCATGTTCTTGCCGAGCGGATGGTTGATCCCGGTCTTGCCGCCGACCGAGGAATCGACCTGTGACAGCAGCGTCGTCGGAATCTGGATGAAAGGCACGCCGCGCTGGTAGCACGCCGCGGCGAACCCGGTCATGTCGCCGATCACGCCGCCGCCGAGCGCGATCAGCGTCGTCTTGCGCTCGGCACGCTCACGCAGCAGCGCGTCGAACACCAGGTTCAGCGTTTCCCAGTTCTTATAGGCCTCGCCGTCAGGAAGGACGACCTCGGCCACGCGCACGCCCGCCGCCTCGAGCGCGGCCTTCAACTGCGCGAGGTACAAGGGGCCGACGGTCGTGTTGGTCACGACCATCACGCGTTTCTGCGCGAGGTGCGGCAGGACCAGGTCGGCGCGGGTCAAGAGGGCGGCGCCGATGTGGATCGGATAGGAACGGTCGCCGAGATCGACGGTAAGGGTTTGCATGGTGGTGAATCGATAGGGGTTGCGCGATTGTAACCAATGGCACCGCGCCTTGCCCCCGCACGGACGGCGGCGGCCGTCGCGCGCCGAAGTCCGCTGCGGTTTCGACCGCCCCGCTCCCCCGTTGTGTCTCACGGCGCCCGGCCAGTATCGGTCGCCGCGCACACCGACGAAATGGGCGTTATGATCTCGCCACTTTCGCCGAATACTCGTTGCCCGGCCCCGGGGCCGGCCACGCCCATGCCCGACCGCATCCTGCTGGTTTCGCCCGCGTCGCCGTTCTCTCCCCAGTCGGGCGCGCAGCAGCGCACGGCCCTGCTGCACGCGGCCTTGCAGCAGCTCTCCGACGTCGACGTCCTGCTGCTCGAGCCGACTGCCGGCCCGAGCCGTCTAGTCGCCCCGGCGCCCGGTGTCCTCGCGCACGGCCTGTGGCAGCAGCGCCCGCTCGGCATCGGAAAATTCTCCCCTGACATGGCCCTGGATCGCGCGCTGAAGAAAAACGGCCTGGACGTCAGGGACTATCGCGTGATCGTCAGCCGTTACCTCAACCCGCTCAGCAAGCTCGTCGTGCCAAAAGGTGTGCGGACCGTCGTCGACCTCGACGACTGGGGCTATCACTACAGTGGCCGCAGGCTCGCGCTCGGGCCGCGCCTCAAGTCGCGCTACGCGGCCTGGCTCGGGCGGCGCCAGCTCGGACGCTTCGACGCTTTCTTCTTCGTCAGCCCGCGCGACCAGGCGCAGCATCCCGAACTGCGTTCGGCCGTCCTCCCGAACATCCCCTACACGCCGCCGGCAGAGCCTTTTCCGCAGGCCGCGAGTAGGACGCTGCTCTTCGTCGGCGCGCTCTGGTACGGCCCCAATCGCGACGGCGTCGATCGCTTTCTCCAGTACATATGGCCAGCAATCAAAGCCGCCGAACCCGAGGCGCGCCTGCTGCTCGCCGGCGCCGCCCCCCCGGCTGCGCGACGGCTATGGGAGGGCCATCCCGACGTGTTCGCGCCGGGTTACGTCGACGACCTGAACGCGGCCTACCGCGACGCGGCCTTCACGGTCGCGCCGATCTACGCCGGTGGCGGCACCAACATCAAGGTCGTCGAATCGCTGGCCTACGGCCGCGCCTGCGTCACCACGCCGCATTGCGCGAACGCCTTCGCGGGCGATCTGATCGACGGCCTCGACGTCGCGTCGGACGACGGCGCCTTCGCACGTCACTGCGTCCGGCTGCTCGGCGACGCACGACTGCGGCAGGCGAGAATCGATCGATCGCGTGAAGCGCTGGCGAAGGTCTACTCGCGCGAGGCGTTCATGCGGCAGGCCGCCGGCCTGCTCGAAACCGGGATGACGAGCTAGGACCATGGCGGAAAGCACACGCACGCCCCAAACAGCCGCACCGCCATCGGTCGCGATCGTACTGCTCAACTGGAACCGCTGGGCCTACACGCTGACCTGCCTCGAAAGCCTATTCCGCCTCGACTACCCGAGCTACTCGGTCATCGTCTGCGACAACGCGTCGTCCGACGACTCGGTGTCGAGGCTGCGCGCGTGGGCCGGGGGCCGACAGAGCGCACCGCCACCGTCGGCAGCGGAACTGCATCCGCTCGTCGACCCACCCGTGACCAAGCCGGTCGAGCTGTGCGAAGCGCAGCGCGATGAAACGCCGAGCCGGACCCGCCCGCCCGCCCCGCTCATCCTGATCCAGACCGGCGCCAACCTCGGCTTCGCGGGGGGCTGCAACGTGGGCATCCGCCACGCGCTTGCACAGGGGGCCGACTATGTCTGGATTCTGAACAACGACACGGTCGTGGCCGCGGACAGCCTGCGGCAACTGGTGGCGGTGCAGCAATCCGATCCGGACATCGGCATCGTCGGCTCGACGCTCCTGAGCATCCACCGCCCGACGAAGGTGCTCGCGCTCGGCGGCGGGCGTCTGCGACGCGCGACCGGCGCGACGCGACATATAGGCGCGGGAAGGGACTGGCCCCTGCAACCTCCCGACCCACGGCCCGAGCCGATGGACTACGTGATCGGCGCGTCCATGCTCGTGAGCCGCCACGTTCTTGAAACGGTGGGGCTCATGGACGAGGGCTACTTTCTGTATTACGAGGAGCTCGACTGGGCCTTCCGCCTGCCGCCGGAGACGCGGCTCGGCTACGCGCCGGCGAGCGTGATCTATCACCATGAAGGCGGCACGACCGGCGGGATCGTGCGCCGCCATTACTATCGCAGTCTGATCCGTTTTACCTGGCGCCACAACCGGCGCTGGCTGCCGCTCGTCCTGGCCCGCATGGCCTTGCGCGTTCCGGAAGCACTGCTTGCGCGCAACTGGAGCGAGTTCGACGCCCTGCTCTCCCTGTTGCGCCCCGCTCAGATCACGCGCCGATGAATACGCCGCCCCCACCCGCGGACTATTTTTCTCACGCCCGCCCCGAGATGCTGCGCTTCGTGCCGACGGATCGCAGCCGCGTGCTCGAACTCGGCTGCGCCTCGGGCGCCTTCGGCGGCGCGCTCAAGCACCGTCAGCCGGCCGAGGTGTGGGGGGTCGAGCCCGACGCCGAGGCGGCCCGCAGCGCGGCTGCGCGTCTCGACCGCGTGTTTCACGGCAGGCTCGAGGCGCGGCTCGACGAACTGCCGACCCGCCACTTCGACTGTGTCGTCTGCAACGACGTGCTCGAACACCTCGACGACCCCGACGCCACCTTGCGCGCACTGACCCGCGTGATGGCGCCGAACGCGGTGCTGGTCGGCTCGGTCCCCAACGTCCGCTATTTCCCGGTACTGCTCGATCTGCTCTGGAACGCGGACTGGCGCTACGCCGAAGACGGCGTGCTCGACCGCACCCATAGGCGCTTCTTCACGCACAAGAGCTTTGCGCGCACGCTGGCGGAAGCGGGCTACGCGCCGCAGCAGATCGTCGGCATCAATCCGACCGCCTCGATCAAGGCCCGGCTCGCGTGCATGCTGAGCCTCGGCAAACTCGACGACTGCCGCTATCTGCAGTTCGCCTTCGTCGCGACGGTTCGACCGGCATGAGCTTTGCTAAAGTCGCCAAGCCCTGCATTGCGGCGCGTGTCGCCGCGCATCGAGACATGAGAACAATAATCGACGTATTCGACCCCGGAACCGCGAGCCTTCGGCGATCCGGCCGAACCGAACCCATGGATGCGGCGCGATGAGCCTCGGAGACAGTATCCGCCACGGCGCCAAATGGGTGTTCATCGGCAACACCGGCAGCCAGCTCATCAATTTCGCGCTGGGTCTGGTCCTCGCGCGCCTGTTGATGCCGGCCGAATTCGGCATGGTCGCGACGATCCTGATTTTCACCAGTCTTGCCGGCTTCGTCGCCGGCGGCGGCATGGGACAGGCGATCGTGCGCGCCAAGGACGCCGGCAAACGCGACTTCGACCTGCTCTTCACGCTGCAGATGCTGATCGGCCTTGTCATCGTCGCGTTCTTTTTCGCGCTCGCGCCGGCCTTCGGCCGTTGGTACGACAACCCGCTCTACGCCGACCTGCTGCGCGTCGCGGCGCTCTCCTTCCTGATCCGTCCCTTCTTCAACGTGCCGAGCAATATGCTGCACCGCGACATGCGCTTCAAGGCGAAGACCGCGGTCCAGCTCAGCAACCTCGTCGTCTACAACGCGGTCGCGCTGAGTCTGGCGTGGCTCGGCCAGGGCCCGTGGAGTCTGATCCTCGCCGGCCTCTTCAGCGCGCTCGCCGGCGCGCTGCAATTCGCCTGGTACGCACGCTGGCGGCCCGGCTGGTGCTTCGATTTCGCCCGCGCCGGCGAATTGATGCGATATGGCCTGCTGGCGTCGAGCAACAACGTCGTGCACTACGTGCGCAGCCAGCTCCCCACCTTCATTCTCTCGCGCAGCCTCGGGCCGGCCGGCGTCGGCCTGTTCAACAAGGCCGAGAGCTTGGCGGCCCGGCCGCATGGGTTCATCACCGGTTCGGTGTACGAAGTGCTGTTCCGTGCGCTCGCCAAGGAACAGGACAACCTCGACCGCTCGCGTTACCTGTTTTTCCGCAGCCTCACGCTCGTCGCCGTCTACGCGTTGCCGTTCTATGTCGGCTTCCTGTGGCTCGCCGAGCCGCTCGTCGTCACGCTCTTCGGCGAGCGCTGGCGCGATTCCGCCGCGCCCCTGATGATCCTGAGCCTCGCGGCGCCGCTGATGATGATCGAGAACCTGTCGGGCGCCGTTCTCGCGGCGCGCAGCTGGCTCGACAAGGAACTCGTCGCGCAGACGATCATGGTCGCGGTCGCGGCAGTCGCCATCGTCGCCGGTCTGCCCTACGGCATGAACGGCGTCGCCGCCGGCCTCGCTCTCGCGCTGCTCTATATGAGCGTCCACATGTTCTGGCTCGCCAAGCGCGCGCTCGAGGCGCGCTGGGCCGACCTCGCGCGCGCCTTCATGCCGGCCGCGCTGCTCAACGCGATCCTGCTCGGCGCGCTGTGGCTGGCCGAGCAAACCATTCCGCCGGGCTTGAAGACGTCCGACCCGCTCTACGTGCTGGTCATGGCCGGCGTCGGCGGGTCGGTCTACGCGGTCTCCTTCCTCTACCTGCCGATTCCGGCGCTCGCCACAGAGACGAGCCGCTGGAAAAGCAAACTCAAACTGTGCCGCGCCGCCGCATGAGCTGGATCGACCCCGTCTCGCGCGCACTTCACGACCAGGCCGGCCAGCACGGCCCTGTCATGCTCATGTATCACGCGGTCGCGCCCGGCAAGGGCACGCCGGCGTGGCCCTGGGCCGTCTCGATGCGTCGGTTCTGCGAACAGCTCGATTTTCTCGCGGCCGAGGGCTACGCCACACCGACCATGGGCGAACTCGTCGCCTCGCCGCCCAGTCGGCCCGGGCGCACCGCGGTCATCACCTTCGACGACGGCTATGTCGACAACCTCGGGGCCTGCGAAGAACTCAAGAAACGCGGCATGCGCGCCAGCTTTTTCATCGTCTCGGGCTCGGTCGGCACGACGCCCGCCTGGCGCGACGACGGACGGCCCGCGGCGCGCCTGCTCAACGGCGACGAACTGCGCGAGATGCGCGCCGAGGGCATGGAAATCGGGTCACACACGGTCAACCACAGCCGCTTGACCGATCTCGACGATGTCAGCCTGACGCACGAACTGGCGGACTCGAAGCGCGCGCTCGAAGATCTGTTGGGCGAACGTGTCGGCAGTTTCGCCTACCCCTACGGCGCCTGGGACGCACGCTGCGCCGACGCCGTCGAAGCGGCCGGCTACACCGCCGCATGCACGACGCGGACCGGCTGGGCCTTGCGCGACAACGCGCCCCATCGGTTGCGGCGCCTGACCGTATTCAACACCGACACCGTCGGCCGCTTCGCGCGCAAGCTCTATTTCGCGAGCCACGACGTCGGCTGGCCCGACCTCGCACGCTACGCGCTGCGCCGTCTGAGGGGCGTCTGAGGTGGCCGCCAAGCCGCTCGTCTCGATCGTCATGCCGTGCTACGACGCCGCGGCGCATTTGCCGGCAAGCGTAGGCAGCGTACTCGCGCAGACCTTCGCGGACTGGGAACTCGTCGCCGTCGACGATGGCTCGCGCGACGCCACGCTGGCCTGGCTGCAGGCCCAGCGCGACCCGCGTATCCGCGTCCTGAGCCAGCCGAACGGCGGGGTCAGTGCGGCGCGCAACGCGGGGCTGGCCGCGGCACGGGGCCGCCACGTCGCCTTCCTCGACGCCGACGACACCTGGGCGCCGGATTTTCTAGACGCCATGGTCAACGCGCTGCAGGCGCGACCCGATGCCGTGCTCGCCTACTGCGGCTGGCAGAACGTCGGCCGCGGCGACAAGGCCGGCGCGCCCTTCGTGCCGCCCGATTACGAGAATCCCGACAAGGCCGAAACACTCTTTGCCGGCTGCCGCTGGCCGATCCATGCTGCGCTCGTTAGGCGCGACGCGGTGACGGCCGCCGACGGATTCGATCCCCGGCTCACGAATGCCGAGGACTACGCGCTGTGGCTGCGCGTTGCGCTGAGCGGCGCCATCGTCCGCGTGCCGCGCGTGCTGGCTTTCTATCATTTCCACGGCGCAGGCCAGGCCTCGGACGACCCGGTGCGCGCTGCACTGCACCACCTCGACGCCCAGCGTGCGTATCTAGAGAGCCATCCCGCGCTCGCCGCTGAACTCGGACACACACGCGTGCGCACGCTGACCGCCGGCGAACTCCTCAGGCGCGGCTACGCCTGCTACTGGCGGCGCGACCTGCCCGCGGCGCGCACGATCTTCCGCGCAGTGATGCGGCTCGGCTATGGCACACTCTCGGACTGGAAATACATGCTGCCCGCCTGGCTGCCCGAGTCGTGGCATCGCCGGCTGATCGACACGCGCGAACGCCATGCCCGGACATCCGATGAACAATCCTGAGCGCACGCCGATGACCGCTGCCTCGCCTACGTGCGGCGCAGCCTCCGCCGGGCGCCGGGCTTCGCGCGAAGCCGAGCGCGCGGCGGAGGCTGCGCCGCCGGGCGTCGCCCTGCCGCAGGCCTGAACATGTTCGCCGTCACCGTCGCCTTCTGCACCTACCGCCGACCCGAGCGCCTCGAAAAACTGGTCGCGGCGCTGCGTTCGCAGACCTGCCCGCTGCCTTTCGAAATCCTCGCCGTCAACAACAACAGCCCCGACGACACGCTCGCCGTCCTAGAGCGCCTGCGTGCGGCCCCGGGTGCCCCGCTCCACGTCGTCACCGAAACCGCGCCCGGCATCGTCCCGGCGCGCAACCGCGCGCTTGCCGAAACACGCGAGCGCGACATCCTGGTTTTCATCGACGACGACGAACTGCCCCAGCCCGGCTTTCTCGCCGCGGCGTGCGCGGCGATCGTCGACGAAGGCGCGCACTGCGTCGGCGGGCGCATCGACATCGACTTCAGTCCCCACCGGCGTCCGCCCTGGCTCGACGACGAGGTCGCGGGGTTTCTCGGCCGCCTCGACCATGGCCCGGCCGACTTCTGGGTCACCGACAGCGCGACGCCGCTGTGGAGCGGCAACATCGCATACGCGATGGCGTTCTTTCGCGCCCACCCCGAGCTCAACTTCGACCCGCGCTACAACCGCGAAGGCACCGACGTCGGCGGCGGCGAAGACGCGATGATGCTGCGCGCGCTGCTCGCCCTCAGCGCAAAAATCCGCTACCGCCCGGACATGGCGGTATGGCACGCGGTCGACCCGTGGAAGCTCAAGCGCCGTTATTTCGTGAAGCTGCATTACCGCGCGGGCCTGCGCCACGGCCAGTTCCGCCTGCCGGATTTTCCGCGCACCGTGCTTGGCGTGCCGCCTTTTCTGCTCGGCCAGTTCGTCAGCCATTGCCTCAAAACGCTCTGGCACCTGTTGCCGGGCGCCCCCAACCCGGTCCGGCAGGCGATGAACGCGTCGCACGCCTTCGGCCTGATCGTCGGCTACCAGCGCCGCACCGAGCCCTCATGAATACCACGCCCCTAACGTCGGACAACGACGGCCCCGTCTTCATCGTCGGCGCGCCGCGCTCGGGCACGACGATGCTGCAATACCGGCTGCGCAACCTGCCACGCATCTCGCTGCCGACTGGCGAATCGCATTTTTTCATTCCGCTTTACCGCAACCGGGCGCAGTTCGGCGACCTGTCCCGCATCGAAAACATACGCGCCGTGCTCGACGCGATGCACGCGCAGAGCCGCGATTTTCTCGAGACGGACCTGCACGGCATGCGCTTCGACGCCGCGAGCCTCGCCGAGGAGCTTCACGCACAGGGCCGGCACACGATGCCGGCGATCGTCGGCGGCCTCTTCGAGAAGAATGCGCGCGGCGAGGGCAAGGCGCGCTGGGGCGACAAGACGCCCTACTACGTCATGCACATGCAGAAACTGCTCGAATGGTTTCCGAACGCGCGCTTCGTGCACCTGATACGCGACGGCCGCGACGTCGCGCTGTCGCTGTTCGGACGACGTCATGACTTCGGCGTCTACAACGCTTATTTCGCCGCCGAATACTGGGAAAGCTACATCGAGAAAGGCCGCATCCAGGCCCGCGGCTTGCCGCCGGACCAATATCTCGAACTGCGCTACGAAGACCTGCTCGCGCAGCCCGAGGAAACCATGCGGACCCTGTGCGCCTTCCTCGGGGAGGACTATTCGCCGGAGATGTTCGAAGTGGAGCCCGTCGACGATCCCGGCAAGACGCCGCTCGTGCACAAGCCGCTGCGCGCGGACAACGCCGGAAAATGGCGCGTCGAAATGACTCGCGCGCAGATCCGCGCGTTCGAGAGCGTCGCCGGGAATACGCTACGCGAACTCGGCTATGAGCTTTTGACGCCGGCACGGCCGCCGCGGCTCGTCGAGAAGGCCGCGTACCGTCTGCACAACCAAACGCTCGCACGCTATTGGCAGCACCGGAAACCCAAAGCAGCGTGAGCGCGCTCACGGTTCTGATCTGCACGCACAACCGCGCCGATCTGCTCGAGCGCACGCTCGCCTCGCTGAACCGTGCGCAACGGCCCGAGATGCCGGTGCGCATCCTCGTGGCGGCGAACGCCTGCAGCGACGACACGGTCGCGCGCATGCAGCGCTACCAGGCCGTGCAGGCCCGGGAGAATCTGCTGCCGCTCGACGTCGTCGAAGTCGCCACCCCCGGCAAATCCCACGCCTTGAACACGGCGCTTCCGCTGATCGAAACCGAGCTCACGACCTTCGTCGACGACGACCATCGCGTCGACGAGGCCTTTCTGGTGGCGATCGAACAGGCGTCGCGGCGCTGGCCCGAAGCCGGGCTGTATTGCGGCCGCATCCTGCCCGACTGGGACGGCAGCGAGCCCGCGTGGGTGCACGACGAGGGACCGTACCGGATCTATCCGCTGCCGGTGCCGCGTTACGACCAAGGTGATGAACCCGCGGCGATCACCGCCGAGCGCGGACCGATACCGGGCGGCGGCAACCTGACGCTGCGTCGAGCCGTGTTCGACCTCGGCGGCGCGTTCTCGACCGAGCTCGGGCCGCGCGGGCACGATCTCGGCGGCGGCGAGGACAGCGAATACGTGCTGCGCGTCCTCGCGCGCGGCGCGCGCTGCCAGTACGCGCCGGCGATCGTGCAATACCACTACGTCGACACCGAGCGGCTGCGCCTGCGCTACCTGCTCAAGAAAAGCTATCAGCGCACGCGCTCGAGCGCGCGCATCCAGGGCGGCGGCTCGGTTCCGCTTTACATGTGGCGCAAGCTCGGCGAATACGCCTTTCACGGCGTGTTCAGCCGGACCTGGGCGCAGCGTCGCTTCTACTGGGTGCGGACGGCCGCCGCACTCGGCGAAATCCGCGGACACCGGGAATCGGGCCATCGGCGCAAGCGCCTCGCCTTGCCGCAGGACCGCGGCGGCTTGCAGGTCGAAGCGCTCGGCCTCGTCGCCGTCGCGGCGGGGCTGGTCGCGTGGTTGGCCGCGGGCGACGCACGCTGGGCCGGCCTCGTCCCGGCGATCGCCGTCGCCGGTGCGGGGACGGCCGCGCTCCTCGCCAAGTCGCTGCTCGACTTCTCGCAGACCGGTCCGCGCATCCGCGAGGAAATCCTCACCCACTACCGGCGCTACACGCTGTTCGCGCTCGCCCGGCTGTCGGCCTGGGCCTTCGCCGTGATGCTGTTCACCGCCGGCGGCGGCGTGCTCGTGTACTTCATGCTCGCGAGCGCGCTGAGCACGACCTGGTCGAGCGCGCTCGCGACCGTCGCCGCCCTGCTCGGCCTGCTCGCCGGCTTCGCGCTGCAGTTCGTGCGCAAGCTGCGGTTCAATCCTGGCCTCCTCGTGGCGTCGATGCATTACCGCGTGAGCCGGCTCTATGGCCTGTGGCGGGTGGCGACGCCACAACGCATCCGCGCCGCCGAATATATCGGCGGCGGCGCGCTCGTGCTCCTGCTGGCGGTCGCGTCGGTGCAACTCGCGCGCGCGATGCGCCTCGACGACCTCGTGGCCCTGTGGGGAAGCATGCTGCTCTATCTGGGAACGATCGCCTGGGCGGCCTGGGAGCCGCCGGCCGGGCCGTCGCGCAGGCGGCCGCCTCGCGGGCCGGGCCGGCCGCCCAACATCCTGATGATCGGCTCGGACACTCTACGCGCCGACCGGCTCGGCGCGCTCGGCTATCGTCGCGCGCTGACGCCGAACCTCGACCGCCTGGCCTCAACGAGCGCGCTCTTCGCCAACTGCTATGTGCCCTGCGCCCGCACCGCACCGAGCCTGATCTCGATGCTGACCGGGACCTGGCCGCACACCCACGGCATCCGCGACAATTTCGTCGACGACGAGAGCACGCGTCTGAAGGTCGACGCACTGCCTGTGCTGCTCAAGCAGGCCGGCTACCGCAGCGCGGCGATCTCGGACTGGTGCGGGGCCGACATGGGCAAGTTTTCCTTCGGCTTCGACTACACCGATTTGCCCGAAGACCAGTGGAACCTGAAATATCTGATCCGACAGGGCCCCAAGGACCTGCGGCTCTTCGTTTCGCTGTTCACCCACAACCGGCTCGGCCGGCTGCTCCTGCCCGAACTCTATTATCTCGGCGGCGTCCCGCTCACCGGGCCGCTGGGAAGCCGGGCGCGGCGGCTCGTCTCGCGTCTAGCCGAAAGCGACGCGCCCTTCCTGCTCAACGTCTTCTATTCGACCACGCATCCGCCTTTCGCATCCGAATGGCCGTGGTATACCCGCTTCGCCGACCCGGGCTACGCCGGCGAGTCGAAATTCGCGATGGCGCGGCTGACCGATCCGTTCGAGATCATCCGCCGGCAGGGCGCGCCCAAGGAGGAATTCGACCTCGACCAGATCATCGATCTCTACGACGGCTGCGTCGCCGCCTTCGACACCGAGATCGGCAAGATGCTCGCCCACCTCGAGGCCTGCGGACTCGCCGACGACACCATCGTCGCCGTCTATTCGGACCACGGCATGGAATTCTTCGAACACGACACCTGGGGCCAGGGCAACTCCGCGGTCGGCGACTTCAGCCCGCGCATCCCGCTCGTGATTCACGACCCGAGGCGGCCCGGGCGCGGCACGGTCGCCCAGGTCGTGCGCTCGATCGATCTCGCCCCGACCCTGCTCGAACTCGCCGGCCTGCCGGCGCCGGCGAGCATGGACGGCGCGTCACTCGTCGGCTGTCTGGCGCCGGCGGGCCCCTGCCCCGATCTCGACGCCTTCAACGAAACCGGCATCTGGCTCGCCGACGTGCCGGGCCTGCCCGAGCAGCATTTGCGCTACCCCGACGTGCTCGAACTCATGGGCGTTCCCAACCGCGAAAGCGGAACGCTCGCGATCAAGACCCAGTACGCGCCGATCACGCTGCAGGCCAAGGACAGGATGCTGAGGCGCGGGCGCTGGAAGCTCGTCTATCAGCCGCTCGAAAACGGCTGCCTGCTGCGGCTTTTTGACGTCGAGAGCGACCCGGCCTGCCAGCACGACGTGTCGGACGCGCATCCCGACGTCAAGGCCGAACTCTGGGCACGGCTGCAAAGCTTCCTCGACAGCGGCGGCTGAACGCCCCCGCAGTGCGATCAGGCGGCGTGTGAAGTCAGCGCCTCGACTTCGCGAAACCACTGTGCGGCGACCGCATCCCGCGAGTAATGCGCTTGCCAGCGGGCGATGAGGGCCGGCGCGAGTTCGGCGCGCGCGTCGAGAAACCGGTCGACCCATTCGACGGCGGCGTCGCGATCGCCAAGCGGCACCAGCGCGACGCCGGGGCAGCCGCGGTAGATCTGGAATCCCGGAATGTCGGCGAGCACGCACGGAATCCCGCACGACATCGCCTCGATCACGGTAAGCCCCATCGACTCCTCTTCGGACATCGAAACGAGCACGTCGAAGGAGTCATAGATGCGATTCTTGTCGCGGCTCCATGCGTGGACGCTGACCCTGCCGTCGGGCGCGTGGCTGTCGGCGCCGCCCCAAAGATGAATCTGCGCAGCCGACGAGCGCCGCGCGACCTCGAGTGCGGCCGCGACGTTCTTCTTGGGATCGTCGAGGCGGCCGACGATGCCGACGTTGCGCGTACGCTGCCTCTTTGCGATCCGCTCGCAGTAATTGGGGATGACGAAGTAGCGCGAGCGGTCGACCGCGTGATGCATGAACTGGATTTCGCTGACGAGATGCGAGCGGGTCGCCAAGTGCACCTTTTCCAGCTTGTTATCCTTGCGCAGCACGCCGTGGATCGTGAGCAGACACAGGCGCTCATGCGCCGCGAGCCAGGCGAAGAACGACTCGTCCATGTGGCCGTCGCAGACGTAGAGATCGAAGGTCTCCTGCTGCAGCACGCGCGGCGACACCAGCGTGACGGCCGTGCCGAGCATTGCGTTGTAGTCGCTCGCCGGGCCGGCGACGAAACTCACGGCGTAGCGGCTGGCCAGCAGGTCGGCGATGCGCGCGATGGCGATCGTCGCGCCCGACGTGCCGTGGAAATTGCAGCAAAACACGACCTTCTTCCCTTGCGGGCGCCGCAGCGCGGCGCCGGCCTTGTGCTGCGCGAACGCGAGGCCGTTGCGCGTGAGCCGCGCGGCGTTCCTGACTTTCCACGGGACGTGCATCGCCGCGGCCGGGCCTAATCGGGGCAGAACCGGCAGTAAGGATTGGTCGGCGATCCGATCTTCGCCGGCGCAGGCGCTTCGTCGGCCGGCGCAGCAGCCGCCGCGGCGTCGGGTGCGGGCGGGGCCGCGTCCACGGCGTCGGCCGCTTCTTCGCTCGGCCCCGCGGGCGACGGGGCTGCGGCGATCGGCGCCGGATAGGGCAGTTTGCCGCCCAGCTCGGTATAGCGGCGCTGCAGCGACTTGGTATCGGGGTTGTGCCGCAGGCCCTCGCTGACCGCTTCGAGCGCCTTGCCCGGATTTTTCTGCCTGACGTGGAGGTCTGCGAGCGCCGAATAGGCGCGGGGCTGGCGCGGGTCGAGTTGGATCGCTTCGAGCAGGTTGCCGATCGCCTCGCCGTCGCGTTTCAACAGCGTCAGCGCGACGCCGCGGTTCATCAGGATCTCGGAGCGCAGGTAAAACCCGCTGCTGACGTTGCCGAGCACGTAGTCGAATTCGCGGACGGCTGCACCGAGCGTGTCCTTGCGGCCCGCGCCGAAGCTGCCGCGCCCGCGGTTGAGGAAGTTGATGCCGGCGCAGTAGTGATGCAGGTGAACGAAATCGCTTCCCATGCTCGTGCGCCAGCTGCGGAAAGCCGGCGAGCCTTCGTTGAAGCGCGCCGCACAATACGGCGGCAGGGCGGCCATCTCGGCGGGGCTCGGCGCCCAGGCGGCGAACGCGGCAGGCAACGGGAGCCATGCCGCCAGTGCGGTCAGAAGAATCTTCTCGGCGCGGATCATGACGACTTCTTCTCCTCGGTTCGAATGCGGCGCCGCTCAGCGCGAGGCCTTGATTTCACGGACGGCAAACCAGTCGAACACGGTGTCGACGCCGCGCCAGCCGACGCTCAGCAGTTCGGGATAGCGGCGGTACAGCTCGCGTACGTGGCGCGGCAACGCCTCGAACCCGGCCGGCTGGATCGCGCGCCCGAGCATGCGGTTCTGGTAAGCCCGCACACTGTAGCGCACGCGGCGGCGGAAATACTTGCGCCATTCGCGCGAGCGCCAGGGCGAGACCGAATCGAAGGTGAACCCCGCCGCCTCGGCGACGACGACCTTGCTGTCATCCCAGCGCGTGTCGCCGCGCAAATCCCATTTCAGCATCGCGCCCATCAGGGCATCCTCGCCGATGGTTCCGACCGGCATCGCGATGCCGCGCTCGCGGATGCGATCGACGAAGCTGCCGCGCAGCGCATAGAGGTTGCCTGCGACACCCCGGTCTTTCAGCATGTCGCGGCGGAAGGCCTCGACGCCGCGTCCGCTGCACGGCAGCGCCGACGCGCCGTTCGCATCGGCATGGCGTGCGAGCTGGTGCGCCAGCGCATCGAGCGAACCGGGCGTCGCGCGAACGTCGCCGTCGATGAAAAAATAGTACGGCGCACCGGCCGGCGCAAGCTCGTGCACGAAGACGTTCCAGGCGTTGGCCTTGTCACCGAGCGCGATCGACGCGAGGTGGACGTTCGGGTGCCGCTCGGCATAGTCGCGCACCAGCGCTTCGGTGTCGTCGCTGCACGCGTTGGCGAGCACGTGGCAGTCGATCGGATGGCTGGCGCCCTGCAGGCTGTCGAGACAGGCGACGATGTTGCGCGCCTCGTTGTGCGCGAACACCGCGACCGGCCACGCGGGCTTCGGTTCACTCATGCTGTCCTCTGTCCAATGCGCGGGTCTTTTCTGCGACGCGCTCCCAGGCGAATTCGCGCTGCACGCGCTGCAGGGCGGCGCGTCCGAGCGCGAGGCGATGCTCGCGCTGCGTGAGCAGGGCCCGCAGGCCGTCGGCGACCGCGTCGACCGAGGCGCCGTCGACGCGCAGCCCCGTCCCGCCGTCCAGTACCGCGGCCGCGGTGCCGCCGGCCTCGCCGGCGAGGCTCGGCGTCCCGCACGCCGCCGCCTCGATGAACACCATGCCGAAGCCTTCATTATCGCCATTGATCTCGCGGTTGGGCATCGCGAACACGTCGCAGGTGTTCATCCAGCGCGGCAGCTCGGCCTCGCTCACCTCACCGATGCGATGGACGCGGTCGGAAAGCCCGTGCGCCGCGATCAGTTCGTCGAGATAGCCGGCATCCTCGCCGATCCCGCCGATCACGTAGCGCACCGCGACGCCGTCGTCGCGTAGCCGGGCGAGCGCGCGAACGACCTGGTCGAAGCCTTTGCGACGCGACAGCCGACCGACCGAGAAGACGAGCGTCTCATCGGCGCCGATGCCCGCTCGCTCCCGCAGCGCGGCGCCGTCGAGCCCCGGCCTGAAGACGGCGACGTCGACACCGGGAGAGATCACGGCGACGCGCGCCGCGTCGACCCCCATCTGCAACAGCGTCGCGCGCGTGTGCTCGCTGTTGGCGATGACGCGGTCGGCGTGCCGGAGCGCAAAGCGCATGGCCTTGTATTTGCCGCCGCGCCCCCAGGTCGTGAGCTCCTCGCCGTGCGCGTAGATCGTGACCGGCCGCAGCGTCAGCCGTGCGACCAGCCAGGCGACAAGACCCTCGGGGAGCGCGCGGAACGCATGCACGGCGTCGAAGCGATGGGTAAACGCGAGCGCGAGCGACTTCCCGAAAAAACGCGCGTACATCGCGAGTGATTCAGGCCTGAGCCAGGGCACGCGCCTGAGGTCGAGGCGGTGCACGGTGTTGGGATGCGCGGCGTCGACCACCGCCGCGCCCGGCACGTCGGCGGTCACGATATGGATCTCCTTGCCGCCGAGGCGCTTGTAGACCTCGGCCGCCCAGACCGCGGTGCCGCCCTTGGTCGGCAGGAAGAGTTCGCTCAAGACGAGGATACGACTCACGCACTCATCCTTTCAGCATCGACAACAGCCTGCGCAGGCTCTGCCTGCCCGGGCGCGCCGCGAACGACGGCCACACCGCCCTGACCGCGGCGAGGCGCTGCCCCTCGCGGACCAGGGCGCATCCGAGGTTGTAGCGCGCATCGGCCATGCGCGCCGCCACGCCCTGCCTCACCGGCAGCGGGAAATTCTCGGCGAGCCGCGCGAGGTCGGCGAGCGTGCGCACGTTCTCGCGCTGCGCCGCGACCGGATCGCGCCGCGTCGCGCTGCCGCCGTGGATCAGGTAGACGGCGAGACACGCGCAGCTCACGCCGATGCGCCGGCTCACCGCGACCAGACGCGTCAGCAGATGCACGTCCTCGCAGACCTTGAAGCCGACGGGATAGCCGCCGAGCGCGATGAAGCGTTCGCGACGCAGCGACAGCGTGTGGGTATCGCCGAAATGGTCGGCGACGAAGGCCGCGATCTCGTCCGCTGCGTCCATCACGACGCGCCGCGCGCCGCCTGCCTTGTCGAGCATGCGGCGCCCGGCGTCGTGCTGGGCCATCGACGTTCCGAGCGGTGTCCCCGCCTCGTCGCGGTATTCGTAGTCTCCGGTCAGGAAATCGAGCGTCGGGTCTTCGGCGATCCATTCGGCGTGCAGCCTCAGCCGGTCCGGCGCGTACCAGTCGTCGGCGTCGAGGAACGCGAGCCAGTCGCCGCTGGCCTCGCGCGCGCCGCGGTTGCGCGCGGCGGCGACGCCCTGGTTCGGCTGTCGGATCAGGCGCACGTCGTCGCCGAAGCCTGCAGCGACGTCCGCGGTCGCGTCGCTCGACCCGTCGTCGACGACGATGATCTCGTGCGCGGGCCAGCTCTGCGCGCGCACCGATTCGATCGCGCGCGCGAGCGTCGCCGCGGCGTTGTACGCCGGAATGACGACCGAAAAGCGCGGCGTCACCGCTCGCCTCGCAGCAAGGCCAGCGGAAACTGCAGCCCGCTCAGCCGCGCGGCCCGGCGAAAGCGCGGGATCTCGTCGAGGCGCGCGCGCCACGCCGCGAGTCGCGGCCGCCAGCGGGTGTCGACCCAGGCCGGGTCGCGCTCGCGCAGCGCGCGGGCAAGTTCGAGCGGCGTCGCGAAGCGCAGCGCCGGGCACGCCGCAAGCGCGGCGGCAAGGCCGGCTTCGAGCGCGGCGAGGCTCGCATCGCGCGCCTGCAGGAAATTGAAGCGGTGCGTCTCCACGAGGCAGGCCCTTCCCTGGCGAGCGCGCGCGAGCAGGCCGGCGACGAGCTGCTGCGGGGCGTGCCCGCGCACCGGTTCGAAGTACACGTCGCGCACGAGATAGATCTGGCCCGCGCGGGCGCGTTGCCCGCTCAGCATCGCCCGGTCGACGCCGGCCGGCCGGCCTTGCGCGTCGCGGCCGGTTGCGCGTGCGCCGGGGCTCACGACGGCCTCGACCCCGCAGCGTGCCCAGGCCTCTTCGACGGCTTCGGTCCAGACGAAGGTCGTCGCGACCGCGACCTTCGGCGGCGTCCCGAAGATCGACGCGTAGTTCGCGCACTCTTCGGCGACCGCGGCTGCGATGGCCGCCGCCGGAAGCGCTGCCGCGGGCAGGCGCGCGGCGTCGACCCAGCGGGTCTGCAGCGCGGCGGGCAGGACTTCGGTCGGCCCGGGCTCGGCTGCGGTGAGCCAGGCGCGCACCCCCTCGTCGAGGCGCGCCGCGGCCAGCAGCGCCGGCGGCCAGTAATGACACTGGCCGTGCAACTGCGGGACGAAGACGCCGTCGGCGACGCCGGCCTGGATCGCCTGCCGCACCGCCGCGAAACGGGCGTCGGCGAGCGTGCACGCGTGATATTCGCGACATCCGCTGGCGGCGACGCGCGGGCCGTCCGGCACTTCGAGCACGACGCCGAGCGTCATCAGCGCACGGCGACCGCTCCGGTCGTGCACGCGCCGCAGCAGGGACGCGAGCGCCTGCAGCGCGTCGGCCTGTTCGAGCGGCCCGGCGCCCCAGTCGTCGCTCTCGATCACGAGCACGGGCTGGCGCAGCACCGGCTCGCGCCAGCGCGCGACGAGCGGGCGCGCGAAGGCGAGCAGCACGCCGCCCCAGAGCAGCACGAGCCCCGCGAGGGCGAACGCCAGCAACTCCATCAGTAGCCGAGCCGCGCCGCCAGCGGCGCCAGCTGCGGCAGCACGCGCTCGATCCGCTCGCGGTTGCGCCCGTCCTTCCATTTGTCGAGGCGGATTTCGGAGAACGCGTTGTAGGGAATGTCGAGCACCGCGGCGCAATGCGCCTCGAGGCGCGCATCGAAAGCCAGGCTACAGGCCTCGAAGATGCCGCGGAAGGTCGCCCGCGGGTCGCGCAGAAAATCCTCGTAGAACACCTCGACCCATTGCGCTGCCGGGATCGCGGCGCGCGCGTCGAGGATCGCGCCGTTGATCGCCGCGTACTGGAAGGCCGCGACGTCTTCGACCGCGGCGTTCAGGTAGTCGCGCCAGCCGTCGGCGAGAAAGAAGCACCACTCGCGCAGTTCGCCGTTTTCCACCGCCACTTCCGCCGGCAGCTCGCGCGACCAGGTCGCGAATTCGTCGGGCTTGCGCCATCCCTCAATCAGCGAATTGAGGTTGTCGCCCGGGCTACGCTTGACGAAGACGAACACCGCGTCGGGGAAAAGCGCGTGCAGATAGGGCACGCAGAGGCCGTTCTGGTTGTTCTTGTCGACCCAGCGGTCGCGTCCGGTCCAGGTGTGGAAGTAGCGGCTGACTGTCGCGCGCTCGGCGGCGCTGGCGTCGCCCGCGTCGAGGGCATGGGTGTCCCAGTTCTTGGCGGCCGGAGGATGCAGGCTCGCCCAGTAATCGTGAGTCTCGCGCTGCAGGCTGCCGATCTCGTGCGATTCGGACAGCGTCTTGTAGACGAGCGTGGTGCCCGCGCGCGAACAGCCGATCACGATGATCGGGCGAACCGCGGCGCGCGGCGCAAGATCCCAGCGCAGTCCACGCGCCCGACGCTGCGCGCGGCGCGCATGGAATGCCAGCGTCTTCCCCACCTTCTCGAAAAAATCGCGCGAACGCATGCGCCTCCCGTTTATGTCGCCGATGCCCCGTCCAGGCGGACGGGTCCGACAGGATTCGTGCCAACCTGCCGGGCTCGTTTATATTGGCGCCCATTATCCCGTATCGCTTCGACCGCACACACGATGGATGGCATTTTTGGCTGGCTAGGCGCCGACGGCGCGCATCAGGACCTGATCCGGCAGATCGCGGGCGGCGATGCCGACGCGGCCGGCCTGCGTCGATACCACAGCGCGGAACTCGGACTGGCGGCGCAGTCGCGCTTCGGCAAGGCCGACATCGCGGTCGAGGATGGACACGCGGTGGCGCTCATGGGACGCCCGCGCTTCGTCGACGCGGACCTCGCGCGCGTCGCCCGCGAAACCGGCCCGGCCGCCGCGGTCGCGCAGGGCTGGCGCAGCCACGGCGCCGGCCTGCCGGCGCGCATGCAGGGGAATTTCGCCTTCGCCGTGCTCGAGCCGCAGGCGAAGAAGGCCTGCCTCGTGCTCGACCGCATGGGTGCGGAACGCCTGGGCTACGCGCATCGCGGCGACCAGCTCGTTTTCGGCAGCAGCGTCCAGCACGTCGCCGCCCACCCTGCCGTCGGCCGCAACATCGAGCCGCAGGCGATCTACGACTACCTGTACTTCCACAACATCCCCGCGCCGCGCAGCCTCTACCGCGGCGTGCACAAGCTGCTGCCCGGACAGATCGTCACGCTCGAGAACGGACGGCTCGCGACGCGCTTCTACTGGCACGCCGATTACACGCCGCACGACGCGGGCTTCGACGTGCAGCGCGACGCCTTCCGTCGCGTCCTCGACGCGGCCGTGCGCGACGCCGACGGGCCGGCGACCGCAGCGTTTCTCTCGGGCGGCACCGACAGTTCGACGGTCGTCGGCGCGCTGACGGCGGCGCGCGGCGGGCCCGTCGATACCTTCTCGATCGGTTTCGACGCCGAGGGCTTCGACGAAATGGCGTATGCCCGCTGTGCCGCCGCGCGGTACGACAGCCGGCGCCACGAGTACTACCTCAAGCCGGCCGACATCGTCACCGCGATTCCGCTGATCGCGCGCGAATACGACGAGCCCTTCGGCAACGACTCCGCGGTCCCGACCTATTTCTGCGCCCGCGCCGCGCGCGAAGCGGGCTTCGGACGCATGCTCGCCGGCGACGGCGGCGACGAGATATTCGGCGGCAACGCGCGCTACGCGAAGCAGAAGCTGTTCGAAAATTATTTCCGCGTGCCGGCGCCGCTGCGCCACGGCCTGATCGAGCCGCTGGCGACGCTTCCGGGCGTGTCCGATCACTTTCCGCTGTCCAAGCTCAAGAGCTACGTCCGCCAGGCGAACATGGGGCTGCCGCTGCGCATGGAAAGCTACAACTTCCTGCACCGCACGCCGCTCGACCAGATCTTCGCCGCCGATTTCGTCGCCGCGGTCGATCCTTCGGCGGCGGATGCAGCGCTCACCGAGGTCTACGCGCGCACGGCGTCGGACCACTACATCAACCGCATGATGCATCTCGACCTCAAGTTCACGCTCGCCGACAACGACCTGCGCAAGGTCGGCACGATGACCGAGGCGGCGGGGGTCGAGGTCGCCTACCCGCTGCTCGACGACCGCCTGGTCGCGCTCGCGAACCATCTTCCGGTCGACTGGAAGGTACGCGGACAAGCGCTGCGCTGGTTCTTCAAGGAAGCCCTGCGCGACCTGCTGCCGGAAGAGATCATCAACAAGCGCAAGCACGGCTTCGGCCTGCCGTTCGGCGTATGGAGCACACAACACGCGCCGCTCGCCGAACTCGTGCACGACAGTCTCTCGGACTTCAAGCGCCGTGGCTGGGTCCAGCCGGGCTACCTCGACCACATGCTCGCGATGCAGCGTGGCCCGCACGCGAGCTACTACGGCGTCATGATCTGGGTCGTGATGATGCTCGAGCGCTGGCTGCAGGCGAACGCGCACTAGCGCCGGTTCCACGCTGCGCTACCCCGCCGCGGCCTCGCGCCGCTTGCCGAATCCCCCCACGGGCACCGGCTGTTTCTGCAGCACGCCGGAGAATTTGGCGACCAGCACCAGAATGACCATCAGGTGGTAGGGCAGGTCGAAATAGCCCATGCCGAGGAAGGCGCCGCCTGCCGCGTAGCCGATCAGGCTGACCTGGATCATCGCGGCCAGATCGGCGGCCCATTTCTTGTCCGGATCTTTCTTGCAGCGCTTGATGATCTGCTGCGCGCGCAGCCAGGCCAGGAGCCCGAGCAGCATGAACAGCGCGAAGCCGATGAACCCCTGCTCGCCCATGATCTCGAAATAGATGCTGTGCACGTCGCGCACGTTGTAGGGATCCGGCGCGTACTGGCGGAACACGGGCGGCCGCCACATCTCGAAGCCGCCGCCGGTGACGCGGTCCTTGGCGACGTTGAACGCGGTGTGCCAGGCGTTGATCCGACCCTGCGCCGACTGGTCGTCCTGGTAGGTGTTGATCGTGTTCATGCGGTCGTACCATTCCTGCGGCATGACCGCCGCGATGATGCCGACCGCGACGGCCATGTAGAGGCCGGTCACGATCTTGTTGCGGCTCTTGAGCCAGAGAAAGATACCCATCGCGACCATCGCCACGAGTCCGCCACGCGACTGGCTGCCGATCGCCGCGACGCCGGTCAGGACCATCGCGGCGGCGAGCCCGGTCTTCATCCACTTGCGGGTGTCCTGCAGATGCAGGTAGCGGATCAACGGGATGGTCATCACGAGCGCCAGCGCGAGTTCGTTGTTGCCCGTGATGAAGGTCTCGCTCGGCCCCTGCACGCGGTAGGCTCCGCCGTTGATGATCGTGAAGATGCCGCCCTTGATCCCGTAGAAACCGAAGGACAGCACGATCACCCAGAGCAGCCAGTGCAGCTTGTCGCGATCGTTGATGATGAGCGCGGTGAGAAAGATCATGAGCTGGATCTTCCACACCTTGTCCCACTGCATCCAGGCGACGTCGGGATAGAACGCGAAGAGCGTCGTGAAGAGCATCCAGGCGACGAAGATCAGGAGAAAAATCGTCTCCCGCGTCCACGGCATCTCCTTCTTTTCCTTCGACGCCATGAAGGCGGCGATCGTGACGAGGCCGACGATCATCGAAAACGGCAGGTTGTAGGCGAAGCCCCAGGCCAGCCGGTGCGGGTTCATGTAGCCGAGCCACGACCAGAGCAGGATGCCGAGCCAGGGACGTCTGAGGACGAAAGGCAGCAACCCGAAAATGACGCTTACGACGAAAATATCTCTCATGCAGATTCGGCTTTCTGTACAGCGGGCGGGATGGCGATTCCGACCATATCCATCATCAGCGCGTCGGCGAAGTATTTTGCGCCGAGCGTGTGGAAACCGAATGCGGCCGGACCGCGCCAGATCGGCGCCGCATTCGGCAGCGCGCCGCGCAGCGCGAGCCGCTCACCTTCGGTGCGCTGGCAGCGTTTGACCCAGGCGAGCAGGCGCCAGGCCGCATCGCGCCAGGCCGTGCCCTCGCCCAGCTGCGCCAGCCGCAGCCACGCGGCGGCCACTTGCGCGCTGCCGGGCACGCAGGCGTGACGCGCACCGGGGGTCCATCCGTCATCGAAGGCGGCACATAGCGAGCCGTCGGCGCGCAGGGCGTCGCCGAGCGGGCGGGCGACGCGCAGGGCCGCCTCGAGCGCGGCCGCATCCCCAAGCAGCCGGCTCGCTTCGGCCAGACTTCGCAGCGCACGGGCGAGCGCCGCGGTTGGCGTCGGCGCGGCGACGTCGACGAACCAGCCGCTCGGCGTCTGCGCGCAGCACGCAGCCTGCAGGTGCGCGCGCGCTGCTTCGCGCAAAACGGCTTCGTCGGCGAGTACCGCGAGCCGCGCGAGCACGTGGGCCGCATCGGCGTGCCACGCCGGCGTGCGGCCGGTGTCGACGTACAGGCCCCGCGCGTCGCGCACGGCGCGCGCCAGACTTTCGGCGTCGCCAAGCTGCACGTGCGCGGCCACCAGGCCGTGGAGGCGCCCGAGCGACGCGGGCTCGGGCGTCTCGAGCAAGGCGTCGCGCATGCGGCGTGCGCGCTCGGTGAGTTCCGGCCAGGCCAGATATTCGGCCGCCGGCAGGAAGGTTTCGATCAGTCGCCCCGTGGCGTCGACGCTCGGCGCCTGCCAGCCCGCTTCGAAGGTCCAGCCGCCCGCGGCCAAGCCAGGCGTCGCCGACGCGTCCTGCGCACGGCACAGCCATTCGAGCGTCGCCCGCAGGTGGGTGCGATGCGCCTGCTCAGGCTGGCGCGCGACCCCGGCGAGGTCCTGCAGGATCCAGCGCAGCGCGCGCGCGCGCCGCGCCTTGTGGCGCATCGACGCATCGAGGCGTGCGCTCGGTCTCATGTCCGCGCGGCTCCCGCCTGCGCAAGTGCGCCGTCGAGCCGAACGTGGCTGACCACGTAGCGGTGCTTGCCCGACGCCTCGGGCGCGATCGCCTCCTGCAGTTTCAGGTCGACCGCGAGCGACTCGCCGAGGCGGGCGCGCAGGCCCTGGATCAGCGCGTCGGCCGCACCGGCGTCCCATTGCGGTCCCGGCACGACCTCCACCTCGATGCGGTCGACCGCGTGCTGGACCAGCTTGAACTGCGCGACCCCGGGGATCGCGCGCAGCACGTAGATCAGCGCGAGCGCGTGCATGATGCGGCCGTCGGCGGCGACGATGAAATCGGTCTGCCGCCCGACGACGGCGTCGAGCACGGCCAGGCCGCGGCCGCCCGGATCGGCACGGCCGCTGTGCCGGACGACGTCGCCGGTACGGTAGCGGATGAAGGGCTGCGCCGCAGAGACGAGGGAGGTGACGACGGCCTCGCCCTCCTCGGCCGGATTGCCGGCGCCGTCGAGTACCTCGATGAGATGGGTCTCGCTCATCTGCAGCAGCACGCCGTCGGGTGACTCGAGCGCCATCAGGCCGGCGTCGCGCGCGCCGTATTCGACCGAGACCGCGACGCCGAACACGCGTTCGATCAGTTCGCGCTGGTGCGGAAACAACGGCTCGCCGGTACTGCTGACGACGCGCAGCGCGGGCAGCCGGGGGCGCAGCCCGCGCGCTTCGGCATGCGCGGCGAGCAGGGCGAGGCTGCTCGCGTAGCCATAGATCGCCTGCGGATTCCACGCCGCGATCGCACGCAGGTAGTCGTCCATGCGCGCGGGCGACATCTCGAAGGCGTTCAGCAGCAACTGGTTCACGAGCCGGTCGCGCAGCGTCTTGATGCGGTCGGTCTTCTTCAGCTCCACCGGCGCCCCCCATAGATAGACCTCGCGCGCACCCGGCTCGACGCCCCACCAGCGCCGTGCGCGCAGGCGCCCCGCGGCGTCGGCGGCCTGGCGCGCACGGCCGAAGTGGAAAATCAGCGGCTCGCCGCTCGAGCCACCGGTCGTATAGGGAAAAACGCCGCCGGGCACGCCGCGCCAGACCAGTTGCTCGACGTTCTCGCGGGCGTCGCGCTTGTCCATGGTCGGCAGACGCGCGAGCGCGTCGAGCTGCATCTGGCCGGCCCTGACGCTGTCGCCGAGCCCGGCGGCCTCGATGCGCGCCGCGTGCCACGGGCTGTGGGCGAGCGCGATCTGCAGCAGCGCATTGAGCCGGGCCGTCTGGTAGTCGCGCATCTGCGCGGGCGTGAGCCATTGCGTGCGCTCGAGTTCACGCAGCGTGGCGAAGGTCGGGCGCCGCACCAGCGCCTCCTGCAGGCGGAAGACGCCGCGCGCGAACCAGGCCGGCACGCTCATCGCGGCGCGAACTCCGCGTCGCCGGAGCGGATCCCGACGATCGTGTCGAAGGCGCGCAGCAGCTGCTCGATCCGCGCGTCCCACTGGTTGCGCCGGGCGTAGTCGATGATCGCCTCGCGGTCCCAGTCCGTGCGCAGCGCGTCGGTTAGCGCCGCGGTCAATGCGGACGCGTCGCCGAAGGGCACGACCCGACCGAGTTCGGCGCTGCCGACGACCTCGCGATTGCCGCCGACGTCGGTCGTGACGACGGGCAGGCCGCAGGCCATCGCCTCGAGAAAGACGTTGGCCCAGCCCTCGTTGCGCGTCGCGAGCACGAACACATCGGCGGCCGAGAGCGCCCATTTGAGCTCGGCGGGCGGCAAGGTGCCGGGAAAGTGGACGCGGCCGGCAAAGCCCAGGCGTGCGGTCCGCGCCTCGAGTTCGGCACGCATGTCGCCTTCCGCACTCGCGCCGCCGACCACGAGGTAATGCAGGTCCGGCCATTGCGCGCGCAGCGCCGGCAGACAGTCGAGAACCCGGTGCATGCCCTTGCGCTCAACGAGCCCCCCGACCGAGACGAGGACGCGCGCATCGTCGGGCAGGCCGAAGCGCGCGCGGGCTGCGGCACGATCGACCGGGTGGAACACGCCGACGTCGACGCCATTGCCGACGACCTCGGTCTTCCGCGGGTCGGCGCCGAGCTCCAGCGCGAGACGCCGCAGCGAATCCGACACCGAAAACACGCGCGCGGCGTCACGCACGACGCGGCGCAGCCGGCGCCGCAGGACCGGGTTGCGGCTGTGCGGCACTTCGGTGCCGCGCAAGGTCACGGTCGCCGGCAGGCCGAGCCAGCGCCCGAGGCGCGTCGCCGCGTCGCCGTCGGGATAGGCGAAGTGCGCGTCGATGAGTCGTGCGCCGTCGCGGCGCAGGCGGCGCAGCAGCGGCAGGCAGGCGAGCGCCATCGACAGACCGTCGAGCCGGCGCAGCACACCGGGCAGCGAAAGGAAACGCGGATGGTGGACGTCGATCCCCTGCTGGACCTCGAACGTGGCAACCGGCGGACGGTAGCCCGCACGCACGCGACGTATCAGCGACTGCCCGGGAAACCATGGCTGCGGCGAGACGACGACGAGCCGGCGACGCTGCGCGACGCGGAACATGCGCTCGCGGATGAAAAGCCCGGCACCCGGGCGTGCCGCGCTCGGGAACAGCGAACTGAACACGACGATCTCGGCGCCGCCGCCGCGCGCTTCAGTCAAGCACCGCCTCCGTCTGCACGAGACGCTGGTAGACGCCGCGATAACGGGCGACGCTCGCCGCCCAGTTGCGCTCGGTCTCGACGAAGCGCCGGCCGTTCGCCTTGATGCGTTCCCAGTCGGATGCGTTGTCGAGCAGCGCGACCGCCTTGCGCGCGAGGTCGTCGGCGTCACCGGCGCGGAACAACACGCCGGTCTTGCCGTCGTCGATCAGTTCCCGGTGGCCGCCGACGTCGGACGCGACCATGAGCCGGCCCTGCGCCATGGCCTCGAGCGGCTTCAGCGGCGTGACGAGTTCGGTCAGCCGCATCGGATGTCGGGCGTAGACGAGCACGTCGACGAGATCGTAGTAGCGGTTGACCTCGGCGTGCGGGACGCGGCCGGCGAAGACGACGCGATCCTTGAGGCCGAGGGCCATCACCTGCGCCTTGAGCGCGGCGTCCTGCGGGCCGCCGCCGACGAGCAGCACCTTCACGTCGGGCGCACGCGCGGTGATCGCCGGCAAGGCGCCGATCAGCAGGTCGAGGCCTTCGTAGGCATAGAACGAGCCGATGAAGCCGAGCACGCGGCTGGCCCCGAGGCCGAGCTTCATCTTGAGTTCGGGGTCGGCCTGGCCGCCGACCGCAAACTTGTCGACGTCGACCGCGTTCGGAATGACCGTGATCTTGCCGGCGGGGATGCCGCGCGCGACCAGATCCGCGCGCAGCCCCTCGCAGATCACCGTGACGGCGTCGGCCTGCTTCACGGCGCGCGTTTCGAGCGCGCGCGTGAGGCGATAGCGCAGGCTGCCTTCGGTCGTGCTGCCGTGGTCGACCGCGGCGTCTTCCCAGAACGCGCGGATTTCGTACACCACCGGAATGCCGAGTTTGCGGCCGACGCGAAGCGCCGGCATCGCGTCGAGCACGGGCGAGTGGGCGTGCAGGACGTCGGGACGCAGCTCGCGCGCGAGCGGCAGCAGGCGTTTCTCGATCGCGGCCATGACGGCGAAGGGATCGCCGCCGGGCAGCCGCGCGAGCACGCCTTCAGGTCTGGGCGTGCGGTAGAAATGCAGGCCGTCGGCGTCCTCTTCGGCGACGCTGCAATCGACCTGCTTGGGGCCAGAGAGGTGGAAGGTCTGCCAGCCCAGCTTCTGCTGGTTGCGCAGGATCGCCGCGCTGCGGAAGGTGTAGCCGGAATGCAGCGGCAGCGTGTGGTCGAATACGTGCAGGATCTTCATGCCGCCTCGCGCGCCGTGTCGTCGAGGCCCAGCACCTGGCCGAGGAAGGCGTCGAACATCAGGACGGTCCACAGGATCACCGAAAAATCGCGGCGGCCGGACTGGTGCGCCTCGACCACCTCGCGGAGGAATTCGCAGTTGAACATGCCGGTCCCGGCGAGCCGCTCGCCGAGCACGACCGTGCGGATCGTCGCCGCGAGCGGGCCGCGGAACCAGGCCGCGAGCGGTACCGAGAAGCCCATTTTCTTCCGGTACAACACGTCGTGCGGCAGGTAGGGCTCCATCGCCTTCTTGAGCAGGTACTTGCCTTCGCTGCCGCGCAGCTTGAGGTCGACCGGAAGACCGGAGACCCAGCCCATCAGCTCGTGATCGAGCAGCGGCTCGCGCACTTCGAGCGCATGCGCCATGCTCGCGCGGTCGACCTTGGTCAGGATGTCGCCGACGAGATAGGTCTTCATGTCGAGATACTGCACAAGCGACAGCGGGTCGTCGGTCGGCGCCACCGCGGCGTGGCGTCGCAGCACGTCGACCGCCTGGTAGCCCTGCAGCTCACGCCGGAACGCCGGCGAAAAAAGCTGGGCGCGCTGGGCGTTCGAGAGCAGCGAGACGCCATGGAAATAGCCTTCGACAGTGTCGCGCGCGAGCGCCTCGAAAGTCGTCTTGGCGCGAAACATCTTCGGTGCCCAGTCGGCCTTCGGGTAGAGCAGGCCGAGCGTTCCGAACAGCGGGCGGCGCAGACCGAGCGGGATGATGGAGCGCATGCGTTCCTCGTAGCGGAACCAGCGGTAACGCCGGTAGCCGGCGAAATGCTCGTCGCCGCCGTCGCCCGACAGCGCGACCTTGACGTGCTTGCGCGCGAGTTCGCAGACGCGATAGGTCGGCAGCGCCGACGAATCAGCGTAGGGCTCGTCGTAGACCTGGGCGAGCTTGCCAACCAGGCTGAAGTCGTCGGCGGCGACGGTCTCGACGTGGTGCCGGGTGTGGTAGCGGTCGGCGACCTGCTGCGCGTACTCGATCTCGTTGAACGCCGGGTCGTCGAAGCCGATCGAGCAGGTGTTGACCGGCGTCGACGACTGGGTCGCCATCATCGCGACGACGGCGCTCGAGTCGACGCCGCCCGAGAGGAAGGCGCCGAGCGGCACGTCGGCGATCATGCGCAGGCGGATCGATTCCTTCATGCGTTCGACCAGCTCGTCCATCGCGCCGGCTTCGTCCTTCACCGCGACCGGCGCGAAGGGCATGTCCCAGTATTGCTTCGGCAGCGCGCGCGGCGCACCGCGCTTCAGCGTCAGCGTGAAGCCGGGCGGCAGCTTGTGCACGCGCTTGAAGATGGTGCGCGGCTCGGGCACGTAGCCGTAGGCGAAGTAGTCCTCGACCGCGAGCGGGTCGACCTCGCGCCCGAGACTCGGGTGGACCATCAGCGACTTGAGCTCGGAACCGAAAATGAACTCGCCGGTGTCGAGGAAGGCGTAATAGAGCGGTTTGACGCCGAAGCGGTCGCGCACCACGAAGAGCGTTTCCTGGTTGCGATCCCACAGCACGAACGCGAACATGCCGCGAAAGCGCGCGACGCATGCCTCGCCCCAGGCCTCCCACGCGTGGACGATGACTTCGGTGTCGGAATGGGTGCGGAAGACATGGCCGAGCGCCTCGAGCTCTGGGACGAGTTCCTGGAAGTTGTAGATCTCGCCGTTGAACACGACGACGACGCTGCCGTCCTCGTTCGCCAAGGGCTGCTGACCGCTCGACAGGTCGATGATCGACAGGCGCCGATGCCCGAGCCCGAGTCCAGGTTCGAGATGCAGGCCGCCTTCGTCGGGACCGCGGTGGTGCTGGGTCTCGTTCATGCGCTGCAGCAGGTCGCGTGAAATCGCGTTGACGCCGCTGGTGTCGAAAATCCCGGTGATGCCGCACATGCGTGTCGAATCCTGTTCTGTCGATTATTCGGGCCGGTCGACGGCCGTTTGGCGTCGCCTGCCAAGCGTCTGTTCGTAAACGTCGGCGTAGGCCCGCGCCATCGCCGGGATGCTGAAGCGCTGCTCGGCACGCTCGCGCGCCGCCTTGCCGTGCGCGCCGATGCGGGCCGGCGAGTCGAGGTAGAAGAGCAAGGCCCGTACCATCTCGTCGAGGTCGTCGGACGGCACGAGCAGGCCGCTGACGCCGTGTTCGACCAGTTCGACGTTGCCGCCGACCGCCGTCGCGATGACCGGCAGGCCGCTCGCGAAGGCTTCGAGGATGGTATTGGAGACGCCCTCGTTTTTCGACGGCAGGACGAAGACGTCGAGCGCCTGCATGACCGCCGCGATGTCGTCGCGCTCGCCCGGCAGCCAGGCAAGGTGATCGAGGCCGGCGCCTTGCAGCATCTCGAGGCAGGCCTCGCGCGCCGGGCCGGCGCCGACGATCGCGAGCCGCGCGCGCTCGGCGCGGTCCGGCTGCTGGCGCATGAGCTGGATGAACGCCCGCACCAGCAGCGGGTAATTCTTGACCTCGACCATGCGCCCGACCGAGCCGAACACTATGCTCTCGGGGTGGGCGAAGTCAGGCCGCGGCCCGCTGCGCGGATGGAATTTCACGCTGTCGACGCCGTTGTAAACCTGGTGCAGGCGATGCGCCGGCACGCCGATGTCGCGGCGCAGCCAGGCCTCGAGGTCGCGGCTCACGGCGAGATAGTTGGTCACCAGCGGCCGCGCCGCCCGGCGCAGCAGGTTGTACTTCCAGTTGCGGCCGTGAAGGTCGAAGACATCGCGGCCATGCTCGCCGTGCACAGTCGCGCGCACGCCGGCGGCCGCCGCGACGAACTGCGCTTCGAGCGCGGCGAGGTTGCGCGTATGCACGAGGTCGGGCTTGAGCCGGCGCAACAGGCGCCAGAGTTGCAGCGCCCAGCCGACGTCGTGGCCGGGCGGCCGGTTGAGTGCGTGAAAATCGACGCGCTGCGCGGTGATGCGATGGCGGAAGGCGCTGTAATCGGTGAGCGCCACGACCGTGTGGCGAAAACGCTCGGGCGGAAGCGTGTTGAAAAGATTGACCATGCCGTTTTCCATGCCGCCGGTGTCGAAGCGGTGGACGACGTGCACGATATGGACCGTCACTTCCCGTCGACCCGATCGAGCGTTTTTTCCAGCGCCGGGCCCATGTCCGCCGCGAAGCGCGCGAGCGTCGCTGCCGCGTCGTCGATACGGCCTTCCTCGTAGGGCGTCGCGATCAGCACCGAGAGGCCGTCGTCGCGGCGCAGGCGGACGCGGTCCCAGGCGAGCACGAGCTTGGCGAGATGGTCGTTGACGACGGCTTTCTGGTTGATCAGGTTCCACTGCCAGACGAGCAGGCGCTGGCCGTTCCCGCCGCGCATTCGGGCCTGCCGCACGGGGCGTTCGATCCCGCCGATCTCGACCGCGACGACCGCTTCGCCGACGTTCGACCACACCGGATCTTTCTGCCGGATCATGAAGTTCTGCGAATTGACGAGCTCGGCGTCCTGGCGCTGGGTCGCGTAGTAATTGAGTTCGAGGAAAACCGGGCGCCCGGCCTGGATGTAAAACGCGCGCAGCTGACGGTCGGCGCCGACCCAGTGCGGCAGCCAGCTCGTGAACGCTGCGCCGCGCTCCCAGCCGCCCTCGGCCTCGATCTGCAGCGCCGGCATGTCCGGCAGCGGGCGGGCGTCGAGCCAGCGGGCATAAGCCGGCCACAGCACCGCGCCGAGCACGAGGAGCAGGGCCGCCGGGAGCACGCCGATCCCACGGGCTTGCGGCGACGCCGGCGCAATCACGGCGCCGTCGGCCGGCGCCTGCGTCTCGTCCTCGCGCCAGAAGCTGCCGATCCAGAACAGCAGCAGCATCACGATCCCGAAGAACACCCAGCCGTAGATGTAGTGGTCGACGCCGAGCGCGAGCTTCATGTCGGACAGGTGAGCGATCATCACGATCATGTAGGCGCGCGCGCCGTTGGCGAAGACCGGCACGATCATCGCGGCCACGGTGAAGAGCAGCCGCCGCTGCCAGGAACGGTAGGTCAGATAGGCGTAGAGCGCGCCGAGCGTGACCGACGCGATCAGGTAACGCAAGCCGGAACAGCCCTCGACAACCGACCAGTCGCCGCTCGGGACGCTGAAAAACATGCCTTCGCGGTACACCGGGACGCCGGTGATCTGCAGCAGCGCGACCGTGAAGTCGGCGGTCACGCCCATCAGCGGCTGGATCAGGAATTCGCCGACCGGCACTGCGAAGAACAGGAACATGAGCGGAAAGAACGCCGCCCACACGAAGGCCCAACCGAGCAGCGTCCAGACCGTCGCGATCAGCATCACGATCAACGCGTACTGGGCGACGACGTTGACGCTGCCGGCTTCGGCGAGCAGCCAGGCAGCGCCGCCGGCCGCGAGCAGCACCAGGCCGCGCGGGTCGGTCTGCGGCGCGATCCGCGCCAGGGTATCGCGCTGTCGCCAGATCAGCCAGACACTGATCGGGAAGATCAGAAAGCCGTGGGCGAAGGTTTCGGAGCGCTCCCAGATCTCGATCATCGAATGGAGCGTCGGCCAGAACATGCCCGCGACGATCACGGCGACGCCGAGGGTCAGCGCCGCCACCGACGCCCAGGCATGGGGTCGCACGGCAGGCAGGGAATCGGGCACGGCGCTCATGCGGGGCAGGTCTCCGAGTCAGGCAGGACGGCGGGCGGCGCCGTGAACAAGGCATCGACGGCAGCGACGTTGCGGCCCCAGTCGTAGCGGGCGAGGATGCAGTCGCGCCCGAGCAGGTTCGCAGCCGGCGAAAGCAGGCGGGCGACGACGCTGCGCACGAGCCCCGGCTCGTCGAGCGCGAGATCGAACTCGCGGCCGGGTGCGCCGCGGATACCTTCGGCCGCCTGCGGCGTCACGACGACCGGGCGCGCCATCGCCATCGCCTCGAGCACCTTGTTCTGCACGCCGCGGGCGATGCGCAGCGGCGCGACCGCACACGCCGCGTGGGCGATCCACGGCCGCACGTCGGCGACGCTGCCGGTGACCACGACGCCGGGCCGGCGGCCGAGCGCATGCACGGCGTCGCTCGGGCGGCTGCCGACGATGGTGAATTGCGCCGTCGGCACGGCCTCGCGGACGGCCGGGAAAACATGCTCGGCGAACCAGGTCACCGCGTCGACGTTCGGCCAGTAATCCATCGCGCCCGTGAATACCACGGCGCGCACGTCGGCGGCATACGGATTCGGATAATCGCGCTCGGGCGAAAAATAATCGGCGTCGACGCCGTTCTCGAAGGCCGCGATCCGGTCGCGCGCGGCCGGCGCGCGCTGCTGCAGCAGGCGCGCTTCCTCGGGCGAGACGAGCAGCGTGGCGTCGAATGTCTCGGCGACGCGGGCTTCCCACGCCGCGAGCTTGCGCGCCTCGCGTGCGTAGATGCACGACAGCGGCCAGCGCCGGGTCGGCGCGTACTGCGCCCATTTGTCGGAGTCGACGTCGACCATGTCGAGCACGCGCCGCGCAAGCGTCGGCGGCATGCTTTGCGCCATCGCCGAGGAGAACGCGAGCCCGCCGGTGACCGTGCCCTCGCGCGCCAGCGCTTCGGCCCAGCGCGCGAGCGCAGCACTGCGGTAATACGGCAGCGTCAGCGCCTCGCCTGTCAGGAGTCCACTCACGCTGCGCAGGCGGGCGCGACGCGGATGCAGCGGAACGAGCTTGATCGACGCGCAATAGGGTTTCAGCGCGTCCCGGTATTGCCAGTCGTCGGGGTCGTCGACGAAGGCGCCGAGGTGGATCGCGTGACGCGTACTCAGATGACGCAGCAGATGGAAGGAACGGATCTTGTCGCCCTTGTTGGGCGGAAACGGGATGCGGTGCGCGAGGAACAACAGGCCGTCCATGTACCTAGCCCAGGTTCTTCACGATATGGGGGCCGATCGCGTTGGCGAGCGCACGCGGCATCCGCTTCCAGGCCTCGATGAAAAGACGGTATTTCGGATTGAGCGGGTTGATCTCGGGAACGGTCGAATCCGCGACGAGGAAATACTCGTAATGCAGCGGCGTCGGCTCGAAGCCCCAGTTCTTCTTGAAATCGAAGGCGCCGGTGCCGCGCTTGCTGCGACCGAAGTCGAAGACCTTGAGCCCACGTTCGCAGGCCCGGCGCATCAGGTCCCAGTACATGAAGTCGTTGCCGGCGACGGCACGCGCGGCGTCGGTGCCGCCGCCGTAATACGGCAGCACTTCGTCGCGGAAATAGAACGAGATCACGCTCGCGATCACCTCACCCTTGAGCGTGATCGTCAGCACTTCGCAATCGTCGCCGAACGCGTCCTTGAGCAGCCGAAAGAAGCGGCGCGAAAAGACCGGCGTACCGAGGCGGTGCACGCTCGCCGAATAGGCCTCGAAGAAGCGCCTCGTATCGCCGTCGATCTCGCCGACGAGACCTGCCTTGATGCCCTTTCGCACCATCGCGCGCTGTTTGCGAGGGATCGCGTTCATGTTCGCCTCGACCTCGGGCGCGATCGCCTTCTTGAACGTGACGTAGAGATCCTTGGTCGGCCAGTCGGGATGCTGCGCGACCTGGTTGCGGTATTCGAGCGCGCCGACGCCGAGCCGCGTCGCGAGCGCCTGCGCCGCGGCATCGAGCGCGCGCGCCGCTTCGTCGTCGTCGGCAAGAATGCCGCCGTAGGCGCAGAACGGCAGCGAGCCCAGGCTGTGTCCGAAGAGGCGGCTCTTGATCTCGGCCAGCGGCAGCACGCCGACGATTTCCCCCGCGCGCTCGGCGAGCAGGAAATGCGTCCGGTGCGCGAAGGCGTCCTCGATCACGCGCTTCCAGCCGGCACGATGGAAGAAGGTCGCGCCCGGATGCGCCGCGACGTAGGTGTCCCAGCGCGCGGCTTCGGCCGCGTCGAGGGTGCGTACCGAGAGCGCGGCTGCCTCGTGCACGAAGGGTTGCGCGCGGCTGTTCACGGCTCGCCAAGGAACACGCGGTCAACGCGGTCCCATTCGAAGTCGTTCAGCAGGCGGCGCAGGCGGCCCGCGGTGCGCTGTAGATTGACGTAGTGGCGGAAGCGCGCCTTCATCGACACGCCGGACGGGCGCGGCTGCTCGGGGTCGACTTCCCAGGGGTGGAAGTAGAACATGCACGGCGCGCCGTCGCGGGCGTTGACGCGCTTGAGCATCCAGCGCGACATCTCGTAGGGCAGCAGGCGAAACCAGCCCCCTCCGGCTGCAGGCAGGTTGCGGCCGAAGAGCGGCAGCGTCGTCGGCGGGACCTCGAGAATGCCGCGCTCGCCGTTCGGGCGATGCGGGAAACGCGGCGCGTCGGGCATGCCGTAATGGTCGTGCCGCACCGGATAGATGCTCGAGCTGTAGACGTAACCGGCCTCTTCGAGTTCGGCGACCGCCCACCAGTTGCGATGGTCGATCGAGAAACTCGGCGCGCGGTAGCCGCGCACGGCGACCCCGCCGAGGTCCTCGAGGATACGCTTGGCGCGCGTGATGTCCTCGCGAAACGCGGCCGGCGTAAGGTCGCTCGCGCGCTCGTGTCCGTAGCCATGGCTCGCGAGTTCGTGGCCGTTGTCGACGATGCGGCGCACCACCTGCGGATAACGCTCTGCGATCCAGCCGAGCGTGAAGAAGGTCGCCTTCGACCGGCTCTCGTCGAAGAGGTCGAGGATCAGATCGACGTTGCGTTCGACTCGGCACGGCAGCGTGTTCCATTGCTCGCGCGGAATGTGCGGCGCGAACGCCGATACCTGAAAGTAATCCTCGACGTCGACCGACAGGGCGTTCTTCATCGGCCGACACCCCCCGCGCGCACGCCTTTCTGCTGCGGCAGCCAGCCCTGCAGATGGTGCGCGATGCGCCTCGCAGCGCGGCCGTCCCAGTACTCGGGAATGCGGCCGGCCTTGCCACGTCCCGCGATCACGTCGGCGAAGGCGGCGCGAATCGCGGCGGGATCGGGTCCGACGAGCGTATTGGTGCCCTCGTCTATCGTGATCGGCCGCTCGGTGCTCGTGCGCAGCGTCAAACAGGGGACGCCGAGCGCGGTCGTTTCTTCCTGGATGCCGCCCGAATCGGTCAACACGAGTTTCGCTTCGCGCATGAGCCCGAGCATCTCCAGGTAGCCGAGCGGCGGCAGGACCCGGAGCCCGTCGAGCTTCGAGGTGAAGCCGAATTTCTCGATGCTGCCGCGCGTGCGCGGATGCAGCGGGACGACCACCGGCAGCGTGCGATTGATCTCGGCGACGACGTCGAGCAAGGCCGCGAGTGTCGCCGCGTGATCGACGTTGGACGGTCGGTGCAGGGTCAGGACGGCGTAGTCCGCGAGCGGCGCGCCGAGCGTGCCCGACGCGGGCACCGCACGTTCGAGGTTGCGGTACAGCGTATCGATCATGACGTTGCCGACGAATTCGACGCGCGCGGCGTCGATCCCCTCGCGCTGCAGATTCGCGAGCGCGCTCTTCTCGGTCGTGAACAGCAGGTCCGAAATCTGGTCGGTCAGCACGCGGTTGATTTCCTCGGGCATGGCCCGATCGTAGCTGCGCAGGCCCGCTTCGACGTGAATCACGCGCACGCCGCGCTTGGCCGCGACGAGCGCGCAGGCCAGCGTCGAGTTGACGTCGCCGACGACCAGCACGGCCTGCGGCTGGACGCGTTCAAGCACGGGTTCGAAGCGCTTCATGACCTCGGCCGTCTGCACGGCGTGGCTGCCCGAGCCGACTTCGAGATGATGGTCGGGCTGCGGAATGCCGAGGTCGGCGAAGAAGCCCTCACTCATGGCCGCGTCGTAGTGCTGGCCAGTATGGAGCAACTGCGCGGCGATGCCGGCTTCGGCGAGCGCCGCCATGACCGGCGCGATTTTCATGAAATTGGGGCGGGCGCCCGCGACGCACAGAATCTGGGTCATTGGGGGATCACGCCCTTCAGCGCGCGGGGTCGTGCGGGCCCGGCGGCGTGTCGTCGTTCGCCGCCTCGCGCTCGCTCACGGTGTAGAGGATCTTGCGCACGATCGGGAGGATGCGATTGACCGAGCGCTCGAGCTGTTCGATGCGCTGGGCGAGCCGCCCGCCGTCCTCGGCATAGAAGGCATCAGCCGCACGCGCGTCGGGCTTGGCGCCGCGGTCGAAGTCCTGGTGGGCGACTTCGCTCCTGAGGTCGGCGATCACCTCGTCGACCTCGGCCTCGCCGAAATGGCGCTTTTCCTCGAGGAAGCCGAACAGGAGCAGGCGGTCGCAGGTCGTGTTGAGCCGGCGCGGGATGCCGCCGCTGAAGCGATGCAGGGCGGCAAACGCGTCGTCGTCGAAGCCCGGCATGCCTTGCCACCCCACCGTGCGCAGCCGGTGCTCGATGTAGCCGCGCGTCTCGTCCGCGTCGAGCGGCCCCAGGTGATACGAGGCGACGACGCGCTGACGCAGCTGCTGCATGTCCGGGCTCTGCAGTATGCCGCGAAACTCGGGCTGCCCGAGCAAAAAGGTCTGGATCAGCGAGCGTTCGTCGTTCTGGAAATTGGACAGCATGCGCAATTCCTCGACCGCGCGCGGCGTGAGGTTCTGCGCTTCGTCGACGACGAGCAGCGCGCGCTTTCCCTGGCGCGCCGCCGCGGCGAGAAAACTTTCGAGATTCTTCAGCAGCGCCGACTTGGTGAGCCCCTCGTGCTCGAGCCCGAACGAGGCGGCGACGCTGCGCAGCGTGTCCTCGGCGTCGAGCTGCGTGGAGACGAGCTGCGCGGCGACGAGGTTGTGTGCCTCGAGCTGACGGAACAGGTTGCGCACGAGCGTCGTCTTGCCGGCGCCGACCTCGCCCGTGATGACGATGAAGCCCTCGCCGAGCGAGAGGCCGTAGTCGAGATAGGCCATCGCCCGCTTGTGCCCCTTGGAGCCGTAAAAAAACCGCGGATCGGGATTGAGCTGAAAGGGCTTGGCGCTGAAGCGGTAATAGTCTTCGTACATCGCGATCGGTTTCTCAGTGAGGCACTCCGGCGCGTGCGGGGAAGCGCAGCACGCGGGTACCAGTCGGGCCGCGGTCAGAAGCGCATGGTGACCGAGGCCGTGATGCGGTTTTCTTCATAATCCGCGCTCGCCGCGTTGGAGTCGCGCTCGATATGACGGTAGGTCAGCGCACCGTTGAACTGCTCGGTGAAGCGATGGTTGAGGCCGAGATCGAAGCTCATGATGTCGTCCTCGCGCGCGGCGCCGCCCGTGGCAGTGCTATCGAGGCTGTTGCGAATGAATGAAAGGCCGCCGTTCGCGGATGTTCTCGGCGATAGGCGATAGTTGACGAGGCCCGAGACGGACTGCACGCGGTCCTCGCCCTGAGTGGTCGTCTGGAACTCGCGGGTGAGGTCCGAGAGGCGCACCGACATCGTCGTGCGCAGACCGACGTCCCAGGACACCCCCGCGGTCAACTGCTTGGCGATGAATACGTTGTTGGCGAGCGAGCTACCGAAGAAAAGATCCAGGTCGCACCGCGCGTTGATGAGATCAAGTAGGTTAGGGGTCTCGGGAAGTACCGTCCCGGCCGGGCAGGACGCGTTCACCGCCTGCAAATTGCTGTAATCGGTCACCATCCGCGAAATATCGCTCACATCCTCCGAGTAACGCAGGTCCCAGCGTGTGTCCCGCGTCCGGTGGCTCGCCGAAAGACCGAAGGTCGGACCGAAGTAGCTCTCGCCTGCCGAGGCTTCGAAGCTGGTCCGGCGCGTCGGTGCCCAGCCGAAACCGACGCGATAGAACGAGCCGTCGGTGTCAGTCGCGCTCAGGTATTCGTTGCTGTCCTCGCCGACCGTGCCGAACACGCGGAACTTGCGTGACAACGCATAGCCGAGCGTCGCGCTCGTGCGTTCGAAGGTCGTGTCGGCGCTGTCGCGATAGTCGGTCTCGCGGATCGAGTAGTCGAGCGACCAGCTCAGGTCGTCGAAGCGCGTGCCGCTGCTCAGGCTCGCCTTGAACGCGTTCGAGTTCGAATCGGCCGCGACGTCGTTCTCGAACATCGCCCCGCTCTTCGTATAGCGTGCCTGCGCGTAGGCCCAGGTGCCGAGGCGCTTCTGCACGTAGGGGCTGATCGAATAGGCGCCGACGGTCGCGCGGTTGGCGTCGTTGACTTCGGCGTCGGCGGGCGAGCCGAGCAGCGAGATCAGTTCCTGCGACACACGGGCGGTGCCATCGACGAACAGGAAATCCTCGACGAGTTCGGCTTTACCGACGGCGTTGAGGTTGTGATAGAGGTCGTCGCTCTCGTCGTCGCCGAAGCGCATGACGGCGGTCGCCCCGTAGTGCAGCGACGCCTGAACCCGACGCGAGCCTTCCGAGCGCAGCGTGAAGCCAGGCGTGCCGCTGAGGATCAGCGCGTTGTCGGGATCGGTCGCGCTTTGATTGGCGTTGTCGGTATAGGTCGCCGCCGTGGTCAGCGTCGGCTCGAAGCGCCAGTCTATGGCATGGCTCGACGGCGCGTGGCCCAACGCGAGACACGCCGACCAAAGCCATACGCGGCTCGCCCGCGGCGCGCCTCCCTGCCGGCCCCGGCAGCGACGCTTATTTGCCGTAGCTGCCATAGTAGCCATAGTAGTAATCGGCACCCGGGGTCGGCGTGGTCTTGTTGAGGAGCATCCCGATCACTTCGCAGGACTGGATGTGGCTCAGCGCTTCGCGCACGGCCTCCTGCGAGGTCTTTTCCGCTTCGACGACCATGACGATCTGTCCCATGTGGGTAGCGAGCACGCTCGATTCGCTGGTCGCGAGCAGCGGCGGCGAGTCGAAGAGAATGATGCGGTCGGGATAGCGGTTGCCGATGTCCTCGACCAGACGGGTCATCGCCGCGCTCGCGAGCAATTCGGTCGCGCGCTTGTAGGTGCGGCCGGCCGGCAGCACGGTCAGCTTGGCGATGTCGGTCTTGATCAGCACGTCGGACAACTTGAGATCCTTGTCCTGCAGCACGTCGAGCAGGCCCTTGTCGGCATGGATGCCGAGATACTCGGGCACGCGCGGCTTGGCGACGTCGGCGTCGATCAACAGCACGGTGCGGTCCATCTCCATCGCCATCGAGATCGCGAGATTGATCGCGCAGAAGCTCTTGCCCTCGCCCGGCAGCGAGCTCGTCACCATGATGAGGTTGCCGTTCTTGACGCGCGCGGCGCCCTGTCCAAAGGCATTCGCGATGAGCGGCCGCTTGATGATGCGGAACTCCTCGGCGATCTGGCTTTTTTCCGCATCGGGCGAGACGACGCCCATGCGGTGCAGCCGCGCGAGGTTGATCGACTGCACCTGGCTGTTGCCCTCGAGCGTCGGATCGGGGTCAGGCGTGCTGAACATCGGCTCGACCGGCGTGGCGACGAAGGGATTGGCGTGACTGCTGCTGCGCTGCTTGGCCATCGCGCCTTCGATCAGGTTGGCGTCCTGCGCGCCGGTCGGGGCGCCCCCGCCAATCTTGCCGGCGGCTTTTTCGATAATGCTCATGCTCCCTCCTAACCCGCGCGCGTCACGACAAGCTGCAGGACCATCACCGCACCGTAAGCCGCAATCAGGCTACCGAGCGCGGCCAGATAGGTCAGCAGGCCCTTGCGCCGGCGACGCCGAGACTGCTCGGTCTCGACGCGCGAGACCGCGCCGAGCAGCGGCAGGCCGGTCAGCTCGCGCAGCACGCGACGGTCGGTGACCGTGCGCCGCAGCTGGCTCAAGAGGAAGGACACCGCGATACCCGCTCCGAGGCCGCCCAGCGTGACCAGCGACAGCAGCAGCGGGCGATTCGGCCAGGCCGGCTGGCTCGGCACGAAGGGCGGATCGATGACCCGGAAATCGACGGTATCGGTCTTGCTCTCGACTTCGCCCGACATCGTCACCGACTCGCGGCGCTTCAGCAGCGCGTCGTAGTTCTGGCGATAGACGTCATAGTCGCGCATCAGCTGGGTGTATTCCTGCTCGACCTGCGGAATCATGTTGGAGGCGTTGCGCAATTCGCCGTAGCGCCGCTGGTACTCGGCCACGCGCGCGCTCAGCGACGCCACCGTCGCGTCGGCTTCGGCGATCGCGATCGTGAGCTGCTGATAAACCGGGTTCTGGATACGCGCACCGGCCGGATCGGCCTTCTTCTGCGCGAGATCGGCCTTCTTCTGCGCCTCGAGCTTTTCGATCAGGCGCTTGGTCGCCTGGATGTCGGGATGCAGCTCGGTGTATTGCAGACGCAACTGGTCCATCTGCTTCTGCAGGGCCTGGATCCGCCCGTCGATTTCGCTGTCGGTCGCCACGGCCGCGGCGGCCGCGGTCAGCTCGGGCTCCTCATCGGCCAGCTGGCGCTTGAGCTGGTTGCGGCGGTTGACCGCCTCCTGCTGGTCGAGTTGCGCCTGGCGCAACTGGGCGCTCGCCTCGGCGAGCTTGGCGTAGTAGTCACCACCCTGCCCCGGCATCATGCCGATGTTCTTCTGCTTGAATTCCTTGAGCGCGTTCTCGGCGTCGGTCAGCTTCTGCTGATATTGCTGCAGTTGCTCCTCGATGAAGCGCTGCGAGCTCGAAATGTCCTGCCGCGTCTTGCCGAGACTCGACTCGACGAAGATCGTGAGCAGCGACTGCACGACCTTCTTGGCGAGTTCGCCGTTCGCGTCCTGGTAGCTGATCGTGTAGAGGTTCTCGCGCCCAGCGTCGGCGATCGAGATCTTGCTCGCGAGCCCGTTGAGCATCGCCTCGGTCTGCTCGGGCGAGTTGGCTCTCACGTCGAGATCGGTCATCCGCGCGACCTTCTCCAGCGTCGGCCGGCTGACCAGCTGGCGCGTCATGAGCTTGATCTGCTGCTCGACGTTGGGCTCGGCAGCAAGCCCCGACAACAGCGGCTTGAGGAGGGTTTGCGTGTCGACGTAGACGCGCGCCGACGCCTGGTAGCGGTCCGGGATGATCATGACCCAGGTCCAGCCGACGATACATACGAGCCAGGCCACCGCGATGCCCCACCAGCGGCGTTGCCACGCCGCCTTGGCGTAGCCGAGAACTTGCTGCAAAACTTGATCCATACGCAGGACCCTCAGCCATCAAAAAGCGCCGGCCAGCGTGGGCTCGGGCACGAGCGCCGCGCGAGCGGCGCGGACACGTTTAGAACAGGCTTTCAGGCACGACGAGGACATCGCCGGGGCGCATGTCGACGTTTGCGGAGACGTCGCCGCCGCGCAGCAGATCTTCGAGACGGACGCCGAGGCGCTCCTGCTTGCCGTCGACGGTGCGGAGGATGTAGGCCTTGTTGCCGGCAGCGAAATCGGTGAGTCCGCCGACCGCGATCATGAGGTCGACGAGGCTCATCTTCTCGCGGTAATTGAGCGCCTGGGGCTTGGCGGCTTCGCCGACCACGCGGATCTGCTGGTCGAACGGCCCGATGCCGCCGCCGACGATGACAGTGACGATCGGTTCCTGGATGTACTTGCCGAGCGCCTTTTCGATGTCCCGCGCGAGCTGCGTCGGCGTCTTGCCGGACGCCTGCAGATCCTCGACGAGGTTCATGGTCATTTTGCCGTCTGGACGCACCGGGAAGGTGCCCGAGACTTCGGGGTTGCGCCATACGAAGACGTTGACCGAATCGCCCGGGCCGACCAGGTAATTCCAGTCGTACTGCCCGGTGCGCTCGGGCGCAGGCGGGTATGTCGGCGTACCCGAGCATCCCGCGACGGCGACCACTGCGAGCAGCAGGCTCGCGCGCGAGAGGTGCTTTTTGATCGTGATCATCTCCATCCCCGTTGTAGGTATTAATTCGCCGGCATTATGCACCAGCGAATTAAAAAAAACTGGTGTTTGTGGAAGAGGCTGCTAGCAAACCACGGACCAGCACAGGAAGCCCCTACGAACAAGGCCGGCTGCCTCGGCACGCGACGGGCGGCGTCGGCGCCTCGACAGCAGTGTCGTGAGCCCGCCGTCCGGCGCGGTATCATGCTGCCCATGCCTGAACACGACATCGACGACCTCGACACGCTGCGCCGGCGCATTCACGAGTTCGCGCAGGCGCGGGCATGGGACCGCTACCATACGCCGAAGAACCTGGCGATGGCGCTGTCGGTGGAAGCCGCGGAACTGCTCGAGCCCTTCCAGTGGCTCACGCCCGAGGAAAGCCGGGAACTCGGCGCCGAGCAGCACGAAGCGGTGCGGCAGGAGATTGCCGACGTGCTCATCTACCTGACGCGGCTCGCGGATGTCCTCGAAATCGACCTGCTCGAGGCAGCCGCCGACAAGCTCGCGCTCAACGCGCGCAAATATCCGGTCGACAAGGCCTACGGCAACGCCCTCAAACATTCATGCCCTCCTGGGGATTCGGACTTTTCGGAATGACTGACCCATACTTCAAGCACCACGTCTTTTTCTGCACCAACCAGCGCGACGATGGGGCCAAATGCTGCGGCGCCGCCGGCGGCCAGCACATGCGCGACTACCTGAAGAAGAAGATCAAGCAGGCCAACCTGAACGGCGAAGGCAAATGCCGCATCAACACCGCCGGTTGCATGGACCGCTGCGACGAGGGGCCGGTCCTCGTCGTCTATCCCGAAGGCGTCTGGTACACCTACGTCGACGAGAGCGACATCGACGAGATCTTCGAGGCCCACCTCAAGGAAGGGCGGATCGTCGAGCGCCTGCGGCTCAGGTGAAACGCTACAAGCTGCGTATTCCGGCGCCTGCGGGCAGGCTGGAAACGGTCATCGACGACCCGGAAAACAATCGCCAGGGGCTGCTGCTCGTCGCCCACCCCCATCCGCTGCACGGCGGCAGCCTCGACAACAAGGTCGTGACGACGCTGGCCAAGGCGGCGAACGAGGCGGGATGGGTCAGCGTGCGGCCGAACTTCCGTGGCGTCGGCATGAGCGACGGCGCCTTCGACGCCGGGATGGGCGAAACCGATGACCTGCTGGCCGTCGCCCGCTTCGTCGAAGCGAGCTACCCGGGCCTGCCCTGGGCGCTCGCCGGTTTCTCCTTCGGCGCCTTCGTGCAGCATCGGCTGCGCCAGGAATTGCCGGCGAAACGCCTGATTCTGGTCGCGCCGGCGGTGACGATGTACGAGTTCGACGCGGTGCCGGCCGATACGGTCGTGATCTTCGGCGAGGCCGACGAGCTGATCCCGCCACCCGCGATCCGCCTGTGGGCCGAGAAACAGCAGCTGACGACCAAGGCGATCCCCGACGCGGGGCATTTCTTCCACGGCAAGCTCAAGGAACTCAAACAGGCTTTTCTCGAGGCCTGCCCGTGCTGAAGGTCCACGGCCTGACCAAGCGCTACGGCGACGTCGAAGTCGTGCGCGGCCTCGACCTGCACGTACGGCGCGGCGAATGTTTCGGCCTGCTCGGGCCGAACGGCGCGGGCAAAACGACGACCCTGCGGCTGCTCCTCGGCCTCATCACACCCGACGGCGGCAGCATCGAGCTTGCCGGCTTCGCGGTGCCCGCACATGCACGCGAGGCGCGGATGAAAGTCGGCGTGGTGCCGCAGATGGACAATCTCGATCCGGACTTTTCGGTCCGCGAAAACCTGCTCGCCTACGGGCGCTACTTCGGCATGAGCAAAGCCGCGATCGCGGCGCGCGTGCCCGAGCTGCTCGAACTCGCCGGCCTCGCGAACAAGGCCGACGCCCGCATCGTGCAGCTCTCGGGCGGGATGAAACGCCGGCTCACGCTCGCCCGCGCGCTCGTGCACGACCCGGACATCCTGTTTCTCGACGAGCCGACGACCGGGCTCGACCCGCAGGCGCGCCATCTGATCTGGCAGGGCCTGCGGCGCCTGACCAATGCCGGCAAGACCATCGTGCTGACGACGCACTTCATGGACGAGGCCGAGCGCCTGACCGACCGCCTCGCGATCCTCGACCACGGCCGCGTCATGACCGAGGGCGCGCCACGCGAACTCATCGAATCGCACATCGAGCCGGCGGTCGTCGAGATTTTCGGCGAGGGCCTCGAAGACTGGACGCGCGAACGCGCTGGCGCCGTGTGCCAACGCTTCGAAACCGTCGGCGAGACGCTCTTCTGTTATACGGACGAAGGCGAACGCGTGATCGCCGAACTCAAGCAGGCGCCCGCGCTGCGCTACCTGCACCGCCCCTCGAACCTCGAGGACGTGTTTCTCAAGCTCACGGGGAGGGATCTGCGTGACTAGTCATCTGCGCCTTCCGCGTCTGTCGTGGCGCTTCATTCCGGTATGGCAGCGCAATTACCTGGTCTGGCGAAAGCTCGCGATTCCGTCGATCCTCGGCAATCTCGCCGACCCGATGCTCTACATGCTCGGCCTCGGCTACGGACTCGGCCGCCTGCTACCCGACGTCGGCGGCATGCCCTACCTGACCTTCCTCGCCGCCGGCACGGTCGCCTATAGCACGATGAACGCGGCGACCTTCGAGGTCTTGTACTCGGGCTTTTCGCGCATGCACGTGCAACGCACCTGGGACGCGATCATGAATGCGCCGCTCACGCTCGACGACGTGATGCTCGGCGAGCTGAGCTGGGCGGTGGCAAAAAGTCTGCTGTCCGGCCTCGCGATCCTCGCGGTGATCTGGGGCCTGGGCCTTTACGGCCACTTCTGGATGACGCTATGGATCATCCCCGTGGTCGCGCTGGTCGGCTTCTGCTTCGGCGGCATGGGGCTGGTCATGAACGCGGTCTCGCCGAGCTACGATTTCTTCCTTTATTACTTCACGCTCGTGATCACGCCGATGGTGCTGCTGTGCGGCGTCTTCTTCCCCGTCTCGCAACTGCCACCGGCGCTGCAGGCGGTGTCGGCTTGGCTGCCGCTGACCCATGCGATCGACCTCGCGCGCCCGCTCGTGGCCGGCAACCGGCCGGACGACATCGTCCTGCATACGCTCGCGCTGCTGGGCTACGGCACGGTCGGCTACGTCGTCGCGCTCGCGCTGACACGCCGGCGCCTGCTCAAATAACTGTCGATCGACAGACGATAGCGACGATTCCAGCACAGGCCTGACTTGCCGTCGCGGCGGCAAAGCCCGGTTTTCCGCGGCGCACCGCGCCGGGCCGCCTTTGGAACGCGAATTGCAACGACGTACTCGGAAGCTCGAGGACGCCACGTATGCAAAACAAAACCGATAAAAAAACCGCATCCCGTCGTCGCGCGCGCCGCGCCGGCATGCTCGCAATGCTGATCTCCACGCTTCTCACTCCGGCGGGCACGATCGTCGCCGGGGCGGCCGTCACGGCAGCCCTAGTCGGAAGCGTCGTGGTCGGGACCGCGCTCGACGTGCCGGACGAATCCAAGCCCCAGCGTCCGGCCGCAAAGGCCCGACCCTCACAGGCCGCGAGTCCCGCGACCGCCGGGCCCGACGTGATCCCGATCGAACACGACGGCCAGACCCTGATCGTCGCGCTGACGGAGCCCGCGCCGTACGCCTTGCCACCCGCGTCGCCGCCGCCCGGGTTCGCGTTCCCCGGGCACACAGGCGGTGCACCCGGCGCCCCTACGGAGCCTGCGCCCCGGCGCCCGCTCGCACCGATGCCGATGCCGCCGGAAGCGGCGCCGTCACCGCTGCCGCCCCAAGCACCTGCCGGTCCGAACGGCCCCGGCCGGCCGGAGGTGAACGTCCTCCCCCCACCGACCACGACCAACTCACGCGACCCCGAAATCCCGCGCGAGCCGCCGCCCGACATGCCACCGCCGCCTGAATCGCGCGAGCCGTCCGGCCCCTCGGTCAACACCGTGCCGCGCGAGACCGTGACACCCGATACGTTCGCCGGCATGCCCCATGGCGGCGGCGCCGGGCGGCACGCTATTCCCGAGCCTTCGATCTGGGGACTCGTGCTGCTCGGCGGCGCAGCACTCGCGCTGGCGCGCCGCCGCCCCGCGCCGGCGGCCGACCCGGCCTAACCTGCCGCTGCCGCGGCGGCCTGCTGGTCGGCGTGGTAGCTCGAGCGCACCATCGGCCCGCAGGCCGCGTGCCGGAAACCCATCGCCAATGCTTCCTGCTCGAACTGCGCAAAGCGCTCGGGGGTGACGAAGCGCAGCACCGCCAGATGGTGCCGCGAGGGCTGCAGGTACTGGCCTAGGGTCAGCATGTCTACGCCGTGCGCGCGCAGGTCGCGCATGACCTCGAGGATCTCGTCGTCGGTTTCGCCCAGCCCGAGCATCAGGCCCGACTTGGTCGGGATGTCGGGGTGGCGCGTCCTGAAATCCTGCAGCAGTTTGAGCGAATGCGCGTAGTCGGCGCCCGGGCGCGCGGCCTTGTAGAGGCGCGGCACGGTTTCGAGGTTGTGGTTCATGACGTCGGGCGGGGCACGGTCGAGCGCCGCGAGCGCCTTGTCGAGGCGGCCACGAAAATCGGGAGTCAGTATCTCGATCCGCGTCGCCGGCGATTTTTCGCGCACGGCCGCGATGCACTCGGCAAAATGCCCGGCGCCGCCGTCACGCAGGTCGTCGCGGTCGACGCTCGTGATGACAACGTACTTCAAGGCCATCAGCGCGATCGTTTCGGCGAGATGACGCGGCTCGTCGGCGTCCGGCGGCAAGGGCGTGCCGTGGCCGACGTCACAGAACGGGCAACGCCGCGTGCAGAGGTCGCCAAGGATCATGAAAGTCGCCGTGCCGTGGCCGAAGCACTCGCCGAGATTCGGGCACGACGCCTCCTCGCACACCGTGTGCAGCTTGGCTTCGCGCAGGATGCCCTTGAGCCGTCCGACGTTCGGTAGGCTCGGCGCCTTCGCCCGGATCCACGGCGGCAGGCGTTGCCGCTCTTGCGGCACGATCTTGATCGGGATGCGCGACGTCTTCGCCGCGCCTTTGTGCTGGAGGGGGTCTGCCATAATCTGCTCGAACCTGCGTTGAAACGGAATTTTAGCCCATGCACCGGATCGCCCTGACCCTCTTGCTGACGTGGAGTGCGAGCGCGCTCGCCGCGACCGAAACCGAGGTCGACGCCGAAACCGGGTTGTCGACCTGGCAGACCGAGACCGATGGCATCCAGGTGCGGCTGACGCAGATCAGTCCCGACCAGGCGCGCGCGTTCTACCAGGCACGCGGGTTTTCGGCGGAGGCGGCGGAACGCTACGTGGCCGAATGCGTGTTCATGACCGTGGTGCGCAACATCGGCCAGGCGCCGATCGAACACCGCTTGGCCGACTGGCGCTACCTGCTGCCGCAACAGCCGCCGCGCGCGATCCGCAGCAAGGCGCAATGGGAAGGGCTATGGAAGCAGGCCGGCGTTGCCGAGCCGGCGCGCATCGCGTTCAACTGGGCGCAGTTCCCGGCCACGCAGAGCTTTGCACCGGGGGACTGGAACCAGGGTATGACGAGCTATGGCGTGCCGCGCGGCGGCCGCTTCGACCTGCGCTTCGTCTGGCGCAGCGGCGGAAAGACGCTTTCTGGAACCCTCGAACAGGTGCAATGTGCCGATGACGCTTCGTAATCCCCTCGCCGCCAGCTTCGCTGTGCTGGGCCTCACCGTACTGGGCCTCGCGCCGCCCGCCACGGCGGCCGACCTGCCGCCGCTGGCGCACAGCCTAACCATGCAGGCGCCGAAGCCCGCGCCCGCCTTGAAGCTCACCGACCTCGACGGCAAGCCGCACGATCTGGCGAAGCTGCGCGGCAAGGTGGTGCTGGTCAATTTCTGGGCGACCTGGTGCCCGCCGTGCCGCCGCGAAATGCCGTCGATGGAGCGGCTGAAACAGGCGCTGGCCGGCGAGCCCTTCGTCGTGCTGGCGGTCGACGTCGGCGAGGACGCCGACACCATCGAGGCGTTCACCAGCCAGCTCGGGGCGGTTCCCAGCTTTCCCATCCTGCTCGACACCACCAGCCGAGCGATGCAGGCGTGGAAGGTGGCCGGCCTGCCGACCACCTACCTGGTCGACCCGCGCGGTCGCATCGTCGCCCGCGCGATCGGCGGGCGCGAGTTCGATCACCCCGACCTGGTCCGGGTGATCCGCGATCAACTTAGAAAATGATCAGACCTTCACCCAGACCTGGCCGCCCTCGACCTTCACCTCGTAGGTCTTGATCGGCTCGTCGGCGGGCTCGCAGGTCGGCTGGCCGGTGACGAGATCGAAGTAGCTGCCGTGCAACGAGCACTTGATCTTGCCGTCCTTGATGCAGCCCAGATACAGCGAGTAGTCCTCGTGGCTGCACATCTCGTCGACGACGTAATGCGTGCCGTTCGAATTGCACAGCAGCAGTTTCCTGCCGTCGACGACGACGCGCTTCATCTGCGCCGGCTTCAACTCGTCGGCGGCGGCGATGGCGACGAATCCGCTCATCACTTGACCCTGACGACGGCGCGGCCGGAATCGAGCACGGCGCGGATCTGCGTCGCGGCGTCGGCGACGCTTGCCGCGCGGCCGATGTGGTGCAATACGATCGAGCCCGCCAGCACCAGCGAATCGTAGGTCGGCCCCTTGTCACCCTTCAGCGCGAGGATGCCGGCCTCGGCGGCGGCGTGCGCCGCGGCCTTGAGGTCGATCGCGGCGACGATCTCGTCCTCGCCCGCTTCGCCGGCGACGGAGCCGGGCAATGGCACCGCGCGCACCGGCTGGTCGATGCCGAGCGCGACCGGGTCGATCACCGCCTCGATCTCGGCGCCGCGGTCGTGATAGTGGAAGTATTTGCCGATCTGGCGCAGCGAGGGAATCACGCCGCCTTCGACGCCGCGCACGATGCAGGCGGTGTCGAAGCCGGCCTCGCGCGCGAGGTCGGCGTACACCGGCGGATACGGCTTGTGCACGTAGCCGGTGACGAAATGGGTTTTCTTCCTGCCTTGGATCGGTTTCGACAGCACCTCGACCGTGGTCAGCACCTGGCGCTTGATCATCTGTGCGCGCAGGGTCGTGAGGTTGTGCAGGCCGGGGTTGGACTGCGCCTGGTCGAGGTAGGCCCAGCCGAGCGCCGGGTCGGCCAACCGCGCCGCGGCCTCGGCCGGGCCGAGGTCGACCGGCACGCCGGCGGCCTCGAGCACGTGACGCACGGTGACGCCGTACTTGGGGCCGACCTTGTCGAGGCCGTGGCTGACGACGTGCACGCCGAACTCGGCCAGCAGCGGGCCGAGGAAGGGCGCGGCCGGCAGGCAGCGGTTGTAGCCGTCGTACGGGTCGCCGATGTCGACCACTTCGTCGACTTCGGCCGTCACGCGGCGGGTCGTCTCGAGCACGGCGTCGAGCACGCCGCGGTTTTCATCCTGCGTCTCGCGCTTCATGCGCAGCGCGATGAAGTAGATGCCGACCTGCACCGGGTCGATGAGGTTGTCGATGATCGCCTTGGTGCCGAGGTGCGCCTCGGTGCGGCTGATGTCCTTGGACAGGTCGGGGCCGGTGGCGATGCGCTGGATGATCGAGCGCATCAGCGGTTTGGGGTCGGACGGCAGGGTGTCGGTGCTCATGCATCACTCCATTAGAAGTCCATAGACTACTAATAGTCGACCAAATCGGTCAAGAATAGATCGCGCGCTGCAGTGCGTCGGTGAGCGCCCGCTCCGTTTGCTCGACAGACCAATTCAGGCCGAGATCGCGGCATTGCGTGACCGCCATGCCGGGATAGCCACAGGGGTTGATTGCGGCGAACGGCTCGAGGTCCATGTCGACATTGAACGCGAGGCCATGGTAGGTGCAGCCGTGCTTCACGCGCAGGCCGAGCGCGGCGATCTTGGCGCCGTCGACGTAGACGCCAGGCGCGCCGGCGCGCCGCGTCGCCTCGACGTTCGACGCCGCGAGCAGGTCGATCACCGCCTGCTCCAGGCGCGCGACGAGTTCGCGGATGCCGTAGCCACGCCGCCGCAGGTCGACCAGCACGTAGGCGACGACCTGTCCGGGACCGTGATAGGTGATCTGGCCGCCGCGGTCGATCGGGACGACGGGAATGTCGGTCGCGGCAATCAGATGCTCGCGCTTGCCCGCCTGCCCGAGCGTGTAGACCGGCGGATGCTCGAGCAGCCACAGCTCGTCCGCCGTGCCCGCCGAACGCTGTGCCGCGAAGGCCTGCATCGCCCGCCAGGTCGGCTCGTAGGCGACCCGGCCGAGTTGGCGCACGACGAGGCTGGGGTCCGGCTCCACCCGAACGTCCGGAATGATCGGCGCCGCCCCGTTCACAGCGCCATCTTGACCCAGGGGTGGGCGGTGATCTCGCGGTACAGGGCGTCGAGCTGCGCCTTCGAGGTGGCGCGTACGACGCAGGTGACCGAGAGGTAATTGCCGCTTCTGGACGCGCGCATCTCGACCGTTTCGGGGCGGAAGTCGGGCGCATGACGACGCACGAGTTCGACCATGACCTGGGCGAAATCGTCGCGCCGCTCGCCCATGATCTTGATCGGGAAGTCGGTCGGGAAGCGAAGCAGGGTCTCTTCTTCGCTCATGCGCGCATGACCTCGCGTTTGAACGCGGCGTAGGCGGCGTCGAATTTCTGCGCCAGCGGCCCGGGCGCCCCGCCGCCGACCGGCGCGCCGTCGAGCATCACGATCGGCATGATTTCCTTGGTCGACGATGTCATCCACAGCTCGTCGGCGCGGCGCACCTCGGCTTCGGCGATCGCGCGAATCTCGACCGGCACGCCGAGCGTCGCGGCGAGTTCGAGCACGACGTCGTGGGTCACCCCGGTGAGCATCAGGTTCGACGAGGGCGGCGTCAGCAGCACGCCGTCTTTCACGACGAAGATATTGCTCGCCGCGCCCTCGGTCAGAAAACCGTCGCGGAACATCACGGTTTCCGCGCAGCCGGCATCGGTCGCCTGCTGGCGTAGAAGGATGTTCGGCAACAGCGAAATCGCCTTGATGTCGCAGCGCAGCCAGCGGTTGTCGACCGCGCTGACCGCGCAGACCCCCACCGCCTTCTGCGCAGGTGTCGCGGTGACGAGGGCCTGCGCGAACATGAACACGGTCGGCGGCACGCCCACGGGGAAGGCATGGTCGCGCGGCGCGGTTCCCCGCGTCACCTGGATGTAGACCGATTGGTCGTCGAAGTCCTGCTCGGCGATCAGATGCTGGATCAGGTCCCGCCACTGCGTCGGGGTGTGCGGGTTGCTCAGACGGATGCCGTCGAGGCTGTGCTGCAGGCGCGTCAGATGCGCGTCGAGCCGGAAGGGCTTGCGCGAATACACCGGCACCAGTTCGTAGACACCGTCGCCGAAAACGAAGCCGCGGTCGAGCACGGGGATCGTCGCCTCGGCCAGCGGCTGGAAGCGGCCGTTTAGATAGACGCTCATTGGTCGAAGAGCAGACGCAGCGAATCCCAGCCGCGCCCGAAGATGCCGGCAACGGCGACGTCGTGCAGTGCGACCAGCGGACGGTTGCCGAGCGGCTTGCCGTCAAGCGTCAGGCGCAGCAGTCCGATGCGCTGGCCCTTGTGGATCGGTGCGACGATCGGGCGCTGGGTCACGATCTCGGCCTTCACGCGCGGCAGGCTGCCACGCGGTGCGAGCAGATGGAAATCCTGTTCGAAACCGATGCCCACCGACTGGCGGGTGCCGCGATAGAGCCGGACCACCTTGACCGGCTGGCGCGCACGATAAAGCAGCACGCTATCGAATTTCTCGAAGCCGTAGTTGAGCAGGCGCAGCGCGTCCTGCGTGCGCTGGGCATCCGAGCGCGCGCCGAGCACGACGGCGACGCGGCGCTGCTCGCCCCGCTGCGCCGACGCCACGGCCGAATAGCCGGACTCGGGATTGCGGCCGACTTTCAGCCCGGTCACGGTGCCGTCGCGCCAGAGCAGGCGGTTGGCGTTGTAGTAGGTCAGGCCGTCTAGCGTGAACTCTTTCTGCGCAAACAAGGCCTGCTGCGCGGGATGCTCGCGGAGCAGTGCGCGTCCGAGCACAGCAAGGTCGCGCGCGCTGGAAACGTGCCCCGGCTGGGCGAGACCCGTGGCGTTGGCAAAGTGCGTGCGCTTCATGCCGAGCCGCGCAGCTTCGCGATTCATGCGCTCGACGAACGCGGCCTCGCTGCCGTCGGTCGCCGTCGCCAGCGTCACGGTCGCATCGCTCGCCGACTGCACGAGTATCGCGCGCAGCAACGTGTCGACGCGCACGCGCTCGCCGGGCTTGAGAAACACGCGCGCGCCGTCGGCCTCGGCGGCGGCGTCCGGGACGCGGACTTCCGCGTCGAGACGCAGCGCGTTGCGGCGGATGTCACCCAGCAAGACGTAGACCGTCATCAACTGCGTCAGCGACGCGGGCGCGAGCGGCAGGTCGGGCTGATGCGAGGCGAGTTCTCGCCCGCTCGTCTGATCGACGATGACCCACGCGCGGGCCGCAATACCGGTCGGCGCGGCGATTGCCGAAGCGGATAGCAGCCAGGCGAGCGTCAACCACAGGAATTTCATCGGGGGCTTCAAAATCATTCGCGTCTGACGAGGACTGCCGAAAGGTCGAGACGTTCCCTAACCCGCGCGCGGTCGGCCTTCGCGGCGGCGTCGCTCGGATAAGGCCCGAGTTGCACATGGTGCAGCGAGCGCTTAAGCACGACGCGGCCGAGGCCCGCGTCGAGCTGGAGTTCGCGCTGCAGGCGGTTGAGGAGCGCGAGCGCGTTATCGGCACGCGAAAACGCCCCGACCTGAAGATAGATGCCTTGGGCGAGCAGCGCCTCGCCTGGGGCGTCGCCTTCCTCGCTTTCAGTATCGAGGCTCTCCACCCGCACGCGCGCGCTGCCTTGCTTGACGTAACCGAGCTTGTGCGCGGCGGTATACGAGAGGTCGATCACTCGCTTGCTGTGGAAGGGCCCGCGGTCGTTGATGCGCACGACGACCGACTTGCCGTTGGCGAGCGAGGTCACTCGGGCGTAGCTCGGGATCGGCAGCGTCGGATGCGCGGCGGTCATCGCGTACATGTCGTAAGGCTCGCCGGACGCGGTCTTCTTGCCATGGAAGCGGCGCCCGTACCAGGACGCCACGCCTTCCTCGCGATAGGCGCGGCGCTGAGCCATCGGCGTATAGGTCGCACCGAGCGCGGTATAGGTGCGGTTGGCGAAACGGTGCAGGGGCTCGGCGCGCGGCACGGCATCCGGCACGGCGTCGAGATCGGGCGGCGGGTTGGCCTCGGGACCGTCGTCGAGGTAATAGCCCCCGGCTTTCGAGGTCTTGTTCGGTGCCTGCTCGGTAGGTGTCTGCACAGGCGGCGTCTGCCTGGCGGGCGGCGTGGTGCCGCAGCCTGCGAGCGTGAGCGCCAATGCGGCGGCGCCCGACATCAGGAGGATTTTCATGGCGGTATTTTATCCCGTCAGGTTTTATTGAGCTGGCGATGGGTCGCCACGCTCATCAGGATGCCCATGCCCAGGAGCAGCGTGACGAGCGCGGTGCCGCCGTAGCTCATCAGTGGCAGCGGCACGCCGACCACGGGCAGGATGCCCGAGACCATGCCCATGTTGACGAACACGTAGGTGAACAGATTGAGGCTCAGGGTGGCGGCCATGAGCCGGCCGAAGAGCGTCGGCGCTCGCGCCGCGATGACGAGCCCGCGCGCGACGATGGAAAGGTAGAGCGCGACGAGGAGGATCGTGCCGACATAGCCGAACTCCTCACCGAATACGGCGAAGACGAAATCGGTCGTACGTTCGGGGATGAAGTCGAGCTGGCTTTGCGTGCCCTGGCTCCAGCCTTTGCCGAAAAGGCCGCCCGAGCCGATCGCGATCGTCGACTGGATGATGTGATAGCCGGCGCCGAGCGGGTCCGACGCAGGGTCGAGCAGTGTGAGGACGCGTTCCCGCTGGTAGTCGTGCAAAAACCCCCAGAGGACTGGGAGGCTCGCGCCGGCGAGCACGCCGCCGCCGAGGATGATCTTCCACGGAAGTCCGGCGAAGAACAGCAGATAGAAGCCCGATGCGCCGATCATCAGCGCCGTGCCAAGGTCGGGCTGGCGCAGGATCAGCACGAAAGGCACGGCAAGCAGCGCACCGCCGATGAGAAAATGCTTGCCGCGCAGCCCTGACTCGTTGCGCTGGAAATACCAGGCGAGCATGAGCGGCACCGCGAGTTTCAGCAGTTCGGACGGCTGGAACGCCATGACGCCGAGATTGAGCCAGCGCCGCGAACCGTTGCGTATTTCGCCGAACACGGCGACTGCAACGAGCAGCACGACGCCGGCGACATAGAGGACCGGCCCGACCTTGGACAGGAGGTGCGGCGGGATGTTGGCCATGACGATCATGAGCGACAGCGCGAGCCCGACGTTGACGAGGTGACCGCTGATGCGCGCCGGGCTCTGCCCCGACGCGCTCGCGACGACCGCGACGCTGATCCCGAGCAGCAGCAGCACGAGCGCGAGCAGAATGAGGTCGAGGTGGCTCAGCCGGCGCAGGATCCAGTGCCTAGTCCGCTGCATCGTCGGTCTCCAGCTTCATGGTGCCGGGTCGTTTCCCGGTCAGGTAGTAGTCGAACACGGCGCGCGCGATCGGCGCTGCGGTGCCGCTGCCCGAACCGCCGTTCTCGACCATCACGGCGACCGCGATAACGGGGTTCTCGGCCGGCGCGTAGGCGACGAAGAGTGCGTGGTCGCGGTGCTCGCGGGCGAGCCGCGTCGCGTCGTAGCGCGCCCCCTGCTTGATGCCGACGACCTGCGCGGTGCCGGTCTTGCCGGCGATGCCATACGCGGCGCCGGCCGCCGACGCCGCCGCGGTACCACCCGGGCGGGTGACGTCCATCATGCCCTGGCGCACGACCGCGAGATTCTCCGGGTCGATCGCCACCTCACCGAGCATGACCGGCGCCTGCGTCTGCCAGGCCCGCGTATGCGGGTCGCGTACGGCGTCGACCAGCCGGGGCTGGATGCGCTTGCCGCCGTTGGCAAGCATGGCCGTCATCGTCGCGAGCTGCAGCGGCGTGGTCAGGTGATAGCCCTGGCCGATGCCGGCGATCACGGTCTCGCCCGGGTACCAGGGCTGCTTCCAGCGCCGCTGCTTCCACGCGCGCGACGGCAACAGCCCCGACGACTCGCCCTGCAGGTCGATGCCGGTCTTCTGGCCGAGGCCGAATTGCGTAAGGTAGTCGTGCATGCGGTCGATGCCCATGTCGACCGCGAGACGGTAATAGTAGATGTCGCACGACTGCGAAATCGATCGGCGCAGATCGACGATGCCGTGACCACCGGGCTTCCAGTCGCGGAAACGGTGCTGGCTGTTGGGTAGGCGGAAAAACCCCGGGTCGTCGATGCTGTCGTCGGGCTCGCGCAGGCCGAGTTCGAGGCCGGCCAGGGCCATCAGCGGCTTGATCGTCGAGCCGGGCGGATAGATGCCGCGCAGGGCGCGATTGACCATCGGCCGTTCGGGCGACTCGTTGAGCGACTTCCAGGTTTCCGGATCGATACCGTCGACGAACAGATTGGGATCGAAACCCGGCTTGCTCACGAGCGCGAGGACGCCCCCGGTGTTGGGGTCGAGCGCGACCAGGCCGCCGAGATAGTCGCCGAACGCGTGCTCGGCGACTTCCTGCAGCGACGCGTCGAGATGCAGACGCAGATCTTTTCCCGGCACCGGCGGGATGCGCGAGATCATGCGCACGGCGCGGCCGCTCGCGTCGGTCTCCATGCGGTCGAAACCCGCGCGGCCGTGCAACAGCGTCTCGTAGCTCTGCTCGAGTCCCGTTTTCCCGATATGGACCGTGCCCTTGTAGTCCTTGTCGAGCCCCGACTCGCGCACACGCCTGAGGTCGCGGTCGTTGATGCGGCCGATGAACCCGACGACGTGCGCCATGCCCGGCCCGCCCTGGTAATTGCGGAACAGGCGGGCGCGCACCTCCGCGCCGGGCAGGCGATAAAGGTTGGCGGCAAGAATCGCGACCTCCTCGTCGGTCAGCTTGCTCTTGAGCGGGACGGTCTCGAACTCGTGCGATTCGGCGAGCAGACGCCGGAAGCGGCGAAGCTGGCCCGGGGTGATCTCGATCAGCTTGCCGATCTCGGCGAGCGTGGCCTCCATGTCGTCGGCCTCCGCGCGCGTCAGCTCGACCGTGTACGCCGAATAGTTTTCGGCGAGCACGCGGCCCTTGCGGTCGAGTATCAGGCCGCGGTTCGGCGGCGCCGGCACCAGCGAAATGCGGTTGCTTTCGGCACGCTCGATGTAGTGCTCATGCGCGACGACCTGGAGGTGGAAGGCGCGCGCGAGCAGCACGCCGGCCAGCAGCAGCGCGAAGGCCGCGCCGAACTTCACGCGCCCGCGGAAACGGGCAAGCTCGCGGTCGAGATTCTTCAGCGGGGTGACGATTCTCATGCCCGTTCCCGCGAGGGGCGGGCGCGACACCGCACGCAAGCGTCGAAGTGCAGCGGAGCCCGGGCGATACGGCGAGGCATCAGCGTGACTCCGGCTTCAGTGAGAATCCTGCGCGCCCTTGCCGTGCCACAGCCGCAGAACGAGGGCAGACAGATACCACAGGAACGTGCTGCCGAATACCGGCATCAGGATGGCCAGCCCGGCCGGCGGATTGACCGCGAGCCAGCCACCCAGCAGCACGACCAGCTGTACCGCCAGAAGCACCGGGAACAGCTGCGCGGCCTGCCGGAAAGGGTCGAACTGCAGCAGCCGCAGACGCAGGTAGAGCACCAGATAAACGCCGACGACGTAGGCGATCCCATGCTGGCCGAGCGCTGCGCCGTCCTGGAAATCCGCGATCAGGCCAAGGAAGAACGCAATGCCGAAGCCCACGCGCTGCGGCTGGTGCAGTACCCAGAACAGCAGCGCGACCAGCACGAAGTCGGGGCGCAATACCATGGCGAGGCCCGACCACGGCAGCTGCTCGACCAGCACGGCGAGCGTCAGGCTGCCCAGGATGCGGCGCCAGCGGCCGCTCGTCTCGGCGGCGACGTTCATGGCGCACGCTCCAGGGGTCGGGCGACGAGGACGAGCACCGCGCGCGAGCGATCGAGCCCGGCCAGCGGTGCGCCCTCGATGTTCAAATAGGGGCTCGTCTTCAGCCGCGACACACTGACGATGCGGCCCACCGGAATGCCGGCCGGATAGACGCGGTCGATGCCGGACGTAAGCAGGCGGTCGCCCGGGCGGATGTCGGTGTGAACCGGCATGTAGCGCAGTTCGAGGCGCCCGCGGCCGCCGCCTGCGGCGAGGCCGCGCTGACCCGTGCGTTCGACGTAGACCGGCGTGAGGTGATCGGGGCTACTCACCAGCGTGACGTCGCTCGAGTGCGGATAGACCCGCGTGACCTGGCCGACCAGCCCGACGGCGTCGACGACCGGAAGGCCGCGACGCAAGCCGGCGTCGGCGCCCTGATCGAGCGTGATGCGCTGGGCGAACCAGTCGTGGCCTCGATAGAGCAGAGCCGCATGGACCAGCTGCTGGCCCGGGCGGCTGCGCAACTGCAGCAGCGCGCGCAGCTCGCGGTTTTCACGGCTCAGTTCGTTCGCCCGGTTTTCGCTGACGCGCAGGCGTGCGCGTTCGTCGAGCAGGGCATCGCGTTCCTTCTGCAGCAGGCGGTGGCGGGTGAAGAAGCCGCCGAGTTCGACCGCGACGTCGACCGGTGCCCGCATGGCTTGACGCACGGGCTGGAGCAACAGGGAAAATCCGCTGCGCAGGCCTTCGAGCGCATGGTAGCGGACGTCGATGACAATACAGGCGAGACCCAGCAGCAGCCAGATCGACAGGCGCGCCGTCGGCCCGAGCCGGCGCGCGAACATGAGCTGGCCCGGCATCGCCATCAGCCGACCCGGTCAGCAGCGGCGCGCTTCTTCACTCGTTGGTGAACACCGACGCGAGCTTGTCCATTTCCTCGAGCGCGCGGCCCGACCCGCGCACCACGCACGTCAGCGGGTCGTCCGCGACGATGACGGGCAGACCGGTCTCTTCCATCAGCAGGCGGTCGAGATCGCGCAGCAGCGCACCGCCGCCGGTCAGCACCATGCCCTTCTCGGCGATGTCGGCGCCGAGTTCGGGCGGCGTCTGCTCGAGCGCGAGCTTGACCGCGCTGACGATCGCGTTGAGCGGTTCGGTCAGGGCTTCGAGGATTTCGTTCGACGAGACGTTGAAGCTGCGCGGCACCCCTTCGGCGAGGCTGCGGCCCTTGACTTCCATTTCGAGCACTTCGGCGCCAGGGAAGGCCGAGCCCATTTTCTTCTTGATCAGTTCGGCCGTCGCCTCGCCGATCAGCATGCCGTAGTTGCGGCGAATGTAATTGATGATCGCGTCGTCCATGCGGTCGCCGCCGACGCGTACCGAGTTGGCGTAGACGACGCCGCCGAGCGAGATCACGCCGACCTCGGTGGTGCCGCCGCCGATGTCGACGACCATCGACCCGGTCGCGTCCGCCACCGGCATGCCGGCGCCGATCGCCGCCGCCATCGGTTCCTCGATCAGATAGACCTGGCGGGCGCCGGCGCCGATCGCCGACTCGCGGATCGCGCGCCGCTCGACCTGGGTCGAGCCGCAGGGCACGCAGATGATGATGCGCGGGCTCGGCCGCAGCATGCGCGTGTCGTGCACCTTCTTGATGAAATACTTGAGCATCTGCTCGGTGACGGTGAAGTCGGCGATCACGCCGTCCTTCATCGGCCGGATCGCCTGCAGGTTGCCCGGCGTGCGTCCGAGCATCTGCTTGGCCTCGGCACCGACCGCCTGGACCGTGCGCTTGCCGCCGACCGACGCGTCGGTGCGGATCGACACCACCGACGGCTCGTCGAGGACGATGCCACGATCACGCACGTAGATCAGCGTGTTGGCGGTACCGAGGTCGATCGCGAGATCGGTCGAGAAATAGCTGGTCAAGAACTTGAACATAGTGGCTGCGATCCCGGTTCGAACGGATAAAAGGGCAGAAAAAACAAGGGGGCTATGATACCCTAACGGGCTTCGTTCCCGTAAGTCATCTAGGTGCCTCCATGTCCCTCAGTCTGGACGACGTCAAGCGCATCGCCGGTCTTGCGCGCATAGAAATCGACGACGCTGAGGCGCACACGACGCAGACCCAGCTCAACACGATTTTCGGCCTGATCGCCGCGATGCAGGCGGTCGACACCGACCAGGTTACGCCGATGGCGCATGCGCAGGAGGTCTACCAGCGCCTGCGCGTCGACGCCGTCGACGAGATCGACCGTCACGCCGCATTCCAGGCCGTCGCACCGGCGGTCGAAAACGGCCTGTATCTCGTGCCGAAAGTGATCGAGTGAGCGTCTCCCATTCCGCCGTGCCGAATCCGTAACGCCATGCCCGCACCCTCCCTTTCCGCCCTCGCTGCACAACTCGCGGCGAAACAGGTGTCGAGCCGCGAGCTCGCGCAGCAATATCTCGACCGCATCGCCGCGCTGAACCCGACGATCAACGCCTTCATTACGGTCGACCCGGAGAAGACGCTCGCCGAGGCGGCGGCTGCCGACGCGCTGATCGCCGGCGGCGCCGCCGGACCGCTGACTGGCGTGCCGATCGCGCACAAGGACATCTTCTGCACCGACGGCTGGCTCACGACCTGCGGCTCGAAAATGCTCGCGAACTTCGTCGCGCCCTACGACGCCCACGTCATCGAGCGCTGCAAGGCCGCCGGCATGCCGAGCCTCGGCAAGACCAACATGGACGAGTTCGCCATGGGCTCGTCGAACGAAACCTCGTTCTTCGGCGCGGTGAAGAACCCGTGGAACGCCGGCTACGTGCCCGGCGGCTCGTCGGGCGGCGCCGCGGCCTGCGTCGCTGCACGGATGGCACCCGCCGCGACCGGCACCGACACCGGCGGCTCGATCCGCCAGCCGGCCGCGCTGTGCGGCATCACCGGGCTCAAGCCGACCTACGGCCTGGTCTCGCGCTACGGCATGATCGCCTTCGCCTCGAGTCTCGACCAGGCGGGCCCGATGGCGCCGTCGGCCGAAGACTGTGCGCGGCTTTTGAACGTGATAACGGGCTTCGATCCGAAGGACTCGACCAGCCTCGAGCGCGAAAAGGAAGACTACACGCGCGACCTCGATCTCCCGCTCACGGGCCTACGCGTCGGCCTGCCGTGCGAATTTTTTGCCGAGGGTCTCAACAACGAGGTCGCCGCTGCGGTCGACGCCGCGGTCAATGAACTGAAGAAGCTCGGCGCGACGACGGTCGAGATCTCGCTCGCCAACTCCCGGCTCGCGATCCCCGTCTACTACGTGCTCGCGCCCGCCGAGGCGTCGTCCAACCTCTCGCGCTTCGACGGCGTGCGCTACGGCTACCGCGCCCCCGAGTACGCGGACCTCAACGACATGTACGCCAAGACCCGTGCGCAGGGTTTCGGCGCGGAGGTCAAGCGCCGCATCATGATCGGCACCTACGTGCTGAGCCACGGCTACTACGACGCCTACTACCTGCAGGCGCAAAAAATTCGCCGCCTGATCGCGCACGACTTCGCCGAGGCATTCAAGACCTGCGACGTCATCCTCGGCCCGACCGCGCCGGGCACGGCATTCAAGCTCGGCGAGAAATCCGACGACCCGGTCGAGATGTACCTCAACGACCTCTACACGATTCCGGCCAACCTCGCGGGCCTGCCCGGCATGAGCCTGCCCTGCGGCTTCGATTCGCAGGGCCTGCCCATCGGCCTGCAGCTCGTCGGCGATTATTTTTCCGAAGCGAAGATGCTGAACGTCGCCCATCAGTACCAGCGCGTCACCGACTGGCACGCGCGCCAACCGGAGGCGCTCGCATGAAGTGGGAGACCGTCATCGGGCTCGAAGTGCATACCCAGCTCGCCACCCAGTCCAAGATCTTCTCGGCCAGCAGCACGGCCTTCGGCGCCGCGCCCAACACCCAGGCCAGCGCCGTCGACATCGCACTGCCCGGCGTGCTTCCCGTGCTCAACAAGGCGGCGGTCGAATGCGCGATCAAGTTCGGCCTCGCGATCGGCGCGACGCTCAACCGCGTCAACGTGTTCGACCGCAAGAACTACTTCTACCCCGATCTTCCCAAGGGCTACCAGATCAGCCAGCTCGCCAAGCCCATCGTCGAGGGCGGCGCGCTCACGATCGTCGTCGACGGCGTCGAGAAGACGATTCATCTCACGCGCGCGCACATGGAGGAGGACGCCGGCAAGTCGCTGCACGAGGACTTCCACGGCATGACCGGCATCGATCTCAACCGCGCCGGCACGCCGCTGCTGGAGATCGTCTCCGAACCCGAGATGCGTTCGTCGGCCGAAGCCGTCGCCTACGCGCGCGCGCTGCACACGCTCGTGACCTGGATCGGCATCTGCGACGGCAACATGCAGGAAGGCAGCTTCCGCGTCGACGCCAACGTCTCGGTGCGCCCGCTCGGGCAGGCCGAATTCGGCACCCGGCGCGAGATCAAGAACCTCAATTCGTTCCGCTTCCTGCAGCAGGCGATCGACTACGAAGTGCGCTGGCAGATCGAGACGCTCGAAGACGGCGGCCGCATCCAGCAGGCCACGGTGCTGTTCGACCCCGACACCGGCGAGACGCGCATGATGCGCAGCAAGGAAGAGGCGCACGACTACCGCTACTTCCCCGATCCCGATCTGCTGCCCGTGAAGCTCGACGAGGCGTGGATCGACGCCGTGCGGACGACCCTACCCGAGCTGCCGGCCGCGATGCGGACGCGCTTCCAGCAAGACTACGGCGTCTCGGCCTACGACGCCTCGGTGCTGACCGGCTCGCGCGCGCTTGCCGCCTACTTCGAGGCTGCGGCCCAGCAATCCGGGCAGCCCAAGCTCGCCGCTAACTGGGTCATGGGCGAACTGTCCGCCGCGCTCAACAAGGCCGAGCTCGACATCGGCGAGAGCCCGGTTTCGGCCGTGCAACTCGGCACGCTCATCACCCGGATTCAGGACGGCACGCTCTCCGGCAAGCTCGCCAAGCAGGTGTTCGAAGGGCTGTGGGAAGGCGCCGGCGACGTCGACGGAATCATCGCGGCACGCGGGCTCAAGCAGATGTCCGACGCAGGTGAACTCGAGAAGATCGTCGACGAGGTACTCGCCGCCAATCAAAAGTCGGTCGAGGAATTCCGTGCGGGCAAGGACAAGGCGTTCAACGCGTTGGTCGGCCAGGTCATGAAGGCGAGCCGCGGCAAGGCCAATCCCGCACAGGTCAACGAACTGCTGAAAGCCAAGCTGCAGTAGGGGACGACCCGGCGAGCTGCGCGCTTGCCGCGGGCGCGAAGGCGCCGCGCCTTAGGGCTGGCCCGTCAGCTCGCGAAAACGGGCCTTGTCGGCGGCGTATTTCTCGCGCACCTTGGTCATCGCTTCCTCGTTGCTGTCGACCGTGTGGGCGAGGTCCGCGCTTTCCCGGCCCGCCTGCGCCAGCTGATCCTTGAGGCCCGGCCCGACCGGGCGGCCGGCTTTTTCGATGCCGGCGATCCGTGCACGCAATTCCGCGAGGTTGCGCTCGACCGTCTCGGCGCGGATGCGCGCGCCCTTGATCGCCAGCTTGTGATGCTCGAGCGCACGGTCGCGGGCGAGGTCGATTTCCGCCTCGCTCGTGTAGGTCGACATCAGCGCGCGATCGAGTTGCGCCTGGCGCTGCTGGATCTTCGCGACGCGCTTCTGCTCGGCGACGCGCTCGGCTTCGGCGCGGCGCTCGGCTTCGGACTGGGTGCGCCTGACGACGTTGCCCTGCTTGCTCATCTCGACGCCGCCGCTCGTCTGGAATGTCGTCGGCGGCGTGTCGCTGTACTGCACGCGGCCGTTGCCGTCGACCCAGCGGTACATCCCGGCCTGCGCGCCGCCCGCTGCCAGCGCCAGGGCGACAGCCAGCAGCCTAGACGCCGTAGTTTTCGCGGTAATTCGCCACGGCCTGCAATTCCGTACGTCGGTTCGCATCACGTTCCAGAAACTCCACCAGGTTGTCCAGCGTGACCACGGCCACGACCGGAATATCGTATTGCTCTCGCACTTCCTGGACCGCGGACTTGTCGCCCTGGCCCCGTTCCATCCGATCCAGCGCGATCACGACGCCGGCGGGTGTAGCGTCCGACGCTCGGATCAGGTCGACCGACTCGCGCACCGACGTGCCCGCCGAGATCACGTCGTCGACGATCAGCACGCGCCCCTGCAAGGGCGCACCGACCACCGTGCCGCCTTCGCCGTGGTCCTTCGCCTCCTTGCGATTGAACGCGAACGGCACGTTCCGACCCATTCCGGCGAGTGCGATCACGATGCTCGCGGCGAGCGGAATTCCCTTGTAAGCCGGGCCGAACATCACGTCGAACGCGATGCCCGAGTCGACGATGGCTTTCGCGTAAAATTCGCCGAGACGCTTGAGCTTCTCGCCGTCGTTGAACAATCCCGCGTTGAAAAAATACGGGCTCAAGCGGCCCGCCTTGGTCTTGAACTCGCCAAAACACAACACCTGCGAGGCGACGGCAAACTCGACGAACTCGGCTCTGTAATCGGACATTTCCGGACTTTTCTTGAGTAGATAAACGCGATGCGAATTATATCGGCCAACCTCAACGGCATCCGTTCGGCGGCCACCAAGGGCTTCTTCGACTGGCTGCCGACGCAGGGCGCGGACGTCGTCTGCGTGCAGGAACTGAAAGCCCAGGCGACCGACCTCAAGCCGGAAGTGCGACAGTGCGACGGGCTCAGCGGGGCCTTTCACTGCGCCGAGAAGAAAGGCTACAGCGGCGTCGGCGTCTACACGCGCCAGGCGCCGCAGCGCATCGTCGAAGGTCTCGGCTTGCCCGAATTCGACGCCGAGGGCCGCTACATCGAAGCCGATTACGGAGATCTCGCGGTCATCTCGCTCTATCAGCCTTCGGGCTCGAGCAGCGAAGAGCGGCAGCAGGCGAAATTCCGCTTCCTCGATGCCTTCTTTCCCCATCTGGAGAAACTGGTCAAATGCGGCCGCGAGATCATCATCTGCGGCGACTGGAACATCGCCCACCAGGAAATCGACCTCAAGAACTGGAAATCCAACCAGAAGAACTCGGGCTTCCTGCCCGAGGAACGCGCCTGGATGACGCGCCTGTTCGACGAACTCGGCTGGGTCGACGTCTACCGCAGCCTCTACCCCGCGCACACCGGCGAGGCCTACACCTGGTGGAGCAACCGCGGCCAGGCCTGGGCCAAGAACGTCGGCTGGCGCATCGACTACCAGATCGCGACGCCGGGCATCGCGGCGAAGGCCCGCTCGGCTTTCGTGTACAAGGAACAGCGGTTTTCCGACCACGCCCCGCTGGTCGTCGATTACGACCATGCGCTGTAGCTGAACACAGACCGACGCAACCATGCCCAGCCCCTCCGCCAGCCACCCCTGGCTCGCCGCGCTCAAGGTCTACGCCCACCCGCGTGTTGTCGGCATGCTGTTTCTCGGCTTCTCGGCCGGGCTGCCACTGCTGCTCGTGCTCGGCACGCTGTCGTTCTGGCTCTCGGAGGCCGGGATCGCGCGGGCGACGATCGGGCATCTGTCTTGGGTGGGGCTCGCCTACGGCTTCAAGTTCCTGTGGTCGCCGCTGGTCGACCGGCTGCCGCTGCCGCTGCTGACGGCGCGGCTCGGCCGGCGCCGCGCGTGGCTGTTGCTGTCGCAGGTCTGCATCGCGCTCGCGCTGCTCGGGATGGCGAACACCGATCCGGTCGTGAATCTCACGCACACGGTGTTCTTCGCGCTGGCGGTCGCGTTCGCCTCGGCAACGCAGGACATCGCGCTCGACGCCTACCGCATCGAAGCGGTCGAAACCGAAAAGCAGGGCGCGATGGCCGCAAGCTATCAGGCCGGCTATCGCATCGCGATGATCACCGCCGGCGCGGGCGCGCTATGGATCGCGGCGAGCGTCGACCCCTCCGAGGCGCACTACGACTTCCGACCCTGGCAGGTCGCCTACAGCGTGATGGCCGCGCTCATGGCGGTCGGCATCCTGACCACGCTGATCATTCGCGAGCCGGAGCGCGAGGTGCCGCGCGAAACCGGCCTGCGCGAGACGCATGCACGGGACAAGGCCGCAGCGCTCGGCCTGTCGGGCGGTCTGCTGACCGCGGCGGCGTGGTTCTACGGTGCCGTGCTTTCGCCTTTCATCGACTTCATCGAGCGCTACAAGTGGCAGGCGGTGCTGATGCTCGCGCTGATCGCGGTCTACCGCATTTCCGACGTCGTGATGGGAGTCATGAGCAACCCCTTCTATCAGGAGATGGGCTTCACCAAGGACGAGGTCGCGACCGTGTCGAAGGTCTACGGCGTCGTCATGACGATCGCGGGTGCGGCGCTCGGCGGCCTGCTGACGATGCGGCTCGGCGTGATGCGCACGCTGTTTCTCGGCGCCGTGCTCTCGGCCGCGACCAACCTTCTGTTCGTGTGGCTCGCCGGGCGCGGCCACGACATGGGCGCGCTCGTGTTCACGGTGTCGGCCGACAATCTCTCGGCCGGCATCGCGTCCTCGGCCTTCGTCGCCTACCTCTCGGGGCTCGTCAACCAGGCGTATTCGGCGACGCAGTACGCGCTCTTCACCTCGGTAATGCTGCTCCTGCCCAAGTTCATCGCCGGCTTTTCGGGTGAATTCGTCGACGCCTACGGCTGGGCGAACTTCTTCACCGGCACCGCGCTCGTCGGCGTGCCGGTACTGTTGCTGATCTGGCTGGTCGCGCGCAGCCGCCCCGCGGCCGAAGGCGCGCAGCGTCCATGATCGAGTTTTCCCTGTTGAGCGCACTGCTCGCCGGGCTGCTCGGCGGCGTCCACTGCGTCGGCATGTGCGGCGGCATCGTCGCCGCGTTTTCCTTCCGCGCCGACGGCAGCACGCCGCCCTTCCGTCTTCATCTCGCCTACAACCTCGGACGCGTGACGTCCTACGTGCTGTTCGGCGCGATCGCCGGCGCGCTCGGCGCCTCGCTCAAGCTCGCGAGCTTCCTGCCCGCGCAAACGATGCTCTACGTGCTGGCGCAGCTCGTCATGGTGCTGCTCGGTCTCTATCTCGCGGGATTCAATCAGTGGGTGCTGGTGTTCGAACGCGCCGGCGGCGCGGTCTGGAAACGCGTCAGGCCGCTGTTCCAGAAGCTGTTGCCGGTGAAATCCCTGCCGCAGGCAGTGCTCGCCGGCATGGCGTGGGGCTGGCTGCCGTGCGGGCTGGTCTATTCGATTCTCGTCTCGGCGCTCGCCGCCGGGAGCGCGACCTCGGGCGCCGCGCTGATGCTCGCCTTCGGCCTCGGCACCCTGCCGAATCTTCTCGGCATGGGCCTGTTCGCGCGGCAGATCCAGCCTTTCATGCAGCAGCGCTGGGTGCGGCGCCTCGCCGGCCTGACCGTCGCCGGCTTCGGCGTCTGGGGGCTCGCTGTCCTGGTGATGCGTTACCTGTAGAAGCTCTGCTCGAAGCTGAGCTCGCGCTTGGGCTCGCCCGCGACCTCGACGGTCGCGTTGAACTTGAGCGTCGCCGGCGGGCTGACGCGGAATTCTCCGAGATAGTAGACCGCCGTGCCTTCCTTGACCTCACGCATGTCGATGTGGGTCAACTGCTGCGACGGATTTGTCGCGTAGACCTTGAGTTTTGCCGGCACCGGCATCCGCACGCCGACCTTGTTCGGCTTGAGCACCGACACCGTCAGCAGCCCGCGCGTCTTGCTGCGTTCGATCTTGTAGGTGCGTGCGACTTCCGGCAGGAGCTCGTCGGTCGTGAGGGCGTTGTAATGGATCTCGAGGGAGCCGAACTTCTGCGAGATTTCGGCGTGTGCGGCTGCGGCGAAGAAAGAAAGGCTGAGGGCGGCTAGCAGGCGTTTCATGGCGACTCTCCTCTTATCGTTGGGGCGTTACGTTCTGGATTGTAGGCAGTTTGACCGAAGCTCGCGAGCCAGGCGGCGAGTTGGTCTAGCGTGTGGCCGACCGCGACGCCCGACGCCGCAGCGGCCCCCGCGGCATCGTAGGTGGCGACCGGAACGCGCTGCTCGAACACGCGTCGGTCGAGCAGCGTGCGCCGCTTGAGGTCGAGCAGGTCCGCGCGCAGCAACAGATGGACCTCCCCCGGCTGGCTGCGCGCATCGTGATAGAACTCGATCAATTCGGTATCGAGCAGGAGGTCGCCGCGGACCTGCCCGCTCGCCGCCGCCACGCGGTAGCCTCCGAGCCGGTCGAGTCTGCTGCGCAGGAGATCGGCGAAGCGCTTGCCCGGGCGCTCGGTCCAGCGTGCGAACTGGTAGTAGCCGCGCGTGCCCGGCGTGCGGCTGAAGACGAGCTGGTCGTTGTTATAGAAACCGCTGCTCGTCGTGTCGAGCACGAGAAGCGTGCGTGGCGTGACGCCGGCGTCGGCAGCCCTGCCCGCGGGCGGTGCCGCCGTGTCCGCCGGCACGACATCGTCGAGGACGTAGTGGATCGTCGGCGCCGCGCTACCGCGGCCGTCGAAACTGATGCAACCGGTGAGCGCCAGCGCGAGCGCCGTGACGCCGAGTATTTTTTTCATGGCAATTCTTCTCCGGGACCGAGCTGCTCGACGCTCGGGCCGAACAGGATGCCGCGCGGGTTCGACAGGCGCTGGCCGGTCGTCGTCAGCGTGTCGGCACTCGTGCGAACGTCGCGGCTCACATTGGTCAATTCGAGCGTTCCGGTCTCGGTGAAATGCTCGAGGCGATCCGATATCTGGGTCGCGTCGCGCTCCAGTTTCTGGATCGCGTCGCGCGCTTCTGTGATCGCGGCCTGCGCGTTCTCGCCGACGACGGTGATGCTGCCCTCGGCGCGCGTGGCCGCCTGATTGATGCTCGCGCCGGCGAAACGGAACTCGTCGGCCGCGTCACGTATGCCCTGCACGGCGGCGTCGAGGCTCTGCTTGTTGGCCGCCAGATGTCCCGACAACTCGTTGAGGTTGGCGAGCGTCCGGCTGACCGAGCGCTGGTTCTCGTCAGACAGCAGCGTATTCATCTTGTCGAGCACCTGCGCGCCGCTCACCGCGAGCTTCGACACCGCCGTCGCGACCTTGTCGAGGTCGGAACTGCCTTCGGCAATGACCGGGTAACGCTCGCCCGCGGGCGGCTCGGAGAGCAACGGGCCTTTCCCCGGCCCGTTGTCGATCTCGACTGCGGCGATGCCGGTCACGAGGTTGCGTTTGATGTAGGCGGCGGCGCCGGCATGGACCGGCACGTCTTCGTCGATCCTTGCGGTGACGCGCACGGCCTCGTCGTCGCCGTCGGCGAAACGGAAGCCCTCGACGACGCCGACCTTGATGCCGCGCATCTTGACCGCACTGCCGACCGCGAGGCCATCGAGCGATTGGTGTCTGAAATAGATCGTATAGCTCTGATAGGCGATTTTGTCGGCGCCGCCCGCGAGCCAGACGATCGCAAGCGTCATCGAGGCGAGCACCGCCAGCACCAGGCTGCCTACCAGCGTGTAGCGCCCTTCAGTTTCCATGGATGGCTTCTCCCTTAGGCGTTCGCGTGGCGAAATAATCCTTGAGCCACGGGTCGTCGATCGTCCTCAGTTCGTCGATGGTTCCGCTGCCGAGCACGCGCCCGTCGGCCAGGACGATGACGCGGTCGATGATCGAAAACAGTGTATCCAAGTCGTGTGTGACGAGGAACACGGTCAGGCCGAGGCTGTCCGCGAGCAGCCGGATCAGGTCGTCGAAGGCGCGTGCGGAAATCGGGTCGAGGCCCGAAGTCGGCTCGTCGAGGAACAGCAGTTCGGGGTCGAGCGCGAGGGCGCGCGCGAGCGCGACGCGCTTTCTCATGCCGCCCGACAGTTCGCTCGGCCGTTTGCGCGCGGCGCCCGGCGGCAGTCCTGCGAACGCGAGCTTGAGCCGCGCGAGCTGGCGGCAGGTCGCGTGCGGCAGGTCGCTGTGCTCGAACAGCGGCACGGCGACGTTGTCTTCGACCGACAGCGACGAAAACAGGGCGCCGTCCTGGAACAGTACGCCGAAACGGCGGCGCAGCGCGTTCATCTGCGACGGACTCGCATCGCATACCGATTGGCCGAACAATTCGATGGCGCCGGCCTGCGGGCGTATGAGGCCGATGATTTCGCGCAGCAGCACCGACTTCCCCGAGCCGCTGCCGCCGATCAGGGCGACGACCTCCCCGCGTCGAACCGACAGGCTCAGGCCGCGATGGATGCGCTGTCCGCCGAGCGTGGTGGAGACGTCGCGCACGTCGATCACGGGCGCGTCCATCAGATCCCCAGCCGCACGAAGGCCACGGCGAAGACCGCGTTGAGGATGATGACCGCGACCAGGCTCTGCACGACCGTCGACGTCGTGTTGACGCCGACGCTGCGCGCGTCGCGGCTCACCGCGAGGCCCATGCGGCAGGAGATCAGCGCGATGAAGAGCGCGAATACCGGCGCCTTGCCCAGACCGACCATCAGCGTCTTCAGCAGGATCACGTCGTAGAGGCGGTCCAGGAAGATGGGCGGCGAGATCGCGAGCTGTTGCTGCACGACGAGCATGCCGCCGACGAGGCCGGCGATGTCGCCGATGAACACCAGCAAAGGCATGGCCACGATCAACGCAAGGACGCGCGGAATCACGAGCACCGCGAGCGGCGACAGGCCGAGCGTCGCGATCGCGTCGATTTCCTCGGCGACCTTCATCGTCCCGAGCTGGGCCGTGATCGCGGCGCCCGTGCGGCCGGCGACGAGCACCGCGACGATGACCGGGGAAATCTCGCGCAGCACCGCGAGCAGCAGGCCGTCGACGACGAAGATGTTGGCGCCGAACTGGCGCGCCTGGTCGCCGAGCAGGTAGGCAAACACGACGCCGAGCAGGAACATCATGCCGCTGACGATCGGAATCGCGCCGACGAACACGTCGCGCACCTGCGCGGCGAGTTCGCGCCAGCGCCAGAGCCCGGGCTGGCCGACGAGGCCCGCCAGTTCGAGCGCCAGGCGCCCGACGAAATCGAGCAGGCCGACGAGGTGGCTCCACACGGTCAGCGCACCGCGCCCGGTGAGCGCGAGCACGCCCTCCTGCCGCGGCGCGGGCAGCGGCGGCGTCGCGGCGCGATGCTGGGCGACGAGCCGCAGCATGCTCAGGTGCCGCGGCTGGAAGTCGCGCAAGTCAGGCGCGGGCGCGTCGGCCTTGGGCTGTGCTGCGGCGAGCAGCAACCAGGCGCCGTTGGTGTCGAGATGCGTTACCCCTGCGCCGTCGATGACGCGCACGCGCTTGCCGGAAAGGTCGGGAAGCGCCGCCGCGGCGTCCGCGTGCCAGGCGCCGCGGGCGACGAGGGCGCCCTCCGCTTCGTCGAAGTGCGCGTGGGCCTCGGTCACGCGAGGCCCAGCGGGTTGTCGGGGTCGACGCCGGGCATGAAGGGCAGGCCGCGTTCGCGATGGGTGACCTGATAGACGCAGCCGATCCAGTTGCCGATCACCGCTTCGGCCGTGTCGTGCCAGGTATTGTCGAGCAGCGGAACGACCTCCGCTTCGGGGAAGACGAGCGTCTCGCCGACACGCGTGCGGCGCGCGAATTCGGCCAGAAACGCCTGCGCCTTGCGATCGAAATAACGGCGCGGGAAGGGCGGCTCGGCAAGCGCGCCCGTCGTGGCGAGCAGCAGGTCACGCTTGTATTCCTTCAGCAGTGACACGGTGTCGTACTCGGGGTGCCCCTGGAAGAACACCGTGCGCAGCCCGTCGCCGCTGACGGCGAGGTGGACGCCCGCCTCTTCGCTCTCGACCAGCACCTTGACGCCGGCGGCCTCGAACTGTGCGCGCGAGACGTCGTTCCAGCGTGAGTGCGGCACGTCGAAGCGGGTGTTGACGTCGGCGACGAGCGGGTGGCGGACGTCGGTCACGCGATGCTCGAACACTCCCCAGATCTTGCGCGGCTGCAGCACGCGGGTCTGCGCGTAGCGGAACTGCATGACCGCGTGCGTCGCGAGGCACGAGCACAGCGTCGAGGTGACGTTGTCCCACGCCCAGTCGATGACCTCGATGAGCGGCTGCCAGAAGGCCTCGTCGGCAAGGTTGGCGTGGCTGACGTTGGCGCCGGTGATGATCAGCGCGTCGAGGCCGGCGGCGCGGATGTCCTCGAATTTTTCGTAATGGCGCCCGATATGCGCACGCGCCTTGTCGCCGCGCGGCAGCGTCTCGAGCGTGAACGGGTGCATGTAGAACTGCGCGATCGGGTTCGATTCGCCGACCAGCCGATAGAACTGCCGCTCGGTCGCTTCGAGCGCGGCGTCGGGCATCATGTTCAGCAGGCCGACGTGCAATTCGCGGATTTCCTGGTTGGCGGCGCGCTCGGTCGACAGCACCGTGATGCCGTCGCGGCGCAGGCGCTCGAAGGTCGGCAGGGCGTTGTGCGCGACGAGCGGCACGGTCAGCTCCCCTTGCGCGCGATCGCGGCTTCGAGCAGCGCGAGGAAATCGCGCTCGTCACGCACCTGTGCGGCCTCTTCGGACGTCACCGTGTAGCCGTGCGGGCCTGCGATCGCCTCGTAGCGCGGAATGCGCGAATGAAACAGGCGCGGAAAAATCCAGCGCGCAAAATCGTTCGGTTCGATCTGCGCGACGTAGGCGAGGCCTTTTTCCTCGAGATAGCGCGGCAGATTCTCCTCGAGGAAGGCGGGTCGGAAATACAGCGGCTTGGGGTCGGACTGCGCGCGACGGATCAGCGTTTCCTCCTCTTCGCGGCTGGTCGTCTGGATGTAGAGGATGAGCGTGTGCTCGGCGAGCAGTTCGATCACGCCGGGCTCGTCGAGCTCACACAGACTACCGCCGACGTCGTTGACGAAGTGCGGATAGCCGTAGATCTCCTGGCCCTTGCGGATGAAGCCCGGCACGTCGCGCATCGCGGCGATCTCGGCTTCGCGGTACGCCGCCTGCCGCCGCGTGAATTCGTCGAGCGGAAGCCCGCCCCACTCCGGTCCGCCGAGCTTGCCGACGAAGGTGAGGACGGGACCGAGATCGTGGATCTTGATGTTGTTCTTGATGTCGATCCAGTCGCGTCGCAACAGGTCGCGCAGGAAGGGCACCTGCATCGCCTGCTGCTTGATCAGATCGAGAATCGGCTCGTCGAGGTAGCGCGTGCCGATGCGGTAGTCGCCGGAAAAATGGAACCAGTCGTGGCCGCGCAGCATGCCGGAGATGTGCGTCTTGCCGACGCCGGACATGCCCAGCAGGGTGACACGCTTGGTCGGCCAGGCGCGGAAGCTTTCGGGGGTGAAGTGCATGGCGGGCTTTTTGTAGGACTAGCGCGAAGCCTACCGAAAAGCCCTGCAATACAAAAGGCCGGCCGAGCTTACGCGTCGCCGGGGAGCCGGCGCGGCGCAATCGCCGCCGCGCCGTGGCCCGCCTGCCGTCACTCGCCGGCCTTGCGCTCCGGCACCTCGCCGCCGTTCTCCGACAGCACGACTTCGACCCGGCGATTGAGTTGCCGGCCCGCTGCCGTGTTGTTGCTCGCCACCGGGAAGGCCTTGCCGTAGCCGCGCGTCGCGATGCGCTCGCCGTCGACGCCCATGCCGATCAGCGCGGTCTTCACGGCCTCGGCGCGCCGTTCGGAAAGCGCCTGATTGAGCGCGTCGCCGCCAGTGCTGTCGGTGTGGCCCTCGATCAGAAGCTTGCGCGTCTCGTACTGCTTGAGGAAATCGGCGAGCTTCTGCACGTTGCGCATCCCACCCGGCGTGAGGTCCGCCTTGTTCACGCCGAACAGCACGTCGCCGAGCGTGACGACGAGGCCACGGTCGGTTTTCTTCGCGTTCAGGGCCTGGAGCTGCTCTTCCTGTTCGGCGATCCGTGTCTGCGCGCGCTGGATCTCGAGGCGGGCTGCTTCCAGGGCATCCGCCCGCTGCCGCGCCGCCTCCTCTGCCGTCGCGGCCTGCTGCCGTGCGGCCTCGACTTCGGCCTCACGCTCTGCGATCAGCGCGCGGTCGCGTTCCGCCTGCTGCTGCGCCGTTAGCTCGGCCTGTGTCGCCTGCTGCCGGGCAGCGGCGACTTCGGCGGTGCGCGCCTCGAGGCGCACGCGGTCGCGTTCGGCGCTCGCCTCGGTGACGCTGATCTCGGCGGCCTTGCGCTTCGCCGTTTCCTGCGCGATCGCCGCCCTTTGCTTCGCCACGTAAGCCAGTTGTTCGATGACGTCGCCGCTCTCGCGCTGCGAGGCGGCGGCCTCGGCGCGGCTCAGCGACTCGCCCGCCTCGTCCAGTTCAACCGGCGCGAGTTTCACGACCTGGGGATCGGTTCGCGCACTGTCGTAAAGGCTGCGCGCCTCGGTCAGCGCATCGTTCTCGGGCACTGTCGCGCAGCCGGCGAGCAGCGCGAGGGCAAGCAACAGGCCATGGTGATGTCGATTTTTCTGCATGATCGGCTCCCGACTTTTATTGCGCTTTGCGCTCGATTTCCTGGCGCAACACACGAATGTCTTCCTGCACGGCGTCCGCGGCGCGCTGGCTCTTGGCCGAGCGCGCCATCGCGGCGGCGAGTCGCGCATCGACCTCAGCCTGCTCGGCCAGGCGCCGCGCGAGTTCCGGCTCCTTCGCGCGCAGGGCCCGCTCGGCGGAATCCATCTTCTCCATCGCGGACTTCAGTTGCAGCGGCGCGAACTCGGCCGCGTCCGCGCTGCGCGCATCATCGAGCGCGGCGCGCGAGACCGCGAACTGCGTATTGGGGTTAGGGGTACTGGCGCATGCGGTGAACAGCGCCGCCGCCGCCAGGGCCAGAGGAAGTGAACGGGGCCTTGCGCCCGTCCGGCAGGCATGGTCATTCATAGTTACCCTCCTATGAACACGGATTTTCATGGTGTTTGTGCGAATTTCACCTGTATCAAGCTAGCACCCGAGTCGGGTTTTGCAATGACGGCGTGAATTCGCGACTTTGGCCCGGCGTTTCTCTCAGTCAATCCGACGCTTATAAGCCGACACGGGGCGTCGAAATTGTCTCTGCACACGGGAAATCCGTAACGTCGATTCAGAACGGCAGCAAATCGAATTTTAGGAATTTGCCGACAGTGTTTTCATCGCTCCGCCGATGGAAGACGGGAGGTTTCGTCAGCATAAATAAGGAGAAGGCAAGATGCCTGGGTAGCCGCCCCAGCAGCCTGCCCGCGCGCGCCGAGCGGTTCGGCTATTACAAGAAACAGCACCGCGCCACGCCCCCACCCCCACGGACAAGACTGCACGCGAAAGGACATCATGACTCAGCCTCCTTCCGACACACCCCAGCGGCCCACGCGCGAAGCGGCCGAAGAAGCCGTGCGCACGCTGATCGCCTGGGCCGGCGACGACCCGTCGCGCGAAGGCCTGATCGACACGCCGGCCCGCGTCGTCCGCGCCTACGAGGAATACTTCGCCGGCTATCCCGACGACCCGGCGCAAGTGCTGGCGCGCACGTTTTCCGAAGTCGACGGCTACGACGAAATGATCGTCATGACCGACATCCGTTTCGAAAGCCATTGCGAGCACCACATGGCGCCGATCATCGGCAAGGCCCACGTCGCCTACCTTCCCACGCACCGCGTCGTCGGCATTTCGAAGCTCGCGCGCCTCGTCGACCTCTACGCCAAGCGCCTGCAGATCCAGGAAAGAATGACCGTGCAGATCGCCGACACGCTCAACAACGTGTTGCAGCCGCAAGGCGTCGCCGTCGTGATTGAGGGCTCGCATCAGTGCATGACGACGCGCGGTGTGCACAAGCCGGGCGCGGCGATGGTCACGAGCCGCATGCTCGGCGTCTTCCGCTCCAACGTTGCGACGCGCCGCGAGTTTCTGGCGATGATCGGCCGCACCGGCGCGGGGCCGCTGAGCAATACCTGAGGCATCGTCGGCGCGCACGTCCACGCTTCGGCCGTGCCGCCGTCCGCTGCCCGACTCAATAAAAAGGGGCGCCCTGCAGAGCGCCCCAGACCTCCAGCAGGAGAAAGAACGGCTAGACGGAGTACGCGCGCTCGCCGTGCGACGCGGTGTCGAGTCCCTCGCGCTCCTGTTCTTCGGCGACGCGCAAGCCGAGGGTCACGTCGATGAGCTTGAAGGCGACGAAGCTGACGACCGCCGACCACACGATCGTGATCAGCACGCCGCTCGCCTGTGTCATGACCTGGCCGGCGAGCGTGTAGCCGTCGACCCCGACGCCGCCGAGCGTCGGCGAGACGAAGATGCCGGTGCCGATCGCGCCGATGATGCCGCCGATGCCGTGGATGCCGAAGACGTCGAGGCTGTCGTCGTAGCCGAGCGCCGACTTGAGCCCGCTGACGCCCCACAGGCAGACGACGCCGGCGACCGCGCCGAGCACGATCCCGCCCATCGGCCCGACCAGGCCCGCTGCGGGCGTGATCGCGACGAGCCCGGCAACCACGCCCGACGCGACGCCGAGCAACGAAGGCTTGCCGCGCACCATCCACTCGGCGAACATCCACGCCAGCCCTGCCGCGGCGGTCGCGAGTATCGTGTTGATGAAGGCGAGCGCCGCGCCGCCGGTCGCTTCGAGGTTGGAGCCGGCGTTGAAGCCGAACCAGCCGACCCACAGCAGCGACGCGCCGATCATCGTCATCGGCAGGTTGTGCGGCGGCATCGCGTCGCGGCCGTAGCCGATGCGCTTGCCGAGTACGATCGCGCCGACGAGCGCAGCGACGCCCGCGTTGATGTGGACCACGGTCCCGCCCGCGAAGTCGAGGTCGCCCTTCTCGAACAGATAGCCGCCGGTCGCCCACACCATGTGCGCGATCGGCAGGTAGGAGAAGGTGAACCACAGCACCGCGAACACGAGCAGCGCCGAGAATTTCACGCGCTCGGCGAGCCCGCCGACGATCAGTGCGACCGTGATCGCGGCGAAGGTCAGCTGGAAGGCGACGAAGGTGAATTCGGGAATGACGACGCCGTCGGAGAAGGTCGCGGCGGTGCTGTCGGGCGTGATCCCGGCGAGGAAGAGCTTGGAGAGGTCGCCGATCGCCCAGTTCATGCCGCCGCCGTCGCCGAACGCCAGCGAGTAGCCATAGACCGCCCACAGCACCGATATCAGGCAGAAGATCGCCATCACCTGCGTCAGCACCGACAGCATGTTCTTGGCGCGCACGAGCCCGCCGTAGAAGAGTGCGACGCCCGGGACGATCATCAGGACGACGAGCAACGTCGAGACCATCATCCAGGTCGTGTCGCCCTTGTCTGGGACCGGCGTCGCGGCTGTTTCGGCCGGAACTGCGGCTGCCGGCGCTACAGCCGCCGGCGCCGTTTCGACTGCTGCGGCGCCATCCATCGGCACGGCCGCGTCCTGCGCGGCCGCGAGGCCCGGCGCCAGCAGCGCGAGGATCAGGCCGAACGAAGCAAAGAGTTTTTTCATGTCCGGCTCCTCACAGTGCGTCCGGGCCGGACTCGCCGGTACGGATGCGCACGACCTGTTCCAGGCTGCTGACGAAGATCTTGCCGTCGCCGATCTTGCCGGTGTTCGCCGCGTGCTCGATCGCCTCGATGACGCGCTCGAGCAGATCGGCCTTGATCGCGACTTCGAGCTTGACCTTGGGCAGGAAGTCGACGACGTATTCCGCACCGCGATACAGCTCGGTGTGTCCCTTCTGCCGCCCGAACCCCTTTACTTCCGTGACCGTCAGGCCGGTGACGCCGATGGCCGACAAGGCCTCGCGCACTTCGTCCAGCTTGAACGGCTTGATGATGGCCGTTACGAATTTCATGTCTGCTCCCAGTTTGGCAAGTGAAGAAACCGGGCGATTCGGTGCATCGCCCGCGTCTTCAGGTTCAAAAGGTCTTGGAAATCCAGACCGTGGTCGTGTCTTTGCCGAGGAACTCGCCGTTGGTGTCGGTCCACACGTCGCTGTCGGCGTCAGTGTCGGTGTACATGACGCCAACCGTCACGCCCGATGCGACCTCGCTCAGCTTGCCCATGTCGTAGGCCAGGCTGACTTTCCAGTCGTCGTAATCCTGCGCGCCGTTGTTCTCGAAGTTGAACGTCCCCCAGTGGGCGCCGGCCGTCAGACCGGTTTCGCCGAGCGGGACGTTGACCGAGACGTCGAGGTAGCTGGAGCCGTCGGCGTCGGCGAAACCGAAGACCTCGTCGCTGATCGCGTAGGAATACTTGAGCGAGACCCACTTCCAGCCCAGGCCGGCATAGAGTTCGGTGGTGTCGGCGTCGACCGCGCCCGCACGTTCGCCGGGGTAGAAGTACTGGATCGCGCCGACGTCGTAGGTGAAGTCGCTGGCGCCGATGTTGCCGCGGAAGCCGCCGTACAGGTCGAGTTCCAGGTTGCCCGAGTCGTAGCGCTGGTAGTCCTCGATCCAGCCGACGTTGCTGCCCCAGGTGCCGAGATAAAAACCGCTGGCGTGCGTGTAGTCGAGCCCGCCCTGGATGGCCGGGTCGCCGCCGGTCTGCGAGATCCCGCGGAACAGGTAGTTGCTCGTGAGTCCGACGTTGGCGCTGAGGCTGTGCGGCCCGCCGTCCTCGGCCGCCGCGGCAAGCGCCGGGATGCCTAACAGGCCGGTCAGCAGCAGGGCGTGTGCAAGTCTTTTCATTTATCTCTCCGTGAGTGGCGCGTGCAGGATTGCACCGGGTATCCAGCAGGAGCCATGCCAGAGCAATTTCATGTTACTTATCATTGACTTACAGAAGTGGCGCACATTATTCAGGCACGCGATGCACCCGCAAAGTGCATCTGCAAAATGCCCTGCACCGTGCCTGTGCCATTGCCCGCTGCACGCGGCGCGCGACGTCGCTTGCTACACTCGCGCATCACACGGAGGTGGCCGATGAACCCGAAATTTCCCGATTCCCCTTTCCTCAACGACCTGCTGGCCCGGCTCGGCGAGGTGTTGCGCCAGTCCCCGGCGCAAGACTTCGAGCGAAATCTCAAGGCCGGGGTGACGTCGATGCTGACCAAACTCGATCTGGTGAGCCGCGAGGAGTTCGACGTGCAGGCCGCGGTGCTCGCGCGCACGCGCGAAAAGCTGGGCCAACTCGAGGCCCGGTTGGCCGATCTGGAAAAACACGAGCGGCAGGCGGACGAAGGCTGAAGCCGTGGGCGTCGCCGTCGTCAAGAGCCGCGCGCTCGCCGGCATGAACGCGCCGGAGGTTGTCGTCGAGGCGCACCTCGCCAACGGCCTGCCCGCGTTCACGCTCGTCGGCCTGCCCGAGACCGAGGTCAAGGAGGCGCGCGACCGCGTGCGCGCGGCGATCCAGAACGCCGGCTACGAGTTTCCGGCGCGGCGGATCACGGTCAATCTCGCGCCCGCCGACCTGCCCAAGGAATCGGGGCGCTTCGATCTGCCGATCGCGCTCGCGATCCTCGCCGCATCCGGGCAGGCGCCGGGCGACAAACTCAAGGAGGCCGAATTTGCCGGCGAACTCGCGCTGACCGGAGAACTGCGCCCGGTCCGCGGAGCGCTCGCGATGGCGTTGGCGACGCGCGCAGCCGGTTGCAAGCTCGTTTTGCCGGCGCAGTCGGCCAGCGAGGCGGCGCTCGCGCGGGGCGTCGAAACCTATGGCGCGACGAGCCTGCTCGAGGTCTGCGCGTGGCTCGCGGGTCAGGGCACGCTGTGCGAAGCGGCTGCCGACGCGGATTCGCCTGCCGCAACCTATCCCGATTTCGCCGACGTCAAAGGCCAGGCCGGCGCGCGGCGCGCGCTCGAAGTCGCGGCGGCCGGCGGCCACTCGGTTTTGATGGCTGGCCCGCCCGGGACCGGCAAGTCGATGCTCGCCGCGCGCTTTCCCGGGATCCTGCCGGCAATGGACGAGGCCGAGGCACTCGAGGCTGCGGCGGTCGCTTCGCTCAACGGCGGGTTCCGCCCCGAGCACTGGGGCCGCCGCCCCTACCGCGCGCCTCACCACACGGCCTCGGCGGTCGCGCTGGTCGGCGGCGGCAACAACCCGCGTCCGGGCGAAATTTCGCTCGCCCACCACGGTGTGCTGTTCCTCGACGAGCTGCCCGAGTTTCCGCGCCAGGTGCTCGAAGTGCTGCGCGAGCCGCTCGAGAGCGGCCACATCACGATCTCGCGCGCCGCGCGGCAGGCCGACTTTCCGGCGCGGTTTCAGCTGGTCGCCGCGATGAACCCCTGCCCCTGCGGCTATCTCGGCCATCCGAGCCAGGCCTGCCGCGACACGCCCGACCAGATCGCGCGATACCGCGGCCGCATCTCGGGGCCGCTGCTCGACCGCATCGACATCCAGATCAGCGTTCCGGCCTTGACCGAAGACGAGTTGTTGGCGAGCGCCGAGGGCGAGTCGAGCGCCGAAATCCGCGCCCGCGTCGAGGCCGCGCGTGCGCGCCAGATGCAGCGCCAGGGCAAGGCCAACGCCGCGCTCGGCACGCAGGACGTCGAGCGCTTCTGCGCGCTCGACGGCGCCGGCGAGGCGCTGCTCAAGCAGGCGATCGCACGACTCAAGCTCTCGGCCCGGGCTTATCACCGCGTGCTCCGGCTCGCGCGCAGCGTCGCGGATCTCGCGGGCAGCGACGCGATCACCACGACCCACCTCGCCGAGGCGATCCAATACCGGCGACAGGCATGAGCGACCCGCTTGAATCGTGGCATGAAGAAAAGCGTTCGGCCTGGCTTTACCGGGTCGTCGCCGAATGCGAGCAGGGCACGCCGCGCGCGGCGCTGTTCGGTGAACTCGCGCAGGCCGCCGACGACCAGGCGGAAATCTGGTTGCGCGTCCTCGCTGCGGACGGCGCGCCGCCCCCCGCGCCCTTCCGCCCCGACCTGCGCACCCGCGTCGTCGCGTCCCTGACGCGTCTGTTCACGCCGCGTGCGATGCACGGTGTACTCGCCGCGATGAAGGTGCGCGGCATGAGTCTGTATACGCAGCACGCGCCGCACGCGACACCGTCCAAACGCGACGATATCGGCAAGCGCCACCGCACCGGCGCCGCCGGCAACGCCCTGCGTGCCGGCGTGTTCGGGGTCAACGACGGGCTGGTCTCCAACGCCGCGCTGATTTACGGCGTCGCCGGCGCCGCGCAGGCGTCCGAGGTCATTCTGCTGACCGGCGTCGCCGGCCTGCTCGCCGGTGCGTTTTCGATGGCCGCCGGCGAATACGTGTCGATGCGCTCGCAGCGCGAGATGTTCGAGTATCAAATCGGCCTCGAACGCGACGAACTGGAAAAGTATCCTGCCGAAGAAGCGGCCGAACTCGCGCTGATCTATGCCGCCAAGGGCATGCCCGAAGGCGAGGCGAAGCGGGTCGCCGACACGCTGATGGAGAACCCGGAGCGCGCGCTCGACACGCTTGCGCGCGAGGAACTCGGCCTCAACCCCGACGAACTGGGCTCGCCGTGGACCGCGGCCTTGGCGTCGTTCGCCGCGTTCAGCGTTGGTGCCGCGGTACCCCTGCTCCCGTTCCTGCTCGGCGCCGGCAATTCGCTCGCGCTATCGGTCGCGTTCACGGCGCTGGGGCTTTTCGCCGTCGGCGCGAGCATGAGCCTTTTCACCGGACGCCGCGCGCCGCTGAGCGGCTTGCGCATGCTCGCGATCGGCGGCGGCGCCGGGCTCGCGACGTATTTCATCGGCGCCTGGCTGGGGGTGACGCTGGGCTGAATCGCCGGCGGCTGGCCGCGAACGCAGGCGACCAGCAAGCAGACGGGAGCAACGAGCAGAGGGAATTCGCGGTGACCGCGGCGCCTCAGGTCTGCTCCCACGGCAGGCCATCGAAACGCCAGCCATTGACCGTATTGCGGTGGCGATGCGCGTCCATGTCGCCCTCGAAGCCGTGCGCGACGTTGTAGACCTCGGGGAAGCCGTGTTTTTCGAGATAACGCCCCGCGTCGGCCGAACGCCGCCCCGAGCGGCAGATCAGGACGACCGGCCGGTTCACCGATGCGGCGATGCGGGTATGGCCCAGAAAGTCGGGATTCACATCCCAATCGGGACTGTCCTGCCAGGCAATGTGGATGGCGCCGGCAGGATGGCCGACGAACAGGTATTCGATTTCCGAGCGGCAGTCGACAAAGACCGCCTCGGGGTGGGACTGCAGGTAGGCGTAGGCTTCCTTGGGTTCGAGGTTTTTCATCGGACGATTCCGCGGCGCGATACTGCACCATAGCGCGTCGGAGGGCCGCAGGCCAAGCGAATATAATGCGCGATTGCCCTGCCAGCCTCACGACCATGTCCCGCACCGACCTGCTGCATTCCCTGCTCGCCCAGCGCATCCTCGTCCTCGACGGCGCGATGGGAACGATGATCCAGTCGTACAAGCTCGGCGAGGCGGACTACCGGGGTGAGCGCTTTGCCGATTTTGCCCACGACCTCAAGGGCAACAACGACCTGCTATGCCTGACGCAGCCCGCGATCATCAAGGAAATCCACGCCAAGTACCTCGCGGCCGGCGCCGACATCCTCGAGACCAACAGCTTCAACGCGACCGCGATCTCGATGGCCGACTACCGTATGGAGCACCTGGTGCCGGAGCTCAACTTCGCCGCCGCCAAACTCGCGCGCGAAGCCGCCGACGAGGCGACCGCGCAGAACCCGGCCAAGCCGCGCTTCGTCGCCGGCGTGCTCGGGCCGACGTCACGCACGGCGACGATCTCGCCCGACGTCAACGACCCGGGCTTCCGCAATGTTACGTTCGACCAACTGCGCGAAGCCTACCTCGAGGCGATCGACGGCCTGGTCAAGGGTGGCGCCGACATCCTGATGGTCGAGACGATTTTCGATACGCTCAACGCCAAGGCTGCGCTGTTCGCGATCGAGGAATATTTCGAGATCAATAACATGCGACTGCCCGTGATGATCTCGGGCACGATCACCGACGCGTCCGGCCGCACGCTCTCTGGCCAGACCGGCGAAGCGTTCTGGAATTCGGTGCGCCACGCGCGCCCGCTGTCGATCGGCCTGAACTGCGCGCTTGGGCCGGATCTCTTGCGGCAATACGTCGAAGAACTATCGAACAAGGCCGAGGTCTTCATCTCGGCCCACCCCAACGCCGGCCTGCCCAACGCCTTCGGTGAATACGACATGGACGGCGCCGAAATGGCGAAGCACATCGGCGAGTGGGCACGCGCTGGGCTGCTCAACATCGTCGGCGGCTGCTGCGGCACCTCGCCTTCGCACATTGCGGCCATCGCCAAGGCCGTCGAGGGCGTCGCGCCGCGCGTGCCGCCCGTGCTCGAGCCGGCGATGCGCCTGTCGGGGCTCGAGCCGTTCAACGTTGGGAAAGATTCGCTCTTCGTCAACGTCGGCGAGCGCACCAACGTCACCGGCTCCAAGGCCTTCGCGCGGATGATCCTCGAAGGCCGCTATGACGACGCCTTGTCGGTGGCGCGCCAGCAGGTCGAGAACGGCGCCCAGGTGATCGACATCAACATGGACGAGGGCATGCTCGACGCCGAGGCGGCGATGGTGCGCTTCCTCCATCTCATTGCCTCGGAGCCCGATATCGCGCGGGTGCCGATCATGATCGACTCGTCGAAGTGGAACGTCATCGAGGCCGGCCTGAAGTGCATCCAGGGCAAGGGCATCGTTAATTCAATTTCCATGAAGGAAGGCGAAGCCGAATTCATCGAGCGGGCGAAGCTGTGCCTGCGCTACGGCGCAGCGGTAATCGTGATGGCCTTCGACGAGACCGGCCAGGCCGACACCTATGCGCGCAAGACCGAGATCTGCACCCGCGCCTACAAGCTCTTGACCGAGACGGTCGGCTTCCCGGCCGAGGACATCATCTTCGACCCCAACATCTTCGCGGTTGCGACCGGCATCGAGGAGCACGCCAACTACGCTGTTGATTTTATTGAAGCCACGCGCTGGATCCGCCAGAACCTGCCGTATGCGCACGTCTCTGGCGGGGTGTCGAACGTGAGCTTCTCGTTCCGCGGCAACGACGCGGTGCGCGAGGCGATCCACACCGCCTTCCTCTACCACGCGATCCAGGCCGGCATGGACATGGGCATCGTCAACGCCGGCCAGCTCGGCGTCTATGAGAACCTCGACCCGGAGCTGAAGGAACGCGTCGAGGACGTCTTGCTGAACCGCCGCGCCGACGCGACCGAGCGCCTCGTCGCCTTCGCTGAAGGCGTGAAGGGCGGCGCCAAGGAGAAGGTCGAGGACCTCGCCTGGCGCAGCCTGCCAGTCAACGAACGGCTCACCCACGCGCTGGTCCAGGGCATCACCCAGTACATCGTCGAGGACACGGAAGCCGCCCGCCTCGAGGCCGAACGCCCACTGCACGTGATCGAAGGCCCGCTGATGGCCGGCATGAACGTCGTCGGCGACCTCTTCGGCGCCGGCAAGATGTTCCTGCCGCAGGTCGTGAAGTCGGCGCGCGTAATGAAGCAGGCCGTCGCGCACCTGATCCCCTACATCGAGGCCGACAAGCGCGCCGGCGATTCGCAGAGCGCAGGCAAGATCGTCATGGCGACGGTCAAGGGCGACGTCCACGACATCGGCAAAAACATCGTCGGCGTCGTGCTCGGCTGCAACGGCTACGAAATCGTCGATCTGGGGGTCATGGTGCCGGCGCAGAAGATTCTCGACGCCGCGCGCGAACACAAGGCCGACATCATCGGTCTCTCCGGCCTGATCACGCCCTCGCTCGAGGAAATGGCGCACGTGGCGAAGGAAATGCAGCGCCAGGGCTTCACGATACCGCTCCTGATCGGCGGGGCGACGACGTCACTCGCGCACACGGCGGTCAAGATCGAGCCGAATTACGAGCACCCGGTGGTCTACGTGAAGGACGCGTCGCGCGCGGTCGGCGTGTGCACCCAATTGCTGTCGGGCGAATTGCGCGACGCATTCGCGGCCGAGGTCCGTGCCGACTACGCGCAGACGCGCGCGCGCCACCTCAAGCACAAGTCGGATACCGCCCGGCTGACGCTGGCCGATGCGCGCGCCAACAAGTTCGGCATCGACTGGGCGAGCTACACGCCGCCTGTTCCGAACCAGCCCGGCGTGCATGTATTGAAGGCCTACGACCTGGCGAAACTGGTCGAGACGATCGACTGGACGCCGTTCTTCGCGTCCTGGGAACTGCACGGAAAGTATCCGAAGATTCTCGACGACGAAGTGGTCGGCGCCGAGGCGACGAAGCTCTTCTCCGATGCGCAGGCGATGCTGAACAGGATGGTCGCGGAGAACTGGGTCGAGGCGCGCGCGGTCTTCGGCCTCTTTCCCGCCAACGCCGTCGACGACGACATCGAGGTGTACGCCGATGAATCTCGCTCGCAAGCCCTGACCACGTGGCACAACCTGCGCCAGCAGGCGAAGAAGCCCGAGGGTCGCGCCAACCTGTGTCTCGCCGACTTCGTCGCGCCGAAGGCGAGTGGGCTAAAGGATTATCTGGGCGCCTTCGTCGTGACCGCCGGCATCGGCGAGGACGAGCGGGCGAAGGCCTTCGAGGCCGCGCACGACGACTACTCGGCGATCCTGTTCAAGTCGCTGTGCGACCGCCTGGCCGAAGCCTTCGCCGAGCACCTGCATCTGCGCGTGCGCCGGGAATTCTGGGGCTACGCCGCCGACGAAGCGCTGCCCAACGATGACCTGATCGCCGAGAAGTACCGCGGCATCCGTCCGGCGCCCGGCTACCCGGCCTGCCCGGAGCACAGCGAGAAAGCGGCGCTCTTCGGACTGCTCGACGCGACGAACGCGATCGGCGTCGAGTTGACGGAAAATTTCGCGATGTGGCCGGGCGCTGCCGTGTCGGGCTTCTACCTTTCGCACCCCGACAGCCAGTATTTCGCGGTGGCGAAGATCGAGCGCGATCAGGTCGAGGACTACGCGCGGCGCAAGGGATGGGATGTGAAGACGGCGGAACGGTGGCTGGGGCCGAACCTCGGCTACCAGCCGGAGTAAAGCACAGGCTTGTCAGCCCGCTTCTCCAGCGAACCGAACACGCATTTCGCTGGCGTTAAGGTCGTTGGCCGCCGGAATCTGAGGACTGTAGGGAACCTGCAAGTTCTTCTTGCGGGCGACCCAATGTGGTCGTGGGGCTACCCGTGGGACGCAACAAATTTTGAAACTTCGGATCGCTGTATACAGTGAACAAAAAACCCTGCATTGCAGGAACCAGAGCATGGGTGACATCTCGGCATGCTTGAACAGCCAGTACTCCGAGAGGAAAGCCGTGCTCATATTTGATGGTTACAGGCTCTTTACCTTCGACAAAAAATCGAGCCTCAAGCACCCATTTCCCCGTCCCAAATGAATTGAAATCCATCGAGACCAAGTGTCCAAGCAACGCAACTGGAGCTGTGTCAGCGTAAAGACCAGCCTCCGACAGCTCGGCACGCATGGACTCGGCTAGATAAACCTCGTGAGCAACCTTCCCCGGGAGATACACCGGAAAGCTCAAACGACAGAGCAAGGCGGTTTCACCCGGCGATGCCGAGCTAAATCCAGCGATTCGCAATTGCGGGATAACGTGCCCAAGTTCTTTTAGTAGCGAGACGTTTTGGCGCGAGGTGATGTACGAGTCTGTTGAGTACGTCCTGAATCCCGGAACGTAGATTCCCGGATTCGCCGTCCCGTGTGGATAGACGACAATGTCGCTTGCCAGCGCACTGCATGCCCACAGCAACGGCACTGCTAGAAGATATTTAGTCATAGAGAGAAGACCGCCAAGAAAGAAACGGGAAACCAACTAGAACGTGTTTTACCATCCCTGCTCCAGCATCTTCTCCAGCCAGAACAACCCGATCACGGTCTTGGTCTCGCAGATGCGACCGTCCCTCACCCACTGCATCGCTTCGGCGAAAGGCAGGCGGAACACTTCGAGGAATTCGTCGTGGTCACGGCCGTGGGTGCCGTCCCGCAGCCCTTCCGCCAGGTAGAACGCAAGGCGCTCATCCGAATAACCGATGCACGGGTAGATGGTCGTAACCTCGCGCCACTCGGACGCGGTGTAACCGGTTTCCTCTTCGAGTTCGCGTTTGGCGCAGGTGAGGTCGTCCTCGCCCGGGTCGATCTTGCCGGCGGGCAGCTCGATGAAGTCGCGGCGGAGCGGGTAACGAAATTGGCGTTCGAGCAGGAGGTCGCCATTGTCGAACACGGGGATCACGACGACGGCACCGGGGTGGACGATGTATTCGCGCGTCGATTCCTTGCCGTCGGGGAGCTGCACACGGTCGCGCTTGACGTGCATCAAGCGCCCCTTGAATACCGTTTCGCTGTCGAGTTCGCGCTCGACGAGGTCGGGGCTGTCGTTTTCCATGCAGCTTATGATACCCAGAGCGGGCAAAAAAAATCCGGGTTCTTGCGAACCCGGCTAGAGTGAGGACACACGTCCCTCATTGCGGAGAACTTCCTGCCTGCAGCCTGAACTGCAAGCACGCTCATCCTACGAGGGACGCAACTGACTGGCTATACAACTTTAGTTGTAGATGGACAACACGCCGTTGATTTAACTGGGTTTTTATTTTTCCCGTGGTGCTAAATCCGGCGGTACGGACGCGGGTCGTCGATCTCGCCCGCAACCCCCACGAGGCAGCGCGCTCAGAAAGCTCGGAGCGTTTCGCGCAGCGCCGTGTACTGGCGACGGCTGACGGTGAGCCGCTCGTCTAGCCCGTCGAGCCGCAGGAAGTGGCCCTCGTCTTCGCCCGGTGATTTGCCGACCTCGCGGACGCGGTCGCGCGCGACGAGGCAGTTGCGATGGATACGCAGAAAACGCTCGCCGAACTCGGCTTCGAGCTGGGTCAGCGATTCTTCGATCAGGAACTCGCGGGCGGCCGTGCGCACGGTGACGTACTTGAGCTCGGCCTTGAGGTAAAGGATGTCCGCGACCGGAATCAGCACGATGCGGCCTTTTTCGTTCAGCGACAGGTGGGTGCGCGCCTTGGGGTGCGCCTCGCGCAACTGATCGAGAGTCTTCGCGCTCAGGCGATGCGCGCGCGACAGTGCGCGAACGAGGCGCTCGGCCCGTACCGGCTTCAGCAGATAGTCGACGGCATTGAGGTCGAAGGCCTGGCAGGCGTAGGCGTCATAGGCCGTGCTGAAGATGATCGCGGGGGGCGCGGCGAGCCGGTTCAGATGCGCGGCGCACTCGAGGCCGTCCATGACCGGCATGCGGATATCGAGCAGCACGGCGTCGACCGCGGTCTGCTGCGCCAGCGCCAACGCCGCGAGACCGTTCTCGGCCTCGCCGACGACCTCGACCGGCAGACGCCCGGCGCAGTCGGCCAGGACGTCACCGAGCCGCGCGCGTGCCGGCGCCTCGTCGTCGACGATGAGGACGCGAAGTGGCGGGTTGGGTCCGTTCACGGGTATAGGGGATGACGATGTGTACCTGATAAACGGAGCCGAGCGGCTTCAACTTGAGTTGGGCATCGAGGTCGAAGTGCAGCAGCAGGCGCTCGCGGATGTTGGCGAGCGCGATGCGATTGCCGCGGTGATGGCTACCGTCGGAGGCGATCGGGTTGCGCACGACGACGTGGACCTTGTCGGCGCTGCGGTAAAGATTGAGGCTGATTTCGCCGCCGTCGGCGAGCGGCTCGATGCCGTGATACACCGCGTTCTCGACCAGGGGCTGGATGACCAGCGGCGGAATCAGTGCGTCCGCCGGCATCTTCCCGGTGTGCCAGACCACGCGCAGGCGGTCGCCGAGGCGCAACTGTTCGAGTTCGAGATAGGCACGCGTGAGCGCGACCTCGTCCTCGAGCGGCGCGAGCTGGCGCGCGTTGCCCATCAAGGCGCGGAACAGGTCGGCCATGTTTTCGAGCGCATGCTCTGCGCGCCGCGGGTCCTTGCGGACGAGCGCGAGCACTGCATTGAGGCTGTTGAACAGGAAATGCGGGCGGATCCTCGCCTGCAGCGCCTGCAGCCGCGCCTCGGTGACTGCGGGCGACAGCGCGCGGGCGCGCAGGTTGAAATAGCCAAGCAGCCCCCCGCCGACCCCCAGCGCAAACACGAGGACACCGAGCGGCGAGACGGGTACCGACCCCGCGAGTATCGGTGCGAGCCACAGCGCGACCAGGAAAGGCACCGCGGCGCCGAGTCCGAGCGCCATCACGACGCCACGCCGATAGGGCTGGCTGCGCAGCCCGCGTCCGGCGCCACACAGCGCAAGCAGCGCAAGCAGCAGTGCCGGCTGGGCGAAGGCCGAGAGCGCGACGAATTCGGCGGCGAAGGCCGCGGCGTCGGCGGCCCGTGCTGCGACGCTCGCGGCCAGCGCCGCTTCGGCGGTCAGTGCGATCCGCAGGCTGACCCCGAGGCGGCAGAAGTTCGGCAGTTCGACCTCGCGGTTGTTATGATTCCTTCTTTTCACTGTGCGTTTCTGTCCCCATGAGCACGTCGTCGACGCCGCCGCAAGGCGCCTGGTCGGGCCGCTTTTCCGAGCCTGTTTCCGAAATCGTCAAACGCTACACGGCGTCGATTCCTTTTGATTATCGGCTCGCCGAGTTCGATATTCAGGGCTCGCTCGCGCACGCGGCGATGCTGCACCACGTCGGCGTCCTGAGCGCCGACGACCTCGCGGCGATCCGCGGCGGCATGGGCGAGCTGCTCGAAGAGATACGCGCCGGGCGCTTCGCCTGGTCGCTGGATAAGGAGGATGTGCACCTCAACATCGAGGCGGCGCTGACGGCGAAGATCGGCGACGCCGGCAAGCGCCTGCACACCGGACGCAGCCGCAACGATCAGGTCGCGACCGACATCCGGCTCTATCTGCGCGACGCGATCGACCGCATCCTCGCGGGCCTCAAGGCGTGCCAGACCTCGCTCGTCGACCTTGCCGAGGCGCACGCCGACACCGTAATGCCGGGCTTCACCCACCTGCAGGTCGCGCAGCCGGTGACCTTCGGCCACCATCTTCTCGCCTATTTCGAGATGCTCGCCCGCGACGCCGAGCGCATGGCCGACTGCCGACGGCGCGTCAACCGCCTCCCGCTCGGCGCCGCGGCGCTCGCGGGCACGAGCTACCCCATCGATCGCGCCTACGTCGCGCGCGAACTCGGCTTCGAGGCCGTGTGCGAGAACTCGCTCGACGCCGTCTCCGACCGCGACTTCGCGATCGAATTCGCGGCCGCGGCGGCGCTCGTGATGACGCATCTGTCGCGCCTCTCGGAAGAACTGATCCTGTGGATGAGCCCGCGCTTCGGCTTCATCGACCTTGCCGACCGCTTCTGCACCGGCTCGTCGATCATGCCGCAGAAGAAGAATCCTGACGTGCCCGAACTCGTGCGCGGCAAGACCGGGCGGGTCAACGGCCACCTCGTCGCGTTGCTGACCCTGATGAAGGGCCAGCCGCTCGCATACAACAAGGACAATCAGGAAGACAAGGAACCGCTATTCGATACGGTCGACACCCTGGCCGACACGCTTGCGATCTACGCCGACATGCTGCGCGGCGTGACGGTCAAGCCCGACGCGATGCACGCGGCCGTGATGCAAGGCTTCGCGACCGCCACCGACCTCGCCGACTACCTGGTCAAGAAAGGCCTGCCCTTCCGCGATGCGCACGAAGTCGTTGCGCGTGCCGTGCGCGTCGCCGACGAATCCGGGCGCGACCTGGCCGACTTGCCGCTCGACGAACTGCAGACGTTCAGCCCGATCATCGGCGACGACGTCTACGCACTATTGACCCTCGAAGGCTCGCTCGCCGCCCGCGACCATTTCGGCGGCACCGCGCCCGCGCAGGTCCGCGCAGCGGTCGCGCGCGCCCGCGGGCGACTTTAATCGGCTGGCGGCGGCGCGTGCTCGCGGCAGATCCGCCGCACCTCGGGGCTGCCGAGTTTTTCCTGCATCAGTTCGCAAAAATAGCTGCGCGGCCCGAGCCGCCGGTTGTAGCGGCAGCTTCCGCATAGACCGAAGGTGCGCTTGCCGCTCTGCGCCTGCACCTGCGACAGCACCTGACGCAGCACGACCATCGCCGAGCTGACGCGCGCGGGGCTTGCGGTCTGGACGATGTCGCGCCAGGCGCTCCCGGCACTGAGCGTCTTCAGCAGGGTCGTGCCGCCCTCGGTCAGGATCAGGCGGACCACGCGGCCGTCGCGGGGATCGGCGTAACGGGAGATGAGCCGGCGCCGAGCGAGTACCAGAAGGGTTTGCGACACAGTGCCCTTGGTCAGGCCGAGATACTCGGTGAGCGCTTGCGGCGTGTTGCTGAAACGGTTGGCCTGATTCAGATAGAACAACACCTGCAGGTGCACGGGCTGCAGCCCCTGTGCCGCCCCGGCCTGCCGGAGATCGGCACGGGTCAGCAGCGAGAGCCGCTCGACCAGATCGAACAGGGTGAGCGCCTGGCTTTTCAAGGCGCCTCAGAAGCGGATCGTGGTCCCGCCTTGAGCGGCTACGAGCGCGGCCAGCTTGTCGTAAAGCGGCTCGCCACTCTTGGTGTCGATCCAGTCGCCGGCCTGCCGCTTGAAATGAAAACCGCCCGAGCGCGCGGCGACCCAGATCTCACGTGCCACGCCGTGACGGTTGATGATGATCTTGCTGCCGTCGTCGAATTCGACTTCGACGATCCCGTCGGCAGGCGTTTCGAAATCGAGATCGGCATCCTCGAGGGCGCGCTCGATGCGCGCCAGCGTCGCCGCCGCGGCGTGGTTGAACTCGGCTTCGTTCGATTCAATTTCCGTCATGATGCCCCGTGCTACCATCTCGCGCATGAAGCTGCGCACCTTATATATAGTGTCCCTGTTGCTCTGCGGGCTCGGTCTGTCGGCCTGCGGCTCCAAGGGTGACCTGTATCTTCCCGAAAATCCTCCCGCCCCGCAACGGACTTCACCTTGAACGCTCCCCATCGCATCGACGGCCGCCTCCATCTCGAGGGCGTGGCCCTGGACACGCTCGCCGAGCGCTGCGGAACCCCCCTCTACGTCTACTCGCGTGCCGCCCTCGAAGCCGCGTACCGCGCCTATGAAGAAGCGTTCGCCGCGACGCCGCATCTGATCTGTTACGCAGTCAAGGCCAACTCGAGCCTGGCCCTCCTGAACCTGTTCGCCCGGATGGGCGCCGGTTTCGACATCGTCTCCGGCGGCGAGCTCGCCCGCGTACTCTCGGCGCAGGGCGATCCGCGAAAAGTCGTGTTCTCGGGCGTCGGCAAACGCGTGGACGAGATGCGCGCCGCGCTCGAGGCGGGCATTCTCTGCTTCAACGTCGAATCGACGAGCGAGCTGCACCGGCTGAACCGCGTGGCGGGAGAGCTCGGCAAGGTCGCGCCGGTCTCCTTCCGCGTCAATCCGGACGTCGACCCGAAGACCCATCCCTATATCTCGACGGGGCTCAAGGAGAACAAGTTCGGCGTCCCGATCGCGGAGGCCCCGGCGCTCTATCGCACGGCAGCCGCACTTCCGCACATCAGGGTGACCGGCATCGACTGCCACATCGGCTCGCAGCTGCTCGACCTGTCCCCGCTTGCCGACGCAGCGGACCGCGTGTTCGCACTCGTCGACGCGCTCGCGGCCGAAGGCATTGCGCTCGAACACATCGACCTCGGCGGCGGCGTCGGAATCTCCTATCGCGGAGAAACCGCGCCCGACCTCGCCGGCTACGGCCGCGTTCTCGCCGAACGCTTTGCCGGCCGGCGAGAAACGCTGATCGTCGAGCCCGGCCGCTCGCTCGTCGGCAACGCCGGCCTTCTGCTCGCGCGTGTCGAATACCTGAAGCTGGGCGCAGACAAGAACTTCGCGATCGTCGACGCCGCAATGAACGACCTCATGCGGCCCGCACTGTACGAGGCTTATCACGAGATCGTCGAGGTGATCGCGCGCCCGCTGCCCAAGCGGCGCTACGACGTCGTCGGCCCGATCTGCGAGACCGGCGATTTCCTGGGATCCGCACGCGAGCTTTCGCTCGACGAGGGCGACCTCGTCGCGCTGCTTTCGTCGGGCGCATACGGCATGAGCATGTCGTCGAACTACAATTCGCGCCCCCGCGCGGCGGAAATTCTCGTCGACAAGAAAGAAATTCATCTGATTCGCGAGCGCGAAACGCAGGAAGGCCTGATGGCCGGAGAGCGGCTTCTGGACTGAGCTTCCGCGGCATGGACGACAACGTCCGGCGCCGCAATTTCGTATCGACCCGATACTGTTTGCTTGACCGCTACAGCGACCGGCCGATTATTTCGGCCGGGTCTTGACTATCCGTTGAACCACTTGCAAAAGTAACTAGAATGAGGCTCACCAAGCGGAGCCTCGGTATCGCCCGTCTCTCGCGGGTTTCGGGCAGGTTGGTTGCCTGTCGGTACCACGCTTTGGAAGTGCAAATTCTGACTGCACGTGGCATCAAGCTGTAGTGGTAACTGAATGTGTTCAACTTCTAAGGAGTGTTAGATGGCAACAGCCAAGAAACCCGCCGCCAAACCCGCGGCAAAGAAGGCGACAGCGAAGTCTGCCGCTAAGCCCGCAACCAAGAAGGCAGCCGCGAAGCCCGTAGCCAAGAAAGCTGCACCGGCTAAAAAGGCAGCACCGGCCAAAAAAACCGCAGCGGCCAAAAAGCCCGTAGCCAAGAAAGCTGCACCGGCTAAAAAGGCAGCACCGGCCAAAAAAACCGCAGCGGCCAAAAAGCCCGTAGCCAAGAAAGCCGCACCGGCCAGAAAAACCGCAGCGGCCAAAAAGCCCGTAGCCAAGAAAGCCGCACCGGCTAAAAAGGCAGCACCGGCCAGAAAAACCGCAGCGGCCAAAAAGCCCGTAGCCAAGAAAGCTGCACCGGCCAAAAAGGCAGCACCGGCCAGAAAAACCGCAGCGGCCAAAAAGCCCGTAGCCAAGAAAGCTGCACCGGCTAAAAAGGCAGCACCGGCCAAAAAAACCGCAGCGGCCAAAAAGCCCGTAGCCAAGAAAGCTGCACCGGCCAAAAAAGCGGCACCGGCAAAGAAAGCGCCCGCCAAACCCGCTGCCAAGAAGCCAGCCGCGAAGCCGGTCGCCAAAAAAGCACCGGCGGCGAAGAAGCCTGTTGCGAAGAAGGCGGTTCCCGCCAAGCCCGCACAGGCCCCTGCGCCCGCGCCTGCTCCCGCACCGGCGGTACCGGTCATCAAGCCGTTCGGGCTTTAAACAGGTCGGGCACTGCCCAATCTGAAACGGGGGCGCGTCCCCCGTTTTTTATTGCCCGCACCCAAGGCCCGCGTTCGGCCTCGTGCCACAAACCGCCTCGCCTGTATCGCCTATCCACCCCACTCACGCATACGCCGCTCCAGCTCTAAGGTCCGTTGCTCGGCGACTTCCCGCGCCGCGCATTCCGGATTGACGACTTTGCTGCCGGCTCTGACGAAGCCTCATCACGCGAGCGCCTGCCTTGGTCAACATCGGCTTTTCCACCACCTGATTTGAATGGCTTTTCGGGCAGGCCGGCGCCAGGCGCGCTTGGCACGGACTCTGCTGGTATCCGTACAAAACAATGAGGAGAGCTTGAGATGATCGAACTGGAACCCGGCAGCGTCCTGGACATCACCTTGCAAGAGGATGCCCAAGGCCGTGACTGCATCGTGCTGTCACTTCAGCGGCATGAATGCACGCTCAACCTGAGCCCTCATCAGGCGCGCGTGCTGGCCACCGAACTCATCATGGCGGTGAACCGGGCCGAAGTGCGGAGCAATCTCAGGCAGAGCCACAACATGGCGCGCCACGAACGGCCTGCGGCAGCGAAGCCGGGCCCTTTCGATCAGGTGTTCGCCAAATGATTTCAGGCCAGCCGGCTTCGGCTGGACCTAGGGTAGGGCCGCAGGGTCGCCCTACCCGATAATCCGCCTCCGATTGTCGGAGGCCCGCCATCCGTGATAGGGTGGCACTCGGCGCGAGGTTTCGTCCTCGCGCTTTTTATTTGCCGTCCCGGCATCGTCAAAATTCTGCAGGAATCCCCATGGCTGTCATCGAACTCACCAAGGACAACTTCGAAACCACGATCAACGGCAACGACGTCGTGATCGTCGACTTCTGGGCGCCGTGGTGCGGCCCGTGTCGCGGCTTTGCGCCGATTTTCGAAGCAGCGTCGGAAAAGCACCCCAACATCGTCTTCGCCAAGGTCAACACCGAGGTCGAGCAGGATCTCGCCGGGTACTTCCAGATCCGCTCGATCCCCACGCTGATGGTGTTTCGCGAGCAGGTCATCCTCTACTCTGAAGCCGGATCGCTGCCGGCGAACGCGCTCGATTCCCTGATCGAACAGGTGATGGGGCTGGACATGGCACAGGTCCACAAGGACATCGCCGACCAGCAGTCCCAGCAGGGCGAAGCCTGATCAGGACCGCGGGACTGCGGCAAGCAGTTGCCGCAGCAGCGGCAGCGTGATCGCTCGACGCGTTTCGAGGCTGAGGCGATCCAGCGCCTCGAGGACGCGTAGCAGGCTTTGCATATCGCGCGAGGTGTGGTTCAGCAAGTAATCCGCGACCTGCGTATCGAGACGGAAACCGAGCGTCTCGGCATGGTGGACGAGTGCGGCGCGCTTCTCCGCGTCGTCGAGGCCGTGGATCTGAAACACAAGCCCCCAGCCGAGGCGCGTGCGCAGTTCCGGCGTAACCGGCAGTTCGGCCGGCGGGACGGATCCTGCCGCGAGCCATAGCCCCCCGGCCTCGCGCACCCGGTTGAAGGTCGCGAACCCAGTGTGCTGGCGGTCGGCGTCCCAGGATTCGAGCTGATCGGCGACGACGGCCTGCGCCGGCTGCTGCGCGCCGTAGTCGACCGTGAGGCCGCGCGCCTCGCAGGCGCGCGCCCACGCCGCTAACAGGTACGTCTTGCCAGTGCCGGGCGCCCCCCAGACGTAGACCGAACGCTCGACAGCGGCGCCCTCGATCATCGCCGCGAGTTGGTTCATCAACTCGGCATTCCGCCCGACGACGAAGTGGCCGAGGTCGGGACGCGCGGGCGGACGGACATCGAGGAGAAGCTGCTGCATGGGGCCGAAGGATAAGGCAAAAGCGGCGGCTGCAAAAACCGCGACGCCGCAACGTGAAGGCGTCGGCGACGCAAGGCTATACTTGCGATTCTTCGTTTGTCGAACGCCAGGCCGTGCCCGTGACTCCCGCCTTTCCTGTTCCGGTGAAACCCGTCATTCAAGCCCCGCCCATGGTGGAGGAAGTGCTAGACGCCGAAGAGCGCGCCTCGCTCAAGACCCGCATCAAGACGCTGATGAAGGAGCAGGATGCGGTGCTCGTCGCCCACTACTACACCTCGGCCGACCTCCAGGATCTGGCCGAGGAAACCGGCGGCTGCGTCTCCGATTCGCTCGAGATGGCGCGCTTCGGCCACGCCCACCCGGCGCGCACGCTGACCGTCGCGGGCGTGAAATTCATGGGCGAGACGGCGAAGATCCTCAACCCCGAGAAGCGCGTCCTGATGCCCGATCTCGGCGCCGAATGCTCGCTCGACCTCGCCTGTCCGGCCGACGAATTCACGGCCTTCTGCGACGCCCACCCCGATCGTCTCTCGGTCGTCTACGCCAACACCAGCGCCGAAGTCAAAGCGCGTGCCGACTGGGTCGTGACCTCTGGTATCGCGGTCAAGATCGTGAAATACCTGCACCAGCAGGGCCACAAACTCTTGTGGGCGCCCGACCGCCACCTCGGCGAATACGTGCGTCGCGTCAGCGGCGCGGACATGATCCTGTGGCAGGGCTCATGCGTCGTGCACGAGGCCTTCAAAGCCGAGGCCCTCAAATCGCTGCACGCGGCGCACCCGGCGGCCGCGGTACTCGTGCATCCGGAGTCGCCCGAGTCGGTGATCGCGCTGGCCGACATCGTCGGCTCGACCACGCAGTTGATCGAAGCGGTGCGCACGCTACCCAACCCCGAATTCATCGTCGCGACCGACAACGGCATCTTTCACAAGATGCACGCGGCCGCGCCCGGAAAGACGCTGATCGAGGCGCCCACGGCCGGCGAAGGCGCGACCTGCGTCTCGTGCGCGCACTGCCCGTGGATGGCGATGAACGGCCTGCGAAAACTCGCCGCCGTGCTCGAATCCGCGGCAGTCGGCAAGCGCAGCGCCAACGAGATCCACGTCGAAGAATCGGTCGGCCAGCGCGCGCGGCGCTCGATCCAGAAAATGCTGGACTTCGCCGCGGCCGAAAAAGCCGGCCGCATCCAGCTCGGCGACTGAGCATAGACAGCGTATGGCCGGAACCAGCCTTCTCGCCCTGCTCGACGACATCACCACCGTCCTCGACGACGTGTCGGTACTGACCAAGGTCGCCGCCAAGAAGACCTCGGGCGTGCTCGGCGACGACCTCGCACTCAACGCGCAGCAGGTCGCGGGCCTCAAGGCCGAACGCGAACTGCCGGTGGTATGGGCCGTGGCCAAGGGCTCTTTCCGCAACAAGCTGATCCTCGTCCCGGCCGCACTCGCGATCAGCGCGCTTGCGCCCTGGGCGATCACCCCGCTGCTGATGCTCGGCGGCGCCTTCCTTTGCTACGAGGGTTTCGAGAAACTCGCGCACAAGTTTCTCCATAGCCGAAGTGAAGACGCGGCCCACCATGCCGAACTCACGCAGGCGCTCGCCGACCCGGCGGTCGACCTCGTGGCGCTCGAGCGCGACAAGATCAAGGGCGCGATCCGCACCGACTTCATCCTCTCGGCCGAGATCATCGTCATCACGCTGGGCACCGTCGCCGCGGCGGCGTTCGGCACCCGCGTCGCCGTGCTCGCCGGCATCGCGCTGCTGATGACCGTCGGCGTCTACGGTCTGGTGGCCGGCATCGTCAAGCTCGACGACGCCGGCCTCCACCTGAGCCAAAAAACGGGCGGCCTTCAGCGAGCGCTCGGGCGCGGCATTCTGCGCGCGGCCCCCTACCTGATGAAAACGCTCGCCATCGTCGGAACGGCCGCGATGTTCCTGGTCGGCGGCGGCATCCTCGTGCATGGCATTCCGGCCGCGCACCATGGCGTCGAGGCGCTCGCCCATCAGGCTTCGGCGCTGCCCGGGATCGGCGGGGCGCTGGGCGTCCTCGCTCCCCTCGTCATCGACGCACTGGTCGGGATCCTCGCGGGGGCCCTGATTCTCGGCGTCGTGACGATCGTGCGCCGCCTCAGGCGCCGGTCGGCCGCCTGAGCGTTCACGCGGCGAAAATTCGCGCCCGCATTCGACGAAGCGAAGTCCCACCCTGCGTCCGACAGGGTTTCTGACGCCGCGTGCAGGCCGACGGGGCCGTCGATATCCCGTAAAATACCGGTTTTGCAGCACCGCCCCGCCATGAATTCCCGCCTCCGCGAAATCCCGTACAACTACACCTCGTTTTCCGACCGCGAGATCGTCATCCGCCTGCTCGGCGCCGACGCGTGGAACGGGCTGAACACGCTGCGCAGCGAGCGCCGGACCGGACGCTCGGCACGCATGCTGTTCGAGGTGCTCGGCGACATCTGGGTCGTGCGGCGCAATCCCTATCTCGAAGACGACCTGCTCGCCAATCCGAAACGCCGGCAGATGCTGATCGACGCGCTGCGGCACCGGCTGCACGAGATCGAGCTGCGGCGTCATGGCAACGAACTGGTCGGCCAACTGCTCGCGGCTGCCGAACGCGCGGTGCGGGAATTCGCCGAGTGGTTCGACGACACGGCCGACCTGCGCGCCCGCACGCTGCGCCGCCTTGTCGGCGTGACGCGCCGCGACAATATTTCCTTCGACGGTCTCGCGCGCGTCTCGCACGTCACCGACGCGACCGACTGGCGCGTGGAATACCCCTTCGTCGTACTCACCCCCGACACCGAGGCCGAAATCGCCGGCATCGTCGCCGGGCTGATCGAGCTCGGGCTGACCGTGATCCCGCGCGGCGGCGGCACGGGCTATACCGGGGGCGCGGTGCCGCTCACGGACAAGGCCGCGGTCGTCAACACCGAAAAGCTCGAAGTGATGAGCGGCGTCGAGATGCAGCATCTGCCCGGCTGCGAATTCGGCGTGCCGACGATCCTTTGCGGCGCGGGCGTCGTGACCAAGCGCGTGATGGAAGCCGCCGACGCGGCTGGCCTCGTGTTTGCCGTCGATCCGACCTCGGCCGACGCGTCGACCATCGGCGGCAACGTGTCGATGAACGCGGGCGGCAAGAAAGCCGTGCTGTGGGGCACGGCGCTCGACAACCTGGTGTCCTGGCGCATGGTCACGCCCGAGGCGGACTGGCTCGAAGTGACACGGCTCAACCATAACCGCGGCAAGATCCACGACGCCCCGGCGGCGACCTTCGAGGTCCGCCGCTATGCGGCCGACGGGGCGACGCCCAAGGGCTCGCCCGAAATCCTCACGATTCCCGGCAGCCGCTTCCGCAAGGCGGGGCTCGGCAAGGACGTCACCGACAAGTTCCTCGCCGGACTGCCCGGCATCCAGAAGGAAGGCTGTGACGGGCTCATCACCTCGGCGCGCTTCATCCTGCACAAGATGCCGGCGCACACCCGGACGCTCTGCCTGGAATTCTTTGCCAACGCGCGCGAGGCGACGCCCGCGATCGTCGAAATCAAGGATTACTGCGACGCCCATCCCGACGTCCTGCTCGCCGGCCTCGAGCACCTCGATGCCCGCTACCTCAAGGCCGTCGGCTATGCGACCAAGTCGCCGCGCGCCGCGCGGCCGAACATGGTGCTGCTGATCGACGTCGTCTCCGACGACGAAACCGCCGTCGGCGAAGCGGCGTCGCGGATCGTGCGAATCGCCAATGCGCGCGGCGGCGAAGGCTTCATCGCCGTGTCGGCCGAGACGCGCAAAAAATTCTGGCTCGACCGCGCCCGCACCGCCGCGATCGCGGCGCACACCAACGCGTTCAAGATCAACGAGGATGTCGTCATCCCGCTGCCGCGGCTGGGCGACTACACCGACGGTATCGAGCGCATCAACATTGAGCTGTCGATCCGCAATAAGCTCGCGCTGATCGACGCCCTCGCCGAATTCTTCGCCGCCCCGCTCCCCCTGCATGAGGACGAAGACACGGTCGCCGACCCGGTACAGACAGCCGAAAAGCAGCGCCAGGCACAGGCACTGCTCGCCGCCGTCCGCGAGCGCTGGGCGGGCTACCTCGCCGATCTCGACGCGCCCTACGAGGCCGGCACCGTGTTCACCGCGCTGCGCGACAAGGAAGTTCGCGTGTCGTGGAAACGCGAAGTGCGGCGCGAATTGCACCAGCTCTTCATCGGCCGCGAATACACGCCGGTGCTGCAAACCTGCGACAGCATCCACAAGGACATATTGAAGAGCCGCGTTTTCGTCGCGCTGCACATGCACGCCGGCGACGGCAACGTGCACACCAACATCCCGGTCAACTCCGACGATTACGCGATGCTCGCGACCGCCAACGCAGCAGTGGCCCGCATCATGGCGCTCGCGACCGAACTCGGCGGCGTGATCTCGGGCGAGCACGGCATCGGCCTCACCAAGCTCGAGTTCCTCGACGACGCGACGATCGCGACCTTCGTCGACTACAAGAACAAGGTCGATCCGGCCGGCCGCTTCAACAAGGGCAAGCTCATGCCCGGGGCGGACCTGCGCAACGCCTACACGCCCTCGTTCAACCTGCTCGAGGCCGAATCGATCATCCTCGAGGCCTCGGAGACCGGCGCGATCGCCGATTCGATCAAGGACTGCCTGCGCTGCGGCAAGTGCAAGCCGGTCTGCAACACCCACATTCCGCGCGCCAACCTGCTTTATTCGCCGCGCAACAAGATCCTCGCCACCTCGCTCCTGATCGAGGCCTTCCTCTACGAGGAGCAGACTCGGCGCGGCGTTTCGCTGAAGCACTTCGACGAGTTCGGCGACGTCGCCGACCACTGCACGATCTGCCACAAGTGCAAGTACCCCTGCCCGGTCGACATCGACTTCGGCGACGTCTCGATCGCGATGCGCAACCTGCTGCGCCGCCAGGGCAAGAAGAAATTCAACCCCGGCACCTGGGCGTCGATGGCCTTCCTCAACGCGACCGACCCGGCGACGATCAAGGCGCTCAGAAAGCCGCTGATCGAGTGGGGCTACAGCAGCCAGCGCGTCGGCCACAAGCTGTTCAAGCGCATGGGACTGATCCAGGGCCAGACCCGCCATCCGCCGGCGACCACCGGTCGCTCCCAGGCGGTTGCGCAGGTCATCCATCTCGTCAACAAGCCGATGCCGGGCGGCCTGCCGAAGAAGACCTCGCGCGCGCTGCTGGGACTCGAGGACCCCTCGATCGTCCCCGTCCTGCGCAACCCGGCCAAGCTCTCCGACGAGTCCGACGCAGTCTTCTACTTCCCGGGATGCGGCTCCGAGCGCCTCTTCTCGCAAGTCGGGCTCGCGACGCAGGCGATGCTGTTCGAGCTCGGCGCGCAGACCGTGCTGCCGCCCGGTTACCTCTGCTGCGGCTACCCGCAGATCGCGGGCGGCCAGTCAGACAAGGGCGACGCGATCACCGCGCAGAACCGCGTGCTGTTCCACCGCGTCGCCAATACGCTCAATTACCTCGACATCAAGACCGTGCTCGTGTCCTGCGGCACCTGCATGGATCAGCTGCTGAAATACGAATTCGAGAAAATCTTCCCCGGCTGCCGCCTGCTCGACATCCACGAATACCTGATGGAAAAAGGCGTGAAGCTCGAAGGCGTCGCCGGCGAGAAATATCTCTACCACGACCCCTGCCATACGCCGATGAAGACCCACGCGCCGATGAAAGTCGCCAACGCGCTGCTCGGCGACGGCGTCGTCTTGTCCGACCGCTGCTGCGGCGAGTCCGGCACGCTCGCCGTCAGCCGCCCCGACATCTCGACCCAGATCCGCTTCCGCAAGGAAGAGGAAATCCGCGCCGGGGTCGCGGCGATCAAAGCGGGCCAGCGCACCACGACGCCGGTAAAACTTCTCACCAGCTGCCCGTCGTGCCTGCAGGGATTGTCGCGCTACACCGAAGACGCCGACGTCGAACCCGACTACATCGTGATCGAACTCGCGAAGAGGCTGCTCGGCGAGAACTGGATGACGAACTACCTCGCCCGCGTCGGCAACGGCGGGATCGAGCGGGTGCTGCTGTAAGCTTCTACGCGGCTGATCGAGTGTTATCGCGGCGCCCGAGAGTCGGCGATGCTGCTGGCCGCCTGGCGCTGGTCGGTGGCGGGCACGCCGGCGATACTCCTAAGGCTTGCCAGTCCTGTTCACGCCCCGCATGATGCGGGGCGTTTTGTTTGTGGAGTCCCGACATGCCCGCTTGCCCGCTATGCGACACCCCGGGCGGGACGATCCTGTGGCAGGACGATTTCTGCCGCGTCGTCCTCGCCGACGAGCCGGACTATCCCGGCTTCCTCCGCGTGATCCTCGCCGCCCACGTGAAGGAAATGAGCGATCTCGCGCCAGCCGACCAGCAGCGCCTGCTGCAGGTCGTACTCGCGACCGAAGCCGCGCTGCGCGAGGTCGTGGCGCCCCACAAGGTCAATCTCGCCTCGCTCGGCAACCTGGTGCCGCATCTGCACTGGCATGTGATCCCGCGTTTTACCGACGACCCGCATTTCCCGAATGCGGTGTGGGGCGTGAGGCAACGGGATACGCCGCGCGCCGCAGCGCCCGACCTGGACGCGCGGCTTGGCGCGGCGCTCAGGCGGCGCCTTGGTCGCGCGCAGGAAACGGAATGACTTGGGCGTTCTCGGGCGCCGCGAGGACGCGCTGAGCCGGGAAGATCGCGGAGAAGGCGCTACCGCGCCCGGGTGTCGACTGGATGTCGAGACGCGCGTGGTGACGGGTCAGCACGTGCTTGACGATCGCAAGGCCAAGGCCGGTGCCGCCGGTCTCGCGCGAGCGGCTGCGGTCGACCCGGTAGAAACGCTCGGTCAGCCGCGGAATGTGCTCGGCGGCGATGCCTTCCCCGGTGTCCTTCACGGAAAAAACCGCCTCGCCGTCGCGCTCGTGCCAACCGAGGGTGATTGCGCCGCCCTCAGGCGTGTAACGCACCGCGTTGGAGACCAGGTTGCCGAATGCGCTGCGGACTTCCTGCTGGCTGCCCTTGAGCCACGTGCCACTCGTGGCCTGCACGCTGACGCGATGCCGTCCCCGGCTCAGCGACTCGGCCTCGGACTTCAGCGCCTGCACCATCTCCGGCACGTTGACGGGCTCGTCGCTCAGGCTGTGATCGGCGCTTTCGAGCCGCGAGAGTATCAACAAATCGTCCAGCAGCCGCTGCATGCGCCGCGTGTGGTCGAGCATGAGGTCGAAATAGCGGCGGCTCTCGGCGGGCGGCAGATCGTCTGTCTCGGCGAGCGTTTCGACGAAGCCGCCGACGACGGTCAGGGGCGTGCGCAGTTCGTGCGAGACGTTGGCGATGAAGTCGCGCCGCATCGCGTCGACCCGCTCGAGGTCGGTGATATCGCGCGCGACCAGCAGCTTCTTGCCTTCGCCGAAGGGAACGAGCTGGACCGAGAGCGTGAGCTCGCGGTTGACCGGCGACTTGCAGACGAGGCGGCGCGAATAGTCGGCGGCGTCGAGAAAGTCGAGAAAATGCGCCTGCCGCATCAGGTAACGGACGAACTGGCCCTGGTCGCGCTCGCAATCGAGCCCCAGGTAGCTGCGCGACGCCGGGTTGCACCATTCGATCTGCTCGGTGCCGTTGAGGATGACCATCGCGTCGGGCACCGCCTGCGCGGCGTGTTCGAACTGTTCGAGCGCATTGGTGAGCTCGCTGCGGCTCGCTCGCTGGCGGCGCTGGAGTTTCTGCAGGCGGTAGAAGATGTCGCCCCAGGTACCGGTCGCGTCGGGCGGATCGACCTCGTCCGGGTTTTCGAGCCAGCGCGACAGACGGTATTCCTGCCACAGGCGGCGCAGCATGACGAAGGCCTGGATGCCGGCGAGAAAGCCGAGCGCCGCGACCCAGCCCGACCCCGCCCACAGGATCAGCGCGACCAGCATCACGCTGGCCAATACGCTGAGCGGTCGCCACCAGAAACCCATCATTATCGCCGTAAGGAAACAGGGGCGATTATCAGCCCACTTCGGTCGAAAAGCGATAGCCGGAGCCGCGTACCGTCTGCACGAGCGCGGCGTGCCCGGAGGGCTCGAGCGCGAGCCGCAGGCGACGGATGTGGACGTCGACCGTGCGCTCTTCGACGAACACGTCGTCGCCCCAGACCTGATCGAGCAGCTGCGGCCGCGTGTAGACGCGCTCGGGATGGGTCATGAAGAAATGCAGCAGGCGGAACTCGGTCGGACCGAGCTCGAGCGCGATGCCCTTGCCCTGGACGCGATGGCTTACCGGGTCGAGCCGCAGGCCGGCGACTTCGACCGCTTCCTCGGTCATCTGCGGCGCGCGGCGGCGCAACACGGCCTTGATCCGCGAGACCAGTTCGCGCGGCGAGAACGGCTTGGTGATGTAGTCGTCGGCGCCGGTGTCGAGGCCGAGCACCTTGTCGCGCTCCTCGCCGCGCGCGGTCAGCATGATGATCGGAACCGGCTGATAGCGCGCGTCGCCGCGCAGGCGCCGGCACAGGTCGATGCCGGACATGCCGGGCAACATCCAGTCGAGCAGGATGACGTCGGGTAGCGTCGTCTTGAGGAATTTCAGCGCGTGCTCGGCATCCCCCGCCGCGGTGACCTGATGACCCGCCTGCGTGAGATTGAATTTCAGCAGCTCCTGGATCCCGGGTTCGTCCTCGACCAGCAGAATATTGGCAGCCATCGTCGCTCCAGCATTTTGAATGGTGGCCATGCTATGACGGCAGTATGACTGATTTATGACGTCACGCGCCGCGGCGGGGCGTTCCCGCGCCCGCGCTGGTAGAATCGCGGGCTTGTCCGCTCAGCCCGACTGCCATGGAAAAAACCACCCACTTTGGCTACCAGGAGGTCGCCGAATCCGAGAAAGCCGCCAAGGTGGCCGAGGTCTTCCATTCGGTCGCGGCGCAATACGACATCATGAACGACCTGATGTCGGCGGGCCTGCACCGCCTCTGGAAGCGCTTCGCCGTCGCGCAGGCAGGGCTGCGGCCCGGCATGAAGGTGCTCGACGTGGCCGGCGGCACGGCCGACCTCACGCGCCTCTTCCTCAAGGAAGTCGGCGCGAGCGGCACGGTTTTGCTGACCGACATCAACTTCTCGATGCTGCGCGAAGGCCGCGACCGCATGCTCAACGAGGGCAGAACGCCGCCCGCGGTGCAGTGCGACGGCGAACGCCTGCCCTTTCCCGACGATTACTTCGATTGCGTGTCGGTCGCGTTCGGCCTGCGCAACATGACGCACAAGGACCAGGCGCTGGCCGAGATGCACCGCGTGCTGAGGCCGGGCGGCCGCCTGCTCGTGCTCGAGTTTTCCAAGGTCTGGAAGCCGCTCGAGGCCGCCTACGACCTCTACTCGTTCAAGCTGCTTCCGCTCATGGGCAGGCTCGTCGCGAACGACGCCGCGAGCTATCAATATCTCGCCGAGTCGATCCGCATGCATCCCGGCCAGGAAGAACTCAAGGCGATGATGGAAAGCGCGGGATTCGCCCGCGTCAGCTACCACAACATGACGGCCGGCGTCGTCGCCCTGCACAAAGGCTACAAGGTTTGATCGCTGCAGGCCTCGTCGAACGCAGCCTCAATCATCTGCTGCGTCAGTCGCCGGGCGCGCCCGCGGCCCTCGCCCGCCATGCCGGCGCGGGCGTGCGCTTCGACCTCGGCGTCGTCCGCTACGACGCCCGCATCGCCGACGACGGCTATTTTTCGCAGGCGGCCATCGACGCTCCCGACGCGGTCATCGCGCCGACCGCTGCGCTTGTGGCACGCCTGCCGTTCGCCGGCCGCGAAGCCTTCCGTTTTGCCGACTACCGCGGCGACCCGGCGCTGCTCGCGACGCTCGACCGCGTCTTCCGGCAACTCGAGTGGGACGTCGAGTCGGACCTCGTCCCTTGGGTCGGCGACGTCGCCGCGGCCCGGCTGCACCACCTGGGCCGGGGCGCCCTCGCTGCGCTCGGCGACGCGGCGACTGCGCTGGGGCGCAATGTCGGCGAATATGCCGTCGAAGAGGCGGAGGTGATGGCCCGGGGCGTCGACGTCGCACGCTTCAATCGGCAGGTGGACGCCCTCGCCGACGACAGCGAGCGCCTCGCCGCGCGCCTGCGTCGCCTGGAAGCCGAGGCCCGATGAAACTCCTGCGTCTCGCGCGCATCATCCGCACCGGCCTGCGCTTCGGTCTCGAAGAGTTCTTCCTCGGACACGAGCGCGTACGCCCCTTGCGCTGGCTCGTGCGCATCACGCTGTTCTGGCGACCGCTGCGCGAGCCGCGCGCCGTGCGCCTGCGCCGCGCGCTCGAGTCGCTCGGACCGATATTCGTCAAGTTCGGGCAACTCCTGTCGACCCGCCCCGACCTCGTGCCTGCGGACATCGTCGAAGAGCTGTCGCGCCTGCAGGACCGCGTCCCGCCCTTTCCCTCGGTGCAGGCGATCGCGACGATCGAGGCCGCCTACCGCACGCCGCTGTCTTCGGCTTTCGCCGAGTTCGACGCCACCCCGGTCGCCTCGGCTTCGGTCGCCCAGGTGCATTTCGCGCGGCTGCACGACGGTACCGAGGTGGCGGTCAAGGTCCTGCGCCCCGGCATCGCGCCGGTCATCGCGCACGACGTCTCGCTCATGTACCTCGCGGCGGCGCTCGTCGAGAAGCTGTTCGCCGACGGCAAGCGGCTGCGTCCGCGCGAGGTCGTCTCCGAGTTCGAAAAACATCTGGCCGACGAGCTCGACCTCATGCGCGAGGCGTCCAACTGCTCGCAGCTGCGGCGCAACTTCCGCGACTCGCCGCTGCTCGCGGTGCCCGAGGTGTACTGGGACTACTGCAGTGCGGACGTCATGGTGATGGACCGCATGGACGGCATTCCGGTCAGTCAGATCGAGCGCCTGCGCGAAGCCGGCGTCGACTTCGGGCGACTGGCCGCGACCGGTGTCGAAATTTTCTTCACCCAGGTGTTCCGCGACGGCTTTTTCCACGCCGACATGCATCCGGGCAACATCCTCGTACGGCCGGCTCGCGACCTCGCCGGCAGCCCGGCGGCCGGCGAGGTCGCGCGCGTCGACCAGTATGTCGCGCTCGATTTCGGCATCATGGGAACGCTCACCGAGATCGACAAGCAGTACCTCGCGCGCAATTTCCTCGCCTTCTTCCGCAGGGATTACCGCGGCGTCGCGCTCGCGCATCTCGAATCGGGATGGGTTCCGCCCGACACGCGCGTCGACGAACTCGAAGCGGCCGTGCGCGCCGTGTGCGAACCGGTATTCGATCGGCCGCTCAAGGACATCTCGTTCGGCCGCGTGCTGCTGCAGCTCTTTCAGGCCTCGCGCCGCTTCAACGTGGAAATCCAGCCGCAGCTCGCGCTGCTGCAGAAGACGCTGCTCAACATCGAAGGACTGGGGCGTCAGCTCGACCCGGATCTCGATCTGTGGAAGACCGCAAAGCCATTCCTCGAGCGCTGGATGAACGAGCAGATCGGCTGGCGGGCGCTGCTCAAGAGCCTCGAAGCCGAGGCGCCGAAATGGGCGACCCTGCTGCCGCAGCTGCCGCGGCTGGCTCACGCCGCGCTCGCCGACAACCGTCTCGCGCTGGTGGAAGCGGATCTCGTGCTGATGCTGCGCCAGCAGCAGACGCGCAACACATGGCTCGGGGCGATCGCCGTGCTGCTCACCGTGCTGTCGGGGCTCGTGCTCTATTCCATCCTGCAGTAGGGGCAAGGCGTGCTGATCGGTTTTGTCGCTCTCTACCTCGTCGTGTCGATCGGTATCGGACTGTACGGCGCGACCAAGGTCCATGGCGCCGGCGATTACATCACCGCGGGACGGGCCCTGCCGATGGTCGTCGTCGTCGCGATGGTCTTCGCGACCTGGTTCGGCGCCGAAACCGTGCTCGGCATTCCGGCGACCTTCCTCGACGAGAACCTCGGCGCGACGATCGCCGACCCCTTCGGCGCCTCGCTCGCACTGATCCTGTTCGGTCTGTTCTTCGCGCGTCCGCTGTACCGCATGCAACTGCTGACGCTCGGCGACTTCTTTCGCCAGCGCTACAACCGCCCGGTCGAGGTGGTCATTTCGTCCGCGATCGCGCTGTCCTACCTCGGCTGGGTGTCGGCACAGGTGGTCGCGCTGGGGCTGGTGTTCAACGTGCTCTCCGAAGGCCTCGTCACCCAGCCGCAGGGCATCGTGATCGGTGCGTCGGTCGTGCTGCTGTACACGCTGTTTGGCGGCATGTGGTCGGTGGCGCTGACCACCCTGGTCCAGATGACCGTCATCGTGCTCGGTCTGCTGTGGATCGCGAAGCTCGTCGGCGACATGCCCGAGGTCGACGGCGTCGCCCCGGTCGTCGCGCACGCCGCAGCGGCGGGCAAGTTCGAATTCTGGCCACCGCTGGAATGGGCGGCGATCCTGACCTTCGTGGCCGGTCTGCTTACCATGGGGCTCGGATCGATTCCGCAGCAGGACGTCTTCCAGCGTGCCAACGCCGGGAAAACCGAGCGCATCGCGGTATGGGGCACGCTCGTCGGTGGCCTGCTGTATTTCCTGTTCGCCGCGGTACCGATCTATCTCACCTATGCCGCGACGCTGGTCGATCCGGCGATGACGCAGGCGGCGCTCGCCGAGGACGCGCAGCGCGTGCTGCCCGCCTTCGTCAAGAGCCATCTGCCGCTCTATGCGCAAATCATCTTTTATGGCGCGCTGCTGTCGGTGATCATGTCGACCGCGTCGGGCACGCTGCTCGCGCCTTCGGTCACGATTTCGGAAAACGTCATCCGGGAATTCATGCCCCGGCACGGCATGAACGAAACGCAGCTGCTGTGGATCACGCGCGCCGTCGTTGTCGCCTTCAGCGTACTCGTCGTCGCCTACTCGCTGTGGTCGCTGCAATCGAGCACCAGCATTCACGAAATGGTCGCGAACGCCTACAAGGTCACGCTTGCCTGTGCCTTCGTTCCGCTCGTGGCCGGGCTTTACTGGCGACGCGCGAGCAACGTCGGCGCCGGGCTTGCGATCGCGCTCGGTTTCGTCGTCTGGGTCGCGGTGGAGTTCGTTGCGCCGGACGCCGCGTTGCCACCGCAGTTCGCCGGCCTGATCGCGAGCGCGCTGGGCATGGTGCTGGGCAGCCTGGCCGTCCCCAAACGCCGTCACTGACTGTCGGCGGTTTTTACAAGGCCGGCCCATCCGCGCCGCCACACCTGCCGCTGACTCCACATAGGTCATTGATTAGACTGGACATTGCCGCGCGCTACAGGACATGGCACGCGTGATGCTTTGAGCCAGATGTGCAAGGGGTCGTGCGCTCCATGAGCCCCGCCTGAGTTGCCCGTCTTTCCCATCGTTCAAGGAGGCCATAATGAAACCAAGCTTCAAGCGCTTCGCCCCGATCGCCCTGTTTGCCGCGTCGTCGGTGGCCGCGAGTCTCGCCAATGCGACGATCGTGACCGTCTACGACGACTTCGACGGCGGCCTTGCGAACTTCAACAGCACGGTTGCCGCCGCGGGCGGCACTGCCACCCACGACGTCTGGTCGAGCGCCTTGAGCGGGACGTCCTCGGATCAGGGTGACTATGTCGTGAGCATGAACGACGGTAGCTCCATGTTCTCGTCGGTCTACACGCTCTATAACTCGAGTCCGAGCCGGCAGACCAGCGGCCATATGGTCAGCATCGACCCAGCCGGCTCCGGGCCGGGCATCGGCGCGATCGGCAGCGGCATGACGCTGACTTTCGACACCGCGGTCAACGCGATCGGCTTCGAAGTCGGTGACTGGTCGACCTGCTGCCAGCCGTCCGATCTTTACATTTCGTTCGACGACGGCGCGCCTATTCTCGTCGGTCATTCGACCACCCTCGGGGACGGCTACCTGACCAACGGCGGCGCCGGTGTCTTCGTCGCCGCCTTCGACGACTCGGGCAACTTCACGAAAGTGCAGTTCTGGGGCGACGGCTTCGGCGAGGTGCTGAACGCCGGCGGGACGATCCACTACGCGCTGCTCGAGCAGGGCAGCCTGCCTGGCGTGCCCGAGCCCGCTTCGCTCGCGCTGCTCGGCATCGGCATGGCCGGACTCGCCGCCGCACGCCGCCGCAAGACCCGCGTCTAAGTCTCACGCTGGCCCAGAAAGAAGACGGCGACCCGCGGGTCGCCGTCTTCTTTTCACCGGGTCGTCTCGCGCCGATTCAGCGCAGATAGCCTTCGTGTTCGAGCTTGAGCAGGATCTGCTGCACGGCTTCATCGATCGCAAGCCCCGTCGTATCGATCGCGAGTTCGGGCGTCTCGGGCACCTCGTAGGGGTCGGACACCCCTGTGAATTCCGGGATCAGGCCGGCACGCGCCTTGGCGTAGAGACCTTTGCGATCGCGCGACTCGCAGGTTTCGATCGGCGTCGCGACATGAATTTCGACGAAGCCGCCGACCGCCTCGATCATCGCCCGCACGTCACGGCGCGTCTGCCGGTAAGGCGCGATGGGCGCACAGATCGCGATACCGCGGTTCTTGGTGATCTCGCTCGCGACAAAACCGATCCGGCGCACGTTGACGTCACGGTGCGCTTTCGAAAAGCCCAGCTCCGACGACAGATGCCGGCGCACGATATCGCCGTCGAGCAAGGTCACGCAGCGCCCGCCCATTTCCATGAGCCGCGCGGCCAGCGCGCGGGCGAGCGTCGATTTCCCGGCGCCCGACAGGCCGGTGAAAAACACCGTGAACCCCTGGCGCTCGCGGGGCGGCGTCTGCCGGTGCAGTTCGGCCAGCACTTCGGGAAAGCTGTACCACTCGGGGATCTTGAGGCCGGCGCGCATGCGGCGCTGGAATTCCTCGCCGGAAAGCGTGAGCAAGCGTGCGCCCTGCGGGGCTTCGGCTTCCGGAAGATGCTCGGCGCGATCCTCGACGTAGACCATGCGTGGGTAGGCGATGAGCCGCACGCCGATTTTTTCCGCGCGTTCGGCGACCGAGGGATCGACCCGGTTCTGCGTGAGGTCCTCGCCGCGCCGGCAATCGCCGCCGTCGGGTTGATGCTCGCCGCCCGCGATCAGCAGGCTGCAGCCGAAGTTGCGCGCGACGATCGCGCGCAACAGCAGTGCGCGCCCGCTCGCCTCGGGTGGCGGCGCAGGCAACAATGAGAGCTGCGTGGTCGCCGCCGGAAAGCGGTCGCGGATCGCGAGAAAGCTGCGCACCAGGCCGAAATACGCTGGCGCCTCCGTGATGTCGCCGCCGACCTGCGGATGCAGCAGCAGGTTGGCCTCGTTCTCGATCGCGCTCTTCAGACAGAACTCGTATTGCGCACGGTGCATCGGTTGGCGCGCCTGCCAGGCGATGATCCGGCGCCAGCCGCGGCGAACGAATAGCGCGCGCAATTCGGCGGGCGTCGCGCGCAGGCTGACGAAGTCGGGATGTGGAGGCAAGGCCGCGCCCTCGACTTCGCCCGCCAGATGCCAGCGCTCGCCGTCTTTCCACACATCGCTGAGCGTCAGGATCGCGAGCATGTAGCCTTCGCCGTCACGCAACGCGAGGCGCTCGCCCGGCCGACGGTCGGCGAGCGCGCGATCCCGGCTCGTCAGTGTGATCGGAGACGGCCAGAAGCTGCCGTCGTCCAGCTGCTGCGCCGACTCGACGCGAGCGCATTGCGCGCGCGTCATGAAACCGGTCAGCGGCGAATAGGCGCCGGTCATCAGCATTTCGAGCTCGCACTGCTGCTGCCAATCGAGGTCGAGCGACGGCAGGCTCAGCGCCTCGTGTTTGAGAGCTTCACGCTTCTCCGGATCGATCAGATTGACGAGGGTGCCGCCGTAGGGCTCGATCAGTTGATTCACCATGCTGCTCCAAGGTCCGATGGAATAGGGCGCACGCTCGTGGGGAGGAGGCGCACGAGCTAGTTGTAAATCTGGAAAAAAACAGCAATGAATCGGTCGAGTTCCGACTCGGGAAGGTGGTTGATGCCGGCCGCGCCTTTACGCCCGCCGCCGGTCTCGAACTGGCTACACAACTGGTCGGCGCCGGTCTTGTTCGCAAGCGGCGCGCGCACGCTGACGACGTAGCCGCCGCCTGGCTTGGCCGTGAGCACGGCGTGGGCCTGTCGGGGCGACGCGGTGGCGAGCGCGTTGCCGAAGACGCCGGAAATGCGTCGTGCCCATTTCTCGGCCGGCAGCATGAAGATGCGCCCCGCCGCGCGGTCCTCGGCGGCGCCCACCGCGCGCGCCTGCGCCATGTCGCTGTCGAAGCCCGTCCTCAGCGTCCGGTAGGCGGTCGATTCGGCGACGAAGGCCAAAGGGTCGTCGAAGGGCCGCAGCTGGCGGTAGAGGTCGGCGGGGTCGAAAAAGAGGTCGTCGAGCGTCTCGCCGTAACCGTTGTAATTGAGGCACTCACCAAGCGACTGCAGGCTTTGCAACTGCGCCTCGCCCAGCCCGAGCGGCGCGGCTGCCTGCCGTGCCGCGTCCGCCAGGTTGTCGCCGAACGCGGCCACCACCGCCCAGGGCAGGCGTCGGCCGTGCAAGTACGCATTGACCAGGAGGCTCGTGCAGACGTTGGCGTCGGTGTCGATGTGCGGTTCGAAGCCGGGATGGCGAGGCAGGTCGTCACCCGGCTGGTGATGGTCGAAGTAGCGCACGCGGGCCCCGACGGCGAGCAGCCGGTCGAGCGCTTCGCGATTCTTCGACAGCGCGATATCGAGCACGGTGATCTGGTCGCCCGTGTCTGCGGTCACGCGCTTGAGCAGACTGATATCGCGCTTGGGGCCGGTCACGAGCTCGGATTGGCCCGGTTGCTCGAGGCGCAGTTGGTGAAGCGCGCAGATGCCGTCGGCATCGCCGTTGAAAACGTCAATAAGGGACATCGGAGCCTTGGGCGTGAGTTCGTCGGGCGGTTCTGAAGTGCGGCCATTGTATGAACGCAAGCCCGGCGATGACAAGCACATGCACGCCCGCATAGCGCAACCAGATGTAGGCCGGCGCCGCGTAATTTTGACGGTCCGCGCTTAACAGGAACTGCAGCGCAGAGAACCGTTGACCATACTTGTCGATCTCGTCGGCGAGACCGAAATGGACCAGTAACGCGGCGAGCGGCAGCGAAAGCGCCACCACGATGGGCCTGCCGAAGCGCATGGACGCGGACTGCGGCGATGCGACCGACGCGGCCGCGAAAAACAGCAGCCAGAGCGCGCCGCAAAGTGCGGCGAAAGCGAGTGGCCGCGGCGTGGCGATGAGTTCGACGAGGTTGTCGGTGGCGGCACGGTGAACGACAGCCCAGTAGGCGATGGCCAGCACCGGGAGCACGGCGCAGAAATGGATTGCGCCGAGCGTCCGCCCCCGCCAGCGCCGAATGCTCTGCGCGGCGAGATACAGCATGGCACCGGGCACGCTTGCGAGCGCAATCCATCGGACGCCGGTTTCCCACTGGCCCCACCCGAGAATCGGGCTTCCGACCAGATCGTGCAGGCTCTCCTCCGGAACGGCGAAGCGCAGCAGCAGAAAGGCGACGAGCCCGTAGACGAACAAGCCGAACGGCAACTGAAGCAGACGCGCAAGCGCCGAGACGCGGCGGCGTGCGAGCCACAGGGGCCAGACCGCGAGCCAGTAGCAGGCGACCGCGAGAAGCAGCGCCGAGAGTACCGGGCTATCGTGTTGCAACAGCTCGCGCACGTTGTACGGCACGAAGGCGGCCTGGCCGAGTAGCCACAGGAGCAGTGCGAGGCCGGCGGTCGAGAACACGAAATGCCAGCCGACCGGCTGGCTCGCCGGATTCGTGTGCGCTTCCTCGCCCCGCGAGACATGCGGCGCGGCCACGACGCGCGGCGCGCGGGCAAACCGGCGGGCCAGCGCGTAACCGGCCAGACCACCGGCCCACGCGAGGAACCAGTCCGTCGTATCGGCAATCTTGTGCGGCAGCATCACCTGCCCGAATTCGATGACTGCCGGCACGGCGGCCAGAAGCAGCAGTGCGAGCACGAACAAGGGTGCGCGCAGGCGCCACGGCTGGACTGCGACGCCCCACGCGAGCAATGCGCCCAGCGGGGCGAAGAACAGCGTCTTGCGCAAGACCTCGGTGATCGCGCGGTACTCGGTGCCGAAGTAATAGACCTCGAAGGGCACGCGCAGGACGAAGTCGAGGCGGGTGCGGACAAACGCGCCGTCGGTCCGGAAGTCGAACGGGAACCAGAACACGAGGGCGAGCGCGGCCATCCACAGTGCGGTCAACACGAAAGGCGCCCACCGCCGCATTGCCCATGACGTGCCCCGGTCGCGCGTCAAGCCCTCCGCGTGCGCGCCGCGGCCGCGCACGCGGCTTCCGATCCCCGTGCCCAGGGCCGCGCCGGCTGCCGCGGTGAAGAGATCGGTGATGTCGCTGACGCGCGAAAAGACGAAGAGCTGCAACACTTCGAGCGTGGCCGCGGTCACGAGCGTCATGCCCCAGGCGCGCCAGGGCCCGCGCTTTCCGTCGAGCCGCCACAGCAGTGCAAGCGGGACCCAGAGCAAGGCGTCGGTCGCGATTTCGTAGACCGCGTAGAACGGGTCGGCCGGCAGGCGCGCAAAGGGAATGAGATTGACCCGACCATCCTGCCATTTGTGAAAGATCTCGACCGCACTGATCGTCAGGTCGAGCGGCAGCACGTTGTAAACCAGCACGCCGGCGAAATAGGTCCAGGCAATCCGCTCTGCCAGCGCGGCCCGGGAATGCTGCGCTCGCCAGCCTTGCAGCCATGCCGAGAACCGCGCGCCGGCGACCCACCACAGCGCGACGCCCAGCACGCCGCCCAGTGTCTCGGCGAAGACGTCGTTCTGCGACACCGTACGCTGGGGGAAAAACAGCTGGACGAATTCGATGCCAAGACTCAAAGCCGTCGCGAGCGGAATCAGCACGAGCGTCGCAGCCAGCCGCCCGAGCAGGGTGCCGGATGGTGACAGCACGCCCATCCAGACGAAGGTCAGGGGAATGAACAGCAGGAGGTTCGCCATCCAGTCGGCGCGCGAGCCGATGCCCAGCTTGAGGAAGGGCATGGCGCCGAACCGGGCCACCGCCGTGTCCCACGACAGCGGCCGGAATTCGAGCGGGACGAGACTCCCGTAGACGACGAAAAGCGTATAGGCGAGCGCCAGAAGCAGCAGAGGCAGGCGTACGCGAGTGCCTTCGGCTACGCCGGTCATGGCCGGAAAGCGCTCCTGCCAGCGTGGGGTGGGTTCCCGAAGTTCCTTCGCGCGCGGGCGGCGGGGTTCCGTCGCGGGATACGTGCTGCGCCGTGCGTGTAGACGAAGCGATGCGCAGGCCGCTGGGCAGCTTGCGAGCCGCCCGCCGACAGCCAGGCCGGGCCGGCGCCCCGCCTCAGCCCGCCGGGTCGAACGACGTCGCCTCCCCTTTGAGCAGGTCGAGCTTGCCGTAAAGCACGCGCGTCATTCCGGCGACGCTTTGACGCGCAGTGTCGACCGTCACGTCGGCGAGCTCGCGATAGATCGGATCGCGCTGCTGATACAGCTCGCGCAGCTTGGCGAGCGGGTTCCCGGTTTGCAGCAGCGGCCGATTGCGATCGTTCCGAGTCCGCTCGCACAGCTGTTCGGGCGATCCGCGCAGGTAGATCACCAGGCCGTTGGTGCGCAGGTGTTCGCGGTTGGCAGGCGACAGGACGGCGCCGCCGCCAGTCGCGAGGACGATTCCGGAAAGCGTCGTGAGTTCAGCGATGACCGCTTCCTCGCGCCTGCGGAAGCCGGCCTCGCCCTCGATCTCGAATATGACGGGAATCTTCACGCCCGTGCGCGCTTCGATCTCGTGGTCGGAATCGTAGAACGTGCAGCCGTAGTGCTTCGCGAGCAGGCGCCCGACCGTCGTCTTGCCGGCGCCCATCAGGCCCACGAGGTAAAGATTGTCGCGCTTGCTCATGGCGCCATTCTAATTGAGGTTGGAGACGGCGGTGCGCGCGCGTGGTCGGACTGAACGACAACAAAAAACGCGGGCAAGCCCGCGTTTTTTGTTCCTGCATCCCGCTCAGCGCAGGGACAGCCGCTCGTCGAGAATGCGTGGCGTGATGAACACGATCATCTCGGTCTTCTGGTCCTGCTTGTTGGTCCGTTTGAACAGGTTGCCGAGCCCGGGCACGTCGCCGAGGAAGGGCACCTTGTCGACGTTGTTGAACTCGGTCTGGTCGAATATGCCACCGAGGACCAGCGTCTCGCCGTTGTTCACGCGAACCTGCGTCTTGATCCGGCGCGTGGCGATCGCCGGGGCGATGATGTCGGCCCCCACGGCCGCATTGGCGGTATCGATCGCATCCTTTTGCACTTCGATCGTCATGATCAGCGCATCGTTGTTCAGTATCTGAGGGTCGACGAGCAGACACAGGAATGCGTCCTTGAACGTCACGGTCGCGGGGCTGTTCGCAGTACCCGGTGTGATGAACGGAATTTGCGTACCGTTCAGGATCACGGCGGGCTTCTGGTTGGACGTCATCACGCGCGGGTTGGAGAGAATCTTGCCGCGATTGTCCGCTTCGAGCGCCGACAACTCCAGGCTGAGCAGGTTTCCGTTGCTGGCATTGAGCAGGGACATCGCGATCTGTCCGGCGGCGGCTCCCACGGTGCCCAACTCCACCTGCGGCGTGACGGTCGGCGTTCCACCGGCTGCGATCGACGCGGATTCGTTCAGGGTCCCGCCGACGCCGATATTGTCGCGTCCGGTTGCCTTGAACAGACGGGTGCCGAGGCGGACTCCGAGCTCGCGGCTCCAAAGGCTATCGGCGATGACGACACGCGCTTCGATCATGACCTGACGCGCGGGCACATCGAGTCGCGCGAGCAGGCCACGCACTTCGGCGATCTTGCTCGCGGTGTCGGTGATGATGAGCGTATTGGTCTTCAGTTCGTAGGTCGCACGCCCGCGCTTCGTTAGCACCTTCTGATCGGTGTCGCCTTCACCTTTTTGCATGGCCTGCGCGACCGCCGCGCCGCCGAGGCCCTGGGCCTGCGTGGAGCAGTTCACCGCGTTGTTGCCCGCGGAGTTCAGGAACGCACCCGAGGCGAAGCCGTACAACATCGTCTGCGCCTCGTCAGCGCGGAGATAGTTGAGCTGGATGTAGTCGGTGACCAGGGGCTCGAGGTCGGCCACCTGTTTCTTGGCTTCGAATTCGAGCTTTTCCTTGGCCAGCAACTCATCGCGCGGCGCGATCCAGATGACGTTGCCGTTCTGGCGCTTGTCGAGACCCTTGGTCTGCATGATCAGGTCGAGCGCCTGGTCCCACGGGACGTCTTTGAGTCGCAGCGTGAGGTTGCCGGTGACCGTATCGCTCGCGACGATGTTGAGGCCGGTGAAGTCGGCGATCACCTGCAGCACCGAGCGCACTTCGACATTCTGGAAGTTAAGCGACAGTTTCTCGCCGCTATATTTCACCTTCCCGTCGGCGGTTTTCTTCTGCGCGTCGTCGCTCGCCTTGACCTCGACGATGAAGCTGTTATCGGTCTGATAGGCCGAGTATTCCCAGCCGCCCTGCGGCTGGATCACCATCCGCGTGTTGTCGCCCAACGAATAGGTCTCGATCACTTTCACCGGCGTACCGAAGTCGGCGACGTCGAGACGACGCTGCAAGGCTTTCGGCAATTCGGTTCCGATGAAGTCGACGGTGACGCCGTTGGCCTGCTGGCGGATGTTGATGCCCGCCTGTGCGTCCGACAGCGTCGTCACGATGCGCGCTTCGCCGGCCGCGCCGCGGCGGAAGTCGACGTCGCGGATCGTGTGACGCGACTCGCCAGGTGCGGCCTCGGCAAATCGCGGGCTCGCATTCACGGGCGTGGCGCCCGCACCGACGTCGCCCAGCGCGACGAGCAGGCTATTGCCTTCGATCCGCGCGTCATATTCGACGGACTTGTTCAGGTTCAGCACAAGCCGGGTGCGCGTCCCCGCCTGCACGACGTTCACGTTCGACAAGGGGCCGAGATTGGCGTCGACCGTGTTGCGCCCCATCGCGTTGCCGGTATCGGGCAGATCGAGTGCGATCCGCGGCGGATTGCCGACCGTAAAGCCGGCCGGTGTCGCGGCGAGCGGCTTCTTGAGGTTGACACGGACCACCACCTTGCCGCCGGGCAAGGTCGTCGTTTCGACGCTTTGCACCGCGTTGGCGGTGGGCGGCGCGTCGGCGGCCTGCGCCGCGGGGCCCATGGCCAGGCCGGTGAATAGGAAGACCGCGATCAGGCGATGGGCCATTTTCCGGGCAATTTTCGGCAGTGCGTTCATGTCAGCCTCTTTGGAATTCATGCGACAAATCATTCTTGCAATATCAGGGTGCTGATGCGCTCGGACCAATCCCCGGCGCTGTCCTGCACGATCTCGCGCAAGGTCATTTCGCTGTCGCCGATGCGCGTGATCAGGCCGAAATTCTGGCCCACGTAATTTCCTCTGGTGACGTGGTAAACCGCGCTATCGGGGGTTTTGATCACCGCGTGGACCGCGCCTTTCTTGGAGACCACGCCGACCATCTTCAGCGTCTCGAGCGAAAACGTCTCCAGGGGCTCCCGCGGGCGCGTGAGGTCGGGCTGCATGGCGCCGCCGCCCCCGCTCGATGACAGCTTCCTCGGCTTGAACGGGTCGGGCAGGTCGAAGGCGTTGTAGGTGAACGGCTCGTAGACCTTTACCTCGGGGAGGGGCTCGATCTTGCCCTGCATGTCCCTGCCGGTTTCGTTGACAAACGCCTGCAGGTCCTCGGTGCCGCTGCCGCCGCAGCCACCCAGGCCGAGCGCGATCAATACCGTAGCCAGGCGCTTCATTTCGGCTGCTCCTTGGTTTTCTGTTTCCGCGCGATGACTTCCTCGTCGTCGAGATAGCGGTAGGTCTTGACCGTCGCGTCCATGTTCAGCAGATCCTTGGATGGCACCATCGCAATGTCGTGCAGCGTCACGATGCGCGACAGCTTGGAGACGTCGCTGACGAACGCGGCGACATCGTGATAGCCGCCCGTGACTTTGACGCGGATCGGTGTTTCCGCATAAAACTCGGAGACCGTCTCGGCCTCGGGGCGAAACAGCTCGAATTGCAGCCCGCGCCCGAGTCCGGCCTGGTTGACGTCGGTGATCAGCGCGTCCATTTCCTGCTTGTTCGGCAGCTGCTTGAGCAAGGCGCCGAAGGCCTGCTCGATGTCGGTCAGCTGCTTCCGGTACGCCTCGAGGTTGATCGCCTGATTCTTCTTGGTCGCGAAGACGCTGCGCAATTCCGTTTCCTTCTGCTTCGCGGCGTCGACGGCTTCCATGCCACCCCGCCAGTCGAACCACCATCCGGCCGCAACGATCGCGACGGCCAGCAGCGACAAGGCGACGAGCTTGGTCGGCAGCGGCCAGTCGGCGGCGGCCTTCAGATCGAGGTTGTTGAGGTCGTCAAAGGTCATGCCTTGCCCCCTTCGGTCGCAGCGTCGGCCTGCTGCCTCGATTGCTTCACCGTCAGAACGAATTCATTGGCGCGCAGATTGTTCACGGTCGCTGCCTTGATCTCGACCAGCCCGGCCGATTCGAACCAGGGCGAATCGTCGAGATTGCGCATCAGTGTCGAGACGCGCGCGCTCGACTGCGTGTAGCCGTCGATCGTGACCGTGTCGCCCACTTGCTTGAACGATTTCAGATAAAGACCTTCGGGCAGGAGCCGGATCATCTGGTCGAAGAGGTGAACCACTTCGGTGCGGTTGGACTGCAGCGTCTCGACGACCTGTTTGCGCTCCAGCAAGGCCTGCGTCTGCTCACGGATCTTCTTGATTTCCCCGATCTGGCTGTCGAGCTTGGCGATTTCCTGTTCGAGGAAGGCGTTGCGGGCTTCCTGAGCGGACTGCCGCGCCGCGATCACGCTGTGACCGAGGATGACCGCGACCACGCCTGCCGCGACGGCCAGGCCGAGCAGGACGTTGAACTGGCGCCGCCGCGCGGCGCGCGCGATTTCGCGGTGGGGGAGGAGATTGATGCGGATCATTGCGAGTCGAACCTCCGCATGGCGAGGCCGCAGGCGACGAACAGCGAAGGCGCGTCGGCGGTAAGGGCTTGGGGGCGGACTTTCGAAGCGACCGCCATGTTGGCGAACGGGTTGACGACTAGGGTCGGCGTACCCGTGCGCTGGGCGACGACTTCGTCGAGACCCGGGATCATGGCGCCGCCTCCGGCGAGCAGAATCTGGTCGATCTTGCGGTACTGCGTCGAGGTCGTGAAGAGCTGCAGCGCGCGGCCGATTTCCATCGCCAGCGTCTCGCTGTAAGGCTGCAACACCTCGAGTTCGTAGCTTTCCGGCAGCGAGCCCTTGCGCTTCGCGTTTTCGGCCTCCTCGCCCGACATGCCGTAGCGCCGCGCGATTTCGTTGTTGAGCTGGTTGCCGCCGAAGCCGTGCTCGCGCAGGTACACCGATTCGTTGTCGTTCAGGATGTTGATGTGCATGTTCTGCGCCCCGACGTCGATGATCGCGACGGTCTGCCCCGCGCCGCCATTGGGCAGCAGGTGGGCGATCTGCTCATAGGCGGCCTGCGTGGCGTACGACTCGACGTCCATGATCAGCGCCTTCAGGCCGGCCGCCTCGACCGCGGCGACCCGGTCCTCGACCTTTTCCTTGCGCGCGGCCGCGAGCAGGATCTGCATGTCGTCCGGACTCCCGGGCGACGGCCCGAGCACCTGGAAATCGAGGTTCACCTCGTCGAGCGCGAAGGGAATGACCTGATTCGCCTCGGCCTCGACCTGATTTTCCAGCTCGATCCCGGTGAGGCTCGCCGGAGCAAGGATTTTCTTGGTAATGACGGCCGATGACGGCAAGGCGAGCGCGACGTTCTTGACGCGCGAGCCGAGCGTTTTCCAGGCATGGCGAAGCGTGTCGGCGACCTGATCGAGATTGGCGATGTTGCCGTCGCTCACCGCGTCCTTCGGCAGCGGCTCGATGATGTAGCGCTCGACCCTCAACATGCCCTTGCCCGCATCGGACAGCTCGACTAGCTTGATGGCCGTCGTACTGATGTCCAGGCCCAGAATGGGCAGGCCCTTGGCCGACAGCCAGTCCATATTGATATTAATGTGCAAGAATTTTCCTTTACACTTCGGCCGGTTGCGCGATCTTCTTAATTATTTTTTTAGATGCTAGCAACAAGCAACGGTTTTAGACAGTCTTTTTGCCGCAGCTTTGCAAGAGTTAGACACCTGTGTCCAATTTCCAACAGCACTAACGCCTATAATCGGCGGAAACTTTAGGGGGCTCCGCTCGCCCCCGGCGCGGGACACGCGCTGCGGCCCGCAGGTCGCGCCGGTCGCATTGCGCGCCCGGCGGACGGGACAGAAGCCCGAAGGTCGCGGCTTGCCCGCCCGCACATATATAAAGGAACACGATGTTTTCCAGATGGTGGCATTACGCATTGGCGCTGGTCGTGAGCCTCGGCGTCGTCGGCACTGCGCTCGCCGGCCTCGCGGCCGCCCTGATCTACCCCAACCTGCCGCCGCTCGAGGCGTTGACCGACTACAAGCCCAAGCTGCCACTGCGCGTCTACACCGCGGACGGCGCGCTGATCAGCGAATTCGGCGAGGAGCGGCGCGCGTTCATCGCGATCGACAAGGTTCCGCGCTACATGAAACAGGCGATCATCGCGGCCGAAGACGAGCGCTTCTACAGCCACGGTGGTGTCGACACCCTTGGCGTGCTGCGCGCTGCGGGCGCGAATTTGGTGTCGGGCGGGGCAAAGGAAGGCGCGTCGACGATCACGATGCAGGTCGCGCGCAACTTCTTCCTGTCGAACGAGAAGACCCTGAGCCGGAAACTGTCCGAGGCGATGCTCGCGATGAAGATCGAGCACAGCCTTTCAAAGGACAAGATACTCGAGCTCTACATCAACCAGATCTACCTCGGGCAGCGTGCCTACGGCTTCGAAGCCGCAGCCCGCGCCTATTTCGGCAAGCCGATGAAGGAACTCACGCTCGCCGAGTTCGCCATGCTCGCCGGCCTGCCGAAGGCGCCATCACGCTACAACCCGGTCGTCAATTTTCCGCGCGCGAAGGCACGACAGGAGTATGTGCTCGGGCGCATGCTCAAGCTCGGGTTCATCGACCGGCCGACCTGGCAGGCGGCGGTCGGACAAAAGCTCGTCATCCGTGAGGCACGCCAGCACGCGGACGTTGTGGCAGACTACGCCGCCGAAATGGTGCGCCAGATCCTGTTCGAAAAATACGGGGAAGCGATCTACAGCTCCGGCTACAAGGTGGTGACCACGTTGCGCCGCAGCCAGCAGAACAGCGGGAACCTCGCCGTCTGGCGCGGCATCGCCGACTATGACCAGCGCCACGGCTACCGCGGGCCCGAAAAGCAGATTCGCCTGCCTGCCGACAGGGCGGAACGCGACAGCGCGATCGCCACGGCCCTCGCCGACCTCGCGCCGGTCGGCGGCATGCTGCCGGCCGTCGTCACGCGTGCCGACAAGAAATCCATTCACGCGCAGCTGGCGGACGGCACGGTTGCCGAGATCTCCGGCAAGTCGCTCAAGTGGGTGGACAACTGGGCCACCGCCAAGAAAGGGCGAAAGCTCGAGCCCGGCGCGATCGTCCGCGTCCAGACCGGCGCCGGCAAGGAGCGCTGGCGCCTCGCCCAGCTGCCCGAGGTCGAGGCGGCCCTGGTCGCGCTCGACCCCAACAGCGGCGCGATCACCGCACTGGTGGGCGGCTTCGACTTCAACCGAAACAAGTTCAACCGCGTGACGCAGGCGTGGCGGCAACCTGGGTCGAGCTTCAAGCCCTTCATCTATTCGGCGGCCCTGGAAAAGGGCTACACCCCGGCGACCATCCTCGACGACGCACCATTGATACTCGCCGCCGAAGAGGCGGGCGGCACGGCGTGGGAGCCACGCAACTACGACGGCAGCAGCAGCGGGCCCGTGCGCATGCGCACCGCGCTCACCAAATCGCTCAATCTGGTGTCGATCCGCATTCTGCAAGGCATCGGCCCGCACTATGCACGCGACTACATCCGCCGCTTCGGCTTCGACCCGGCGCGTCACCCGCCCTATCTGACGATGGCGCTCGGCGCCGGCAGCGTCACGCCGCTGCAACTCGCCTCGGCCTACGGCGTCTTCGCCAACGGCGGTTTCGGGGTCAAGCCCTACCTCATCGACAAGGTCTTCGACAAGGACGGCCGCCTGCTGATGCAGGCCAGCGCGCAAAAGGCCGGCGTCAACGCGCCCCGCGTCATCGACCCGCGCAACGCCTGGCTGATGACGAACATGATGCAGGACGTCGTGCGTTACGGCACCGCGGCGCGCGCCTCGCAGCTCAAGCGCAGCGACATCGCCGGCAAGACGGGCACGACCAACGATGCGCGCGACACCTGGTTCGCCGGCTACACCCCGGACCTCGTCGCGGTCGCTTGGATGGGTTACGACCAGCCCCGCTCGATGGGCCGGCGGGAGACCGGCGCGCAGTCGGCCTTGCCGGTCTGGATGAGCTTCATGGGGACGGCGCTCAAGGGCATTCCGCAAAAAGGCTGGGCGATGCCCGCCGGCCTCGTCAGCGTGGAAATCGATCCGGTGACGGGCGCGCGCGCGTCCGGATCGGCGATCGACGAATTTTTCGGCGATCTGTTCGGCACCGAAGCGGAGTCCATCGTCGAACATTTCTATCAGGAGTTTCCGCCGCCCGACCGCGCCGCGCCGCCGACCGACCTGCTCGAAGCGCCCACGGAGACGCCCTCCGACCCGGACGCACCACCTCCCGGGATACCGCAGTGAAGCACCAGGACATGCGCCGGCTCATCGCCCACGCCGCGGCGCGCATGATCGCCGAGGACGGCAGCCTCGACTACGGCACCGCCAAGCGCAAGGCAGCCCGGCAACTCGGCGCGCCGGACAGCGGCAACCTGCCCGACAACCAACAGATCGAGGAGGCGCTGCGCAGCTACCAGGCGCTCTACCAGGCCGACGAGACCCGCGCCCAACTCGCGCTGCTGAGGCAGACGGCGATCGAATACATGGAGCGGCTCGCCGATTTCGATCCCCACCTGACCGGCGCGGTATTGAACGGCACTGCGGGGCGCAACACCGACATCACCCTGCAGCTTTTCACCGACCGCCAGAAGGATCTGGAATTTCTGCTGATCACCCTGGCGGTGCCTTATCACGCTAGCGAGCACCGGACGGCCGACGCCCCCGCCCGCGTCTATCCACGCTTCGTCATCGACGACCCCCGCGCCCAGGTCGATCTCATCGTCTACCCGGCCGCGGAGTTGCGCAATATGAAAAAATTGCAGGCGGACGGCAGCCCGCGCCGACTGCGGCTCTCGCAGGTTCGGACCTTGGTCTGAAGGCAACGCACCCCCGTCGCGCGGAAAAAGAAAAATGAATAGCGCAACGCCTCTACAACTATCAAACTACAAAATAATAAGTAGGCATAAGCGACATATAGGGGGAGGAAACTTGGCATGGAAGCTGCTGGCACACCTGCGTCGACATTGATCGGCCAGACACTGTGATCCGATTTTTCAGGCACTACGTTCCGCTGAATTTGCTGCTGCTGGTCGCGCTCGAGGCGCTGATCCTCGGCGGCGCGATCTACGTCGGCGTCAGCGCGCGCTTTCTCGACGCCGGCGCGGTGCCCGAGGATCTGCAGCCGCTCATGCCCAAGGCGCTCACCTTCGCCGGCGTCATGCTGGCGCTGATGACCGCGAGCGGGCTGTACGATCTCGAGTGGCAAGGCGGCGTCCGCACCCTGCTCCATCGTCTCGGCCTGAGCTTCGGCCTCGGGCTCGTGACGATGAGCCTGCTGTTCTATTTCGTGCCCGTCCTGCTCGTCGGGCGTGGCGCCTTCCTGCTTTCCTTCGGCATCGCGCTTCTCGGCATCCTGCTCAGCCGTGCGCTTTTCCTGCGCTGGGCGCGCGTCGGCGCACTCAAGACGCGCACGCTCGTCATCGGCACGGGCAGCCGCGCGGCCCATATCGAGGCCTTGCTCACACGGCGCGGCCACGCCAGCAACGTTCACGTGGTCGGCTATCTGCCCGTCGGCGGCAGCCACCATTTCGTCGACCATGCGCGCATTCTCGACAGCGACGAGTCGCTGCCACTGCTCGCGCGACGCCTGCACATCGGCGAGATCGTTCTGGCGGTCCGCGACCGCCGCGGCGGCGGCATGCCCGTGCAGGACCTCCTCGCCTGCAAACTGCTCGGCATCCGCGTCCTCGAACTGTCGAGCTTCTTCGAGCGCGAAAACGGCCACCTGCAGCTCGACTCGCTGAACGCGAGCTGGATGATCCTGTCGGAGGGGTTTCATCAAGGCATGCTCCGGGACACCGCGAAGCGCATGTTCGACCTCCTGGTCAGCAGCGCGATGCTCGCGGTGTGCCTGCCGATCATGGCGCTGACCGCGCTCCTCATCAAGCTCGAAAGCCCGGGGCCGGTCCTGTATCGGCAGGAACGTGTCGGTCAGGGCGGACGCAACTTCACCATCCTCAAATTCCGCAGCATGTGCGTCGACGCCGAGAAGGACGGGCAGCCGCGCTGGGCGGGGCAGAACGACGATCGCGTGACCTGTACCGGGCGCTTCATCCGGCGCACCCGCATTGATGAACTGCCGCAGATATTCAACGTCTTTTTCGGCGAGATGAGCTTCGTGGGGCCCCGCCCAGAGCGCCCGTATTTCGTGCAGGATCTCACGCAGAAAATCCAGTATTACGGCGTGCGCCACATCGTCAAGCCGGGCATCACGGGGTGGGCGCAGGTGCGTTATCCCTACGGCGCGTCCGACGAGGACGCGATGCACAAACTGCAGTACGACCTCTACTACGTCAAGAACCACAGCCTGTTTCTCGACCTCATGATCCTCTCCCAGACGGCGCAGGTCGTGCTCTGGGGAAAGGGCGTGCGCTAAGCGCGCCCAAGTCGCGATGGCCGTCACGCTGCTCCTCCTGTCCGCGCTCGGCCATGGACTCGCGGCGCTCGCCTTCCTGGCCCTGTCGGGCCTGATCGTCGCGAGCTGGCGCCGCCGGTCACAGGGACGTCTGCTCGGCCTCGCGACCGCGCTCACTGCCGTCTGGGCGGCTTCGGCCGCGCTCGCCGCCTTCGCCACGCCGCTCCCGCGCTTACAACTGGTCTTCGAAGTCGCGCGCGACGGCGCGTGGCTCGCGCTGTTGCTCTACATCCTGCGTCTGCGCCTTGCATCGGGCACGCCATTTCCGGTGCCCCTGCGTCTGATACAGGCGCTCGCCACGGCGCTGGTCGCGGGCCTGCTGCTCCTGAGCGTGCTGCCTTTCTGGGCGCCTGCATCGCGCGCTTTTGCGCTCTGGACGACCAACCTCTTCCTGCTGATGCTCGCAACGATCGGCCTGGTGCTAACCGAGCAGGTGTATCGCAGCACCCGCCCGGAAGACCGCTGGGCGATCAAGTTTCTCTGCCTCGGCCTCGGCGGCCTGTACGTCTACGATTTTTATCTGTACGCGAACGCCATGCTGTTCGGCGGACTCGACCTGCGGGTCTGGGCCGCTCGCGGCTACGTCGCTGCCCTGATCACGCCGCTGATCGCGATCTCGGCCGCGCGCAATCCGGAATGGTCCGCGCCGGTCGGCCTGTCGCGCAGCATGGCCTTCCATACCGCGAGCCTTCTCGGCGCCGGAATCTACCTGCTGTTCATGGCGGGCGCCGGGTATTACCTGCGACTGTTCGGCGGCGAATGGGGCGACGTCGTGCAGACGGTCTTCATCTTCGCCGCCGCGATGGTACTCGCGCTGCTGATTTTTTCCGGCACGCTGCGCGCGCGGCTGCGGGTGTTCCTCGCCAAACACTTCTTCAGTTACCGCTACGACTACCGCGAGGAATGGCTGAAGTTCACGCGGGCGCTGACCGAAGGCAGGCCCGGCGAGGCCTTGTGCGACCGTGCCGTCGAGGCACTCGCGAGACTGGTCGAAAGCCCCGGCGGGGCGGTATGGCTGCGCGAAGGCAACGCCGGGTATCAGCGCGCGAGCCACTGGAACTGGGCCGATTTGCAGGGCGTCGAGCCCACCGATTCGGCCTTCCTCCAATGGCTCACAAGCAAGCAGTGGGTCGTCGACCTCGACGAGATGAAAACCCGTCCGGACCTGTACGGCGATCTCGACGCGCCGCGCTGGCTGCGTGAGGCCGGCGACGCCTGGCTAGTTATTCCGCTGATGCTGCACGAGGAATTGCTCGGCTTCGTCGTGCTCAAGCATTCGCTCGGCAAGGTCACCTTCAACTGGGAGGTGAGCGACCTGCTCAAGGTCACCGCGCGCCAGGCGGCGGCCCATCTGGCGCAGATGCGTGCCTCGAACGAACTCATCGTCGCGCGCCAGTTCGAGTCGTTCAACCGCACCACGACTTTCGTCATCCACGACCTGAAAAACCTGGTCGCCCAACTCTCGCTGCTTCTCGCCAACGCCGAGAAACACAAGCACAATCCGGAGTTCCAGGCGGACATGCTCGAGACGGTGGAAAGCGCCGTCACGCGGATGAACAAGGTGCTGGCCCAACTGCGCCGCGGCGGTGGCGACACCGAGGTGCAGTCGGTCGTCCTGGCCGACGTGCTGCGTGAAGCCATTGCCAGCAAACAGGCGTTCAAGCTGCGCCCGGAGTTGAGCGCGCCGCCCGGGCTGCGCGTGCGCGCCGAGCGTCATCGGCTCGAACGCGCGGTCGGGCACCTGTTGCAGAACGCGCTCGAGGCGACGCCGCAGACCGGGTCGGTCAGCCTCCGCGCGTTCGAGGAAGGGGGGCAGGCCGTGGTCGAGATCGCCGACACCGGCAGCGGCATGGACGAGGACTTCATCCGTCACCGCCTCTTTCAACCCTTCGACTCGACCAAGGGCGCGGGTATGGGCATCGGCGCCTACGAATGCCGCGAGACCTTGCGCGCGCTCGGCGGAAACATCGAGGTCGAAAGCAGCCCCGGTCAGGGCACCCGCTTCCGCCTGACCCTGCCGTTAGACAATAATGCACCTTCCGGAGGAGACGCCGCATGAGCGACGCCAAACAAAAGATTCTGCTGGTCGAGGACGACCTTGGGCTGCAAAAGCAGCTCAAGTGGAGCCTTGCCGATTACGAGCTGATCGTCGCCGCAGACCGCGACAGCGCGATCGCCCAGCTGCGCCGCCACGAACCGCCGGTCGTGCTGCTCGACCTCGGTCTGCCTCCGGACGTCGACGGCGCAACCGAAGGGCTCGAAGCGCTGCAACAGATCCTTTCACTCTCGCCGGTCACCAAGGTGATCGTGGTCACCGGCAATCTCGATCGCAGCAACGCGGTCAAAGCCATCCGCCTCGGTGCCTACGACTTTTTCCAGAAGCCGTTCGATCCCGACGTCCTCGCGCTCATGATCGCGCGCGCGCTCCACGTCCACGGGCTGGAAACCGAAAACCGCCGGCTTACGCGGCAGCGGGGTTCTTCCCTTCAGGGCCTCATCACGAGCAGCGAGCCGATGCTGAAGATCTGCCGCACGATCGAGAAAGTGGCCCCGGCCAATGCGACCGTGCTCCTGCTCGGCGAATCCGGCACAGGCAAGGAAGTTCTCGCACGCGGCGTGCACGAGCTGTCGCCGCGCTCGAACAAGCGCTTCGTCGCGATCAACTGCGCGGCGATTCCCGACACGCTCCTCGAATCGGAATTGTTCGGCTACGAGAAAGGCGCGTTCACCGGGGCCGCCAAGCAAACCATCGGCCGCATCGAATACGCCAACGAAGGCACGCTCTTCCTCGACGAGATCGGCGACCTGCCGATGCCGCTACAGGCCAAGCTGTTGCGCTTCCTGCAGGAACGCGTGATCGAACGCCTCGGCGGGCGCGGCGAGATTCCCGTCGACGTGCGCGTCGTATGCGCGACGCACCGTGACCTCGCGGCGATGATCCGCGAGGGCGGCTTCCGCGAAGACCTCTATTACCGGCTCTCCGAAATTTCGGTGAACATCCCGCCGCTGCGCGAACGCCCTGGCGACGCCGTATTGCTCGCGCAGGCATTTCTCGAACGCTATGCCCGCGAGCTCGGCCGCCGCATCCGCGGCTTCACCGCAGACGCCCTCGCGGCGCTGGAAGCGCATCCCTGGCCCGGCAACGTGCGCGAAATGGAAAACCTGATCAAGCGCGCGACGATCATGGCGGACGGCAGCCAGATCACCGCCGCCGACCTCGGCCTCGACGCCGGCGAGGTCGAGCCGCGCCCCTTCAATCTGCGTCAGGCCCGCGAGAACGCCGAACGGATCGCCGTCAGCCGCGCCTTGGCGCACAGCGACGGCAGCATTGCGCAGGCCGCCGAACTGCTCGGAATCACCCGGCCGACCTTGTACGATCTGATGGCGAAGATCGGCATGAAATAAGGGCTTCGCAGAGAACCCACACGACAATACCGGAGGTGCGCATGCCCGCGTTTCTTGAACTCCGCCGCCTTCTGCCCGCGCTCTTCGTCGGCAGTGCGCTGCTTGCCGGCTGTGCCGACGAAAGCGCGCCCTCGCTCGTCGACCAGGCGAAGAAAATGGCAGCGGCCGGCGACGACAAATCCGCGATCATTCAGCTCAAGAACGCGCTGGCCGCCGACGAGGACGACGCAGAGGCCCGCTTCGAACTCGGCAAGCTCTATCTCGCAAGGCTCGATCTCGCCGCAGCCGAAAAGGAATTCAGGCGTGCGCGCGAAGCCGGCTACCCCGCGGCCGCGGCGAACGTCATGATCGCGCGCGCCCTGCTCGGCCAGCGCGCGTTCCAGCGGCTGCTCGACGAGCTTCCGGCGCCTTCGGGCAAGAGCGACGACGCCCTCGCCCTGCACGCGCTGCGCGCGACCGCCGAACTCGGCCTCGGCCGCAAGGACGACGCGCGCAAGACCCTGGCGCAGGCACAGGCCGACGCACCGCGCAACGCCGAAGTGCAGCTCGCGCTCGCCCAGCTCGCCGCGGCCGACGGCAAACCTGCCGACGCCATGAAAGCGGTCGACGAGGCCTTGCAGATCGACCCCGCGCATCGCGACAGCCTGCTGCTGAAAGGCGACCTGCTCTACGCGAGTGGAAAATCCGCCGAGGCCACGGCGACCTACCGCGACATCCTGCGCATCGCCCCCCGCCACCCGAACGCACGGCTGGCGCTCGCCGGCATCGCGCTCGCCGAGAACAGGCTCGCCGAGGCGCGCAAGGAAGTCGACGGCGCGCTCGCGTTCACGCCGAGCAGCCTCCAGGCCCACTACCTCCGCGCGCTGATCGACTTCAAGGAAGGCAAGACCGAACGCGCGCGCGATGGTCTGGCGGCGGTACTGAAGAGCGCACCGGAATTTCTGCCCGCGTTGCAACTGGGGGGGACCGTGGAATATGCGCTCGGCAACCTGCAGACGGCGGAGGCCCACTTCAACAAGGTCGTGCAGGCCGCGCCACACGACCCCTATGCCGTGCGCCTGCTGGCCGCCACGCAATTGCGCATGGGACGTTTCGACGACGCCGCGCGCACGATTGGCGTCGCGCTCAGGCGGAACGCAGACGACCCGGCGGCGCTCACCGTGGCCGGTGAAATCGCCTTGGCGAAGCGCGACTTCGCGCAGGCCGCACGCTATTTTGAGGACGCGGCGAGCCGCGACCCCGGCAACGCGGCGATCCGCACCGAACTCGGCATTTCGCGCCTGGGGCTCGGCGACGAACGCGCGCTGGCCGACCTGCGGACAGCCGCCGGCATGGAGGGCGCGGGCAGCCGCGCGCACACCTTCCTCATTCTCGACGGCCTGAAGCGGAAGCAGTTCGATGCGGCGCTGGCGAGCATCGCCGCCCTCGAAAAGAAGGAGGGCGCCAATCCGCTGGTGTGGAACTACCGGGGTGCGGCCTATCTCGGCAAGCAGGACAAGGTCCGCGCGCGCGCGAGCTTCGAGGAGGCGCTCAAGCTCGACCGGGGATTTTTCCCGGCGGCTGCCAACCTCGCGCAGCTCGACCTGCAGGAGAAGCGGCCGGCGGCCGCGCGCCAGCGCTTCGAAAGCATACTCGCGGCCGACCCCAAACACCTCGGGGCGATGCTCGCGTTGGCTGAACTCGCCTTGCGCAGTGGCGACGAGAAAACGCACACGCGCTGGCTGGAAAAAGCCGCGGCCGCGCATCCACAAGCCCAGGAGCCGCGGCTTGCCCTCGGCAGCCATCTGCTGCGCAAGGGCAGCGCCGCGCAGGGGCTCACGGTCGCTCGCGAAGCGGTAAATCTCGCGCCCGACAGTCCGGCCGCGCTCGAACTGCTTGGGAGCGCCCAGCTTGCGCTCGGCGATTCGGCGAACGCCCTCGCCAGCTATCGCAAGCTGGTCGAGCGCCAGCCCGATCAGGCCGCGCCGCTCGCGAAGCTCGCGTACGCCCAGTGGGTGGCGAAGGACGCCGCAGGCGCGCGCCGGTCGCTGCAGGCCGCTTTGCAGCGGGAGCCCGACTTCCGCGACGCACAGCTGCTGCTGGGCCGCATCGAAATCGAAGCCGAGCGCTTCGAAGCTGCGTATCGCATCGCGCGCCGGATGCAGGCGCAGAAACCCGAGCAGGCGGCGGGCTTCGTCCTGGAAGGCGACACGGCGTTCGTCCAGAAAGATTTCCCGGCCGCGCTCGCGGCCTTCGAGCACGCCCACGCGATCGCACCGTCGAGCGCGACGCTCGCCCGCCAGCACCGTGTCCTGAGCGCGCTGCAACGCGCCCCGGAGGGCGAAAAACGTATCCTCGCCTGGCTCTCCACGCACGCCGACGACGCCCCGGCGCGGCTGCTCCTCGCCGAAAGCCTGATCAAGCGTCACGAGTACGCGGCAGCGGCGCGCCACTACCTCGTCCTGCACAAAAAGGCACCCGACGACCTCGTCGTGCTGAACAATCTCGCGTGGGCGCTGCACCAGTCGAAGGACGCGCGTGCGCTCGGCTACGCGACGCGCGCGCTCAAACTGCGGCCCGAAGATCCGGCGATCCTCGACACCTACGGCTGGATCCTCGCCCAACAAGGGCAGCCGGCCCAGGGGCTGACACATCTGCGCAAAGCACTTTCCAAGGCCCCCGACGCCGCCGAAATCCGCTATCACGTCGCCGCAACCCTGTATCAGACCGGCGAGCACGACCGCGCGCGCGGCGAACTCGAGCGACTGCTCGCCGATGCGACGCGCTTTCCCCAGGAACAGGAAGCGCGTGAATTGCTCGCCCGGCTGCGCAACAAAAAGAGCTAGACTGCCGCCCACCCCTCGCCCAAGGTAGCCCCATGACTCGACATCCCGCTCCCCTGATTGCGTCGCTGCTGGTCCTGGCCTTTTGCGCGCCGCTCGCCGGCTGCGATCCCACGGCCGGACTCAGCGCCCAGGAACACGTCCAGCGCGCCAAGGACTTCGAGGACAAGGGCGACCTCAAGGGCAGCGTCATCGAACTGAAGAACGCGATCCAGAAGAATCCCGACAGCGCCGAAGCCCGGCTCCTGCTGGGACAGGTCTACCTCAAGGCGGGCTTCGGCGCCGAAGCGGAAAAGGAACTTCGACAAGCCGAGCGGCTCGGCGTCGGCCGCGCCACCCTCGAGCCCCTGCTCGGGGAAGCCCTGCTGCTGATGGGCGAGTACGCGCGCGTCCTCGACGAAATCCAGCCGGACACGCAGGGACCGAAGGAGCGCCTGTCGCGCATCCTGCAACTGCGTGGCGAGGCCCTGCTGAACCAGCGGAAACTGGAGGAGGCGTGCAATCTGTTCCAGCAGTCCTACGATGCCTCGCCCGGCAACCCGCCCACCTACTGGGGCCTTTCGCGCTGCGCGCTGGCAACGGGTGACGCGGCGAAGGCGCGCGACTGGCTTGAACGCGCGCTCAAGCTCGAGCACAAGCGCGCCCGCACCTGGATTCACCTCGGCAACCTCGAATTGGCCGGCAAGGATACGGCGAAGGCGCTCGCTGCCTATTCGAAGGCTGTGAAGATCGAACCGAACAATCTGGATGCGCTGCAGAGTCTGGTCGCGATTCACGTCAAGGCGGGAGACACCCAGCGCGCGCGCGAGTACTTGGCCGTGATCAGGAAGCTCGCGCCCAAATCGACCCGCGCACATTACCTCGAGGCGTCGATCGCCTACAGCGAGAAGAAATTCGCCGAGGCAAACGCCGCGATTCAGGAAGCCCTGAAAGTCTCGCCCGACCATGTTCCGAGCCTGATGCTCGCCGGCATGAGCGCCCATGCGCTCGGCTCCTACCAGGAGGCGGAAACGTATTTCAAGCGCTTTCTGCTGCGGGTTCCCGGCCACGCGGAAGGGCTCAAGATGCTTGCGACGACGCAAATCAAGTCGAAGCAATTCGACAAGGCGCTCGTCACGCTCGCCCCTTTCCTCGCCCCCGGGGTGCGGGATGCACAGGGTCTGGCGCTGGCGGGCGAAGCGCAGATGGCCAACGGCAACCCGAGCCAGGCCGCGGCGCTCTTCGAACGCGCGCTCGCGCTCGAACCCGGCAACGTCACGATACGTACGCAGCTCGGCCTGAGTCAGCTCGCCGCCGGGAACACGCAAGACGCCATCGACGAGTTGACCGATGCCTCACAGCATTCTTCGGGCTCCCAGGCGGACACGCTGCTTGCGGTCGCCTATCTGAGCCGCAAGGATTACGACCGCGCACTCGCCGCGCTTGCGACCCTACAGAAAAAAGGCGACGCCAGCGCGAAAATCCATCACCTGGCCGGGCAGGCCTACCTCGGCAAGAACGACAAGCTTGCCGCCCGCCGTAATTTCGAACAGGCGCTCGCCGCCGACGCGGCGTTCTTCCCCGCGGTCGCCAGCCTCGCGCAGCTCGACGTGGCCGAGAACAAGGCGGACGCGGCCCGCATGCGTCTCGAGCGCGCGCTCGCCCAGGACAAGAACCGGGTCGCCGCGATGCTCGCGCTCTCGCGGATGGCTGCCCGCAATGGTCAGGAGCAGGCCTCGATCGACTGGCTCGAGAAAGCCGCCCGCGCCGACGGCAAGGCGATACAGCCGCGCATCGAACTGGTACGGCATTACCTGGCCCGCAACGAGGGCCAGAAGGCGCTCGCCCTGGCCAACGAGGCGGTCCGCGCCAACCCCGACCACCCTGCCGCGCTCAACCTGCTCGGCACGGTGCAACTCGCGCTCGACGACAAGGCGAGTTCGGCGAGCACCTTCAGCCGGCTTACCCGGGAGACTAGGCAGTCGCCGGAAGGCTTCGTGCGTCTCGCGCAGGTGCAGCTGGCCGACGGTAAACTCGACGAAGCGCGCCGCAACCTGCTGCACGCGCTGGAACTCGCGCCGGGACATCTCAAAAGCCAGGAGGCATTGATCAAGCTGGAACTCGCCGCCAAGCGCCCCGAGGCCGCGCTTCTCGTCGCGCGCGACATCCAGAAGGGCCACCCCGATTCCGCCGTCGGCTTCGTACGCGAAGGCGACATTCTGCTCGCCGAAAAACGCATCGCGCAGGCTGTGCCGGCCTACGTCCGCGCGCTGGAACATGGCGCCGGGCCGGCTGTGCTGGTCCAGTTCCACCGAGCGACCGTCCTCTCGGGGCAGAACCGTGCGGCGGCCGACCGCCGGCTCGAGGACTGGATCCGGCAGCATCCGAAGGACAGCGGCGTCGCCGCATACGCAGCCGGGTACTACCTTGTCACCGGGCAAAGCGCGCGCGCTGCGGAGACTTATCGGCAGATCCTGAAGCACGAACCACGCAACGTCATGATCCTGAACAATCTCGCCAGCCTCTATCTGCAGCAGCGAGACCCGCGCGCGCTCGAGCTCGCGACCCAGGCCAACCGACTCGCGCCGACCAACCCGGCCGTCCAGGACACCCTGGGCTGGGTTCTGGTCGAACAAGGCCAGGCCCGGCGCGGACTCGGGTACCTGCGCAAGGCGATGGCCCAGACACCGAAGAACGCGAGCCTGCGCTACCACCACGCGGTGGCGCTCGCCCGCACCGGAGACCGCCCAGGTGCGCGCAAGCTGCTCGAGCAGCTGCTCGCCGAAACGCCGCGCTTCGAGGAACGCGCTGCGGCGGAGACCCTACTCAAGAGCCTGCCGGCTGCTTCCTGAGCGCGCGTCGCGGGCCGAAAGCACGCGCGTCGGAAAACTTTACTCGGGCGCTTTCTTTACCCCCTAGGCCTCGCCCCAGCAGGCACACAACGCATTGTTTTATCGATTATTTTTCCCGTCAAACCGAACATGGCACGGGCCGTGCTTAACGAAGAGCGTAGTCGAGAAAGCTGGCCGCTCCACCGCCTTGCCAGATTCGTAAACAATTTTTAACGGGGATTCTCAAATGAAAACATTGCACAAAGCGGCCCTGGCGATCGCTCTTGCCGCAGCGACCAGCCACGCTTCCGCCTTCACGATGAGCTTCGACAACTGGGGCTTCGATGCCGATGGTCTCGGCGGCGGCGCCATGCTGACGCCGATCGACGAAATGACCTATCTCGGCATCAGCTACACCGAGAGCACGGGCATCGCCCCCGGCAGCACCTTCACCGACGTCGGCCGCATCGGCGCGACCGGTTTCCAGAACGACGGCTCGCCCATCCCCGCCGGCACCTCGGGCCTCGGCGTCAGCTATGAACTCACCGCAACCTTCCTCGACTGGACCGGCAGCTATGGCGCCACCACGGGCGACGACACGGAGTTCTTCTTCGACGCGGGCGGCACGCTCAACATCTACATCGATAACGCCCTCAACTACAATAGCTTCGGGACGGCCATGGACGGCACCAACATCATGAGCCTGAGCATCCGTACCGGCGAGGGCCAGATCGACTTCGCCAACCCGGCCGGCGTCGACGGCAACGTCGACATCCTGTTCGATGTCACCAGCGTGGCGCAGGGTTACTGGTTCGTCGACACCGATGGCGACGGCGTTGCCGACACCGACGTCTACGACCTGCTTGGCGCCGGCGCCTTGACCGTGGGCCTGACTGACTCCAACAACAACATCACGACGCCTTCGGGCGCGGTCGCCGCAGACTTCATCGCGACGACCGGCCTCGGCGCCCCCAACGGCCCCGGCGACATCTACACGCTCAACGACGGCTCGTTCAGCTTCGCCGTTCCCGAACCCGGCAGCCTGGCGCTGCTCGGACTCGGCCTCGTCGGCCTGGGCCTCGCGACGCGCCGCCGCAAAGCGTAAAGCCAGACAGCGGAACGAAGAAAACCGGCAAGCCTGCCCGACAGGCTTGCCGGTTTTTTATTCGTCCGAAATCCACAAATCGGACAGGGGTTTGCGCAGCGAGCGCGACTGGGCGGGCGCGCCGAAACCGAAGCGCATGAGAAAGGTCGCTTGCGTCCAATTGCCCGCGCCGAAGAAGTCGGCAAAACGCCCGCTCAGCGCGGCCGCGTAAAGCCGCTGCTCCGCGACCTCGGTGAACGCCGTTGCACCCGCCGCATAGCGCGAGAAGATCACGGGCGCCATCTCGGGCTGCGCCTGCAGTCCGAGCGACGCCGCGGTCAGCCACAGCCTTTGCATGGCCCGTCCGCCCGCGATCACGTCCCCGACACTGCTCATCGGCGTCTGGCTCACGAGCAAAGCGTGGGCGCCACAGAAGAGCGAAGGCAGCAGATCCATCTCGACGCGTGGCAGGCCGTGGCCCCACAGATAGCGATTGAGGAAGTGCACGCGCGACCAGGACTGCATCGCCCAGCGCATCACCCGGAGCAGCAGCGGATCGACGGCGATTGCCGCATCGGGAATTCGGTCTTCGCTGAAGCGCGCACCCCAGGCGACCGTGTCGCGATGCACGGCGAAAGTCTCGGGAATGGTCAGCCGCACCTTGTCGACCCGTGCGAGCAGGACGCCGAGCCGGGCCTTTGCCCCGGCGCCCTCCACCCACTCGACGCTGAACGCAGCCCCGACGCTGGCTTCGAGAATTCGCTTTTGCGCCCCGGTCAGGCGTTTCGGCGACAGGGGCCTGCGCTGCGTCGCGCGTTCCTGAAGAAACGGTAGCAGCGGCGAGGCCGCCCTGCCTGCGGCCTCGAACCCAATGGGAAAGCGACCTTCGCCCGCATGGTCGGTCGCGATCACGGCCCGCCAGCCGTGCATGCTCGCCGCAATGTCGATCGATTCGAGCAGCGCACCCATCGCGAGGTGGCCCGCGAAATGGTCGAGGTTGAAAACGCCGAGGGCGTCCGACGGACGGTACAACACCTCGATCTCGTCGGCACCCAGCGCCCGAAAGCGCCAAGGCTGGGTGTTGTCCCCGCTCGGCGCCCAGCGCGCGCGCTCGAGCACCGCCGCGAGCTCGGGCGTCACGCCCTGCGTTCGCGTTTCAGTCGCCAATTGACGTAGCCGATCGCAAGGCGATTGAGCGGATGACGATTGCCGCCGGGACGCCAGGTCGCGACGCGTTTGCCGGTGTAGGCGTCGAACTGCATGCTGTGCGGCACGCCCTTGACGGGGCCGCGGCCGAGCAGGATTTTCAGCGCTTCGGTGCCCGCCATGCCGGCGCACAACTGGCAGGCGAGTCCGGTCGAGGGCACGCGCTGAATGCTGAAATCGACGATCTGCGGGTAGACGAGGTAACTCCGGTGTTGCAGGGCCGGTGCGAGGCCGACCAGGAAACGCACGGGCCATTCTTCCTCGGGTGTGCCATCGAGCTGGAAGTAATCGTCGAAGCTAGGTCCGCCCGGAAGAAAGTTGAGGACTGCGGCGCCCATGCCGAGCGGGACGGCGAACGTGATCGGAATGCCGCGCGCGCGACACGCGTCGTAGACCAGACGGCGCGCCGGAAACACGAAATAATCGAGGCCGTCGACGTAGAGGTCGACGCCGTCGAGAAAGGCGTCGACGTTGTGCGGCTGCACGCCCTCGTCAAAAGTCGCGATGTCGAGCTCGGGATTGATGTCACGCGCCAGCCGCGCCATGACCTCGACCTTCGGCTCGCCGATGCTTCCCATCCCGGCCCCGGCCTGACGATTGAAATTGACCAGCGCGAAGCGGTCGAGATCGGCCAGGTGGAAACGCCCGATCCCGAGCCGCGCGAGCGTGAGCAGATGCACGCCGCCCGCGCCGCCCAATCCCGCGATCGCGATCTTCTTGCCGCGCAGCGTCCGCTGTTCATCGGGCGTCAGCCAGCCGAGGTTGCGGCTGAAGGCCTCGTCGTAATCGAAAGCGCCTGCGGTCAACCTTCCTCCCTCAGCAGCCGGGCGAGAATCCCCTGCTGATCGCGGGCCGAGAAGAAGTAGGGATAGAGGCTGCGATCCTTGGCCGCTTTGCCCTGGCCGCCGAATTCCTCGATTTTCTGCCGCATGTAATCGAGCTCGAGATGCATCAGCAGGACCGGAAAGTTGACCCGGTTGTTCATGCGTTCCTCGCCGATCTGCTTGAAGCCGAGCATTCGCTCGTAGAAGGCCTTGTGGCGCGGCACGATCTCGATGATCGCGTCGGTGCAGTCGTGGATGACGCCATATAAATAGGCGATGTGGATCAGGCTCGCGAGCAACTGCTTGGAACCGATGTTCTCGTCGATCGCGAGCTTGCTGAGTTCGCCGACCTTCCTGCCCTGCGCGCGCAACGCGTCGATTTCCGGCTTGTATATCTCGTCGACCAGCATGCCCTCTTCGGAGTCGTAGCCGACCGTGACCGTGCCGACGATCTTTTCCTGGTGAAACGACAGGATCGTGATGCGGTTCGGATACTTCTTGAGCTGGGCCTTGGGGAAGCCGCGCCAGGCGTAGCGCTTTTGCACGAGCATGCTGGCGTTGTTGAACACCTCGTCGTGCTGGGCGAAGCGCAGCTTGAAGAGCTTTTCGCCCAGACCTTCTTCCTGCGTCTCGGGATCGCTTCCGGAAACAGGGCTCAGGTCCTTGAGGCGGTAAGGCGACTCGAAGCTGATGATGGTTCGATCGAAGTCATCCGCGACGCTTCGGCCGCGCCCGATCAGTTTTTGCAAATCCAGCGTCACCTTGCCACTCCCGATTCGTCAGTTGGAAAAGGCGGTCCCACGTGCTTTTATCGGCCCCCCGCGCAGCGAAATTTAGCTTCGTAACCAACGCGCGGCGTCGCGCGCGAAATACGTCAGCACGCCATCGGCCCCGGCGCGCTTGAATGCGAGCAGGGCTTCGAGCACGCAGGCACGCTCGTCGAGCCAGCCGTTCTGCGCGGCCGCTTTCAACATCGCATATTCGCCGCTAACCTGATAAGCATAGGTCGGCGCGCCGAACGCGTCCTTGACCCGCCGGATGACGTCGAGGTACGGCATTCCCGGCTTGACCATGATCATGTCCGCGCCCTCCTGCAAATCCATCCCTACCTCCCACAGCGCCTCGTCGCTATTGGCGGGGTCCATCTGATAGGTCGACTTGTCGCCCTTGCCCAAGTTCGCGGCCGAGCCGACCGCGTCGCGGAATGGCCCGTAAAAGCTCGACGCGTATTTGGCAGCATAGGCGAGGATGCGCGTGTGAACATGACCCGCGCCCTCGAGCGCTTGCCGGATGGCGGCGACCCGGCCGTCCATCATGTCCGAAGGCGCGACCACGTCCGCCCCGGCGCCCGCGTGAACCAGGGCCTGCCGCACGAGCATGCTCACGGTCTCGTCGTTCATCACATAGCCCGACGCGTCGACGAGTCCGTCCTGGCCGTGGCTGGTGTAGGGATCGAGCGCGACGTCCGTGATCACGCCGAGTTCCGGAAAGCGAGCCTTGAGCGCGGCGACCACACGCGGAACGAGGCCTTCGGGGTTGGCGGCCTCTTCGGCACCGGCACTCTTGAGCCCGGCGTCGATCACCGGAAAAAGGGCGAGGGCGGGAATCCCGAGCTCGACACACTCCTCGGCGACCGGAAGCAGGCGATCGAGCGACATCCGCTCGACCCCCGGCATCGAGCCAACCGCCTCGCTGCGGTTCTCGCCGTCGAGAACGAACAGCGGATAAATCAGATCCTGCGCGGTGAGCACGTTCTCGCGCATCAAGCGACGCGAGAATTCGTCGCGGCGCATGCGGCGCATGCGGCGCATGCGCCGCCCCGGAAATTGGCCAAAGGGCAGCATCACAGACATCTCCAAAAATTCGTGAATTCGCGTGGAACTATTTCGCAGCGGCATTGCTCTGTAGAGCAGACGGTCCTGGACCGTCTCCCGCTTCTCCTCCCTGAGCGGGATGCCTTAATCCCCTTAAGGCATTTTTTGCCCCGATCCCTCCCTTGGTCGGGGCTTTTTGTTGCCCGCTATCCGGGGGCATGGACGGCGGCTTCCGGCGCGAGCCAGCCTTCGATCCGCACCGCGGCTTCCTCGGCACCGACGCGGGACAGGCTCGAAAACAGCTGCACCGAGACCGTCTCCCGATCCGCCAGTTCCTGCTTGACCTTGCGCAAGGTCAGCGCCTTTTCGCTATTCGAGAGCTTGTCGGCTTTCGACAACAGGATATGGACAGGCTTGCCGGTCGGGGCGAACCATTCGAGCATCTGGCGATCGAGCGGGGTGAGCGGGTGGCGGGCATCCATGATCAGGACCATTCCTGCCAGCGCCTCGCGCTCCTGCAGGTAGCGCGACAGCAGGCCTTCCCACTTGGCCTTCACTTCGGGAGGGACCTTGGCATAGCCGTAGCCGGGCAAATCGACCAGATAGGTATCCGCCGTCAGTTCGAAAAAATTGATCAGCTGCGTCCGCCCGGGCGTCTTGGACGTGAAGGCCAGGCGGTTTTTCCTCGTCAGCAGGTTGATTGCACTGGATTTTCCGGCATTCGACCGGCCTGCGAACGCAACTTCGGCTCGGCTCGGGGGCAAATCACGAAACTGGGCGACCGACGTGAAGAAGTGGGCGCGGTTGAGCACGGGCTTGGCAGTCATATTAGTTACCGCTAAACTACCCGTTTTCCCAAGTTTTGCAAGCTTTAGGAGCTTTTGATGAAACTCGTCGTCTCGCTGGTCGCCGCCCTGGTCGCCTCTTCCGCTTTTGCTGCTGCACCCGCTGCCGGCCCGGCCAGCAAGGGCGACCCCAAGGCTGCAGAAAGCATCGTCAACCAGCTTTGCGCCGGGTGCCACGCGGTCGACGGCAATAGCCCCGCAGCGGCCAATCCGAAGCTTGCCGGTCTGAACGCCGAATACCTCAACAAGCAGCTCAACGAATTCAAATCGGGCGCGCGCCAGAGCCCGGTCATGAGCGGCATGGTCGCCTCGCTGAGCCCACAGGACATGCTGAACCTCGCCGCCTACTACAGCGCCCAGCAGCCCAAGCCCGCGACGGCCAAGGACAAGGAACTCGCCCTCGCCGGCCAGAAAATCTATCGCGGCGGCGTGCAAGGTGCCGGCGTCCCGGCCTGCGCGTCATGCCATGGCCCGCAGGGCCAGGGGATCCCGGCGCAGTTCCCGCGTCTGGCCGGCCAGCACGGCGACTACATCTACGCGCAGCTCGAAGCCTTCCGTCTCGGCAACCGCGCCAACGACGCCGCGAAGATGATGCGCAGCATCGCGACCAAAATGACCGACGCCGACATGAAGGCCGTCGCCGCATACATCGAAGGCCTGCGCTAAGGCCGGGTTGCCGCCGCCTCGTCGGCACCCCACCGCGGCTCGCGCCTTGCGGGTAAACTTATCCGGCTTGCTTAAGTCGATGAAAGGGTGACGCAAGTCACCCTTTTTTTCTTGTAGCCAACAGGGCCTCGCTGCCTCATGCACACCGCTTCCCATTCCTTCGGCAAGGCCTCGTTCGAATTGCTCAGCTCGATGCGCTTCGCCATCAGCCTGCTCTCCATCCTCGCGGTGGCGTCGATCGTCGGCACGGTGCTCAAGCAGGCCGAGCCTTACAGCAATTACCTGATCCAGTTCGGGCCGTTCTGGTTCGAGGTCTACAAGAAACTCGGGCTCTACGACGTCTATCACGCAGGCTGGTTTCTCGTCATTCTGACCTTCCTCGTCGTCTCGACCAGCGTCTGCATCTGGCGCAACGCGCCGAATTTCGTGCGCGAGATGAGGACTTTCCGGGAACACGTCAGCGAGCAATCGCTCGCCGCTTTCAAGCACAAGCACGAGCGCGCGACGAGCGAGTCGCCGGAAGCGCTCGCCGCGAGCGCCCAGCGCTATCTCGAAAGCCGTCGTTACCGGGTCAAGACGCTGCAGCGCGAAGACGGCGTGCTGCTCGCCGCCAAGGCCGGAAGCTGGAACCGGCTCGGCTACCTGCTCGCGCATTCGGCGATCGTGATGATCTGCATCGGCGGGCTCATCGACGGCAACCTCGTCTTCAAGGCGCAGCAACTGCTGGGCCTCAAAAAGATCGAGACGCGCGACATTCCGCAGAGCCAGGTGCCGGCGATCTCGCGCCTGACGCCGGCCAATCTGTCGTTTCGAGGCAGCGTGCAGATTCCCGAGGGCTCGAGTGCGGATATCGCATTCCTCAATGTCGCCGACGGCTACCTGGTGCAGGATTTGCCGTTCACGGTCGCGCTCAAGGAATTTCGCATCGAGCATTACAGCAACGGCCAGCCGAAGAGCTTCGAGAGTGACGTCGAGATTTTTGACCACGCGGGCAACAAACTCCGCGAAGCGACGATCGCCGTCAACCATCCGCTGATCCACGACGGCATCGCGATCTATCAGGCGAGCTTTGCCGACGGCGGCACGCGGCTGCAATTGCGCGGATGGAACCTGTTCGCGCCGACGGCCGAATCCTTCCCGGTGCAGGGCACCGTATACCAGAATGCGACGCTGGCGAGCGACGGCGGCAACTACACGCTCGAGTTCGTCGACTTCCGCCCCTTCAATATCGAAAACCTCGGCGGCGAGACAACGACCCCGCGGGACACCATGAGCGTCCTCGGCGGAAGCCCGGTCGCCGACGACACGGGGCTTCACAACGTCGGCCCGAGCTTCCAGTACAAGGTGCGCGACGCCCGCGGCCAGGCCCGGGAATACTCCAACTACATGCTGCCGCTGGAACTCGACGGACGCTGGTATTTGATGTCGGGCGTGCGCGAATCGCCGAACGAAGCCTTCCGCTACCTGCGCATGCCGCTCGATCCCGAAGGCAAGATCGAGACCTTCATGCGCCTGCGCGGCGCATTGCTCGATCCCGCCCAGCACCCGGCGATCACGGCCGCATTTGCGCGCCAGGCCCTGCCGCAGGAAGCCTGGGGTACCGAGATCGAGGACAAGCTCAAGCTCAGCGCAACGCAGGTTCTCGGGCTGTTTGCGCAAGGCGGCTTCCAGTCGCTCGGGAGCTTCATCGAAAGCCGCGTCCCCGAAGCCGAACGCGAAAAGGCCGCCGGCACCTATCTGCGCATCCTCGAACTGGCGGCCTTCGAGGCGTTGAAGATTTCCAACCGCCAGAACGGCCTTGCGGCACCCCAGGCGGACGAGGCGGCCGGCTGGCTGGTGCGCGACACGCTCAACAGCATGAGCGACATCTTCGTCTACGGTGCGCCGGTGTACCTGCAACTGATGCAATACGACGAGGTCAAGGCCAGCGGGCTGCAACTCACGCGCTCGCCCGGCAAGAACATCGTCTACCTCGGTTCGCTTTTGCTGACGCTCGGCGTATTCTTCATGCTCTACGTCCGCGAACGCCGCGTCTGGCTGCGCATCAAACCCGGGCACGCACTACTCGCGATGTCGTCTGCCAAGCACACCATCGATTTCGAGACGGAATTCGCCGAACACGCCCGCGCGCTGGACGCGCTCGCCAAATAGGCACCGGGCTGCGCATCATTTAGGAGACCCACCATGGAACTCGCTCTCAACCATCCCGCCCCGCTTTTCAAGCGCCTTGCCTGGTTCGACTGGCTGTTCGCCGCCATCGTCGCCGCCGGCGGCCTGTTCGCGCTCTCGCGCTTCGGCGAATACATGGACATCTACGAGAAAGGCATCCTGCTGGCGTCGATCCCGGCACTCGCGGTGTTCGGTTGGTTCTGGAAGCCCTTCCGCCCGCTCTTCATCGTCGTCGGCGCACTCAGTCTTTTCGCGATCAGCCAATATCAGGGCGAACTCGGGCGCATGGAGGAGGCCTTCTTCCTCAAGTACCTGATCTCCAGCCAGGCCGCGATCATGTGGATGTGCGCGCTGTTCGGTCTCGCCACCGTCGCCTACTGGGGCGGCATGCTCGCGCGTTCCGAATTCACGATGAAGACCGGCAGCAGCCTGACCTGGGCCGCGATCACGCTCGGCTACGTCGGTCTCATGGTGCGCTGGTACGAGTCCTATCTGATCGGCACCGACATCGGGCACATCCCGGTTTCCAATCTCTACGAAGTATTCGTCCTGTTCTGCCTGATCACGGCGATGATGTACCTCTACTACGAAGCCCGCTATCAGACGCGGACCATGGGCGCCTTCGTCCTGCTCGTGATCTCGGCCGCGGTCGGCTTCATCCTCTGGTACACGCTCGACCGCGGTGCACATGAAATCCAGCCGCTGGTGCCCGCGCTCAAGTCGTGGTGGATGAAGCTGCACGTCCCCGCGAACTTCATCGGCTACGGCGCATTTTCGATCGCGGCGATGCTCGGCGCGGCATATCTTCTCGCCGCACGCGGCATTCTCGCGACCCGCCTGCCACGGCTTGAGGTGATCGACGACGTCATGTACAAGGCCATCGCGATCGGCTTCGCCTTCTTCACGATCGCGACCATCCTCGGCGCGATGTGGGCGGCCGAGGCTTGGGGTGGCTACTGGTCGTGGGACCCGAAGGAGACCTGGGCGCTGATCGTGTGGCTGAACTACGCAGCCTGGCTGCACATCCGCCTGGTCAAGGGCCTGCGCGGGCCGATGCTCGCCTGGTGGGCGCTGGTCGGACTCTTCGTGACGACCTTCGCGTTCCTCGGCGTGAACATGTTCCTCTCCGGCCTGCACTCCTACGGCGAACTCTGAGCCGCCCGCTCCCGCGCGGCCGTCGTCGATGCGAAGCCCGTGGCGCTATGCGATTCCTCTCGCGCTCGCCGCGGGCGCCTGGGTCGCGCAGAGGCAGTTCGCGCCGCGCCCGGCGTCGCTGCCGCTCGCGCAGCTCTGGCAGCAGAGCTTCCCCGACGCCGAGGGCCGTCCGCAGGCACTCGCGCAGTGGCGCGACAAGGTGCTGGTGCTCAACTTCTGGGCGAGCTGGTGTGCGCCCTGTCGTGAGGAAATGCCCGAATTCGACGCGCTGCGCACGCGCTACGCACAGCGCGGCGTCGAGTTCGTCGGTATCGCCGTCGACCAGCCGGCGGCCGTCGCGCGCTTCCTCGCGCGCCAGCCAGTCGCTTATCCGATCCTCGTCGGAGAAGGCGCGGCGCACAGCCTCGCACGCGAACTCGGCAATGCGAGCGGCGCCTTGCCGTATACCCTGGTATTCGGTCGTAAAGGTGAAGTCGTGCTGCAGCATCTCGGCCGGCTGCCGCGGGAGACACTCGAGGAAGCCCTGCTCAGAACCGGCACATAACGGCTAATTAGCCGCTTATCTGGACAATTCCCCCCCGTTTGCGGCACACTGCGCGCGCCATGACGACTAAACGAAGCAGCCGCGCCGCGGCCAAGGCGGCCCCCAGTTTGCGCCTCCAGATCCTGGTCGTGCACGGGCCCAACCTGAATCTGCTGGGGAGTCGCGAGCCGAAGCACTATGGCCGCGTCACGCTCGAGGAAATCGACCGCAGTCTCGTGAGCCGCGCAGAAGCCGCCGGCGCCCTCGTCGAAACCTTCCAGCACAACCACGAAGGTGCCCTGATCGACCGTATCCATCAGGCCGCGCGCGACCGCGTCGATTTCATCATCATCAATCCGGCCGCATACACGCACACCAGCGTCGCGCTGCGCGACGCGCTCGCAGCGAGCGCGATCCCCTTCATCGAAATTCATCTTTCAAACATCTTTGCGCGGGAAGCTTTCCGCCAGCATTCGTATTTTTCCGACCTGGCGATCGGCGTCATTTCCGGCCTCGGTGCACAGGGATACGAACTGGCGCTGGAACACGCGCTGCGCCACTTTCAAGACAGGACCCCCCAATGGATCTCAGAAAACTGAAAAAGCTCATTGATCTGGTCGAGGCCTCCGGCATCGCCGAACTCGAAATCACCGAAGGCGAGGAAAAGGTCCGCATCGCCAAGAGTATCGCCGGCGCGCCGATGATGATGCAGGCGCCCCAAGTGATGCAGGCGACCCTCCCGGCCGCCGCCCCTGCGGCGGCGCCGGCTGCGGTTGCAGAGGATGCAGTGCCCGAAGGCCACATCGTGCGCTCGCCGATGGTCGGCACCTTCTACCGCGCCCCCTCGCCCGGTTCCAAGAATTTTGCCGAAGTCGGCCAGAACGTGAGCGCCGGCGACACCCTGTGCATCATCGAAGCGATGAAGCTCCTGAACGAGATCGAAGCCGACCAGGGCGGCGTCATCAAGGCGATCCTGGTCGAGAACGGCCAGCCGGTCGAATACGGCGAACCCCTGTTTGTCATCGCGTGAAGCAGCGGCCATGAGGCGTCAGGCGTAGCCGTCGTCACTTCCCGTCCCTCATCCTCACCGAGCCTCATCCAACATGTTTGAAAAGATTCTGATCGCCAACCGCGGCGAGATAGCCCTGAGAATCCAGCGCGCCTGCCGCGAAATGGGGATCAAGACGGTCGCGGTCTACTCGGAGGCCGACCGCGACGCCAAATACGTCAAGCTCGCCGACGAATCGGTGTGCATCGGACCCGCCCCGTCCGCGCAAAGCTATCTGCACGTGCCGTCGATCATCGCTGCCGCCGAAGTCACCGACGCCGCCGCCATCCATCCCGGCTACGGCTTCCTTTCCGAGAACGCCGACTTCGCCGAACGCGTCGAATCGTCGGGTTTCACGTTCATCGGCCCGCGCCCCGACAACATCCGCCTGATGGGCGACAAAGTCGCGGCCAAGCAGGCCATGATCGACGCCAAGGTGCCCTGCGTGCCCGGCTCGGACGGCGCACTCGCCGATGACCCGCAGGAGATCCTCAAGACCGCGCGCGCGATCGGCTACCCGGTCATCATCAAGGCCGCGGGCGGCGGCGGCGGACGCGGGATGCGCGTCGTCCACACCGAAGCCGCGCTGCTCAACGCCGTCACGATGACCAAGACCGAAGCCGGCGCCGCCTTCGGCAATCCGATGGTCTACATGGAAAAGTTTCTCGAGACGCCGCGCCATATCGAGATCCAGATCCTTGCCGACGAACACGGCAATGCCGTCCATCTCGGCGAGCGCGACTGCTCGATGCAGCGCCGCCACCAGAAGGTTCTCGAGGAAGCGCCGGCGCCCGGACTCGACCCGAAGCTGCGCGACAAGATCGGCGAGCGCTGCGCCGAAGCCTGCCGCAAGATCGGCTACCGCGGCGCGGGCACCTTCGAATTCCTGTACGAGAACGGCGAGTTCTACTTCATCGAGATGAACACGCGCGTCCAGGTCGAGCATCCGGTCACCGAACTCATTACCGGCATCGACATCGTGCAGACGCAGATCCGCGTCGCCGCCGGCGAGAAGCTGCCCTTCCAGCAGAAGGACATCCGCTTTCGCGGGCACGCGGTCGAGTGCCGCATCAATGCCGAGCACCCGACGACCTTCGTGCCGAGCCCGGGCAAACTCACCAATTACCACGCCGCGGGCGGCCCCGGCATCCGCGTCGACTCGCACGTCTACCACGGCTATTACGTGCCGCCGCATTACGACTCGATGATCGGCAAGCTCATCGCCTACGGCGACACCCGCGACCAGGCCATCGCCCGCATGCGCGGGGCGCTCATGGAAATGGTCGTCGAAGGCATCCAGAGCAATATTCCGCTGCATCAGGAGCTGATGAATGACGCGGCGTTCATCGCCGGCGGGACGAGCATCCACTACCTCGAGCACAAGCTCGCGGGGGAGAAAGGGTGAGGGGGAGGGTTCAGGATTTAGGGGCTAGGATCTAGGGACTAGGGGGGTGCGGCCGGAGGCCGCGCCCCATCAAACTAGGCGCGAAGCACAAAGCCCCCTGACCCCTGACCCCTAGCCCCTAGCCCCTAGCCCCTGGCCCCTGGCCCCTGGCCCCCAAACCCTAAACCGATGCCCTGGCAATCCGTCCGCATCCTCGTCGATTCCGTTCAGGCCGAACCCCTGTCGGACGCGCTCATGGAAGCGGGCGCGCTGTCGGTCTCACTCGAGGACGCCGACGCCGGGACCGTCGACGAAACGCCGCTCTTCGGCGAGCCGGATCACCCGAGCGCTGAACTCTGGCCGCACAGCATCGCGGTCGTGCTGCTCGAAGCCGACGCCGACGTCGCCGAGACCTTGCGCGCGGCGGCGGCGCAGGCCGGCGTCGCGGCGCCGCTCGACTACACGGTCGAGACCGTCGCGGAACAGGACTGGGTGCGGCTGACCCAATCGCAGTTCGATCCGATCCCAATCTCGGCACGGCTCTGGATCGTGCCGACCTGGCACGAAGCGCCCGACAGCCGCGCGCTCAATCTCAAGCTCGACCCCGGCCTCGCCTTCGGCACCGGCAGCCATCCGACGACGCGGCTGTGCCTGCGCTGGCTCGACGCGAACCTGCGCGGCGGCGAAACCCTGCTCGACTACGGCTGCGGCTCAGGGATCCTCGCGATCGCGGCCGCCAAACTCGGCGCGCGCCGCGTCGAAGGCGTCGACATCGATCCACAGGCCGTCAGCGCGTCGCGCGACAACGCCGCGCTCAACGAGGTCGATGCCCATTTCGGCCTGCCTGGGGAGCTCGCCGCCGGCGAGTACGACGTCGTCGTCGCCAACATCCTGACCAATCCCCTCAAGGCGATGGCGCCGCTGCTCGCCGGCCGCGTGCGCAGCGGCGGAAGCCTGGTCCTCTCGGGCATCCTCGCCGAGCAGGCCGAGGATGTCATGGCGGTCTACCGGCCCTGGTTCGTTTTCGACGCGCCGGCGAGCGACGAGGGATGGGTCCGTCTGGTCGGAGTCAAGCGGTGAGCTACCGCACCACCTGTCCGCAGTGCGCGAGCATATTCCGCCTCGGCGACGCGCAACTCGCCGCCGCGGCGGGCTGGGCGCAATGCAGCGTATGCGGTGCCAAGTTCGACGTGCGCCCGAGCCTGCGCATGGAAGACGGCTCGCCGCTGCCGAGCACGAGCGCCGCCGCGCCGACGCCATCGGCAGCCGCGCCTCGCAGCGAAGCGCCGGCCGACGTCCCCGCTGCGCCAGCCGAGCCCGCGGACGCCGCCGCGTCGGCTCCCGCGCAAGCTGCGCCCGAGCAAGCACCTTCCGAGCTGGCGGCGGCCGAGACGCTGGCGGGCGACGAGGATCTCGCGCAAGGCATCGTCCAGCGCGAGCACGGGCACGAACTCGATTCGATCATCCTGATCGACCCCGACGCGGCGCCGCCCGACGACCCCGGTCCGCTTCCGCAGATTCCGCCTGCCGGCGCCAGCTATCCGCCGCCAGCGGCTGCGACGGCGCGCCCGGCGACGCCGACGGTAACGCGGCCGGCGACAATCGAGCCCGCGAATCCGCCCCTGCGAGCGCCGGCAGATGCCCAGCCGCCGGCTCCGCCACGCCGTCGTGCCGGAGCCCGCGCGAGAAGCCGCCGCGGGCTCCGGGCTGCGGCGAGCCTCGTGCTGTTGGCAGGCCTGCTGGCGCAAAGCGCCTTTTTTCTGCGCGACACCGTGGTCAGCCAGCTGCCGCAGACGCGTCCCGTTTTCGAACGAGTCTGCGCGACGCTCGGCTGCACGCTGGCCCTGCCGCGAAAGCTCGCGCTGCTGCAGATCGTCGGCTCGGATCTTCAGACCGAAGCGGGCGGCGGCCACCGGCTCGTGCTCACGCTCGGCAACCGCGCGGATCACGTACAGGCGTGGCCGCTTCTGGTCCTGACGCTGACCGACCAGCGCGACCGGCCGCTGTCGCGGCGAAGTTTCGCGCCGAGCGAGTACCTCGGCGACCCCGCGCGGATCGCTGCCGGCCTCGCGCCGCGCAGCGAAGAGGCGCTGAGCCTGCCGCTTGACGTCTCCGGCCCGGCCCCGATGGGCTTCGACCTCAAGCTCGCGTACTGAAGCAGCGGCCGGGCGCTGGCTGCCGCGGCGCTTCTTCGGTATAGTGCGCGTTCCCGTTGCGGGAGAGCGCAGCCCAGCCTGCCGCCGAAGGCGTAATCACCCGGAATCGCTCAGGCAAAAGGACCGCAACACCCAGGACAATCCTGGGCACACACTCTGGAGAGCGCAGTCGCCTTCTTGAAGCGCGAACTGCCACCGAAGGGGCAGCGGCGCCGGTTGATCAACCTGGCACCGTAATCTCTCAGGTACCAAGGACAGAGGGGTTCACCCTTAATCATTTTTTTGGTGCCCCATGTCCGATCCGCTCAAACAGACGCCACTCAATGCCACCCATCGCGAGCTCGGCGCCAGGATGGTCGACTTCGGCGGCTGGGACATGCCGGTCAACTACGGCTCGCAGATCGAGGAACATCACGCGGTCCGTAGCGGCTGCGGTCTCTTCGACGTCTCGCACATGCTGCCGCTCGACATCCGGGGCACGAACGTGCGTGCCTTCCTGCGCCGCCTCGTCGCGAACAACGTCGACAAGCTGCAGGTTGCGGGCAAGGCGCTCTATTCGTGCATGCTCAACGAGGCCGGCGGCGTCATCGACGACCTCATCATCTATTTCATGGACGAATCCTGGTTCCGCCTCGTGGTCAACGCCGGCACCGCGGAAAAGGACCTCGCGTGGATGGAGAAGATGAACGCCGAGTGGAACATGGGGCTCTCGCTTACCCCGCGTCGTGACCTCGCGATGATCGCGATCCAGGGGCCGAACGCCACCCAGGCGCTCAACGAAGCCCTGCCCGGCGTCGACCAGATCACCGCGAACCTCAAACCCTTCAACGCCGCCGCGATGGGCGAAATGTTCATCGCCCGCACCGGCTACACCGGCGAGGACGGCTTCGAAGTCATGGTGCTCGCCAAGTCCGCGCCCTTCTTCTGGAAGGCGCTCATGGAAGCCGGCGGCAAGCCGATCGGCCTCGGTGCGCGCGACACGTTGCGCCTCGAAGCCGGCATGAACCTCTACGGCCAGGACATGGACGAGACGACCTCGCCGCTCGAGTCCGGCCTCGCGTGGACCGTCGACCTCAAGAGCGAACGCGACTTCGTCGGCCGCAAGGCGCTCGAAACCAGCGAAGTGACCAAGCAGCTCGCCGGCCTCGTGCTCGTCGACAAGGGCGTGCTGCGCGGCCACCAGAAGGTCCACACCCGGCACGGCGACGGCGAAATCACCTCCGGCACCTTCTCGCCTACACTGCAGCAGTCCATCGCCCTCGCCCGCATCCCGCTCGGCATCGCCCCGGGCGACGAAGTCGAAGTCGAGATCCGCGACAAGAAGCTGAAAGCCAAAGTGGTGAAATATCCGTTCGTGCGCAACGGCAAAGCTTTGATTTGAGGGGTCAGGGGTCAGGGGCCAGGAGTCAGGGATCAGAGGATGTGCGGCCGCGCGCGCTTTTCAAAAACAGACGCGGGCAAAGCCCGCTCGTCCCCTGAGTCCTGACCCCTGAATCCTGACCCCTGAATCCTGACGCCTGATAGCAACCATAACGACCCAAGGAAGCCCGACACATGTCCATCCCCGCAGACCTCAAATACACGCAGAGCCACGAATGGGTACGCGCCGAAGCCGACGGCAGCGTCACGGTAGGCATCACCCACCACGCCCAGGACCTCCTCGGCGACATGGTGTTCATCGAGAACCCGGCCGTCGGCCGCACGCTCGCCAAGGGCGAAGAGTGCGCCGTCGTCGAGTCGGTGAAGGCCGCATCCGACGTCTATGCGCCGGTCGCCGGCGAAGTAATCGCCGCCAACGGCGAAGTCGAATCCAGCCCCGAGTCGGTGAACCAGGACGCCTACACCGCGTGGCTGTTCAAGATCAAGCCGGCCAACCCCGCCGACGTCGACGCACTGCTCGACGCCGCGGCGTACCAGAAGGTGGTCGAGTCGGAAGCACATTGAGGAGGGGCCAGGATTCAGGGGTCAGGATTCAGGGAATGTGCGGCTCCGCCGCGCCCTGGTTCTGATTCCGAATCCGCGCCCTGACCCCTGAATCCTGAACCCTGCCCCCTAGAATCATGCCCTTCATCCCCCACACTGAAGAAGACGTCTCCGCCATGCTCGGCGCCATCGGCGCGGCGAGCATCGAGGACTTGTTCGACGAAATCCCGCCCGCGCTAAAGACCGGCAAGCTCAAGGACGTCCCCGACGGCCTGCCCGAGATGGCGGTCGCGCGGCTGATGCAGGAACGCGCGTCGCAGGACGGCTTCTGGTCGAACTTCATCGGCGCCGGCGTCTACGAACACCACATCCCGGCGGCGATCTGGCAGATCACCACGCGCGGCGAGTTCTACTCGGCGTATACGCCCTATCAGGCCGAAGCGAGCCAGGGCACGCTGCAGCTGATCTACGAATACCAGACGATGATGACGCGGCTGACCGGGCTCGACGTCTCGAACGCCTCGCTTTACGACGGCGCGTCGGCGCTCGCCGAAGCGGTGCTGATGGCGGTCCGCTCGCACAAGAGTTCGCGCCGCGTGCTCGTGCCGAAGACGGTGCATCCGGTCTACCGCAGCGTCGTCGTCACGACCGTCAGGAACCAGGGCATCGATCTCGTCGAGCTCGAGTACGACCCGGCGACGGGCAAGACCGTGCTGCCCTCGGAGCCGGGCGCATTCGCCGGGCTGGTGATTCCGCAACCCAACTTCTTCGGCGTGCTCGAAGACGTGCACACGATGACCGACTGGACGCACGCCAACGGCGGACTCGCGATCGCGCTCGTCAACCCGACGACGCTCGCGGTGCTCGAAGCGCCCGGCAAGTGGGGGACGAAAGGTGCCGACATCGCGGTCGGCGAAGGCCAGCCGCTCGGCGCGCCGATGGCCTCGGGCGGCCCCTACTTCGGCTTCATGTGCTGCCGCCAGGACTTCGTGCGGCAGATGCCGGGCCGCATCGTCGGCCGCACGGTCGACCTCGACGGCAAGCCCGGCTTCGCGCTCACGCTACAGGCGCGCGAGCAGCACATCCGCCGCTCCAAGGCCACGTCCAACATCTGCACCAACCAGGGCCTCGTCGTTACCGCCGCCACGCAATACATGGCGCTGCTCGGTCCACAGGGGCTGGCCAAGGTCGCGGCGGCGAGCCACGCCAACACCGTCGCGCTCGCCGAGAAGCTCGGCGCGATTCCCGGCGTGGCGCGCGCCTTCGCGAGTCCGTGCTTCCACGAGGTCGTGCTCAAGCTCGACGACGGCACCCTGAAAGGCACCAGCGCGAAGGACGTGCTGCGCGCACTGCGCGCGCAGGGCATCCTCGGCGGTCTCGACATATCGGGCTGGTATCCCGAACTCGGCCAGGCGATCCTGGTCTGCGTCACCGAGACCAAGACCGGCGCCGACCTCGACCACTACGCCCAGCATCTGGAACGCATCCTGTCGAAGCGGCGCGAAGCGCCGCCCTGTGCATACAAGAACTGAGAGACCCCCATGAGCGACGTGACGCGCGACAAGCAGTTCTACGACCTGGCCGATGCCTACATCGCGGTAGCCAACACCCAATTGAGCGAGACCAAGCCGAGCCGGGTCAGCGCCGCGGCGCTGTTCGCGGCGTCGCGCTTCAACGCCTTCGTCATCGCGGCAGCGGCGGGCAGCAAGGAACAGATGGTCGCCGAAAAGGAAGCCGCGATCGCCTATTTCATGGACCAGTACGAGAAGATGCTGCGCGAGAACATCGACGAGCACCTGGCGCGTTTCGACCAGCAAGCCGGCTGAACGAAGCGCAGAGAGAGACGGGCGATCGCCCGAGGTTTGACAGACGTGATTCAAGGAGAAGAGACATGGCAGTGACCCTAGGCGGCAACCCCATCGACATCGCAGGCAGCTTCCCCAAGGTCGGCGACACCGCGCCCGACTTCAAGCTCGTGAACAAGGATCTGGCCGACGTCTCGCTGGCCGACTTCGCCGGCAAGAAAAAGATCCTCAACATCGTGCCGAGCCTCGACACCCCGGTGTGCGCGACGTCGACCAAGAAATTCAACGACGCCGCCGTCGGCAACGCCGTCGTGCTGATCATCTCGGCCGACCTGCCGTTCGCGATGAGCCGCTTCTGCGGCGTCGAGAACACCGACAAGGTCGTGACGCTGTCGACCATGCGCGGCGCCGAGTTCATGAAGAACTACGGCGTCGCGATCACCAGCGGCCCGCTCGCCGGCGTCACCGCCCGCGCCGTGGTCGTGCTCGACGAGGCCAACAAGGTGCTCCACGCCGAACTCGTTCCCGAGATCAAGCAGGAGCCGAATTACGAGGCCGCTTTGGCGGCTCTGAAATAAAGGGGTCAGGGGTCGGGATTCAGGGGTCAGGGAATGCGCGGCGAAGCCGCATCATCAGATCGGTGCGGGCTTTGCCCGCTCATTCCCCTGAATCCTGATCCCTGAATCCTGACCCCTATCGACCCTGAATCCCTGACCCCTAGAAAACATGCTGATATTCGACCATTCCCGCCCCGGCCGCACCGCCGCCGCCCAGCTGCCCGCCACCGGCGGCGACCTCGGCGACCTGCCTGCCGAACTGCGCCGCAAGGACGCGCCCGCATTGCCCGAAGTCTCCGAGCTCGACGTCGTGCGCCATTACACGCGCCTCTCGCAGAAGAACTTCTCGATCGACACGCAGTTCTACCCGCTCGGCTCGTGCACGATGAAGTACAACCCGCGCGCGTGCAATTCGCTCGCGATGCTGCCGCAGTTCCTCGCGCGCCACCCGGCGAGCCCGGACGAGACGGGGCAGGGCTTTCTCGCCAGCATGTTCGAGCTGCAGGAGATGCTGAAGGACGTGACCGGCATGGCCGGCGTGTCGATGGCGCCGATGGCCGGCGCGCACGGCGAATTCGCCGGGGTGGCGATGATCCGCGCCTACCACGACGCGAAGGGCGATGCCGCGCGGCGGGAGATCATCGTCCCCGACGCGGCGCACGGCACCAACCCGGCGACGGCGACGATGTGCGGCTACACGGTCAAGGAAATTCCGACCGACGCCACCGGCGCGGTCGACCTCGCTGCACTGAAGGCCGCGGTCGGCCCGCAGACTGCGGGACTCATGCTGACCAATCCGTCGACGCTCGGCGTGTTCGAGAAGACGATCGCCGAGATCCAGAAGATCGTCCACGACGCGGGCGGATTGCTCTACTACGACGGCGCGAATCTCAACGCGATCCTCGGCAAGGTGCGACCGGGCGACATGGGTTTCGACGTCATCCACATGAACCTGCACAAGACCTTCTCGACCCCGCACGGCGGCGGTGGGCCGGGCGCGGGTCCGGTCGGCGTCTCCGGGCGCCTCTTGCCCTTCATGCCGATTCCGCTCGTGCTCAACGACAACGGTTTCTACCGGCTCGCGACCGAGGCCGACCTGCCGCAGTCGATCGGCCGCATGTCGGCCAACATGGGCAACGCCGGCGTGCTGATGCGCGCCTACGTCTACGCGCGCCTTCTCGGCCGCGAAGGCATGCACCGCGTCGCCGAATACGCGACGCTCAACGCCAACTACCTGATGGCGAAGCTGCGCGAGGCCGGCTTCGATCTCGCCTACCCGACGCGGCGCGCGAGCCACGAATTCATCGTCACGCTGAAGAAGCTCAAGGATGCGACCGGCGTCTCGGCGATGGACTTCGCCAAGCGCCTGCTCGACTACGGCTACCACGCGCCGACGACGTATTTCCCGCTGCTGGTGCCCGAATGCCTGCTGATCGAGCCGACCGAGACCGAGAGCCGCGAGACGCTCGACGGCTTCGTCGACGCGATGAAGACAATCAAGCACGAAGCCGAAACGAATCCCGACCTCGTCAAGGGCGCGCCTTACACGCTGCCGGTGCGCCGGCTCGACGACGTCAAGGCCGCGCGCGAGCTCGATCTCGCCTACAAGCCCGCGGCGTGATCGAGCCGCCGAGTCCGTTCAAGGGGAAAACGGGCCTCAGGCGCGTGTGGAACGCCCTCGGCTATTCGCGGGCCGGCCTCGTCGCCGCCTTCAAGAGCGAGGACGCCTTCCGCCAGGAAAGCGTTCTCGCCCTGCTGCTCGTGCCGCTCGCGCTCGTGCTCGGCCACACGGGTGTCGAGCGCGCGCTCATGATCGGTGCGGTGCTGCTGGTGCTCATCGTCGAACTGCTGAATTCGGCGCTCGAGGCGGCAACCGACCGCATTTCGCTCGAACATCACACGCTCATCAAGCGCGCGAAGGACATGGGCAGCGCGGCGGTCATGATCAGTCTCGTGAACGCCGCCGCGGTCTGGGGACTGGTCCTGCTCGGCTGAACGCATCCCGGCCGGATGCGCCGTCTCGCCGGCCGGCCGCCACCCCGGCCCTGCGTATAATCGCGGCTGCCTTTCCATCCTCGCGGCCCGCCCGCCTACCGACCATGCGCACGCTCATCTGCGGTTCCCTCGCCTTCGACTCGATCATGGTGTTCCGCGACCACTTCAAGCATCACATCCTGCCCGACAAGATTCACATGCTGAACGTGTCGTTTCTGGTGCCCGAAATGCGCAGGGAATTCGGCGGCTGCGCCGGCAACATCGCCTACAACCTCAAGCTGCTCGGCGGCGAGCCGCTGATCATGGCGACCGTGGGCGACGATTTCGGCATCTACGGCGAGCGCCTCGACGCGCAAGCGATCTCGCGCGAATACATCCGCCACGTCGCCGGCACCTACACCGCGCAGGCCTTCATCACCACCGACCTCGACGACAACCAGATCACGGCCTTCCACCCCGGCGCGATGAATTTCTCGCACGAGAACGACGTGCGCGCCGTCCCCGACGTCAAGCTCGGCATCGTCTCGCCCGACGGCCGCGACGGCATGCTGCAGCACATCCGCGGCTTTCACGAAGCCGGCGTGCCCTGCGTGTTCGACCCGGGCCAGGGCATGCCGCTGTTCTCCGGCGAGGAACTGCTCGAGTGCGTGCACAAATCGCGCTACGTCATCCTCAACGACTACGAGGCCGAGCTGCTGCAGAGTCGTACCGGCGAGAACCTCGACACGCTCGCGCGCCACGTCGAAGCCCTGATCGTGACCCGCGGCGCCGAAGGCTCGGTGATCCACACCGCGGGACGCGCGATCGAAATCCCGGCCGTGCGCCCGGAAGCCGTCCTCGACCCCACGGGTTGCGGCGACGCCTATCGCAGCGGCATCCTCTACGGCATCACCGCCGGACTCGACTGGGAGACCGCGGGCCAGCTCGCGAGCGTGATGGGCGCGATCAAGATCGAGCATCGCGGCGGCCAGAATCACGCCCCGAGCCGCGACGCCATCGTGGCCCGGCTCGAAACCGCATTCGGCACGCGCATTTGACGCGACCGCATTTTGTTCGAGGCCAGGCGTTGTCACCCGATCGACGCGACAGGGCAGCGCGGGCCACGCCCGGTGGGCTATACCAACACTATGTCCGATATGAGGAGTGCGCGATGTTTTCGTCGTCTCGCAAGCTGATGGTCCTGTCGCTCCTGCCGCTCGTATTGGTGCTCGGCGGATGCCCGGCGGGCACGGGCGGCAAGGATTACAGCCGCGGTCAGGCGCGGAACGTGCAGGAAGTGCAGATGGGCGTCGTCGAATCGGTGCGCATGGTCTCGATCGAAGGCACGAAGTCGCCGGTCGGCGCGGGGGCCGGCGCGGTCGTCGGCGGCGTCGCCGGCAGTTCGGTCGGCGGCGGGCGCGGCAGCGTGGTTGGTGCGACGGTCGGCGCAGTGCTCGGCGGCCTCGGCGGCGCGGCGGCCGAGGAGGCCGTCACCCGCGACCAGGGCATCGAGATCACCGTGAAGCTCGATTCGGGACGACTGATCGCCGTCACCCAGGCCGCCGACGAGGAATTCCGCGTCGGCGACCGCGTGCGCGTACTTTCTGGCGGCGGGGTGAGCCGCGTGTCGCACTGAAAAAAGACCGCTGCTTTCGCCCGCGTCGCTCGACGCCCGTTCGCGTGCGCCTCCCCTGCGGCCATCGGCCTCACGCGCCGCGCTTGCCATGACCGAGGCGCCTGCAACCGAGTCGTTGCGCGTCACCGTGCGCCGCAGCTACCGCATTCTCCGGCTGTTGCTGCACGTGCTGTGGGGCGTGGCCCTGGCGGGGGCCGTGTTCCCGCTGCTCGGATCACGCCAGCGCGATGCGCTGATCGTCGGCTGGTCGCGCCGCCTGCTCGCGGTGCTCGGCGTCGAACTGCGCGCCGGGGCGGTGCCGCACCTGTCCGGGGGCGCGCTGCTCGTCTGCAATCACGTGTCCTGGCTCGACATCTACCTGATCTACGCCGCGCGGCGCGTGCATTTCGTCTCCAAGGCCGAGGTCAGGAAGTGGCCTATCGCCGGCTGGCTCGCGCACAAGTCGGGAACGCTGTTTCTGGAACGCAGCCGCCGTGCCGATACGGCGCGCGTCAACGGCGAGATGCGCGCGCTGATGACCTCGGGCGCCTGGGTCGCCGTGTTTCCCGAGGGTACGACAAGCGACGGCCGCGGTCTGCGGCGTTTCCTGCCTTCGCTGCTGCAGCCGGCGGTCGAACTGAATTGCCCGATCGTGCCTGCCGCCTTGCGCTACCGCACGCTCCACGGCGAACAAAGCACGGCACCGGCCTATATCGACGGCGTCGGCATGTGGCAGAGCCTCCGGCAGATCGCAAGCGAACCGGGCCTCGTCGCCGAGCTCCAGTTCGGCGAACCGATCGCGCCCGACGGCCATCGCCGCGAACTCGCCGCGCAGGCCGAGCGCGCCGTTGCCGACCTGCTTGGCGTCAGCCCGTCGGCGACCGCGCCTGACGGCACTTCACCGCGAACACCTGCCGATCCTCGAGCCTGACGGCGCTCAGCGCCCCGCCCCACAGACAGCCCGTATCGAGCGCGATCAGGTCGTCGCGGTTGACGAGGCCGAGCGTCGACCAGTGGCCGAAGACGACGGCAAGATCCGCGCTCTTGCGCGCCGGCACGTCGAACCAGGGCAGCCAGCCCGACGGCTGCGTGCCGGGCGCGCCTTTATGGTGGAATTCCATCTCGCCGGCCGCCGAACAGTAGCGCAGGCGCGTGAAGGCGTTGACGATGACGCGCAGGCGTTCGACGCCTTCGAGCCCGTCGTCCCAGGCGACCGGTGCGTTGCCGTACATCTGCGCGAGAAAGTCGCGATAGTGGGCGCCCGCGAGCACGGCCTCGGCCTCCGCCGCGTGACGCATGACCTCGTCCGCCGTCCAGCCCGGCAGCACGCCCGCGTGCACCATGAGCCAGTCGCCCTCGCGCCACGCCAGCTTCTGCCGCCGCAGCCAGCCGAGCAGCTCGTCCCGGTCGGGCGCCGCCAGTACCGCGTCGAGCGTATCGCCCTTGTGCGCCCGGCCGTGGCCGGCGGCAAGCGCGATCAGGTGCAGGTCATGGTTTCCGAGCACGCACACGGCGGCGTCGCCGAGGCCGCGGATGAAACGCAGCGTTTCGAGCGAATCGGGCCCGCGGTTGACCAGGTCGCCGACGAACCACAGGCGGTCGGAAGCCGCGTCGAAACGGACGACGTCGAGCAGGCGCAGCAAGGGCTCGTGGCAACCCTGAATGTCACCGATGGCATAGGTAGGCATATAAAATACGGGTCTTCGCGCTGGTTCGATTCGCCATCATAGCGCCCCCGCTTCAACCTCTCGCGACACCCGCGCCATGAAACCGCTGATCCGTCTGTTTTTCAAAACCCTGCGTCTTATCCTCGGCCCGTTCTTGTTGCTGGGCCACTGGCTGAGCCGTCCCAAAGGCGTCGTCCGCCCGCCCGAGGCGCAACGCGCGGTCGACGCACGCACCCGCAAGCTCGCGCTCTACCACTTCCCGACCTGCCCGTTCTGCCTCAAGACGCGGCGCACGATGCGGCGCCTGTCGCTCGACATCGAACTGCGCGACGCGCGCACCGAAGGTTCGCATCGCACGGCGCTCGTCGCCGGCGGCGGCAAGCCGCAGGTGCCGTGCCTGCGGATCAGGGACGACGACGGGCGCGAGACCTGGCTTTACGAATCCGACGCCATCAACGCCTGGCTCGAGCGCGAATTCGGCACGGCATGAGCCTGCTCGCAGCGCTCAACCCGCCGCAGCGCGAAGCGGCGAAATACCTCGACGGCCCGCTCCTCGTGCTGGCCGGGGCGGGGTCGGGCAAGACCCGCGTCATCACGCACAAGATCGCCTACCTGATCGGCGAGTGCGGCTACAAGCCGGGCTCGATCGCCGCGATCACCTTCACCAACAAGGCCGCGCGCGAGATGGCCGAGCGCGCCGCCAAGCTGACCCACGGGGTCAACACGAAGGGCCTGATCGTCACGACCTTCCACTCGATGGGCCTCAGAATGCTGCGCGAGGACGCGAAGTTCGCCGAGCTCAAGCCCGCATTCTCGATCCTCGATTCGGCCGACGCCGCCGGCATCGTGTCGGAGATCATCAAGACCACCGACAAGCAGGAAATCCGCCGCGCGGTGTCGCGCATCTCGTTGTGGAAGAACGAGCTCAAGTCGCCCGCCGCCGCCCTGGCTTCGGCTGAGGACGACAACGCGCGCGTGTACGCAAAGATCTACGACCGCTACGACGCGACGCTGCGCGCCTATCAGGCGGTCGACTTCGACGACCTGATCCGCCTGCCGGCCGAACTGCTCGACACCCACGCCGAGCTGCGCGAGAAGTGGCAGAACCGCCTGCGCCACATCCTCGTCGACGAATACCAGGACACCAACGTCGCGCAGTACCGGCTACTGCAGAAGCTCACCGGCGTGCGCGCCGCGTTCACCGCGGTCGGCGACGACGACCAGGCGATCTACGGCTGGCGCGGCGCCTCGGCCGACAACCTCAGGCAGCTCAACGAGGACTACCCGCATCTGCATGTCGTCAAGCTCGAGCAGAACTACCGCTCGACCGTACGCATCCTCAAGGCCGCCAACAGCCTCATCGCCAACAACCCCAAGCTCTTCGAAAAGCGCCTGTGGAGCGACCTCGGCCACGGCGACGCGATCCAGGTCATGCCGACCAAGGACGACGAGCACGAGGCCGAATCGGTCGTCATGCGCCTGCTATCGCACAAGTTCCAGCACCGCACCGAGTGGCGCGACTACGCGATCCTCTACCGCGGCAACTACCAGGCGCGCGTGTTCGAGCAGGCGCTCCGGAACGAGAAGGTGCCCTATCAGCTCTCGGGCGGCCAGTCGTTCTTCGACAAGGCGGAAATCAAGGACGTGATCGCCTACCTGCGCCTGATCGCCAACAGCGACGACGACCCTGCCTTCATTCGCGCCGTCACCACGCCCAAGCGCGGCATCGGCGCCGCCACGCTCGAAAAGCTCGGGCAGGTCGCCGCGACCCTGCACGTCAGCCTGTTCGAGGCAGTCTTTTCGGCCGCCGCCGCATCACAGATCGGTGAGCGACATCTCACGCCACTCACCGAGTTCTGCAACTTCATCAACCGCATGGAGGAGCGCGTCGCGCGCGAGCCGGCCGGCGAACTGCTCGACGACCTCCTGAAGACGATCGGCTACGAGGTCTATCTCTTCGACCAGGACGACCAGCGCGCGGCGCAGAGCAAATGGAACAACGTACTCGAATTCGCCGCCTGGATTACGAAAAAAGGCGAAGAGGACGAGAAGAACCTGCTGCAGCTGACGCAAACCATCGCGCTGATCACGCTGCTCGAAGGCCGCGAAGAGGAAGAGTCCGACGCCGTACGCCTGTCGACCCTGCACGCAGCCAAGGGACTCGAATTCGGCCACGTCTTCCTGGTCGGCGTCGAGGAGAACATCCTGCCGCACCGCGACGCGGTCGACGAAGGCCGCCTCGAAGAGGAGCGCCGCCTGATGTACGTCGGCGTCACCCGCGCGCGCAAGTCGCTGACGCTGTCCTACTGCTCGCGCCGCAAGCGCGCCCGCGAGTCGGTCGCCTGCGATCCGTCACGCTTCATCGATGAATTGGGCGATGAGGTGCGCATGCCGGAAAAACCGACGACCGCGGAAGCGAAGGCCAGCGGCAGCGACCGGCTGGCGGCGTTGAAGGCGATGCTGGGCTGAGGTCTACCCATCGGAAAGTTCCGCCGCGCACCGCCCGAGGGGTGCGACCAAAAGTCCGTCATCGATTCAGAGCGGCCCTTCACGGCGTATCCGCTGAGTGTCCGTTCGTATGACGGAACCGTTCGTATGACCCTCCGCGCGAGGCATTGCAGCAGCGGAGCGGACATGGTGCTCGGGCAGATGCTCCCGCCCAGCGATTGCCGCCTCTCCGCGTTCCATCCCCCCGCCCGGCGATCAGCCCCCCCGGGGAACTCGCCGCGAGTTGCGCAATCGGGTCCCGCCCGGCACCATCCTGATCGGGAAGTGAGGCCGCGTTCTCCAAGACCGGCGGGTTCTGATTTTTGTCAGGCACTGGCACAGTGCGTCACACTAGACCGCCCGGACTTTCATTGGAACCGGCGACATATCAACCACTTGCTTGCTAGGCATTGCGCTTGCTTGCCATCGCGGAATTTACAGTCAAAAAAAGGAGCCGAGATGACACCCATGCAAACACCCGTCCTTATTCCCGTCATGGTCGGCGGGGCGATCGGCGGCGACGCTTCGCCGATTCGTGGCTAATCCGGAGGACCGAATGAACGCAGCGAAACTTGCAGCTATCGTCCTGATCGTGGCCGGCACGCTGGGCTTGGTGTACGGCGGTTTCAGCTATACCAAGGAGACCCACAAGACCCAGCTTGGCCCGATCGAGTTTTCGGTGGAAGACAAAGAGACGGTCAGCATCCCAGTGTGGGCGAGCGTGGGCGCGATCGCGATTGGTAGCCTGGTCCTGCTGCTCGGCGGCGGCAACAAGCGCTGACCCGCCGGCGGCGGAGGAGCGCCGTCGTTGACGTCAGTCTGGCGATCGGGCTGGCAGCGTTGAAGGCGATGCTGGGCTAACCTTGTAATCGCTCAATCCTGCATTCGGGACCGAGCAACCTCTACTCTAACGAAATCCGTTTTGGGTTTCGGGAGTCATCAGGGGTGGGGCCCGAGACATGAGCAGCCAGTAAGCTCATCAAGTAGAGACCCTGCGCCGTTGTATGGAAATTGGGTTTAGGTTTTCCTATTTGCAGGAATGTCTTACGCCACCCCGACCAGCCTGACCAACCCAAAGCGTCTCCCTGACCCAAACTCAAAATTGGGTCGAAATCAGCCCAACCGCCATTCGCTTTCTGCGCATCGATGATGCTCCGAACCCAGCGCGGTTTGATCCGGTTGGAGCTGCCCGATTCGGCCAGCACAAGTGCTCGTTGAATATTGAAATCCACCACACCTCGAAAATCCCACTCGCTTGCGGTAGCGATCTGATCCTGCATGGTTTTTACCAATGTGATGGTTCTTGCTTCGTCCTGGCATCCGCGCTGTTGCATAAATCGAAGACCGATCAGCTGGTGGGTCTCACAGGCGGGATTTCTAAGAAAACCCAGTCTTGTAATCGTCCCGCATGCGTCGGAACTCAGAAATTTACTGACTTCCGGTTCGTCCTGCAGGTCAGTCTGGCAGCTGAGGGCGTACAGGAAGAAGATGTTGTAGTCGGGTAGATTCTGAAACCGTAGGGCGTCGATCGTGATCCACACGTTCGATCTCTGATCGAACATGTGGTGCCAAACGTTGGATGGCCTAGAGGCTAAATAGCGCTCATAGTATTTGGAGTAAAGCCCCTTTAGGTAGGCATTGTTCGACAGGGTCGCGCTATCGCGGACCATCCACCAGAGGGCCGGATTCTCGTCCTCCAACACTGCGGCTTCATTGGTTCTGAACCAGGTAATTGCTTTGTCCCGAGTGCTTCGGATTTCCTCTGCCGTGGGATAGGGCGCAACAGCCGTGTTCTTCCAGTAGGCTATTCCGAGTAAGACTATGACAGTGACGGCCGGGACAACGCCCAGCATGAGTCCAAGCGCGCAAACGCGCGTCACAAGTGTGCGTGACATGATTCTCCCCCTGCTTCTCGTTGTTACCGATCCTGTGTCGGGCCGGAAAGACTGTAAGCGAGGCAGGTGGCCAGTACAAGCGGCCAATGTCACTGCCGGCAAACGCCCCTGTGGGCGATCTTCCCGTCACACGGCCATCGGCTCTCTCCACAATAATGGAAACGACCGCTCAAGAGAGCGCTCCCGCCTCTCAAGCGAGTGTCCCGCGGTTTGCTCCTCGCCCGGAATCGATCCGCTCAACATCGCAGAATCGCCGAACATAAAAATGGGACGCCGCAGCGTCCCATTTCAATCCAGCATCTGATTCCGGCTAGCCGGCGATCAGTTGACCTTGGGGTCGAGCTCGCCCTTGTCGTAGCGCTTCTGCATTTCTTCGAGGTTGAACACCTTCTTGATCTTGCTGGCCTGGCCGGCGGCGCCGAAGGCTTCGTAGCGGGCCTTGCAGATGTCGCTCATGCCCTTGGTCGCTTCCTTGAGGAATTTGCGCGGGTCGAAGTTGGACTTGTTCTCGGCCAGGTGCTTGCGGATCGCGCCGGTCGACGCCATGCGCAGGTCGGTGTCGATGTTGACCTTGCGCACGCCGTTCTTGATGCCTTCGACGATCTCTTCGACCGGCACGCCGTAGGTCTGGCCCATGTCGCCACCGTAGCTGTTGATGATCGCGAGCCAGTCTTCGGGCACCGACGACGAGCCGTGCATGACGAGGTGCACGTTAGGGATGCGGGCGTGGATTTCCTTCACGCGGTCGATGCGCAGCACCTTGCCGGTGGGCTTCTGCGTGAACTTGTAGGCGCCGTGCGAGGTGCCGATGGCGATCGCGAGCGCGTCGACCCTGGTCTTGGAGACGAAGTCGGCGGCCTCGTCGGGGTCGGTCAGGAGCATCGAGTGGTCGAGCGTGCCTTCGGCGCCGTGGCCGTCTTCCTCGCCGGCCTTGCCGGTCTCGAGCGAGCCCAGGCAGCCGAGTTCACCTTCGACCGAGACGCCGCAGGCGTGGGCAAGTTCCGAGACCTTGCGGGTGGTCTCGACGTTGTATTCGTAGCTGGCGGGGGTCTTGCCGTCTTCCTTCAGCGAGCCGTCCATCATGACCGAGGAGAATCCCGACTGGATCGAGCGGAAGCAGATGCTCGGCGAGGCGCCATGGTCCTGGTGCATGCAGATCGGGATCTGTGGGTACATCTCGATCGCGGCAAGGATCAGGTGGCGCAGGAAGGGCTCGCCGGCGTAGGAACGCGCACCGGCCGAACCCTGCAGGATCACGGGCGAGTCGACCGCGGCCGCCGCTTCCATGATGGCCTTGACCTGCTCCATGTTGTTGACGTTGAACGCGGGCAGACCGTAGCCGTTTTCGGCGGCATGGTCGAGCAGTTGACGAAGGGAAATCAGGGCCATTTACACTCTCCTAGGTAAAAAACGTGCTTCAGATTCAGGGTTTCTTCGAAGCGCCCACACGGACGATCTTCATCGTATTGGTGCCGCCCGACTGGCCGATCGGCTCGCCGATCGTCAGCAGGATCAGGTCGCCGTCGCGCACGGCGCCGCGCCGCCGCAATTCTTCCTCGGCCTCGGCGAGCAGCACGTCGCGCTCCTTGGTGGCGGTCTTGAGGTTGATCGGATAGACACCGCGGAAGAGAGTGACTTTTCTACGGGTTTCGACCTGAGGTGTCAAGGCGTAGATCGGCACGCGCGTCGACAGGCGGCTCATCCACAGACAGGTATTGCCGGACTCGGTCAGCGCGGCGATGGCCTTGATGTTGAGGTGCACCGAGGTGAACACGGCCGACATCGCGATCGCCTCGTCGGCGCGCAGGAAGCTGTGGTCGAGCCGCTCGCGCGTGAACTGCGTCTCGGCTTCCTTTTCGGCTTCGAGGCAGACGCGGTCCATCGCCTGCACGGCTTCGACCGGGTATTGCCCGGCCGCGGTCTCGGCCGAGAGCATGACGGCGTCGGTGCCGTCGAGCACGGCGTTGGCGACGTCGGAGACTTCGGCGCGGGTCGGGATCGGGCTCGTGATCATCGACTCCATCATCTGCGTCGCGGTGATGACGACCTTGTTGCGCGCGATCGCCATACGGATCATGCGCTTCTGCAGCGCCGGCACCGCAGCGTCGCCGACCTCGACGCCGAGGTCGCCGCGGGCGACCATGATCGCGTCGGACGCATCGAGGATTTCTTCGAGGTTCTCGATCGCTTCAGTGCGCTCGATCTTGGCGACGAGCTGGCTCCTGCCGCCCGCGGCCCGCAGCAACTCGCGCGCCTGGCGCATGTCGGCGCCCGAGCGCGGGAAGGAGACCGCGAGGTAGTCGGCCTTGAGCGCCGCGGCGGTCTTGATGTCCTCGATGTCCTTCTCGGTCAGCGCGGCGGCCGAAAGACCGCCGCCCTTGCGGTTGATGCCCTTGTTATTCGAGAGCACGCCGCCCTGCACGACCTTGCAGTGGATTTCGCTGCCCTTGACGTCTTCGACCCAGAGTTCGATCCGGCCGTCGTCGAGCAGGAGCGTCACGCCACGGGCGACGTCGCTCGGCAATTCCTTGTAGTCGAGGCCGACGCGCTCCTGGTCGCCGAGCGCGCATTCCGCGTCGAGGATGAAGTTGTCGCCCTTGGCGAGGACGATCTTGTTGTCCTTGAATTTGCCGATGCGGATCTTCGGCCCCTGCAGGTCGACGAGGACGCCGACCGCGCGACCGCGCGTACGCGCGAGCGAACGCACGAGTTCGGCGCGGTCGATGTGGTCCTGCGCCACGCCGTGGGAGAAGTTGAGACGGACCACGTCCAGGCCGGCTTCCATCATCCGATCGAGCGTCTTGGCGTCGGAGCAGGCGGGGCCGAGGGTGGCGACGATTTTGGTTCTGCGAATCATTATTGTGGTGGAGCGTTGAGGGAGGGAAGGCGGAAAGCCCGAGGGGGAAGCCTCAGCCTCCCCCTCGCGTCTTGCCGTAAGGCGCTTAGCCTTGCGCGCGTTCCTCCAGAATCGCCACGGCCGGCAACACCTTGCCTTCCAGGTATTCGAGGAAGGCGCCGCCGGCGGTCGAGATATAGCTCACTTTGTCGTAGATGTCGTATTTCTGGATCGCGGCGATGGTGTCGCCGCCGCCGGCCAGGCTGAAGCCCGGGGCGTTGGCGATCGCCATCGAGACGGTCTTGGTGCCTTCGCCGAACTGGTCGAACTCGAACACGCCGACCGGGCCGTTCCACACAATCGTGCCGGCCTTGGCGATGATGTCGGCAAGCTCCTGCGCGCTCTTCGGGCCGATGTCGAAGATCATGTCGTCGTCGGCCACCTCGTCGGCGCTCTTCAGCACGGCGGGCTCGTTGGCGTCGAACTTCTTGCCGCACACCACGTCGACGGCGATCGGGATCGAGGCGCCGCGCGCGGCCATCTTCTCGATCAGCGTCTTGGCAGTCGGGATCAGGTCGTGTTCACACAGCGACTTGCCGACGTTCTTGCCCATCGCGGCGAGGAAGGTGTTGGCGATGCCGCCGCCGACGACCAACTGGTCGACCTTCTCGGACAGCGCCTCGAGCACGGTCAGCTTGGTCGAGACCTTGGAGCCGCCGACGATCGCGACCATCGGCCGCGCCGGGTTGGCGAGCGCCTTGGCCAGCGCGTCGAGCTCTTCGGTGAGCAGAATGCCGGCGGCAGCGGTCGGCGCGAATTTGGCGATGCCGTGGGTCGAGGCTTCGGCGCGGTGCGCGGTGCCGAAGGCGTCCATCACGAAGACGTCGCACAGCGCGGCGTATTTCTTCGCGGTCTCGTCGACGTTCTTCTTCTCGCCCTTGTTGACGCGGCAGTTCTCGAGCACGACGAGTTCGCCGTTCGCGACGTCGAAACCGCCCTCGGTCCATTCACGGATCAGGCGCACGTTTTTGCCGAGCTTCTGCGCGATCACGTCGACGACGGGCTTCAGCGAATCCTCTTCCTTGAACTCGCCTTCGGTCGGGCGGCCGAGGTGCGAGGTCACCATGACCTTGGCGCCGGCCCTCATGCAGTGCTCGATGGTGCGCATCGAGGCGGTGATGCGCGCGTCGGACGTGACCTTGCCGTCCTTGACGGGCACGTTCATGTCGGCGCGGATGAAGACGCGCTTGCCCGCCAGATCGAGATCGGTGACGCGGATGAATGCCATGGGTGTTCTCCTGATAAGTAAGGTTTAAGGGTTGGCGCGGGGTTGGAAACCGCGCCAGGCCTTAAGGCTCACTGCTGAAGGTCAGGGGTCGGGATTCAGGGGTCAGGGAACGAGCGGCCGAGGCCGCACCCCTGATTTGGGCGGGCTACGCCCGCGCATTCCCTGAACCCTGATCCCTGAATCCTGACCCCTTACTTCGCGACGTGCTGCACGAAGCGCAGCATGTTGCAGGTGTAGCCGTACTCGTTGTCGTACCACGACACGACCTTGACGAAGGTGTCGTCGAGCGCGATGCCGGCTTCGGCGTCGAAGATCGACGAGAAGCCGTTGCCGCGGAAGTCGGTCGAAACGACTTTCTCGTCGGTGTAGCCGAGGGTCTTGCTGATGTCGCCCGACTGCGAAGCCTTCTTCATCGCGGCGCAGATGTCCGCGTACTTGGCGGGCTTCTCGAGCTCGACGGTCAGGTCGACGACCGAGACGTCGGAGGTCGGAACGCGGAACGCCATGCCGGTCAGCTTGCCCTTCAGCTCAGGCAACACCACGCCGACGGCCTTGGCGGCGCCGGTCGAGGACGGGATGATGTTTTCGAGGATGCCGCGGCCGCCGCGCCAGTCCTTGGACGACGGGCCGTCGACGGTCTTCTGGGTCGCGGTGGCGGCGTGCACGGTGCTCATCAGGCCGCGCTTGATGCCCCAGTTGTCGTTCAGCACCTTGGCGATCGGCGCGAGGCAGTTGGTCGTGCACGAAGCGGCCGAGACGATGGCCTCGCCGGCGTACTTCTCGTGGTTCACGCCGTATACGAACATCGGGGTGTCGTCCTTGGAAGGCGCGGACTGCACGACTTTCTTGGCGCCGGCGTCGATGTGCTTCTGGCAGGTTTCCTTGGTCAGGAAGAAGCCCGTGCACTCGATCACCAGCTCGGCGCCGACTTCGTTCCACTTCAGGTTGGCGGGCTCGCGCTCGGCGGTCAGGCGGATCTTCTTGCCGTTGACGATGAGGTTGTTGCCTTCGACGGCGATGTCGCCCTTGAAGTTGCCGTGCACCGAATCGTATTTCAGCATGTAGGCCAGGTACTCGGGATCGAGCAGGTCGTTGATCGCGACCACTTCGATGTCCGGGAAGTCCTTGGCGATCGCGCGGAAAGCCATGCGGCCGATGCGGCCAAAACCGTTGATACCTACTTTGATAGCCACTTACAGTCTCCCAGTCAGGTTGAAAATCTTATCTAGGGGTCAGGGGCCGGGATTCAGGGGTCAGGGAGTGAGCGGCCGAAGGCCGCGTCGTCTCTGACGCGGGCGCAGCCCGCTCATCCCCTGAATCCTGATCCCTGAATCCTGACCCCTCGTAGTTACAGCACGCTCTTGACCGCGGCCGCGACGGCCTCGGCGGTGATGCCGAAATGCTTGAACAGCGCGGGCGCAGGGGCCGATTCGCCGAAGGTGTCGATGCCGACCACGGCGCCTTCGAGACCCACGTACTTGCGCCAGAAGTCGGTGACGCCGGCTTCGACGGCGACGCGCGGCAGGCCCTTCGGCAGCACGCTTTCGCGGTAGGCGGCGTCCTGGCGGTCGAAGGTGTTGGTCGACGGCATCGAGACGACGCGCACCGCGATGCCTTCGGCGGCGAGCGTGTCAGCGGCCTTCACCGCGAGTTCGACTTCGGAGCCGGTGGCGATGATGACGGCCTTCGCGCCGGCCGCATCCTTCAGCACATAGCCGCCCTTTGCGATGCTCGCGAGCGTCGCGTCGTCGCGCTGCATGAACGGCAGGTTCTGGCGCGAGAGGATGTGGCAGGTCGGGCCGTCGGTGCGCTCGACCGAGTGCGCCCAGCCGACCATGGTCTCGACGGTGTCGCACGGACGCCAGACGTCGATGTTGGGGATCATGCGCAGGGTCGCGGTCTGCTCGACAGGCTGGTGGGTCGGGCCGTCTTCGCCGAGACCGATCGAATCGTGCGTAAACACGTGGATCACGCGCTGCTTCATCAGCGCGGCCATGCGGATGGCGTTGCGCGAGTATTCGGAGAACATCAGGAAGGTGCCGCCGAAGGGCAAGAGGCCGCCGTGCAGCGCCATGCCGTTCATGATCGCGGCCATGCCGAATTCACGCACGCCGTAGCTGATGTAGTTGCCGGGCTTGCCGTGGCGCACCGGGTGGCAGCCTTCCCAGTTGGTCAGGTTGGAGCCGGTCAGGTCGGCCGAACCGCCGAGGAACTCCGGCAGCGCGGAAGCCAGCGCGTTGATCGCGATCTGGCTGGCCTTGCGCGTGGCGACGGTCTCGCCCTTGGCGTTGATCGCAGCCAGCTTCTCGGCGACGTGCGCCTTCCAGTTGGCGGGCAGTTCGCCCTTCATGCGGCGCTCGAATTCGGCGGCTTCGGCGGGGAAGGCCTTCTTGTACTCGGCGAACTTGTTGTTCCACAGCGTCTCGAGCCCCTGGCCCTTGGTCTTCGCGTCCCAGCCGGCGTAGATGTCGGCCGGCACTTCGAACGCCGGCGAATTCCAGCCCATGTTCTTGCGGGTCGCCTCGACTTCGTCGTGGCCGAGCGCTGCGCCGTGCACGTCGTGCGTACCGGCCTTGTTCGGCGAGCCCTTGCCGATGATCGTCTTGCAGCAGATCAGCGTGGGCTTGTCGCTGCTCGCCTTGGCCTTCTGGATCGCGGCTTCGATCGCGACGACGTCGTGGCCGTCGACGTTCGGGATGACCTGCCAGCCGTAGGCTTCGAAACGCTTGGCCGTGTCGTCGGTGTACCAGTGCTCGATGTGGCCGTCGATCGAAATGCCGTTGTCGTCCCAGAACGCGATCAGCTTGTTGAGCTTCCAGGTGCCGGCGAGCGCGCAGGCCTCGTGCGAGATGCCTTCCATCATGCAGCCGTCGCCGAGGAACACGTAGGTGTGGTGGTCGACGATGCTGTGGCCGGGCTTATTGAATTCGTGCGCCAGCACTTTTTCCGCCATCGCCATGCCGACCGCGTTGGTGATGCCCTGGCCGAGCGGGCCGGTCGTCGTCTCGACGCCGGGCGCATAGCCGTACTCGGGGTGGCCCGGGGTCTTCGAGTGCAACTGGCGGAACTGCTTGAGGTCGTCCATCGACAGGTCGTAACCGGTCAGGTGCAACAGCGCATAGATCAGCATCGAGCCGTGACCGTTCGACAGCACGAAGCGGTCACGGTCGGCCCACTTGGGGTTGACCGGGTTGTGACGCATATGATGGTTCCACAGCGTCTCGGCGATTTCCGCCATGCCCATCGGGGCGCCGGGGTGGCCGGATTTCGCTTTTTCGACTGCATCCATCGCGAGTGCGCGGATGGCGTTCGACAGGTCGGTACGGGTTGGCATTGCGGTCCCTTCGCTAAGAAAAAAATCTCGCACCCTCGCCCGGAACAGCCGTGCGGCGACAGCTTGGGCAGAATATGCAAAAACGCTGATTATCCGTCACGAGGCCGGGCTTTCGCAAGCGAAGGCCGAACAGCGCGAAAGCCTTGCGCGGACAAGGGCTTAACCCCCGAAGCTAAGGTGGGAATTCAATAAGCGGCGGTTAAAATCTTTTTATTCCGGCTGTGCGGTCGCTTATGCGCCCGCCGCCTTGAGCCAGTCTCGCCACTGCTCGAACAAGTCCGGACTCACCGAGGCGACGACCGAGCGCTCCCACACGCTCGCAATGTCGAAGCTGCCGGTCAGGCTGGCGAGGCGGCCGCCGGCCTCTTCGAGGATCAGCGCGCCGGCAGCGTAATCCCAGAGCTTTTGCCCGCCGTGGACATAGATGTCGAAGCGGCCCGCCGCCGTGTAACACCAGTCGAGCGTCGACGCGCCGAAGTTGCGCTGCGACGCGTAGGGCGGCCACGAGGCGAGCCGCCCCGCCAGTTCACGGTCGATGCGTTTCATCTCGACGCCGGCCAGCGCGCGGCGCAGATCCTGCACGGGCGGGCGCAAGGGCAGCGGCGTGCCGTTCAGATGCGCGCCCTGGCCGCGTACGGCGCTGAACATCTCATCGGCGATCGGGTCGTAGACGACCCCGAGCTGGCGCTCGCCCTTGTAGAGATAGGCCACCGAGATCGCGAAGTAGGGCACGCCGGCGACGAAGTTGGAGGTGCCGTCGATCGGGTCGACGCACCACAGTCCCTCGCGTCCCGCGCCCCACGCGTCCTGCTGCTCGCGCTCGGTCATTTCCTCGCCGAGCACGGGCACGTCGCGGATTCGCGGCAGCCCCACTTCGAGCGCAGCCTGCGCGAGCGCATCGGCCTCGGTGAAAAGGCTGCCGTCGGCTTTGTGGCTGTGCGCGACCTTGAGAAAGCGCGGCGTCACCTCACGCTGCGCGACTTCGCGCACCAGGGCCTTGACCTCTTCCAGCATGTTCAGACGCGCCGGCAGTAGCAATAAACGAATTCCTGGTCACGCCCCGTGGGAGTGTGGTGGATCTCCGTTTCATGGCCGAGCAGCTGGAAGGGTGCACCGAACTCGGCATGCAGCGACTGCGGGGCGTAGCGCACGACGTCGAGCCCCGAACATTGCAGCGGCCCTCCCGCGCCGAAGGCGGCGACGATGACGCGCCCGCCCGGTTTGACGCTCCTCAGCACCTGCGCCACGTAGCGCGCGCGGTCCGCGGGATCGGTCAGGAAATGGAACACCGCGCGGTCGTGCCAGACGTCGTAATACGCCTGCGGCAGCGCAGCCTCGGTGATGTCGGCCGCGATCCACTCGACGGCGTCGCCGCGCGGGCCGAGCCGCGCGCGGCTGACGTCGAGCGCGGCCTCCGCGAGGTCGAGCACGGTCAGATTGCGATAGCCCGCGTCGAGCAGCTCGTCGACGAGCACCGAGGCCCCGGCCCCGACATCGATGATGCGCGCGTCGGGCTTGGCACCTTCGGTGACCAGCCGGTAAGACGACGTGGCGCTCGGCTGGAACCAGCTCACCTGGTCCGCCGCCTTGTCGCGGTAGACCCCCTCCCAGTGCCCCCGACTGACGACCATGTCAGGCCTCCTTCCATTTGATCGAGCAGCCCATGCTCGGAATCTGTTCGGCCGGCCCGCGCTGGGTGGCCGCGACCTCCTTCATCGCCTCAAACAGGTCGCGGCGCGCGTCTTCGGGCGCCGTCTCCTTGCGCGACGCGTCGAAGCGACCGCGGTACTGCAGCTCGAAGCTGCGGTTGAACCCGAAGAAGTCGGGCGTGCACACGGCACCGTAAGCCTTCGCCACCTGCTGCGTCTCGTCGATGACGTAAGGAAACGGGAAATCGAAGTCGCGCGCGACCTGCTTCATGTTCTCGAACGAATCCTCGGGATATTCGGCCGGGTCGTTCGACATGATCGCGATCGCATGAATACCGTGGTCGCGCTTGAGTTCGGCGAGATCGCGCACGAGCCGCGGGCGGATCGCCTTGACGTAGGGGCAGTGGTTGCAGATGAACATGACCAGCAGCCCCTTCGGTCCCATCGCGTCGAGCGGCGTCCACGCCATGCCGTCGACGCCGGGCAGGCTGAAATCCGGGGCTTTCCAGCCGAAATCGCATACCGGCGTAGTGAGGGAAACCATGAGCGCTCCACAGAGTTACGGGACAACCCCGGCATAATAGCAAGATGTCCTCCCCGCGCTTCTTCCTCGACCAGACGCTGAGCCTCGGCGCCCGCTTCGGCCTGCCCGCCGGCCCGGCGCGTCACGCCGCCCGCGCGCTGCGGCTCGCGGCAGGCGACGCGCTCACGCTGTTCAACGGTCGCGGCGGCGAATACACGGCCAGTGTCGAGCGCATCACCCGGGACGAGGTTGCGGTCGCGATCACGGGCTTTCGCGAGATCGAACGCGAATCGCGTTTGGCAATCACGCTGGCGCAGGGGATATCGAGCGGCGAGCGCATGGACTACACGCTGCAAAAGGCGACGGAACTCGGCGTGACGGCGATCCAGCCGATCGCCGCCAAGCGCAGCGTCGTCAAGCTCGCCGGTGAGCGCGCCGAGAAACGCGTCGCGCACTGGCAGGGCGTCGTCGCGAGCGCCTGCGAGCAGTGCGGGCGCAACCGGCTGCCGTCGATCGCGGCGCCGTTGCCGCTCGCCCAGTGGCTCGGCACGGGCACCGACGAGCGTCTGCTGTTCCTCTCGCCGCTTGCGCAGGCCCGACTCGCCGATCTCGCCGCGCCGAGCGGACGCGACGTCCTGATCGCGGGCCCGGAAGGCGGTTTCGAAGCCGACGAAATCGCGGCGCTACATGCGGCCGGCGCCGTGCCGATCCGCCTCGGCCCGCGCGTGCTGCGCACCGAAACCGCTGCACTCGCGGCGCTGGCTGCGATGCAGACGCTCTGGGGCGATTTCTGAAGCCGCCCTCCGCTTCGTCACGGGCTTTTGCGCGCGAGCCCGATCCCGCCGACGGGGCGGGATTTTTCGGTATCCTTCTCCTCCCTACCCAGCCCTCCGCCAGGCCAGTCCCTTGAAAGACACGACGAATTTCGTTCACTGGTTTCGCTCCGCCGCGCCCTATATCCACGGCTTCCGCGGCAAGACCTTCGTCATCGCCTTCGGCGGCGAACTGGTCGCGGAGGGAGGCTTCGTCCAGTTGGCCCACGACGTCAACCTGCTCAACAGCCTCGGCGTGCGCCTCGTGCTCGTCCACGGCGTGCGGCCGCAGGTCGAGGCGCGGCTGACCGAAAACGGCACCGACATCCGCTACGTGAGCGGCCTGCGCGTGACCGACGACGCCGCGCTGGCCTGCGTCAAGGAAGCGGCGGGCACGGTACGCGTCGAGATCGAGGCGCTGTTGTCGCTCGGCATCGCCAATACCCCGATGGCGGGCGCCGACATCCGCGTCGCCTCGGGCAACTTCGTCACTGCGCAGCCGCTCGGCGTGCGCGACGGCGTCGACCTGCTGCATACCGGCGAAGTCCGCAAGATCGACGCGGCCGCGATCCGGCGGCGCCTCGACCAGCACGACATCGTGCTGCTGTCGCCGATCGGCTATTCACCGACCGGCGAGATATTCAACCTGAGCCTCGAAGACGTCGCCACCCAGGCGGCGGTCGAACTCGCTGCCGACAAGCTGATCTTCCTGATGAACACCGAGGGCGTTCCGGGCAAGGGCCGCACGATCCACAACGCGCTGACCGTCAACGAAGCCCGCCAGGTGCTCGACAAGGCCGGCCGTGCAAAAGCGCGCGCGCTGCCCGAGGACGTCACCTACTACCTGCCGTGCGCGGTTACCGCCTGCACCCAGGGCGTGAAGCGCGCGCACCTCATCAGCCGCCACCGCGACGGCGCACTGCTCTCGGAGCTCTTCACGCGCGACGGCGTCGGCACGCTGATCACGCCCGCGCCGCTCGAAACGCTGCGTCCGGCGACCATCGACGACGTCGGCGGCATCCTCGGCATCATCGAGCCGCTCGAGCGCGACGGCATCCTCGTGCGACGCTCGCGCGAACTGCTCGAAATCGAGATCGAGCGCTTTCTGGTGCTCGAGTCCGACGGCGTCATCGCCGGCTGCGCGGCGCTCTATCCGTTTCCCGAAGAGCAGGCGGCCGAGCTCGCGTGTCTGGCGGTCGCGGCCGACTTCCGAGGCCGCGGATTCGGCGAGATGCTGCTCGAGGCCGCCGAGAAGACCGGCAAGAAATCCGGCTTCAGGAAGCTCTTCGTGCTGACGACCCGCACCGAGCACTGGTTCGAGGAACGCGGCTTCGTCGACAGCAGTCCCGACCACCTGCCCAAGCGTAAACAGGCGCTTTACAACTACAACCGCAGATCGAAGGTCCTGCAGAAAAAACTCTAGGAAACGGCCTTGCACCGACTCTACCGACGGCACCGAGACCGCCCCGCCCTGCCTGCCGGTCGCGTTGGCTGCGCTGCCACGTCGCGCGCCGCGCCCCGGATGGCGTACTTCTTCGCGGGCGTGCTGGCGCTGCTGTTCGGGCTGATGCTCGCCGGCCCGGCGGCCGTCCGCGCGGCCGAGAAACCGCTCATCTTCGGTGTCTTTCCCAAGCTGACCGCGCGCCAGACGGTGACCGCCTACCTGCCGCTCGCCAAAAGCATGGAAAAGCAACTCGGCCGACCGGTCGCAATCTACAGCGCCCGCGACTTCGAGACCTTCGTCGAGCGGACCGCTCGCGGCGAATACGACATCGTGCTGACGGCCCCGCATCTGGCCTGGCTCGCCCGCCAGGACGCCGGCTATGCGCCGCTCGTGAAGTATGCCGAGCCGACGCGCGGCCTCCTCGTCGTGGCCCGCGCTTCGGCGTATCGCCGACCCGAGGAGATGCGCGGCCGCACGATCGCGACTGCCGACGCGATCGCGGTGACCGTATTGGCAGCCGAGGCCGAACTCGCCGCGCGCGGCATCGAGCGCCAGATCGACTATCAGACCCGTGACGCCGGCACCCACTACAACGCCGTCATGCAGGTGCTCAACGGGCGTGCCGACGCCGCGATGCTCGGCCTGCACCCCTATCTGCTGCTGCCCTCCGAGGTCCGCGCACGCTTGCGCATCCTCGCCGAAACCGGGCCCTTGTCGAGCCTGATGTACCTGACCCATCCGCGCCTGCCTGCGCGCGACGCGGAGGCGGTCCGCCGCGGCATTCTCGCCTTCGCCGGGACCGCGGAAGGCACACGCTTCCTGCAGCAGGGCGGCTACGGCAGTTTCATTGCCGCCGACGGCAGTGAACTGCCGGCGCTGCAGCCTTATGCGCTGGAAGCGCGAGAGTTGTTGCGGGCGCGGCGATGAAAGCCTGGTTCGGACGACTTTCGCTGCGTTACAAACTGACGCTCGCCGCGCTCGCCGTCGAGGCGGTGATGCTGGCCTTGCTGATCGCCAACGGCGTCCAACACACCCGCGACGAGCTGCAGCAGCAGGCGGAGCGCCACGTCCGCGAGACCGGACAGACGCTCGCCGGCGCGCTGCTGGCGCCGCTCGCGCAGCGTGACGACGCGAGCGTCGGCGAAATCGTCGACGCGCTGCAGCGCGACGGCGGCCTCAAGATGGTCGCCGTGCGCGACAGCAGCGAGCGCCTCGTGCATCAGAGCGGGACCGAGGGCACCCGCGACGATTTCCGGGTGATGCAGCCGGTCACGTTCGCCGGCCAGCACTACGGCGAGGTCGCACTCGTGCTGTCGGGCGCGTTCATCGCCGAGGCCCGCGCCCGCTACGTGCGCGAAAGCCTCTCGATCGCGCTCGCGGCCCTGCTCGTCACCGGCGTGCTGCTCGCGCTGTCGACGGGCGGCGTGATCCGCCGCTTCGAGGTTCTCACCCGGGCGAGCCGGCGCATGGCGCAGGGCGACCTCGACGTCAAGCTGACCGGCGAGGGGGAGGACGAGATCGGGCAGCTGATAGGCACCTTCAACCGCATGGCCGAATCGGTGCGTTTCAACATCGATCGCGCGCGCGAAAACGAGGCGCGCTTCCATGCCATCGCCGACTACACCCACGACGTAGAATTTTGGCTCTCGCCCGAGGGCAAGCTGTTGTGGATCAACCCCTCGGTCGAGCGCATGCTCGGCTACAGCGTCGGCGAATGCCTCGACCAGATGCGCTTTCCGGCCGACATCATTCATCCCGACGACCGCGGCGCGGCCGAGGTGCAGCTGCGCCTGGCGCTGCGCGGCACCTCGGGTCAGGGCTACGCGATGCGGATCTGTCGCAAGGACGGCGGACATTTCTGGGTGGCTGTGAACTGGCAGCCGATCCACGACGCGAGCGGCGTATATCAGGGCATACGCGCGAGCCTTCACAGCATCGACGACCTCAAGGCGACCGAGGCGAATCTGCGGCTCGCGATCAAGGAACTACGGACGGCCGAAACCCTGCAACGCACGTATCTCGAAGAAACCGAGCAGGAGCGCGCGCGCCTCGTCTCGCTGCTCTCGGCGATGAATCTCGGCATCCTGTTCGTCGCCCCGGACGGGCGGGTGATCTATCACAACCCGGTCTTCGGCAGGATGTGGATGATCGACGATTCGGCCGAACTGATCGGCCTGCCGGTGCACGAGGTGCTCACGCGCTCCGCGGCGACGCTGGCCGAGCCCGACCACTTCTCGCGGCACCTGCGCGCCGTGCTCGAGACGCACGAATCGTCTGAGAGCTACGAGATCCAGATGACCGACGGCCGCGTCATCACCGAGCTCGACTACCCGGTGCGCGACCGCGAAGGCCGCTTCATCGGCCACCTGTGGATCTACGAAGACGTCACGCGCGAACGCCAGACCGCCGAGCGGCTGGTGTATCTGGCCGAGCGCGACGCGCTGACCGGCCTCTACAACCGCCATCGCTTCCAGCAGGAGCTCGCACGCACGATGCTCGACAGCGACCGCCAGAAGATGCAGTGCGCGGTCATGTTCTTCGACCTCGACGAATTCAAGACCATCAACGACAGCTACGGCCATCGTGCCGGCGACGCGCTGCTGATCCGCGTGGCCGGCGAGATCAGCGCGCTGGTGCGGCGTAACGAAGTGCTCGCGCGCCTCGGCGGCGACGAGTTCGCGATTCTGCTCCCGGCGCTGCAGGACAACGAAGCCGAAGCGCTGGCCGACCGCGTCGTCCACGCGATCGCGCAGATTCCCTTCCGCTTCGAGGGCCAGAGCCTGCGCGTCACCACGAGCGTGGGCATCGCGTACTACCCCGCGCACGCCGTCGATGCCGACGACCTCGTCGCCCGCGCCGACATCGCCATGTACCAGGCCAAGGACGCGGGCAAGAACACCTGGCGCGTCTTCCGTGCGGACAGCGCCGCCGACAGCGAAATGCGCACCCGCCTGTCGTGGGGCGAACGCATCAGCAACGCGCTCGACAAGGGACTCTTCCAGCTCCATTTCCAGGGCGTCTACCGCGCGGACGACGGCGCGCTCTCGCATCTCGAAGCGCTTGTGCGGATGACCGACGAGCACCGCCCCGATCAGCTCATCATGCCGGTGCACTTCATCCAGCGCGCCGAAAAGAGCGGACGCATCCTCGACATCGACCGCTGGGTCGTCCACGAGACGATCCAGTTGCTCGCCGCCAACCCCTGCATCCCCTCGATCGCGGTCAACCTGTCGGGGCGCTCGCTGTCCGAGCCGAGCCTGCCGCAGACGATCGGTAACGGCCTGCGCGAGGCCGGAGTCAATCCGAGCCGGCTGATCTTCGAGATCACCGAGACCGCGGCGGTGGCTGACCTGCAGGACGCGCAGCGCATGATCGAAGCGCTGCGCCAGCTCGGATGCGGCGTCTGCCTCGACGATTTCGGCGTCGGCTTCGCCTCGTTCGCCTACCTCAAGCATCTCGACGTCGACACGATCAAGATCGACGGCATCTTCATCCGCGACCTGCCCAACGACCCCGACAACCAGGTGTTCGTGCAGGCGATGGTCAGCGTCGCGCTCGGACTCGGCAAATCGGTCGTCGCCGAATACGTCGAGGACGGCGCGACGCTCGCCTTGCTACGCCAGTTCGGCGTCGACCTGGTCCAGGGCTATTACCTCGACCGTCCGGTCGCCGCCCACCCGGCGCTGCGCGCCGAGGCCTGCAGCGCCTGACGCGAAAGCGGGCGCAGCCCCGCGGGACGCCGCGCCCGGGTGTTAAAATTCGCGGCTTTCCCGCGTTGCATCCCAGGATTCCGCCGTGCTCACCGCATCCAGCATCACCCTTCAATTCGCTTCCAAACCGCTGTTCGAGAACGTCAACGTCAAGTTCGGCGACGGCAACCGCTACGGCCTGATCGGCGCGAACGGCAGCGGCAAGTCGACCTTCATGAAAATCCTTGCCGGCGAGCTCGAGCCGACCGCGGGCAATGTGTCGCTCGACCCCGGCGAACGCATGGCCTGGCTGCGCCAGGACCAGTTCGGCTACGAGGACCAGCGCGTGCTCGACGTCGTGATGCAGGGCCACGTCGAAATGTGGCGCGTGATGCAGGAGAAGGACGCGATCTACATGAACCCCGAGGCGAGCGAAGAGGACTATCTGCGCGCCGCCGAACTTGAAGGCAAGTTCGGCGAACTCGGCGGCTACGACGCCGAAGCGCGGGCCGGTGAGCTGCTGCTCGGCGTCGGCATTCCGACCGAACAGCACCAGGGCACGATGAGCCAGATCGCGCCCGGCTTCAAGCTGCGCGTGCTGCTGGCGCAGGCGCTCTTCTCCAAGCCCGACATCCTGCTGCTCGACGAACCGACCAACAACCTCGACATCAACACGATCCGCTGGCTTGAGCAGGTGCTGAACGAGAGCAACGCGACGATCGTCGTGATCTCGCACGACCGCCATTTCCTGAACCAGGTCTGCACCCACATGGCCGACCTCGACTACGGCACGATCAAGGTGTGGCCGGGCAACTACGACGACTACATGCTCGCGTCCTCCGAGGCCAAGGCGCGCCAAGCCGCGGCCAACGCGCGCGCGAAGGACAAGGTCGCCGAACTGCAGGAATTCGTGCGCCGCTTCTCGGCCAACAAGTCGAAGGCGCGCCAGGCGACGAGCCGCATGAAGATGATCGACAAGATCAAGATCGAGGACTTCAAGCCGAGTTCGCGCCAGAACCCCTACATCCGCTTCGAGCCGGAGAAGGCGCTGCACCGTCGCGCGCTCGAGGTCGAAAATCTGAAATTCGGCTATGACGCCGAGCCCCTGTTCACGAATCTCGGCTTCTCGCTCGAAGCCGGCGAGAAGCTCGCCGTCATCGGCGGCAACGGCGTCGGCAAGTCGACGCTCATGAAGCTCCTGATGGGCGAACTCACGCCCGCCTACGGCGAGATCCGCTGGAGCGAAAACGCCAACGTCGGCTACTTCTCGCAGGACCACGTCGCCGATTTCGACATGGACCTCAACCTCACCGACTGGATGCACCAGTGGACGCAAGCGGGCGACGACGAGCAGGTGCTCCGCGGCATCCTCGGCCGCCTGCTGTTCTCGGGTGACGACGTCAAGAAGTCGGTGCGCGTGCTCTCGGGCGGCGAGAAGGGCCGCATGCTCTACGGCAAGCTGATGCTCGGGCGCCACAACGTGCTCGTGATGGACGAGCCGACCAACCACATGGACATGGAGTCGATCGAGTCGCTGAACCTCGCGCTCGAACTCTTCAAGGGCACGCTGATCTTCGTTTCGCACGACCGCCAGTTCGTCTCGAGCCTCGCCACGCGCATCCTCGAGATCACGCCGCAAGGCGTCGAGTTCTACATGGGCAACTACGATGAGTACCTGCATTCGAAGGGTCTGGAATAAGTCCTCGTACCCGCGCGAGACCAAGCGGGCGCACCGATTCGTTGCCGTTTTGACCTGGAGTCATCAGCACGAGTGAAGTCGTCGTCATCGGTCTTGGCCAACTCGGGCGCGTGTTCGCCGGAGGCTTCCTGCGCAGCGGCCACATCGTCGTTCCGGTCACCCGCAACGAGGACATGTTTACTGTCGCGCACGCGCACCCCGATCCTCTGCTGGTCCTGATCGCGGTGGCCGAGAACGACCTCCACCCCGTACTCGCGGCGATCCCGGGTGCCTGGCGGGAACGCATCGCGCTGATCCAGAACGAGCTGCTGCCGCGCGATTGGGAACAGTATCGCTACACCGCGCCGACCGTGATCTCGGTGTGGTTCGAGAAGAAGAAGGGGATCGACGCCAAGCCGCTGATCGCCTCGCCCGTCGCCGGGCCCGGCACCGGCCTGCTGTGCCGCGCGCTGACGTCGATCGACCTGCCTTGTCGCGAAATTCCGGCAAGCGACGCGTTGCGCTTCGAACTCGTGCGCAAGAACGTCTACATCCTGACGACCAATATCGCCGGCCTGAAAACCGGCGGTACCGTGTCCGAACTGTGGTCGCAGCACGAGGCCTTCGCACGGCAGGTCGCGAACGAAGTCATCGACATCCAGGACGCACTGATGGGGGTGAAACACGATCGCGACGCGCTCATTGCCGGCATGCTCGAAGCCTTCGACGCCGACCCCACGCATGCCTGCGCCGGCCGCTCGGCGCCGGCCCGCCTCGAGCGCGCGCTGGCGCACGCCGACGCGTTCGGCCTCGCGGTCCCCACGCTGCGTGCACTCGCGGCCTGAACCTTCAGATCGTGCCGTCCGGCGGGCGCGGAGCACCGTAGACGCCGGCGTGCTCGAACGGTAGCCAGCGCGGCGACTTGTCGGTCTTCACCCGCCCGCGCAGACGATACGGCACGCCCTGTTTCAGCTGTCCGCGCGCCAGCGTGCCGAGCTGGCGGATCAGATCGTCCGAGCGCGTAACCGCCTCGATCACGACCTCCGTTTCCGCTGTGGCACCGAGCGGCGTCGGAAGCGGCGACAGGCCGCGTGCGAACGGCTGCCCGTTGACCTCGAGGTCGAACTCGAGCGCCTCGATCGTGAGCGCGAACGCATTCGGGTTCGTGACGCGCAGCAGGATCTCGAACCGCTGTTCGAACACCCCGACGCTTCTGACCTCGACCGCCGCCACGCTCACCTCGGGCGGCAAAGGCTTCGGCGCGAGCGCGGAACACGCCGCGAGGATAAAGACGAGACAAGATGCGAGCGCGCGCCGCAGCATCGCGCTCATCGCACTTCCGCCAGCAGCTGCGCGGTCATGCGCTGCGCCTGGGCGACGTAACCGCCGCCGAACATGTTGGCGTGGTTGAGCACGTGGTAGAGGTTGTAGAGCGTCTTGCGCACCGCGTAGCCCGGATCAAGCGGCCACGCCTCCTCGTAGGCCGCATAAAACGCTGGCGCGAAGCCGCCGAACAGTTCGCTCATCGCGAGGTCGCATTCCCGATCGCCGACGTAGCTCGCCGGGTCGAACACGACCGGCGAGCCGTCGGCGATATAGCCGTGGTTGCCGCCCCAAAGGTCGCCGTGCAGCAGCGAGGGCAGCGGAACGTAGCCGTCGAACAAGGCGTCGAGCCGGTCCAGGAGCGCGCCGCCCTCCCGTTGCAGCGCGCCGCCGTAGCCGCTCTGCGCCGCGCGTTCGAACTGGAAGCCGAGGCGCCGCTCGCGCCAGAATGCAATCCAGTCGCGCGCCCAGCCGTTCGGCTGCGACGTGCTGCCGATCCAGTTGTCGCGGCTCCAGCCGAACTGATGCTGCGGGGCGCGATGCAGACGCGCGAGTTGCGTTCCGAGCAGCGCGGCGTCGCCGCGCGCGCGAAGGTCGAGGTAGTCGAGGACGAGATAAGCCCGGTCGGACGCGACGCCCGTGCAGACCGGCCGCGGCACGCGCACCGCGTCGACGCCGGCCAGCGCGTCCAGCGCGCCGACCTCGGCGTCGAACATCGCCGCGCGCTCACGGCTGCAGGTCTTGACGAAGAAACGCCGCTCGCCGTCGCCGACCCGGAAAGCCTGGCTCGTGTCGCCTCCGGCGACGGGTTCGAGCGCACTCGCCGGGAACGGCGCGCCGGTCGCCGCGGCGATCGCCTCGGCTATTGCGCCGGCGAAAGCTGTCGCGCCGCTCACGTCCGCGCCACACCCCGGCGCGCCCAAGCAAAACGCGCCCCTCGGGGCGCGTCGATGTCGAGCGGCAACAGCCTCATTCCACGCTTACTTGGTCTTGGGCCGGTGCTCGAACATCTGGGCGATGCCGGGGTCGCGCGACGCCCCGGCGGCGTCCATGCGCTTGAGGTATTCGTCCCACAAGGCCGCCTGATTGACGCCGAGGTCGTGGAGATATTCCCAGGAATAGATTCCGGTGTCGTGGCCGTCCGAGAAGAAGAAGTTGATCCCGTACAGCCCGACCGGTTCGGCGGCGTTGATCAGCACGTCGCGCTTGCCGACCTGCAGGACTTCCTGCCCCGGGCCGTGGCCGCGCACCTCGGCCGACGGCGAGTAGACGCGCAGGAATTCGTAGGGCAGCTCGAAGCGGGCGCCGTCCGAAAACGCGATTTCAAGCTTGCGCGACGTCTGGTGCAACTGGATGTCGGTGGGGGTGGGAATGGCCATGATCGAAGCGACTCAAAATGAACTTGGTCCAAGTGTAAACCGGCGGCACAGAGATAAAACCCTGGCGGAACAAGGGACCGAAGCCGTTTGTGATCGGAAACTGGCGCGCCCGGCGCGATTCGAACGCACGACCCCTGCCTTCGGAGGGCAGTACTCTATCCAGCTGAGCTACGGGCGCTAGGAGGCCGCAAGCATAGCGGGTTTGCCGCGCTGCGTCTATCGGCGAAGGCCTTCCGCGCTTTGCTGTCAGGGTGGGTTTCCTTATAATCGCGGCTTTTGCAGCCAACCGCCACCAAGGAACTTTCATGGCCGACACGCACGCCAAGATGACTCAAGCCACTCCGCAGGAAATCCTCATCGCCATTTTGGCCGGACTGCTCGCCCCCTTGCTGGCGATCGTCCTGATCGTTCAGTTGGTGCTCGGCATCCAGAAAGACCACAAGCCCGACACGACCAGCGAAGCCGCGCAAAAAGCGACGCTCGCACGGATCGCTCCGGTCTCGCAGCTCGCGGCAGCCGACGCCAACGCGCCCAAGGTCGAAAAGTCGGGCCAGGAAGTCTATGAAGCGGTGTGCGCCGCGTGCCACGGCAGCGGCGCCCTCGGCGCGCCGAAGTTCGAGGCCAAGGGCGACTGGACGGCACGGCTCGCGCAAGGCTACGACACGCTGGTCAAGCACGCGATCGAAGGCATCCGCGCGATGCCGCCGCGCGGCGGCGCGGCCGACCTCTCCGACGTCGAAGTCGCGCGCGCGGTCGCCTATCTCGGCAACTCCGCCGGCGCCGATTTCAAGGCGCCCGAGGCAGCACCGGCCGGCGCGCCTGCTGCCGCGGCGGCGAGCGCGGCCAAGCCCGACCCGGCGAAAGGCAAGGCCGTGTACGACGCCAACTGCGTCGCCTGCCACGGCACCGGCGTCGCCGGCGCACCGAAGCTCGGCGACAAGGCCGCGTGGGGCACGCGCCTCGACCAGGGCTTCGACACCCTCTACAGCCACGCGCTCAACGGCATCCGCGGCATGCCGGCGAAGGGCGGCAACGCTTCGCTGTCGGAAGGCGATCTCGCCAATGCGGTGGCCTACCTCGTCACCGAAGCGGGCGGCAAGCTTTAAGGCGGCAAAACCGGCGGCCGTGAAACTCGATCCGACCGTGAGCGCGGCCGCCGCCTCTTTCCTGAACCGGCGCGCCCGCGCCGGCTGCAGCCGCACGCACTGAGACGATGGCTGCCGCCTGTCCGCTGTGCGGGAGCAAGAAAATCCGCCGCGGTTCGCTCCACGCCCATGACGGCGTGCGGCACCTGCTGCTCGACACGCCATTGCGCTGCCGCGACTGCCGGCACCGCTTCTGGGCATTCAGCCCGCTCAAACCGCTGTTGCTGCTCGTGCTCGTCGGCGCGCTCGTCGGAGTCACGGCCTGGCTCGCGCGTGAACAACGAACGGCAGCGCCCGCCCAGGATGCCGCGACCGTATTGCCGCACACGCGCGCCGAGCAGGGCGACGCCGAGGCGCAGTTGCAGCTCGCCCTGCGCTACGCCGACGGCGACGGCGTGATCCAGAATGACAAGGAAGCGGCGCGCTGGTTTGCGCTCGCGGCCAAACAAGGCCTCCCCGAAGCGCAGTACCGATACGGGCGCGCCTTGCTCGAAGGCCGCGGCGTCGTTCAGGACTACAAAGCTGCGTTCAGCTGGATCGAAAAACCCGCGCAGCACGGTTACGCGAAGGCGCAATACAGCCTGGGCGAACTCTATCGCTACGGCACTGGCACCGCGATCGACAAGGCGCGCGCCTATCTCTGGTTCAACCTCGCCGCCGCGCAGGGCATGGAGGCCGCCGCGAAAGCCCGCGACAGCCTGGTGTGGCAGCTCAAGCCCGAGCAGATCGCCGCGATGCAGGACGAGGCCCGACGCATGAGCCAGGACGCGTCCGCAGCGCCGGCGCCTGCCACTGCGGAACAGCAGGCGCTTCAATAAGCGCGTGGCGCCGTCCGCGCCGCCGCCCCCTCGAGCGGCGCCTGCCGTTTCCGGGGGCCGTTTTCCCGGATCGACGCCAGCGCACGGACTAGGGGTGGGCGTGAGCGGCGTCGGCCCCTTCGACGTCGAGCGGCCACAGTCGGTGCGCATCGAGCTTGAGGCGCGCGTCGGCCGCAAGCCCCGCGACCCGCGCCTGCTGGGCCTCTAGCCGCCCCGCCAGCGCGAGGCGTCGCGTCAGCAGCACCTGATCCAGACTGCCCTCGCCGAGACCGTAGGCCCGCGCCGCGAGGCGCGCGGCCTCCTCGAGCGCGTGCGCGGCGCAATCGGCCTGCGTCCAGCTCGCGGCTTTCGCCGTCGCGGCGTCGAAATCGGCGCGCGCTTCCTGACGCAGACGCTGCTCGAGCAGCGCCGCGGCATCGCGCGCGGTCAGGGCGAGTTGCTCGGCGGCCTGTTGCTCGAAACGGCGCGCCGAACCCGGCAGCGTCAGGCCGACGCTGAGGCCCATGACGCGTTCGGCGCCGCCGAGTTCGTTTCGGTAGAACACACCCAGGCTCGGATCGACGACGCGCCGGCTCGCGAAGCGCCGCGCCTCCGCATCGAGCGCCCCGGCCTCGCGACGCGCACGCGCCAGTTCGTGGCTGTGCGCGAGCACGCTTTCGACATAAGCCTCGGCGCTACCTGGGGGCGGCACGGGCTCGGGCAGGGCGGCGTCCGCCTCGAGCGGCAGCGCCGGAAACTCCGCGCCCAGGCGGGCGCGCGCCTGCTGCAGCGCGAGCGTCGCCTGCTGCGCCTGCAGGCGGACCTGCGCGAGCGCGGCTTCGGCGTTGACGCGTTCGGCGCGCGCGGCTTCGCCGAGCTTGATGCGCGCATCGACGCTGGCGAGCTGTTGCGTCGCCAACTCGACCTGCCCACGCAGAAGCTCCGCCGCGCCCAGCGCGTCGAGCCAGTCGAACCATAGCGCCAGCAGACGCCGCGCGCTTTCGTGCAAGGCCTCGCCGAGGCTCGCCTCGGCATGCGCGGTCAGCGCTCCGGCGAGCGCACGGTCGGCCGCCGCCCGCGCCGGCAGGCGCAGCGGACGCGACACGGCCAAGCCCCACTCGGTCATGCTGTCGCGCGGCGTCGCCTGGATCCGGCGCTGCGCCATGTCGGAACCGACGGTCCATTCTTCATGGCCGCGCCTGAGACCCTCGCTGCGCAGACGCTGCGCGGAAAAGTCCCCGCGCGCCTGCGCGACGCCAGGCGACGCCAACAGCGCGGTGTGTGCGGCCTCGGGATCGGGCAGGTAAGCGGCCGACGCGGGTAGCGAACAAACCAGCGTCATCGCCAGGGCGAGGCGTTTCATTACGTTCATGCGCGCGCTCCTTTGAGAATGAATTGGCGATACAGCAATGGGAGCATCACGAGTGTAAGCAGGGTCGCGCTGACCAAACCGCCGATGACGACGATGGCGAGCGGCCGCTGGATCTCGGAACCCGGGCCGGTCGCGAACAGCAGCGGCACCAGGCCGAAGGCCGCGATGCTCGCCGTCATCAGCACCGGGCGCAGGCGGCGCAGCGCACCCTCGCGCACGACGGCGTCGCCCTTGATTCCCTGCGCGCGCAACTGGTTGAAATGGCTGACCAGCACGACACCGTTGAGCACCGCGATGCCGAGCAGCGCGATGAACCCGACCGACGCCGGCACGGACAGATACTCGCCCGAGGCCGCGAGCGCGAAGATCCCACCGATCAGCGCAAGCGGCACGTTCATCATCACGAGCAGCGCCTGCGCGGCATTGCCGAAGGTGACATAGAGCAGAAATCCGATCAGCAGCAGCGCCACCGGCACGACGATCATCAGGCGCTCGGCCGCACGCTGCTGGTTTTCGAACTGGCCGCCCCAGGCGAGGTGGTAGCCCGGCGGGAGCTTGACCTCGCGCGCGACGGCCCGCTGCGCGTCGCCGACGAAGCTCACGAGGTCGCGGCCGGCGACGTTGCTCTGCACGACCGTGAAACGCGCCGCGTTCTCGCGCTTCACCGCGACCGGCCCGGTCGTGCGCTTGAGCCGCACGACCTGGTCGAGACTGATCTCGCGGCCGTCCGCAAGCGTCAAGCGGATCGCCTGCAGCGCGTCGGGCGACTCGCGCAGGGCCTGTGGCCCACGCAGCTGCAGCGGAACACGCCGTCCCTGCTGCTGGATCGTGCCGATCACCTCGCCTTCGAGCTGGGTGCGCAGCAGCAGACCGACCTCGTCCGCGGAAAGGCCGAAGCGCGCCGCGGCGTCGCGATCGATCTCGGCCTGCAGATACTGGACGCCCGCGTTCTGCGGCGTGTAGACATCGGACGCGCCCGGAACCTTCTCGACCACCTGGAAGATCTGCGCGGCGAGCCGGTTGAGCGTCGCGAGGTCGGGGCCGAAGATCTTGATCGCGACGTCGCCGCGCGATCCCGTGAGCATCTCGGATACGCGCATGTCGATCGGCTGGGTGAAGTTGTAGGCAATGCCGGGAAAGCCGTCGACGACCTTGCGGATTTCGTCGGTGAGCCAAGCCTTGTCACGCTTGCGCCATTCGCTCACCGGCTTCAGTACGAGGAAGGAATCGGTGTCGTTGAGGCTCATCGGGTCGAGGCCGAGCTCATCGGCGCCGGCGCGCGCGACGATGCGGCGGATCTCGGGCACGTTCTTGAGCAGGGCCTGCTGCACGCGCAGGTCCTGCGCGACCGCGGCCTCGAGGCTGATCGACGGCAGCTTCTCGAGCTGCACGAGGATGTCGCCTTCATCCATGACCGGCATGAAGGTCTTGCCGATCGTCGGGTAGACGGCGACAGCCGCGACCATCAGTAGCGCTGCGGCCGCGTAGACGCGTTTCGGCCGTGCCAGCGAACGGTCGAGCAGCGGCTCGTAGAGCGCGCGCGCGCGTCGCAGGAGCCAGGGATCCTCATGCGCCGCGCGCTTCAGCAGCACCGAGGCGAGCACCGGGATCGCGGTCAGCGCGAGCAGCAGCGACGCGGCCAGCGCGAACACGATCGTCAGCGCGACCGGCGCGAAGAGCTTGCCCTCGAGTCCTTCGAGCGTCAGCAGCGGCAGGAAGACGATCGCGATGATCGCGATGCCGGAGGCGACCGGCACCGAGACTTCCTGCACCGCCCAGAGCACCCGCTGCTGCCGCGTCCCGCCCGTGGTCTCCGCGTCGTGCGCGAGATGCGCGACGACGTTCTCGACGACGACGACGGCGGCGTCGACCAGAAGGCCGATCGCGATCGCGAGTCCGCCGAGGCTCATCAGGTTGGCCGAAAGCCCGAACTGGCGCATCAGCACGAACGTCGCGAGCACCGACAGCGGGAGGATCAGCGCGACCACGACCGCGGCCCTGAGGTTGCCGAGAAACAGCAGCAGCAGGACGACGACGAGCACCGCGGCTTCGAGCAGCGCCGTGCTGACCGTGCCGACCGCGCGGTCGACGAGCTGCGCGCGGTCGTAGAACGGCGAGAGGCTCACGCCTTTCGGCAGCGTCGCTTCGATCTCGGCGAGCCTGGCCTTGACGTTCTCGATCAGCAGCCCGGCGTTGACGCCTTTGAGGCCGATCACGAGACCTTCGACGGCCTCGCCCCGCCCGTTCTGCGTGACGGCGCCATAGCGCGTCAACTCGCCCATTTCCACGCTGGCGACGTCGCCGACGGTGACGACCGTCGGACCGACCGCCTTGACGCCGATGCGGCGCAGGCTGTCGAGCGACGCGACGCCGGCGTCGACGCGCACGACCCAGGTCTCCTCGCCCTCGTTGACGCGGCCCGCGCCGGCCTTGCGGGTATTGGCCTCGAGCGCTGCGCGCAACTCGCCGAGCGTCACGCCGCGCGCGGCGAGCGCGACCGGGTCGGGGCTGACCGCGAAGGTCGCGACGCGGCCGCCGAGCGCGTTGACGTCGGCGACGCCGGGCAGCGCGCGCAGTTGCGGACGAATCGTCCAGTCGAGCAGGGTGCGCTTCTCGGCGAGCGACAACGGCCCCTCGACCGTGAACATGAAAAGCTCGGAGAGCGGCGTCGAGATCGGCGCGAGCCCGCCGCTGACGTTGTCGGGCAGATCGCTCTTGGCGTTGGCGAAGCGTTCGCTGACCTGCTGCCGCGCCCAATAGATGTCGGTGCCTTCCTCGAAATCGACCGTGATGTCGACGAGCGCATTCTTCGACAGGCTGCGCAACACCGTCTGGTGCGGAATCCCGAGCAGCTCGGTCTCGACCGGCTGGGCGATGCGGGCTTCGACTTCCTCCGGCGTCATGCCCGGCGCCTTGAGAATCAGTTTGACCTGCGTCGTCGACACGTCGGGAAAGGCGTCGATCGGAAGCTGCTGGAACGCCCGCACGCCGAAGCCCGCCAGCGCGAGCGCGAGAACGAGGATGAGCCAGCGGCGCGCGAGCGCGAACTCGGTCAAGGTATCGAGCATCGCCTATTCCCCCGCCCACTGCGCCTTGAGCGCCGCCACGCCGCGCACGGCGACGCGGCTCCCGGGCGCGAGACCGCTCACTTCGGCGGCGGTCGCGTTGCGGCGCAGCACGCGCACGGCCGTCGGAACGAGGCCTTTCGCGGTGTCGACGAAGACGTAGGACGCTTCGCCCTTCCACACGAGCGCACCCGCCGGCACGGTCAGGCTCTCGGCCGCGTGCGTCCCGGCGATCGCGACCTGCACCGACTGGCCCGGACGCAGCAGGTTCTGCGGGTCAGCGAGGCTCGCCCGTGCGACCACGCTTTGCGCCGCCGTGAGTTGCGGCAACAGCGCCGTGATGCGACCCGTCGCCGCACTGTCGACGACGCTTACGCGCTGCCCGGCCGCGACCTGGCGCGACTGCGTCGTGCTCAAGGGAATCTCGAGCGCGAGCTTCGACAGGTCGGCGACCTTGAACAAGACCGTTCCGGCGTCGACGCGCTGCCCGGGCTCGGCGGCACTCTCGGTGATGACCCCGGCGATCGGCGCCACGAGCGTAAGCGCGCTGCCGGCCGCGTTGCCCGCGCCGAGCAGCGCGCGGGCGGCGCGCGCCGCGGCGAGATCGGCACGCGCCGACGCCGCCGCCGACTGCGTTGCGCGCAGCCGCGATTCGGCGATCAGGCCTTCGGCAAAGAGCTTCTGGTCGCGCGCCTCGGTTTCGGCGGCGAGCCGCGCCCTGAGCTGCGCCTGGGTGAGCTGGTTCTGCGCTTCGGCGAGCGCCGGCATCGCGACCGTGACGAGCGGCGCGCCGCGGCGGACCGTATCGCCGGGCTGCACGTGCAGCCGCGTCACAAGCGCGTCGCCCGCGGCCGCGACGACGCGCAGGCTGGCCGGGGGCAGGGTGACGCGCGCCGGATACGTGAGCGCGGGGCTCGCCGCGGCGGCGGAAAGCGGCGCAATCTCGACGCCGAGGTTCTTCTTCTGGGCCGGGGTGAGCGCCAGCACGTCGGCCGCAACGGCCGTCAGCGGACCGGCCAGCGCGAGGATCAGGCCAGTGCGCAGGGCGCTCGCTCGGGTGAGGACAAAATCAGCAATCATGCTCGATCTCCAGGGGTTGAAATAACAGCAGCCGACGCGCACAACGCGCGCCGCGGGGAGATCAGCGAGCAGGCGGCGCCAGCGCGAGCGGGCGCGTATGCGCGGGCAGCGCGATGGGTGGCGCGGGCGGCGCGCGCGGGCCGCTAGAAGCTTGGGAGCGGTCGCGGACGAGGGGCGGCGTCGGCGCCGCCATCGTCGGTCCATCCACATCCACCGCTGCGAGCGTGGGACGCAGCCGAACGCCCGCCGCGACCGCGAACTCGGCGCCCTGCGCGTCGCTCGCAGCGGCGTGCCCGGCAGGATCGCCCGCGCTGCCCTGATGGAGGTGCATGAAGCCCGCGTGATCGAGCCGTACCGTGCCCGCGTGCGCATGGATCAGGGGCGCGATCGCCTGCAGGGCGATGAACAGCCAGAGCATCAGGGAACGGAAGGATCTTTGCGTCACGTCGGGGAAGGAGTCGTCTGAAAATCGCTGCACGCGGACTTTCCAGCCCGGGCAACGCGTCACATCCTGACGTCCGATCCTTAAGCGTTTCTTAACGTTGCGCGAGAGATGCTGTCGCCCACACTTCAAGGGGCTCCCATGGGTTCGGTTTTTCACCGCTTTCTCCGTTTGCCGCAGGCGTTTTCCGCGCTCTACCCGCTGACGGCGTGGCTTGCCGCCGCGTTTCTGCTCCTTCACACCGGCTTGCGCGGGGTGCTGATGGCGCAGACCTGGCATGCCGCCCAGTTGACCCCTTCCTCGGCCGCCGGCGTGCTCGGGGTCGGTCTCGCCTTCGATCTGGTCACGCTCGCGATGCTGCTGCCGGGCGTACTGCTGCTCGAAAGCGCGCTCGGCAGCCGCCGGCGCGCCGGCCGCGTGCGCCGCGGGCTCGTCTTTGTCTTCGCCGCCGCGCTGCTGTTCCTGCTCGGCTTCGGCGCGATCGCGGAATGGCTCTTCTGGGACGAATTCGGCGTGCGCTTCAATTTCATCGCGGTCGACTACCTCGTCTACACGCGCGAAGTCGTCGGCAATATCCGCGAAAGCTTCCCGGTCGGCACGCTGCTGGGCATGCTCGCGGTCGGGTCGGTGCTCGCGACCTGGGTCGGTCGCCGCCGTCTCGCCGCAGCGGTCAGGCCGGGCGCGAGCCGCGGCGCGCGCATCGGTGTCTGGGTCGCGAGCGTGCTCGTCGCCGCAGGCGTGTCGACGGCGTGGTCGATCGACGCGCGCCACGGCCGCAACGAATACCAGAAGGAACTCTCGACGAACGGCCTGTACAGCCTGGGCTACGCCTTCCACAACAACGCCATCGACTACTTCGAGTTCTATCCGACGCAAGGCCTGGCGGCGGTGACGCCGCCGCTTCCGCTGGCACCCGTTGTGCCGACGACGCCGCCGAAGAACGTCGTCATCGTGACGCTCGAAAGCCTGTCGTCGAGTTTCATGGCGCACGACGGCAACCCCGCGAAGCTCACGCCAAATCTCGACCGACTGGCCGGGCAGGGCCTCTTTCTCGCCAATCTGCGCGCGACCGGCAACCGTACGGTGCGCGGCCTCGAGGCGCTGTCGCTCGCGATTCCGCCGCTGCCCGGGCATTCGATCATCTGGCGCGAGCACAACCGCGATCTCGAGACCCTCGGCGCGGTGCTCGCGGACCACGGCTACGCCAGCCGCTTCATGTACGGCGGCTACGCACGCTTCGACAATATGGACGCGTACTTTTCCGCCAACCACTATCAGCCGATCGACCGCAGCCAGTTCCCAGCACGACACCGCGGCTTCGGCAACGTCTGGGGCCTCGCGGACGAGTATCTGTACGACTACGCGCTCGAGCAGATGGACCGCGACGCCGCGCGCGGCAAGCCTTTCCTGATGCACCTGATGACGACGTCGAACCACACGCCCTTCACCTTCCCCGGGGGCCGCATCGATCTGCCGCGCGGGCGCGCGGGTGCCGTCAAGTACTCCGACTGGGCGCTCGGCCGTTTCATCGAAACGGCGCGCGGAAAGCCCTGGTTCAAGGACACGGTGTTCGTGCTCGTCGCCGACCACTGCGCGTCGAGCAAGGGCCGCACGAGCCTGCCGCCCGAGAACTACCACATCCCGGCGATCATCTACTCGCCCGCGCACGTGGCGCCACACACCGACACGCGGCTGGCGAGCCAGATCGACATCGTTCCGACCGTGCTCGACCTGCTCGATCTTCCCGAGCAGTCGAACTTCATGGGACGCAGCGTCCTGCGCGCGTATCCGGACGCGGGCCGCGCCTTCATCGCGACCTACCAGAAACTGGGCTATCTGACGCCGGAGCGTCTCGTCGTCCTGAGCCCGGGTCGACGGCCCGAGGCATGGCAGCTCGACGACCGGCAGAAGATCGTGGCGCCCGCGCGCCCGGCGAAGCCGCTGGTCGCCCGCGCGATCGCGGCGTATCAGGAGACAGCGCGGCGCGCGCGCGACGGCCTGCTGCGGCACGTCCGCGTGCCCGCCGGCTTAAGGATGCGCTAAGGATGCGTCCCTAGAGTGAAGGCTCCGCAATGTATTAAGGAGCGCAACATGCTGCAATCCGCCCCCCAAGTCCGCCGCGTCTACGACCCGCTGCTGCGCGTGCTGCACTGGAGCATCGCCCTCGGCATCGTGGTTCTGATCGCAACCAGCCAGCTGGCCGAAGCCTTCGAGGACGGCCCGTGGGAAGACGCGATCTGGAACGTGCACATTCTGTCCGGCTACGTCCTGAGCGCCGCGCTGGCGGCCCGCCTGCTCTGGGCCCTGGTCGGCCCAGCGAACGCACGCTGGCGCGACCTCTGGCATCCGCGCGTGTGGAAGGATGCGCTGCTCCGGCTCCGCCTGCCGCACACCCACCGCGTCGGCCACGACGCCCTCGCCAGCCTTGGCTACCTTTTCGCCTACGCCGTGATGGCGCTCATGGTCGTCACCGGACTCGCGCTCGCGGCAAGCGAGTTCCACACCGGCCCGCTCGCGGCCTGGCTCGGCAACAGTGGCTGGATCGAAGACGTCGTCGAAGGGCCGCACGAATTCGGCTTCGCCTTGCTCCTCGGCTTCATCGGCCTGCACCTCGCGGCGCTCGTGTTCCACCAGCTACGCGGCGAGCGCGTCGCGCAGAGCATGGTCACGGGCAAGCAATACCTCGATGCCGAAAGCGCGGTGCAACATGATTAAGCGACTGGCAGGCCCCGTATTGCTGCTGCTGTCGGTCAGCGCGCTCGCCGACGCGCCCGCGGATTTCACGGCGCGTTACGCGGCACAGGCGGGCGTCGCCGCGAGCACGCTCTCGCCCGCGCGCGGCGAAGCGTTTTACCGCCTGGAACGCGCGCATCCTGCCGGCGCCAAGCGCAGCTGCGCAGGCTGCCATAGCGTCGACCCGCGGCAGGCCGGGCGCACCCGCGTCGGCAAGCGCATCGAGCCGCTTGCGCCTGTCGTCAACGGCGCGCGCTTCACCGACGCAGCCAAGGTCGAAAAGTGGTTTCGCCGCAATTGCATGGACGTGCTGCAACGCGAATGCAGCGCGCAGGAAAAAGGCGATTTCGTCGCCTGGCTCAGTCAGCTCAAATGAGGAGGACGACATGAACTACTTCATACGCGGTGTCGCCGTGGTGGCGACGGTGGGCGCGATGAGCCTGCTCGCGTTCTCGCTGCCGTCCGGCGGGGAGGCGCGCGGCGACGGCGGCGGGCACGATCTGATGCCGCGCCAAACAAACACCAACTGGCAACAGGAGTGCGGCAGCTGTCACCTGGCCTACCCGCCGTCGCTGCTGCCGAAAGCCTCGTGGCGTCGCGTGATGGCGGACCTCGATGCGCATTTCGGCGAGAACGCGAGCCTCGAGCCGGCGACTCAGGCCGATATCCAGCGCTTTCTCGAAATCCACGCGGCCGACAGCGGCAACAGCCGTATGGGCGACAGGGTGATGCGGCGGGCGGCACCCGCTGCGGCGCCACTGCGGATCACCGAGACACGATGGTTCGTGCGCGAGCACCATGAGGTGTCGCGGGCAACCTGGTCGCGCAAGTCGATCGGCTCGGCCGCCAACTGCGCGGCCTGCCACCGCCAGGCCGAGCGCGGGGTATTCGAGGAAGACACGGTGAAGATCCCGCGATAAGCTGACGCGATGCGCATACTCCTGGTCGAAGACGACGCCCTGTTGGGCGACGGCCTCAAGGCCGGGCTCTCGCAATCGGGCTTTGCCGTCGACTGGCTGCGCGACGGCGAGGCGGCGGTCACCGCGCTCACCACCGAGCGCTTCGCCGCGGTCGTGCTCGATCTGGGCCTGCCGCGGCGCGACGGTCTGTCGGTTCTGCAATGGCTGCGTGGGCGCGGCGACCCGACGCCGGTGCTGGTCCTCACCGCGCGCGACCAGCTCGAAGACAAGGTGCGCGGCCTCGATCTCGGTGCCGACGATTACGTGCTGAAGCCCTTCGACCTCGACGAGGTCGCGGCGCGCCTGCGTGCGCTGATGCGGCGTGCGCACGGCAAATCCGCCCCGCTTCTCAAGCTCGGCGACATCGAACTCGATCCGGCCGCGCGCTCGGTCACGCAGCGCGGACAGCCGGTCGACCTGACCGGCCGCGAGTTCGATCTGCTGCACGTCCTGCTGCAGAGCAGCGGCCACGTGCTGACCCGGCGCATGCTCGAAGAACAGCTCTATACCTGGGACGAAGGCGTCGGCAGCAACGCGCTCGAGGTTCATGTCCATCACCTGCGACGCAAGCTCGGCAACGACGTGATCCGCACCGTCCGCGGCGTCGGCTACATGGCGGCGCCCCCGACGTGAGCGAGGCGCGCGCCTATTCGCTGCGGCGGCGGCTGGTCGGGCTGCTGACGGCTGCGATCGCGCTGGTCTGGCTGCTGTCGGCGCTATTCGTCTACGCGCGCGCCCACCACGAAGCCGACGAACTGCTCGACAGCCAGCTGACGGAGGTGGCGGAGACGCTGCTCGCGATCGTCGCGGCCGGCGAAGTCGACCATTTCGTCGAGGAATTGCACGAACACGCAGAAGGCTATCCGGTCCCGATCGCGTTCGAAATCTGGCATACCGACGACGGCGTCTCCCGTCGCCTGGTCGCTTCACCGGGCTACGCGGGCTTCGACACCCCCGCGCCGAGCGGCTTCAGCGAACGGACCCATCAGGACGCCCCGTGGCGGTTCTACACGGCGCAGGACGAAGAGGCGGCGTACCGCGTCGTCGTCGGCCAGGCCCACGGTGTGCGCGAACGGCTCGCGCGCGAGATCGGGCTGTCGCTGCTGCTGCCTGCCGCGCTCGCGCTGCCGCTCATGGCGCTCGTCGTCTGGTGGGTCGTCGGCCGTACCTTGCGGCCGGTCGACGCGGTCGCGCGCGAGGTCGGGGCGCTCGACCCTCGGACACTGAGCCCACTCGACCCATCGGTCGCGCTGCCGGACGAGATCGCGCCGCTGCGCGCAGCGCTCAATGCCTTGATCGAGCGCGTCACCCGCGCCTTCGAAAACGAGCGTCGGTTCACCGCCGATGCGGCGCACGAACTGCGCACGCCGCTGGCGGCGCTCAAGGTCCAGGCGCAGGTCGCGCAGCGCGCGCAGGCGGACGAAGCGCGCCGGCACGCGCTGGGGCAGGTCGTCGCCGGCGTCGACCGCATGACCCATCTGGTCGAGCAGTTGCTGACCTTGGCCCGCGTCGACCCCGCCCGCCAGCGGACGCCGCCCGAGCCGCTCGATCCCGCGGCGACCGTGACGCAGGTGTGCGCCGAACTGCAGCCGCGCGCCGCGCAGCGCAAGCAGTCGCTGCAGGTCGACGCGCCGTCCGGCTGCCAGGTCGCAGTCGACCCGGTCTGGCTCGCGATCGCCTTGCGCAATCTCGTCGACAATGCCATCGCCTATGCCGGGGCCGGCGCGCACATCGAGGTCAGGCTGGCAGGCCACGGCGCGGCCTGTACGCTGAGCGTGGCCGACGACGGGCCCGGCGTCGATCCCGGACTGCGCAGCCGCCTGAGCGCGCGTTTCGTGCGCGGCGAGAGCGGCGGAGACGGCTGCGGCCTGGGCCTGTCGATCGCCGCGCGCGTCGCCGAGTTGTCGAACGCGCGGCTCGAACTCGGCGAAGGCCTCAGGCGCGCCGATGAAGGGTATGGCTTCGCGGCGACGCTCCGCTTCGCCGCCCCCGGATAGGCCGCGTCAGCGACCGTAGCCCGGTCCGCCGCCGGGACCGGCACCGCGACCCGTGCCGCTGCCCGGCCCCATGCCCGCCGGCGGCGCGTCGGGCAGGGTCTTCCCTTCGGCGCGGGCGCGGGCCTCCATTCGTTCATGGTGCTCGAGCCTCAGCGCCTCACGTTCCTCGGCGGTTGTCGCTGCGCGCATCTTCGCCTGATATACGCGGCGCTCCTGGGCCGTCATCAGCTCCCAGCCGTAAACGCGCTCCTGATCCATGGCCTGCATCCGCTCGGCCGCGGGTGGCGGCCGCTCGCCCGCGGCCTCGGCGCGAATGCCGTGAGCGGCCAGCACGACGCCCATGCACGCGGCGCCCGCCAGAACAAAAAGTTTCTCCATCGCAGTTCTCCCAGGGGCTGGCTGTTCCGCCGGCTGCTGCCCCCCGCGCGCCGGTGGCTGGTCTTCGCCTGTCCTTTCAGCGTAGTTCAGCGGCCGCACGAGGGGCCAGGAGCGAGGTGTGTATTTGCGGGAAGCGCAGCAGGCGCCGTGTACAGCCGGTGTGGAATGAACCACAGCAGGGAGTGCGCAGAGGCCGTGACGCCGGAGAAAAATGCGCGGCGGGAAGACTCGCCGCGGAAGGGTCGGGCTCGGTCAGCGCCGCCGCTTGCGCGGCTCGTAGTGCACGACCGCGCGCATGATCGCCGAATAGGGCAGTTCGGCACCGAAGCGCTCGATGCCCTGCAAGACCGTCGCGGCGACATCGGTCGTCTCGTCGCCTTCAGCGCCGAGCGCTTCCGCCAGGCCGCGCGCACCGCCGCACTGCGCTCGGATCTCCTTGCCGAACGGCCAGGGTGCGTCGGCGCCGATCTTGAGCGCGAACTGCGCGTTTTCGTGCAGGCCCTGGTGAAAGCTCACGCAGTGCGGCTGCACGGCAGGCGCACTGCACGCGATCGCCTCGCGCTCGGCGAGATTAAGGCGTTTGGCGCGGCTACACGCGACGCAGCGTGACAACAAGGCGCGCTCGAACGGACAGTCGTGTTCGATGTAGGCCTGGCGGGCCATCTTGTAGGCGTTTTCGTTGTACTCGGCCATAAGGGCTTAGTCCCAAACCGGCCAGGCACGCCCTTCGCGCCCGGCCGCAAACCGGTTCACCAGTCGTCGCCGGACAGCGTCTTGTCGAGTTCGCGCTCGGCGCTCAGCGTATCCTGCGCCACGATCTCGTTCTCGGCGAAGATCATCTTGTACCTGTCGCCGGACTTCGGGTCCAGCGTCTTGCGCAGTTCGTTGACGTGGGCACGCGCCTCCTTGAAGCTCGCCCACTCGCCCTGCTTTTCGAGCACCTTGAACATGCCGAGACGGAAAACGTAATAAGGCATCGTTCGCTCCTCAGGCCAGTTTGCCGTGGCACTGCTTGTACTTCTTGCCCGACCCGCACGGACAGGGGTCGTTGCGGCCGACCTTGGGTCCGACATGGACGGGGCCCGAAGGTGCCGCTTCGGCCGATTCGGCCGCGGCGAAATCTGCGCCTTCGTCGTAGCCGGCATGCTCGTACTGCACGTTGGACGGTTCCTCGTGGAGTTCGACCGCTTGCACGTCCTCGGGTGCCCGGACCTGCACCGTGGTCGTGATCTGGGTGACCTCGGCCTTGATGGCGGCGAGCATCGCCGAGAACAGCTCGAAGGCCTCGCGTTTGTATTCCTGTTTGGGCTGCTTCTGCGCATAGCCACGCAGGTGGATGCCCTGGCGCAGATGGTCGAGCGCCGAAAGATGCTCGCGCCAGTGGGTGTCGAGGCTTTGCAGCATCACCGCGCGCTCGAAGCGGCGCAGCCCTTCCGCGCCGACGAGCGCTTCCTTTTCCGCATAGGCCGCGTCGGCCGCGGCGAGAATCTTCTTGCGCAGCCCCTCCTCGTTGAGCGTCTTGTCCTCGTCGAGCCACTGCCGCAGCGGCAGCTCGAGCGTGAACTGGGCCGCGAGCGTCTTCTCGAGTCCGGCGACGTCCCACTGCTCGTCCATGCTGCCGGGCGCGATGTGCTGGTCGATCGTCTCGCCGAGCACGTCGTAGCGCATGGCGCGGATCGTGTCGCCGATTTCGACGCTCGCGAGGAGTTCGTTGCGCTGCTCGTAGATGACCTTACGCTGGTCGTTCGAGACGTCGTCGTATTCAAGCAGCTGCTTGCGGATATCGAAGTTGCGCTGTTCGACCTTGCGTTGCGCATTCTCGATCGCGCGCGTCACCCAGGGATGCTCGATCGCCTCGCCCTCCGGCATCTTCAGGCGGTTCATGATCGCGGCGACGCGGTCCGACGCGAAGATGCGCAGCAGCGGATCCTCGAGCGAGAGGAAGAAGCGCGAGGAACCCGGGTCGCCCTGGCGGCCCGAGCGGCCCCGCAGCTGATTGTCGACGCGCCGCGACTCATGGCGCTCGGTGCCGATGATGTGCAGGCCGCCGGCGGCGAGCACGGCATCGTGGCGCGTCTGCCAGTCGGCCTTGAGCGCGGTGATGCGCGCGTCCTTCTCGCCGTCGGCGAGCGCCGCGTCGTTGCGGATCGCGTCGACCTCCTTCTGGATGCTGCCGCCGAGCACGATGTCGGTGCCGCGGCCGGCCATGTTGGTGGCGATCGTGACCGCGCCGGGCAGGCCGGCTTGGGCGATCACCTCGGCCTCGCTCGCGTGCTGCTTGGCGTTGAGCACGTTGTGCGGGAGCCCGGCCTTCTTGAGTTCGGCCGACAGCTTCTCGTTGGCCTCGATCGACGTCGTGCCGACGAGCACCGGCTGGCCGCGCTCGTGGCAGGCGCGCACGTCGTTGATGACGGCCTGATCGCGCTCGCGCCCGGTCCGGTAGACCTGATCGTGCTCGTCCTTGCGGATCATCGGCCGATGGGTCGGGATGACGACGGTTTCGAGGCCGTAGATGCTCTGGAATTCGAAAGCTTCGGTGTCGGCGGTGCCGGTCATGCCCGAGAGCTTCTCGTACATGCGGAAGAAGTTCTGGAAGGTGATCGACGCGAGCGTCTGGTTCTCCTTCTGGATCGCCACGCCTTCCTTCGCTTCGACGGCCTGGTGCAAGCCTTCGGACCAGCGCCGCCCGCTCATGAGGCGGCCCGTGAACTCGTCGACGATGACGACTTCGCCGTTCTGCACGACGTAGTGCTGGTCCTTGAAGAACAGTGCATGCGCACGCAGGGCCGCGTAGACGTGGTGCATGAGCATGATGTTGGACGCGTCGTAGAGGCTGCCGCCGGGTTGCAGCAGCCCCATCTCGGTCAGGATCTCCTCGACCTTCTCGTGCCCGGCTTCGGACAGCAGCACCTGCCGCGATTTCTCGTCGACCGAGTAGTCGCCCTCGGATTCCTCGTCCTTCTGCCGGGTCAGCCGCGGCGGCACGAGGTTGACCTGCTGGTAGAGCGCGGTGTTCTCTTCCGACTGCCCCGAGATGATGAGCGGCGTGCGCGCCTCGTCGATGAGGATCGAGTCGACCTCGTCGATGACGCCGAAGGCGAGCGGTCGCTGCACCTTCTCGCCGACCTCGAAAACCATGTTGTCGCGCAGATAGTCGAAGCCGTATTCGTTGTTGGTGCCGTAGGTGATGTCGGCGGCATAGGCGGCCTGCTTCTCGGCGTGCGGCATGTGCGAGAGGTTGACGCCGGTCGTGAGGCCGAGGAAGCCGTAGACGCGGCCCATCCATTCGGCGTCGCGGCGCGCGAGGTAATCGTTCACGGTCACGACGTGCACGCCTTTGCCGGCGAGCGCGTTGAGGTAGGCCGGCAGCGTTGCCATCAGCGTCTTGCCTTCACCGGTACGCATCTCGGCGATCTTGCCGTCGTGCAGGACCATGCCGCCGACCATCTGCACGTCGTAGTGACGCAGGCCGAGCACCCGGCGCGCCGCCTCGCGCACGACCGCGAAGGCCTCGGGCAACAGCGTGTCGAGCGACGTGCCCTGCTCGATGCGCGCCTTGAAGTCCGCGGTCTTGCCCGCCAGTTCGGCGTCCGACAATTGTTCCATCGCCGGCTCGAGCGCGTTGATCGCCTTGACCTTTTGCAGGTATTGTTTGACCAGCCGCTCGTTGCGGCTACCAAAGACTTTCTTGAACAGGGATTGCAGCATGAGGGAATCCGAAATGCCCGCAGGACGCGGAAAACCGCTGAATCTTAACATAGCGTCCCGAGGCCTCTCCGGCGCTGCGAAACGCGCCGCGGCCGCCTCGCGGCCTCTCGCTGCGCGCGCTCGATGAGCGCATCCCGTCTCGCCGAGCTGCTCGCGACCCAGCTGCCGAACAGCCTCGCGACGCGCGCGCGCGCCCTGCTGCGGACGCAGGACGCGCTCGATCGTGCCCTCCCCTCGGCGCTGAGCGGACACGTGCGCGTCATGCAACTGGAAAACGGGACGCTCAGTGTCGCCTGCGAGAGCGGCGCGGTCGCTACCCGCCTGCGCCAGCAGACGCCCGCGGTTCTCGCCGCGCTGGGCAAGCACGGCGTCGACGCCTGCGCGATACGCCCGAGCGTCGACCCCGGGTTGCGCGAGCGCTATGCCCCGCCCCACGAGAAACCTGGCATGCCGTCGAAAGCACTCGACGGCCTCGCGCACCTCAACGCGGAGATCGAGGAGGGCCCGCTCAAGGAAGCCCTCGACCGCCTGCTTCGCCACCACCGCGGCCGCTGATCCCGTTCGGAATTGCCTATATTGCGATAGGCGAGGCGGACGCGGCGCGAAAAGTCGGCGATTCAAACCCACGCCAGGCGGCCTCCCGGTCGCGGTCGGCCTTGGCCGGGAACGATTTTCACGCCGATTCAGAATCCCTACGGCAAAGACGGCAGGGGGACGGCATGATGCGCGCCGCGGTTTCGACCACCTGATTCTGATTCGACTTTTTGGAGCACCCTATGCGACCACACGCAGGTCCCACCCTGGCAGGCGCCCTGATACTGGCGGCTTCCGCCGCGACTGCAGCGCCGCCCGCCATCGTCACGCAGGGCAAGGGGGCAGCCACGGCGTGTGCCACGTGCCACGGGGCAGACGGCCTTGGCAACGCCCAGGCCGGATTCCCGATGCTCGCGCAATTGCCGCCCGCCTACCTCGCCAAGCAGATCGCCGACTTCAAGGCCGGCACCCGCAGCAACCCGGTCATGTCGCCGATCGCGGCGGCGCTGACGCCCGAGGACATCGAAGCGAGCGCCCGCTATTACGCGAGTCTGCCACGTCCCGCCGCGCACGACACGGGCGCTGACCCGGCGACGGTCGATCGCGGCAGAAAACTCGCGATCGACGGCGCCTGGGACCGTAACGTACCGCCGTGCTTCAAGTGCCATGCGGTGGATGGCGGCGGCGTCCCGCCGAACTTTCCGCCGATTGCCGGGCAGCACGCAAGCTATACCGTAAGCCAGCTCCAGGCCTGGAAATCGGGTGCGCGCAGCAACGACCCGCAAAAGCTCATGAAGACGGTCGCGCAGAATCTCAGCGACGAAGACATCCGCGCCGTTGCCGCCTACCTGGCGACGCTCGGCAACCGGGGGGCCAAGAAATGAAGCGCCATACAGCCTTGTTCTGCACGCTCGCCCTGGCCGGCTTCATCAGCGGCTGCGAGCAGGAAAAGTCGCCGCCCAAGCCCGAGACGGCACCGGCCGAAAAGACGACTGGGGGCGGCGAGCAGACCGGCTTCGCCGGCCAGCCGCCTGAACGGGCGGCAGAGGCGAGCAAGCCCGCCGCGACTTTCGTTCCGCCGGACGAAAGCGAGATCCCGAACAACGAGTACGGCGAAACCGTGCGCCAGGGCAAGGCGCTGTTCACGAACACCCAGCAATACGCCAAGAAATACGTCGGCAACGCGATGAACTGCAGCAACTGCCACCTCGACAACGGCCGCCGCGCCAATTCCGCCCCGCTCTGGGCGGCCTACGTGCTCTATCCGGCCTATCGCAAAAAGACCGGCACGGTCGACACGATCCAGAGCCGCATCCAGGGCTGCTTCATGTACAGCATGGACGGCCGGCCGCCGGCGCTCGACAGCAAGGAGATGACCGCGCTCGTGACCTACCACTACTGGATGTCGAAGGGCGCGCCGACCGGCGTCAAGCTGCCGGGCCAGGGATTCATCAAAGTGCCAAAGCCCCCGCAGACGCCTGACCTCGCGCGCGGTGAGGCCGTCTACAAGGCCAACTGCGTGATCTGCCACGGTGCCAACGGAGAAGGCATCAAGGTCGACGGCCAGCACGCCTTCCCGCCGCTCTGGGGCAAGGAGTCGTTCAACTGGGGAGCCGGCATGCACCGCATTGACACGGCCGCCGGATTCATCAAGGCCAACATGCCCTACGGTCTTGGCGGCACGCTCAGCGACCAGGAAGCCTGGGACGTCGCCCTCTTCATGAACAGCCACGAGCGTCCGCAGGACCCCCGCTTCAAGGAGAGCCTTACACGCACGCGCGACACCTTCCACGACGAGAATTGCCTCTACGGACGGAGCCCCGAGGAGTTGGCCGCGTCGCTCGCCAAAGGCGCCGCACCCGGCAGCCAGACCGGCGAAGCACAGGCCCGGCCGGGGGCCGGCCATTCGGAAGGCTATTCGCCGGCGCAATCGCACTGAGGCACCCGGGGGTTCGCGACGCTACGGTCGCGTAGAACCCGGGGTTCGCTCCGGAAAAAAAGCCGCGCCCCTCGGCGCGGCCTTTTTGAGGGACGTCCGGTTATTTCACGTGCAGTTCGACGCGCCGGTTTTTCTCCCGCCCTTCCCGCGTGTCGTTGCTGTACGCCGGACGGGTTTCACCGTAGCCCTGGGTAGTGAGCCGGTCGGCGGCGACGCCGTTGTCGATGAAATAGTCATATACCGATTTGGCGCGGCGCTCCGACAGGCCCTGGTTGTAGGCCTCGGGGCCGATGTTGCAGGTGTGGCCGACGACGTCGACCTTGATGTCGGTGCGGCGGTTGAGCACGGTCACCGCCTCGTCGAGAACGGTCACGGCGTCCGGACGCAGCTCGGCGGAATCGAATGCGAAATTAACGCCTTCGGGGAGAACCACCACGTCGCCGGCCTGCGACCGCTCGAGCTGGGCCGCCTGTTCGGTCTGCAGCGCGGGCGCAGGCGCCGCCGCCGGTTCGGGCGCGGCGGGAGCCGGTTCCGGCGCGGGCACGGGCTCGACGGCGGCCTGCGGGGCGGGCGCGGCCTGTGCGGACTTGCCGAGCGCGATCGTGAGCCCGACGCCGACGATCCAGTCGCCGAAATTGTCCTCGTTGAACGCGTCGGCGGCGTTGTCGTCCCAGCGATAGCGTGCGTCCGCGCGCAAGGCGACGTTCTCGGTCAGGCGCTTGAGCACGCCCACGCCGGCGCTCGCCGCGACGCCGACGTCGTCGGACCCGGGGATATCGGTCCGCAACGCACCGACGCCGACGACGCCATACGGCGTGAAATCGGCGTCGCGGTTCACCAGATACACCGCATCGACGCCCAGCCCGATCAGGTCGTACTCGCCGCCGCCGCTATCCATGTTCAGGGAGGCACCGGAGAGCGCGAGCTCGAGATTCCAGTGGCGGCTGACCGGCTTGCCGAGCGCCAAGCCCAGACCCCAATCATCGTCGGCCTGGCGGTCGCTGTCCGCGAAGGTGTAGTTCACCGACGGCGCGAGGTAGAAGCGGTCGTCCGCCGCGTGGGCCTGGACCACGGCCGCGGCGAGGGCGAGACAGACGGGAAGGGTTCTGATGCGCATGCGTTTTTCTCCTTCGATTGACGTCGTTACACGAAACACCCCGACAAGTCCCCGACTGGCACACACCTTCCGCCCGCCGCCGGGAGCCTGCGACGCCCTCCCTCGGGCGTACGAACGTGAAGGGGACGTACGAAAAACCCCCGCACCCGGTCCATTCCTACTGTTTATAGAGCAAGAATCGGATTCCGCCGGGTCGATGCATGCGAGAGCGCAGGTCCTGCCGCCCCGCACGACCGTGCTCGGGGGCCGGCGCCGCTATCGCAAGATCAGGCGCTCGACCGTATAGAACACCGCGGCGACGAATCCGAGCACGATCGAAAAACGCAACACCCGGCCGATGTGGCCGAGGTATTTGCGGTCGCCGGTGACGAGCCACGCCAAGCCGAGCGCCGCCACCGCGATCACGACGGCGACGAGCAGCAGGCGCAGCACGATCATGCGGCGAGGGGATGCAGTCGCAGGAAGGCCGAGGGAACGTCCTCGTCGTGCTCGAAGCTGACGAATTCCCAGGCTTCGCGATGCTGCAGGAGCTCGCGCAGCAGCGCGTTGTTGAGCGCATGGCCCGATTTGTAGGCCTCGAAGGCACCAATGATCGGATGGCCCAACAGATAGAGGTCGCCGATGGCGTCGAGCACCTTGTGTTTGACGAATTCGTCGTCGTAGCGCAGCCCGTCCTGGTTGAGGACACGGTATTCGTCCATCACGATCGCGTTGTCGAGCGAGCCGCCGAGTGCGAGGCCTTGATTGCGCAGGTATTCGACCTCGTGCATGAAGCCGAAGGTGCGGGCGCGCGCCACCTCCTTCGTATACGCCGTGTCGGCGAAATCGATCGTCACGGTCTTCCCGCTCTTGTCGAACACGGGGTGCTTGAAGTCGATCGTGAACTCGATCTTGAACCCGTGGTGCGGAACGAAGCGCGCCCACTTGTCGCCGTCGCGCACTTCGATCGGGCGCGTGATGCGCACGTAACGCTTGGCCGCGTTCTGCTCGACGATGCCGGCAGACTGCAGGAGGAATACGAAGGGCGCCGACGAGCCGTCCATGATCGGGATTTCCGGCCCGGTCAGGTCGACGAGCAGGTTGTCGATCCCGAGCCCGGCAAGTGCGGACATCAGGTGCTCGACCGTCGACACTTTGGCCGCACCGGACTCGAGCATCGAGCACAGCCGGGTATCGGTGACGAGGTAGGGGTCGGCCTTGAGCTCGGCCGGCGGCTCGAGGTCGACGCGGCGGAAGACGATGCCCGAATCGGGCGCCGCCGGTCGCAGCGTCATCTCGACCTTGACGCCCGAATGCAGGCCGACGCCGGTCGCCTTGACCGGCGTCTTCAGGGTGCGTTGCTTGATCATCCCGCTATTTTAGCCGCTCGCGCAGCCGGCACGCCATTTGCTCGGGACCGAGAGCGAGGCCCGGGCAGGCGACCGCACGCGACGCGGGCGGCTCAGTCTGCCTGGCGGCGCAGGAAGGCCGGGATGTCGAGCGTGTCGATGCCCGAATCGGTCATCGCCTGAATCGTGCGGCTGCGGCGGCTGGTCATGACGCTCGGCACGTCGTCGTTGCCCATGGTCATCGGCGCGTCGTCCGTGCCGGTACGGATGATCTGCATCGGCTTGCTCTGCTGACGCGCGACCGGATTGCCCAGACCCGTGGCGACCATGGTGACGCGCAGGCTGTCTTCCATCGTGTCGTCGAGCACCTGGCCGACGATGACCGTCGCCTCTTCGGCGGTGAAGGCCTTGATCGTGTTCATCACCTCGTGGATTTCCTTCATCTTCACGGTCGACGAGGCGGTGATGTTGACCAGCACGCCGCGCGCGCCGGCGAGGTTGACGTCCTCGAGCAAGGGACTCGCCACGGCCTGCTCGGCAGCGATGCGCGCGCGGTTCTCGCCGCTCGCCTGCGCCGAGCCCATCATCGCCATGCCCATCTCGCTCATCACGGTGCGCACGTCGGCGAAGTCGACGTTGACCAGACCCGGGCAGTTGATGACTTCGGCGATGCCGCCGACCGCGCCGTGCAGCACGTTGTTCGCGGCCTTGAACGCGTCGAGCATCGAGACGTCGTCGCCGAGCACCTGCATGAGTTTCTCGTTCGGGATGATGATCAGCGAATCGACGTGGCGGGCGAGCGCCTCGATGCCGGCGTTGGCGGCGCGCACGCGCTTGCCTTCGAACATGAAGGGCTTGGTGACGACGGCGACGGTCAGGATGCCGAGCTCCTTGGCGACCTCGGCGACGACCGGCGCGGCGCCGGTGCCGGTGCCGCCGCCCATGCCGGCGGTGATGAACAGCATGTCGGCGCCGTCGATCAGTTCGGCGAGGCGCTCGCGGTCCTCGAGCGCGGCTTCACGGCCGACGTCGGGATTCGCGCCGGCGCCGAGACCCTTGGTCACGCCGTTGCCAAGCTGCAGCTGCAGCTTCGCCTGGTTGCGCTTCAAGGCCTGGGCGTCGGTGTTGATGGCGATGAATTCCACGCCGTTCAGCCCCGAGGCGATCATGTGGTCGACGGCGTTGCCGCCGCAGCCGCCGACGCCTATCACCTTGATCACTGCGTCCTGGGTGTCTACGTCCATCAGTTCAAACATGTTGCTCTCCTCTTTCTGCAAAAATCAAAAATCAAAAACCGCACTCGAAAAATCCATTGACCTCGCGCCGCTCGGCGTTTCGGCCAAATCCGTTTCGACGTCGCCACCCCCCGGCGCTGCGCGACGTCAGAAATTCCCCTTGAACCAACTTTTCATTCGTTCGAAAACATCCTTGAAACTGCTGCCCGACAGCTTGGGTGCGTCGCGGCCGCGCGCCTCGAGGCCTGCCATCAGCAGCCCCATGCAGGTCGCGTAGCGCGGGTTGTGCATGACGTCGGCGAGCGCGCCCTCGTAGCGCGGCCAGCCCATGCGCACCGGCATGTGAAAGACCTCCTCGCCGAGTTCGACCATGCCTTGCATCGCGGCCGACCCGCCGGTGATGACGATTCCCGACGACAGCAGCTCCTCGAAGCCCGAGCGCCGCAGTTCGGCCTGCACGAGCGAATAGAGCTCTTCCATGCGCGGCTCGATGAATTCCGCGAGCGTCTGTCTGGACAAGGTCCGCGGCGGGCGGTCGCCGATGCCGGGCACCTCGATCATGTCGCGCGCGTCGGCGAGCTGGCGCAGCGCGCAGCCGTACTGCACCTTGATGTCCTCGGCCTCCTTCGGCGGCGTGCGCAGCGCGACCGCGATGTCGTTGTTGACCTGATCGCCCGCGACCGGAATCACCGCGGTATGGCGAATGGCGCCGTTGGTGAAGACGGCGATGTCGGTCGTGCCGCCGCCGATATCGACGAGGCACACGCCGAGTTCCTTCTCATCCTCGGTCAGCACGGCCATCGCCGACGCGAGCGGCTGCAGCACGAGGTCGCCTACCTCGAGCCCGCAGCGCCGCACGCACTTGATGATGTTCTGCGCGGCCGACACCGCGCCAGTGACGATGTGCACCTTGACCTCGAGACGCACCGCGCTCATGCCGAGCGGGTCGCGCACGTCCTCCTGGCCGTCGACGATGAATTCCTGCGGGATCGTGTGCAGGATCTGCTGGTCGGTCGGGATGTTGACCGCGCGCGCGGTTTCCACCACGCGGTCGACGTCCATCTGGCTGATCTCCTTGTCCTTGATCGCGAACATGCCGTGCGAGTTGAAGCTCTTGATGTGGCTGCCGGCGATACCCGTGTAGACCTCGCGGATCTTGCAGTCGGCCATCAGCTCGGCTTCCTCGAGCGCCCGCTGGATCGCGTTGACCGTGGCCTCGATGTTGACCACGACGCCGCGGCGCAGGCCGCGCGAGGGATGCGTTCCCATGCCGATGATCTCGAGCATCCCCTCGTCGTTGATCTCGCCGACGATGCAGACGATCTTCGAGGTGCCGATATCAAGGCCCACGACGAGGTTTTTGGGGTCTCTTGGCTTACTCATGTTGCATGGGGCTCATGTTTCACTCGGTTTGAAAGGGGGCACGCCGCCCGCGGTGCGCACGGCGAAGCCGTCGGAATAACGCAGGTCGACCGTGACCGGCATGGCCGCGGGCTCGGCGGACGTCGCGGTGGCGACCTCGACGACCGCGGCGGCCGCGCCGAACACACGCGGATAAAGAGCGATGAAGCGCGCCAGCCGCGCGTCGGTCTGTTCGCGACCGAGCGCGAGCTGCATCCCGTTATCGAGGCGCACGCGCCACGCGCGCCGCGGCGAGAGCCGCAATTCGCGGATCGTCAGGCCGAGCGGTGCGAGTGCCAGCTGGTGGCGCCGGTAGGCGGCGACGACTTCCTCGCTGCTGTCCTCGGGGCCGGACAGGCGCGGCAAGCGTGCCGCGACCGCGGCGACGAAGACTTCTCCGCGGTCGTTGACGAGCGCGTCGTCGTTCCAGCGCGCGAGCGGCACGTGTTCGACCAGCGAGACGACGAGCGTATCGGGCCAGCGGCGCTCGACGCGCGCGTCGCGCACCCACGGCAGCTTTTCCAGGCTGCCCTGCACGCGCTCGAGATCGACCGTGAAGAAGGTTCCCGTCACCTGCCGCTCGGCGACCAGCCGGATCTGCGCCTCGGTGACGTGGGCGACCGGCGTCTTGACCTCGATCGTGCGCAGCGCGAACCAGGGCTGCGCGGCGAGCCAGCCGAGCACGCCGTAGCCGAGCAGCGCGAGCGCGCCCCAGGTCAGCACGCGCGCGACCTGGCAGAGCGGATGGGCGTCGAGATCCGGCGGATTCATCCGAGCGTCTGCTCCAGGATCGTGACGCAAAGCGCGTCGAAGTCGATGCCGGCGACGCGCGCGGCCATCGGAACGAGGCTGTGGTCGGTCATGCCGGGCGAGGTGTTCACTTCCAGCAGATAGGGATTGCCGAGGCGATCGGTCATGAGGTCGACACGGCCCCAGCCGCGGCCGCCGAGCAGGCGGAAGGCGTCGAGCGCGAGTTTGCGCAGGCTCATCTCCTGGGCGTCGGGGAGGCCGGCCGGGCAGTGGTACTGGGTGTCGTCGCGCAGGTATTTCGCCTCGAAATCGTAAAACGCCTTTTCGGCTGCCGGTTGCAGACGGATCAGCGGCAGCGCGCTGTCGCCGACGATGCCGACCGTGAATTCGGCGCCGTCGATGAATTTTTCCGCGAGCACGAGCGCGTCGTGCTCGGCGGCCTTCTCGTAGGCGGCCTGCAACGTTCCGGCCTCGGTCACCTTGCTCATGCCGATGCTCGAACCCTCGCGCGCCGGCTTCACGAAGATCGGCAGCCCGAGCCTGGCCTCGGTCGCGGCGAAATCGCTCGTCGCGTCGAGCATGGCCCAGTCCGCGGTCGGCAGGCCGGCCGCACGCCACAGCAGCTTGGTGCGCCACTTGTCCATGCCGACCGCCGAGGCCATCACCCCGCTGCCGGTATAGGGAATGCCGAGCAGTTCGAGGGCGCCCTGCATGCAGCCGTCTTCGCCGTAGCGCCCGTGCAGCGCGATGAACACACGATCGAACTCGCCGCTCATGAGGTCGCCGAGGCTGCGTGTCGCCGGGTCGAACGCGTGCGCGTCGATGCCCTGGCGCGTCAACGCCGCGAGCACCGCATTGCCGCTGTTCAGGGATACCGGCCGCTCGGCCGAGGTGCCGCCGAGCATCACGGCGACCTTGCCGAATTTTTTCGCTGAAACCGTTTCGCTCACTGCCGTTCTCCGATGATTCTGACCTCGCGCATCAGTCGCACGTTGGTGCGCGCCTCCACGCTGTCTTCGACATGTTCGATCAGGCGCTCGATGTCGGTCGCCGTCGCCTTGCCCACGTTGACGATGAAGTTCGCGTGCTTGGTCGACACCTGCGCGTCGCCGATGCGGTGGCCCTTGAGCCCGCACGCCTCGATCAGGCGTGCGGCGAAGTCGCCGGGCGGGTTGCGGAAGACCGAGCCTGCGTTCGGCAGGTTGAGCGGCTGCGACGCAATCCGCGTCTTGAGCAGGCTGCGGATCCGCTCGCGCGAGGCCGCGCCGTCGCCGCGCTCCAAGCGGAACCATCCGCCGATGAACCACTCCTCGTGCGGCCGCTTGAGCGCCGCGTGGCGATAGCCGGTCACGTATTCCTCGGGCAGGCGCTCGTTGAGCTGGCCCTGGCGATCGAGGGTATGCAGTTGCACCAGCGTGTCCCAGGTTTCGCTGCCGTAGCACCCGGCATTCATCGCGATGGCGCCGCCGACCGTGCCGGGGATGCCGGCGAGAAACTCGCCGCCGACGAGGCCGTGGGTCGCGGCAAAACGCGCGAGCTTCGGCGAGGCGACGCCGGCCTGGGCATAGACGACGGCCGTGTCGCGCGCGGGCGGCGCGGGCGGCAGGCCATGCGTGCGGCTTTCGAGCGCGAGCTTCGTCAGCACGCCGTGGAGCAGGATGACGACGCCCGCGACGCCGCCGTCGCGCACCAGCAGGTTGCTGCCGAGTCCGACCATGTGGATCGCCTCGTCCGCCGGCACCGAGCGCACGAGCCAGACCAGATCCTCGAGGTCGGCAGGCACGTAGAGGCGGCGCGCGCTGCCGCCGGCGCGCCAGGAGACGTGCCGGCTCATCGGCTCGTTGTAGAGGAAGCGGCCGCGCAGCACCGGGGCGGTACCGCCGGCGACCTCGACCTCGCTCATGCGGTAATCATGGCGCATCGCGTTCTCCAAGCGCGGGCGCGACCTGGCCGATGCTGCCCGCGCCCATCACCAGCACGACATCGTCCGCCTGCACGAGGTCGCGCACGGTTGCGGCGACATCGGCGACGTTCTCGACGAACACCGGCTCGACCTTGCCGGCGACCCGCACCGCGCGCGCGAGGGCGCGGCCGTCGGCGGCGACGATCGGCGCCTCGCCGGCCGGATAGACCTCGGTCAGCACCAGCGCGTCGGTCTCCGACAGGACCTTGACGAAATCCTCGAAGCAGTCGCGGGTGCGTGAGTACCGGTGGGGCTGGAACACGAGCACGAGACGTCGTCCCGGAAACGCTCCGCGCGCCGCAGCGAGCGTCGCGGCCATTTCGACCGGATGGTGTCCGTAGTCGTCGATCAGCCAGTAGCAGCCGCCGTCTTTCGTCGGGTGTTCGCCGTAGCGCTGGAAGCGCCGGCCGACGCCGTGGAATTCGGCGAGCGCCTTGACGATCGCGGCGTCGCTCGCGCCGACTTCGGTCGCGACCGCGATCGCGGCGAGCGCGTTCAGCACGTTGTGCAGCCCCGGCTGGTTGAGCGTCACGTCGAGGTCGGCCATGCCCTCGCGCTTGACGGTGAAGCGCATCTGGCCGTGCTCGAAGCGCGTGTCGACCGCGCGCACCTGCGCCGCCGGGTCGAAGCCGTAGGTCGTGATCGGCTTGGTGATGCGCGGCAGGATTTCGCGCACGTTGGCGTCGTCGATGCACAGCACCGCCATGCCATAGAAGGGCAGGCGCTGGCAGAAGTCGACGAAGGCCGTTTTGAGGCGATCGAAATCATGGCCGTAGGTGTCCATGTGATCGGCGTCGATGTTGGTGACGATCGCGATCACGGGCGTGAGATAGAGGAAGGACGCGTCGGACTCGTCGGCCTCGGCGACCAGGAAGTCGCCCTGCCCGAGGCGCGCGTTGGTGCCGGCGGCCGTGAGCTTGCCGCCGATGACGTAGGTCGGGTCCATGCCCGCCTCGCCGAGGATGCTCGCGACGAGGCTCGTCGTCGTGGTCTTGCCGTGGGTCCCGGCGATCGCGATGCCCTGGCGCAGGCGCATCAGTTCGGCGAGCATCAGCGCGCGCGGCACGATCGGGATCTTCTTCTCGCGCGCCGCGACGACTTCGGGGTTCGATTCCTGCACCGCGGTCGAGGTCACGACCGCATCGGCGCCAGCGATATTCGACGGCGCATGACCGCGGTGGATGCGGGCACCGAGTTTCGCGAGGCGCTGCGTCACCGCGTTGTCGGCGAGGTCGGAGCCGGACACCGCATAACCCAGATTCAGCAGCACTTCGGCGATCCCGCTCATGCCGACACCGCCGATGCCGATGAAATGGATGTGCTTGACGGCATGTTTCATTTCGCGAGGGCCTCGCAGATGTCGGCGACGCGCCCGGTCGCATCGGGCTTGGCGAGCCGCACGGCCTGCTCGGACATCGCCGCGAGCCGGTTGCGGTCGATGCCGGCGATCAATTCAGCCAGCGCTTCGGCGCTCAGGTCCTTCTGCTGCACGAGCCAGGCCGCGCCGGCCTCGGCCAGGAAGGCCGCGTTGCCGGTCTGGTGGTCGTCGACCGCGAACGGGAAGGGCACGAGCAGCGCCGGCACGCCCGCGCACGCGAGTTCGGCGACGGTCATGGCGCCGGCGCGGCAGATCGCGAAGTCGCAGTCACGGTAGGCCGCAGCCATGTCGTCGATGTAGTCGCGCACCTCGGCGTCGACGGCGGCCGCGGCATAGCCGGCGCGCAGCGCGTCGACGTGGCGGCGTCCTGACTGGTGCACGACGCGCGGCCGCTGCGCCTCGGGCAGCAGCGCCAGCGCGCGCGGCACCAGCTCGTTCAGCGCGCTCGCGCCGAGGCTCCCGCCGACGACGAGCAGGCGCAGCGGGCCGCTGCGCGCCGCGCGTTCCCCGGCCGGCGCGGCCGTGATGTCGCCGCGCACCGGGTTACCGACCCATTCGGCCGACACGCGCCGGCACGGAATCGGCTTGTCGTGGGCATGGGTGAATACCGCGGGGAATGCGGTCAGCACACGGTCGGCCAGGCAGGCCAGCAGGCGGTTGGTCAACCCGCCGACGGAATTCTGTTCGTGCACGACGAGCGGCCGGTTCAACAGGCTCGCCATCATGCCGCCCGGAAAGGCCGTGTAGCCGCCCATGCCGAGCACGACGTCGGGGCGCCGGCGCAGGATCGCGCCGAGGCTCTGGGCGAATGCGACGAGCAGCATCGCCGGCAGCAGCAGCTTCTTCACGAGACCCTTGCCGCGCACGCCGCCCATCGAGACCCAGACCATGTCGATTCCCGCGGCCGGGACCACACGCGCCTCGAGCCCGGCGCGCGTGCCGAGCCAGAACACGCTCCAGCCGCGCTCGCGCAAGGTCTCGGCAACGGCGAGCGCAGGGTAGACGTGGCCGCCCGTGCCGCCGGCCATGACCATGAGGGTGCGGTTCGCGGCGGCCATCAGAAGGTCTTCCCCCGCATCATCTGACGATGTTCCCAGTCGATGCGCAGCAGCACGGCGACTGCGATGCAGTTGGCGACGACGCCGCTGCCGCCGAAAGACAGGAAGGGCAGCGTCAGGCCCTTGGTCGGCAGCAGGCCGACGTTCACGCCCATGTTGATGAGCGCCTGCACGCCGAGCCAGATGCCGATGCCTTGCGCGACGAGCGCACAGAAGTTGCGCTCCAGTTGCGCCGCGCGGTGGCCGATGACGAAGGCCTTGACGAGCAGCCAGGCGAACAGGCCAATCACGACGGCGACGCCGACGAAGCCGAATTCCTCGGCGATGACGGCGAGCAGGAAATCGGTGTGCGCCTCGGGCAGGTAGAACAGCTTCTCGACGCTGCCGCCGAGGCCCAGGCCGAGCCACTCGCCGCGACCGAAGGCGATCAGCGCGTGCGACAGCTGATAGCCCTTGCCGTAGGGATCGGCGAACGGGTCCATGAAGCCGAGGATGCGCTGCATCCGGTATTCGGAAGTGAAGATTAGCAGCGCGAACCCGATCACGAGCACGACGATCAGCCCCGCGAACACCTTCCAGTCGAGGCCGCCAAGAAACAAGATGCCCATCGCGATCGCGACGATGACGACGAAGGCGCCGAAGTCGGGCTCCTTCAGCAGCAGCGCGCCGGCGAGCATCATCACCGCCGCCATCGGCAGGAAGCCCTTCTTGAAGTCATGCATGAACGCGGCCTTGCGCGTCGTGTAGTCGGCCGCGTAGAGCACGGCGAGGAATTTCATGATCTCGGACGGCTGCAGGTTGGCGAAGCCGAGCGGGATCCAGCGCCGGCTGCCGTTGACCTCGCGACCGATCCCCGGGATCAGCACGACGGCCAGCAGCAACAGGCCGGCGAGGAACAGGTAGGGCGCGGCCTGCTGCCACACCCGCGTCGGAACCTGGAACGCGGCGACCGCAACGCCGACGCCGAGCAGGATGAACATGCCCTGGCGCAGCAGATAGTATTCGCCGTTGTGGCCGGTGTACCTGGCCGCCTCCGCGGTCGCGATCGACGCCGAATACACCATGACGAGACCGATCGCGAGCAGGCCGAGCGCGAGCCAGAGCAGGCTGAAATCGAGCTCGGCGCTGGGCTTGGGGGCGCGTGCGGTATACAGCATCAGACCTGCGCCCTTTGCGCGGCGAGTTTCTTCACCGCGTCGACGAAGACCTCGGCGCGGTGAACGTAGTTGCGGAACATGTCGAAGCTCGCGCAGGCCGGCGACAGCAGCACCGCGTCGCCCGGCTCGGCAAGACGCGCCGCCTGCTCGACCGCGTCGGGCAGCGTGTCGGCGCGGTAGCTCGCGACGCCCGAGTCTTCGATCGCGGCCTCGATGGCCACAGCGTCGCGGCCGATCAACACGACGGCGCGCGCATTGGCCGCGACCGCGGCCTTGAGCGGACCGAAATCCTGCCCCTTGCCGTCGCCGCCGAGGATGACGACCGCTTTTCTCCGCCCCATGCCGTAGAGAGCCGCCTCGGTCGCACCGACATTGGTGCCCTTGGAGTCGTCGTACCAGGTCACGCCGTCGATGTCGGCGACTTTCTCGACGCGATGCGGCAGGCCCTTGAAATGCATCAAGCCGCGCAGCAGGGCCTCGATCGGCAGATCGAGCGCACGGGTCAGCGCGAGCGCGGCGAGCGCGTTCGCGGCGTTATGAAGGCCGGGGACGGCGAGCACCGACAAGGGCATCAACATGTCGCCGCCGAGGCACAGTTCGTCCTCGCACAGGCCGAAGTTCTCGTCGGTCGGACAGCGGTCGAGGCCGAAGCTCACGACATGTCGACCGGGAATCGCCATCGCGAGCGTGCGCGGGTCGTCGCGGTTCAGCACCTGCACGCCATTTCCGCTGAAGATGCGCGCCTTCGCCGCCGCGTACGCGGCCATGTCGGGGTAGCGGTCCATGTGGTCCTCGGACAGGTTGAGGACAGCCGCCGCCGTGGCGTCGAGGCTCGAGGTCGTCTCGAGCTGGAAGCTCGACAACTCGAGCACCCAGACCTGCGGCAGCGGCGCGGCGCCCTGCTCGATCTCATGCAGCGCGTCGAGCACCGGCAGGCCGATGTTTCCGGCGACGCACACGGTGAGACCGGCCATCCGGCACATGTCGCCGCACATCGCGGTGACCGTGCTCTTGCCGTTGCTCCCCGTGATCGCGATCACGCGCATCGCCGCCTGCGGCGCCGGCAAAGCCGCGCGCTGCGCATTCAGCACGGCCAGCGCGCGGGCGAACAGCTCGACGTCGCCGACCGCTTCGACGCCCTGCGCGACCGCTTGGGCAACCGCCGGCTCGGACAGGGGCACGCCCGGACTCAGCACGAGCATGTCGGCCGCGGCCAGATGCGCCGCCTCGAACGGCCCGGTGAAAAGCGCAACCTGCGGCAGCGTCTCGGCGAGGCGGGCCGCATGGGGCGGCGCTTCGCGGCTGTCGGCGACGCTCACGTCGGCGCCATGCACGCTGAGCCAACGCGCGCAAGACAGGCCGGTGTCGCCGAGGCCGAGCACGAGGACCTTTCGGCCGGAGAGTTGCAGCGCGTCGTAGTTCATCCGAGTTTCGGGCTCGACAGGCCGATCGACACCAGCATCATGCTGATGATCCAGAAACGCACGGTCGGGTTGTGGTGTCGACGTAACGTGCCGGTTGCACCGGCACGTGAGTCTCCCCCCAACCTTTCCGCCCTGCGTTTCATCATGGTTCCGCTCATCGAAGTTTGAGGCTCGACAGGCCGATCAACACCAGCATCATGCTGATGATCCAGAAACGCACGACTACCTGGTTTTCCTTCCAGCCCTTCAGTTCGTAGTGGTGGTGAATCGGCGCCATGCGGAAGACGCGCTTGCCGGTCAGCTTGAACGAGGCGACCTGGATCATCACCGACAGGGTCTCCATGACGAACACGCCGCACATGATGAAAAGGATGATCTCCTGGCGCACGACGACGGCGACGACGCCGAGCGCGGCGCCGAGCGCGAGCGCGCCGACGTCACCCATGAACACCTCGGCTGGGTAGGCGTTGAACCACAGAAAGGCGAGGCCGGCGCCGGCCATCGCGGCGCAGAAGATCGCGAGTTCGCCGGCACCTGGAACGAAGGGGACGCCAAGATATTTGGAGAACACCGCGTTGCCCGCGACGTAGGCGAAGATCGCGAGCGCCGACGCCACCATCACGGTTGGCAGGATCGCGAGGCCGTCCAGTCCGTCGGTGAGATTGACCGCGTTGCTCGCACCGACGATGACGAAGTAGGTGAGCGCGATGAAGGCCGCGGCCGAGAGGCCGAACGTCGCCTGCTTGAGGAAGGGGATGATGAGTTCGGTGTGGGCGGGCAGGCTCGCCGTCTGCCACAGATAGACCGCGACGACGAGGCCGATCGCCGATTGCCAGAAGTATTTCCAGCGCGAGGCGAGGCCGCGCGAGTTCTTTTCGACGACCTTGCGCCAGTCGTCGACCCAGCCGATGACGCCGAAACCGAGCAGCGTCATGAGCGCGAGCCACACGTAGTCGTTGGATAGGTCGGCCCACAGCAGCGTCGTGACCGCGACCGAGACGAGAATCAGCGCACCGCCCATGGTCGGTGTCCCGGCCTTGACGAGATGGGTCTGCGGCCCGTCGCTGCGCACCGACTGGCCGATTTTCAGCGCGGTCAGCTTGCGGATCACGGCCGGGCCGACGATGAACGAGATCGTCAGTGCGGTCAGCGCGGCGAGCACGGCGCGCAAGGTCAGGTAGTTGAAGACGTTGAACGCGCGGATGTCCTCGCCGAGTTGTTGGAATAGCCACAGCAGCATGTTCAGTGTTCCTGCATCCCCGGCGCGTCGGACGCTTCCGTGAAACTCTTGACCACGCGCTCCATCTGCATGAAGCGCGACCCCTTTACCAGCACAACCGTGCCGGGCGCTAATTCGTTTTCGAGTTCGGCGAGGAGTTCCTCGATCCGCTCGAAATGCATCGCGCCCGTGCCGAACGCCGCGACCGTCGCGCAACTCAGGTCGCCGAGCGCGAGCAACCGGCCGACGCCGGCCGCCCGCGCGGCGACGCCGATCTCCTCATGCATGGACGCGGCGTCGTCGCCGAGTTCGCCCATGTCGCCGAGCACGAATATTTTTTTGCCCGGCTGCTGCGCGAGCACGGCCAGCGCGGCCTTGACCGAGTCCGGGTTGGCGTTATAGGTGTCGTCGATCACGGTGCTGCCGTGCAGCGCGGCTTTGCGCTGCAGCCGGCCCTTGACGCCACCGAAGCCCGCGAGCCCGGCGACGACACTGCGATGCGAGACGTCGAGGGCGAACGCGCCGGCGACCGCCGCGAGCGCGTTCATGACGTTGTGCTCGCCCGGAACCTGGAGCGCGATGTCGAGCGTGGCGTTCGGCAGCGTGACCGTGAGCGCCGAGCCGAATTCGTCGGCACGGTAGTCACCGCGGACGCTGGTCGCGTGCACGAGGCCGAAATCGACGACGCAGCGCTGGCGATTCGCCTCGCGCCAAAGTCCGGCATGCGGATCGTCGGCGTTGAACACGGCGATTCCCGCGTCGGTGAGGCCGTTGAAAATCTCGCCCTTGGCGCGCGCGATGTTTTCCACCGAACCGAGAAACCCGATATGCGCAGTAAGCGCGTTGTTGACGATCGCGATGTCGGGTCGCGCAAGACGCGTGAGGTAGTCGATCTCGCCGGCGTGGTTCATGCCCATTTCGAGCACGGCGTACTGATGGTGGTCGCGCAGGCGCAGCAGCATCAGCGGTACGCCGATATCGTTGTTGAGATTGCCCTCGGTGTGCAGTACGGCCGCGGCGTCGCCCGCTTCGACGCGCAGGATCGCCGCGAGCATTTCCTTCACGGTCGTCTTGCCGTTGCTGCCGGTGATCGCGACGAGCGGAATCGCAAAACGCTGCCGCCACGCCTGCGCCAGCCGGCCGAGTGCGAGCCGGGTATCGTCGACGCGCAGCGCCTGCGCGAGGTCGGGCGCCTGCGCCCGGTCGAGGACCACGCCGGCCGCGCCCTGCTGCAGGGCCTGCGCCGCGAAAGCGCCGCCGTCGAAGCGCTCGCCGCGCAGTGCGACGAAGAGGTCGCCGGGACGCAGCGTACGGCTGTCGGTCGTGACCCGCACGACTTCGGCGTCGGCGCCGGGCAGCGGCACGCCGAGCATGGCCGCGGCCTCCGACAGACGCATCATGCAGTTCCCCTCGCTCATGCCCAAGCCTCCAGCGCCTTTCTCGCCATTGCAATATCCGAAAACGGCAGACGTTCGCCCGCGACTTCCTGATAGTCCTCGTGGCCCTTGCCTGCGATCAGCACGACGTCGCCGTGATGCGCGCCGCCGACCGCCTCGAATATCGCGCGGGCGCGCTCGGCCTCGACGCGCACCCGACCCTCCGCCTCGGCCTCGGCAAGCCCCGCGCGGATGTCGTCGATGATGGCGCGCGGATCCTCGTGGCGCGGGTTGTCGCTCGTGACCCATATCTCGTCAGCGCCACGGCCAGCCGCTGCGCCCATCAGGGGGCGCTTGCCCTTGTCGCGATTGCCGCCGCAGCCGAATACGCAGATCAGCCGGCCCCCGCCCGCGATTTCTCGCAGCGTCGCGAGCACTTTCTCGAGCGCGTCCGGCGTATGCGAGTAGTCGACCACGACCAGCGGATGCGCCTCGCCGCCCAGCGTCTGCATGCGCCCGGCAGGGGGCGTGACCTGCGCGAGCGCGCGACACGCGTCGTCGAGCTTCACGTCGGAGACCAGCAGCGCGGTCAGCGCGGCGAGCAGGTTCGCGGCGTTGAAGCGGCCGAGCAGCGGCGCGTCGATCTCGGCGTCGCCCCAGTCGGTCTGCAACGCCAGATGCATGCCTGCCTGCGACAACTGGAGACCGCGCGCGACGACGGCGCCGCGCTGGAAACCGTAGCCGGCAACACGCGCCGGCCGCGTCTCGCCCTCGAGGCGCTGCCCGAACGCGTCGTCGACGTTCAGCACCGCCCACTCGAGATCGGGCCAGTTGAAGAGACGCGCCTTCGCAGCGGCGTAGCTGTCCATGTCGCCGTGGTAGTCGAGATGGTCACGCGACAGGTTGGTCAGCACTGCGACCTTGAAGCGGCACCCGTTGACGCGGCCCTGCGCGAGGCCGTGCGACGAGACTTCCATGGCACAGGCGACCGCGCCCTCGCCGCGGTAGCGCGCGAGGCGCTGCTGGAGCTCGATCGCGTCTGGCGTCGTGTTGAGCGCCGGTGTGAGCGCAGCGGGCGTGTCGCCCGTGGACGGGAAGCCGTTGCCGACGGTGCCGATGATCGCGGTCTTGCGGCCGAGCGCCGACAGCGCCTGCGCGATCCAGTGCGCGACCGAGGTTTTGCCGTTGGTGCCGGTGACGCCGATCATGTGCAGCGCCCGCGACGGCTCGCCGTAGACGTGTGCCGCGATTTCGCCGATGCGGGTCTTGAGTCCGGCGACGCCGGCGTTCGGGATCGCGAGCGCGGGATCCCACTGATAGTGATCGGCCTCCCACAGCACACCGTCGGCGCCCTGGGCCACCGCCTGCGGGATGAAGTCGCGGCCGTCGCGGGCGTCGCCCGGGTAGGCAACGAACACCTTGCCCGGCGCGGCGCGCCGGCTGTCGTTGACGAGCTCGCCCGGTGCCAGACCGAGCCGTTCGAGGATGTGCGGCACCGATTCGCGGATCGACATCGACGCGCTCGCGGCAAGCGGGTTGTGAGAGTCGCGCACGGCCATCACGCACCGCCTCCACGTGCGGGGCGCACATTGTGCGTAAGGTGGGTCGCGGTCTCCGGCGCGTCGGGAGGAAGCGCGAGCTGACGCAGGCTAGCCGCCATGACTTGGGCGAAAACCGGACCGGCGACGCTGCCGCCGTAATAGACGCCGCCGGACGGCTCGTCGATCACCACGCCGATGATGAGCCGCGGATTCGACGCGGGCGCCATGCCGACGAAGGACGACAGATAGCGGTCCGGTGCGTAGCGGCCGTCGACCAGCTTGTGCGCGGTGCCGGTCTTGCCTGCGACGCGGTAGCCGGGCACGCGCGTGCGCAGACCGGTGCCGCCTTCCTGCGTGACGGCTTCCATCATCGCGCGGACTTCGCGGGCGACGGTCGGCGAAAACACGCGCACGCCGACAATTTCCTGCGGCTCGCGCTTGAGGAACGACAAGGGCATCACCTCGCCGTCGTTGGCGAACGCCATGTAGGCGCGGGTCAGCTGCAGCAGGCTGACCGAAAGGCCGTAGCCGTACGCCATGGTCGCGTGCTCGACCGGCTTCCAGTTCGCGGCGTCGCGCAAGCGTCCGGCCGTCTCGCCGGGGAAGCCCGAGCCCGGCCGTTCGCCGAACCCCGCACGATGCAGCACCTCCCAGTATTGCTGCGGCGTCAACGACATCGCGAGCTTGACCGCGCCGACGTTGCTCGACTTCTGGATGATCTCGCTCACCGTCATCTGCGGATGCGGGTGCACGTCGCGCACGAGCTTGCGGCCAACGCGCCAGGTCTCCGGCGTGTCGATGACGCTGTCGGGATCGTACAGGCCGCGCTCGAGCACGGCGGCGGCGACGAAGGGCTTGATCGTCGAGCCCGGCTCGAAGGTGTCGATCACGGCGCGATTGCGCATCGGACCGGGAGCATAGTCGTGCCGGTTGTTCGGGTTGAAGATCGGCTGGTTGGCCAGGGCCAGAATCTCGCCGGTCTTGGCGTCGAGCACGACGACGCTGCCGCCCTTGGCCTTGTGTGCCTCGATCGCCGCGGCGAGTTCGCGGTGTGCGAGATACTGGATCTTGAGGTCGAGCGCGAGCGCAAGATTTCCGCCCATCTGCGCGGTCTTGATCGGCGCGAGGTCGCGGATGGTGTTGCCGCGTCGGTCGCGCAGGATCTCGCGTTTGCCTTCGCGCCCGGCGAGCCAGTCCTGATAGGCACGCTCGACGCCTTCCTGTCCGAGATCGTCGACGTTGGTGAAGCCGACGACGTGGGCGGCGACTTCGCCGGCCGGGTAATAGCGGCGGAATTCTCGCCGCAGGTGCAGGCCCGGGATCCCCATCGCGGCGATTTTCACGGCCTGCTCGGGGGTGACCGGACGGCGCACGCTGAATTCACCGCGGGTCTTGCGCCCGAGCGTCTTCGCCAGCGCCTGCGGCGACACGCCGAGCACGCGGGCGAGCTGGGCCCGCTGGGCGTCGTCGAGGCGCAACTCGGTCGGACGCGCCCACAGCGACTCGACCGGCGTGCTGATCGCGAGCAACTGGCCGTGGCGGTCCGCAACCTGGCCGCGCTGCGCCGGCAGGGTGAGTTGGCGGTTGGCGACCGCGTCCCCCTTTCCCTGCAGGTAGTCGGTGTTGAGGCCTTGCAGGTAGAACGCGCGCCCGCCGACCACGGTCAGACCGGCGAGCAGCAGGCCCGCCACGGTCGCCATGCGCCAGGGGGCGAGATTCAGCCGGAGCAGCCTGCGCGAGTGATAGTTCACGGCAGCCCTCCGAGCGTTTCGATGCGCACGCGCTCGGCGGCCGGCGCCACGAGGCCGAGGCGGTTGCGCGCGACCGAGTCGATGCGCGCCGGGTTCGCCCAGGTGCTCTGCTCGAGCTGCAATTGGCCCCATTGCTCGTCGAGCACGCGCGCCTCTTTCTTGAGCCGCTCGAGTTCGACGAAATAGGTGCGCGCGCGATGCTGCGCCTGGATCACCGCGAGCGCGCAGGCGACCAGAACGAGCGCAAGAACGAGGTCGAGCCGGGTCACGCGCAAGCCTTTCGGCGCCTGCAGCGTGCGGCGGCGCGGCGAGCGGGTAGACGCGGCAGCGCGACGCAGGAAGCCACGAGGGCGCGGGCCGCAGGACTCATGCGCCCGCCTCGGCGACGCGTTCGGCGACTCGCAGCACCGCGCTGCGCGCCCGCGGGTTGGCCGCGACCTCGGCGTCGCTCGCGTGCTGCGCGCGTCCGACCAGCCTCAGGCGGCCGGCCTTGAGCATCGCGGCGGGAATCGGCAGGCGCGGCGGCGCCTGCTCGCCGAGCGACTCGGTGCGCAGGAAGCGTTTGACGATGCGGTCTTCGAGCGAATGGAAGCTGATCACGGCGAGACGCCCGCCGGCACGCAGCCGCTCGACGCATTGCGGGAGCACAGCCTTCAGTTCCTCAAGTTCGCGATTGAGATAAATCCGTATAGCCTGGAAGCTGCGCGTCGCCGGATGCTGCCCCGGCTCGCGTTTCTTGACTGCCGCGGCGATGATGCCCGCGAGCTGGGCCGTGCTAGTGATCGCTTCTTTTTGCCGTGCTGCAACAAGCGCACGCGCAATCGGCTTAGCAAACCGCTCTTCCCCGTAGGTGCGGATGACTTCACTGATTTCTTCCTCCTCCGCCGTCGCCAGCCAGTCGGCCGCGGAGATACCGCTGCCGGGATCCATGCGCATGTCGAGCGGCGCGTCGAAACGGAAGCTGAATCCGCGCGCCGCGTCGTCGAGTTGCGGCGACGACACGCCGATATCGAGCAGGATCCCGTCGACCCGCGCAATCCCGAGCGCGTCGAGCACCTTGCCAAGGCGCGAAAATTCGCTTTGCCGCAGGGTCAGCCGCGGGTCGTCGAGGGCGGCGCCGGCGGCGATCGCCGCGGGATCGCGGTCGAGGGCGACGAGCCGCCCGAGCGTCCCGAGGCGCGCGAGGATCATGCGGCTGTGGCCGCCGCGGCCGAAGGTCGCGTCGACGTAGACGCCCTCGGGCTTGATCGCCAGCGCTGCCACCGCCTCCTGTGCCAGCACCGGCACATGGGCGGGCTCCATCACAACGTGAACCCCTCCAACTCCGAAGGCAGCGCTTCCTGGCTGAAACTCAGCGCCTGCGCGACCTGCGCTTCCCAGCGAGCCTCGTTCCACAACTCGACCTTGCTTCCCTGGCCGACGAGCACAACGTTCTTGTCGAGCTCGGCGAACTTGCGCAGCATCGGCGGCAGCAATACACGCCCCGCACTGTCCATGTCGATGTCGTGTGCGTAGCCGACGAGCAGTTGCTTGAGGCTGCGGGTACGCGGATTGAAATCGGAGAGGGCGGTGAGCTTCTTCTCGATCGGCTCCCACTCGGGCAGTGGATAGAGCAGCAGACATTGCCCCGGGTCAGCGGTCACGACGACACGCCCGGCGCCGTTGACGAGCAGCGCGTCGCGATAGCGCGCCGGCACGACGAGCCGGTTCTTGCTATCCAGACTGACGGTCGCGACACCCCGAAACATGTTCTCCCCGTATTGAAATTTGTGCGGCCTCGGCGGGGCGCATTCTCCCACAACCTCCCACCAATCACCACTTGGGCCCACTATAGGGGATAGTTTTGGGGGGGTCAAGCGCGTAAACGCAAAAAAATCCCTAAGTCTCAAGGACTTAGGGATGGGTGGGGGTTGTGGATAAGTTTCTGGAAAAACCGGCGCTTAGCGATGTGTTTTCTTCGCGTTTCGAGGAAAAACCGCTAAGGTATTGAAAAGGCTAGATGTGGGAAAGCGGGCCGATAAGCCGGGTTCTGTCGTGGGCAACCATTCCTCTAGGCGGGCCATTGCTGACCCGCTCAAGCCACCTACCCGCAGACTCGGCGAGCCGCGTCATCGTCTGCCTATTTGGTGTTGCTCCGGATGGAGGTTACCGCGTTTCACCGTAACTGAATACGCTCGTCTCTGTGGCCCTGTTCCTCGCCTCGCGGCGTCCGGCCGTTAGCCGGCATCCTGCTCTGTGGAGCCCGGACTTTCCTCTCCCACGCGTACGCATGGCAGCGGTTGCCTGGTCCGCTTTCCCGTGTCCATTATAGGCCCGCCTCGACCGGGGGCGCAGATTGCCTGCGCCGGCTTCGGCCAAGCTTTCGTCGCGGCGGGACCGCTCAGCCGACCACGCGCCAGCGCACCTTCTCGCCCGCCCGCAGAGGCACCAGCGCTTCGTCACCGAGCGCGAGGCGGGCCGGCACCTCCCAGGATTCGCGCCGTAAGGTGATCGATGCGGCGTTGCGCGGCAGCCCGTAGAAATCGGCGCCGTGGAAACTCGCGAAGGCTTCGAGCCTGTCGAGGGCACCGGCATCTTCGAACGCCTCGGCGTACAGTTCGATCGCCGCATGCGCCGAATAGACGCCCGCGCACCCGCAAGCGCTCTCCTTGGCGCCGATCGGGTGCGGCGCGGAATCGCTGCCGAGAAAGAATTTGGGATTGCCCGAGACCGCAGCGGCGACGAGCGCCTCGCGGTGCCGCTCGCGCTTCAGCACCGGCAGGCAGTAGAGATGGGGACGCAGGCCGCCGCGGAACATCGCATTGCGGTTGTAGAGCAGATGATGGACCGTGATCGTCGCCGCGACGTTGGACGGCGCCGTGCCGACGAACTCGACCGCCTGCCGCGTCGTGACGTGTTCGAGCACGATCTTCAGACGCGGAAAATCCTCCAGCAACTTCACCAGGTGTCGCTCGATGAACACGGCCTCGCGGTCGAACACGTCGACCTCGGGGTCGACGACTTCGCCGTGCAAAAGCAGCGGCAGGCCGACCTCCTCCATCGCCGCGATCGCGCCGTAGGCCTTGGTGAGTTCGGTGACGCCCGAGTCCGAGTTCGTCGTCGCCCCGGCCGGGTAGTACTTCACGGCGTGAACCAGGCCGCTCGCCTGCGCGCGGCGGATGTCGTCGGCCCGCGTATTGTCGGTGAGATAGAGCACCATCAGCGGTTCGAAGCCGGTTCCTGCCGACGCGGCGAGCAGGCGCTCGCGGTAGGCGAGGGCATCGGCGAGCGTCACGACCGGCGGTTTCAGATTCGGCATCGCGATCGCGCGGCCGAAGACGCGTGCGGTGTCGCCGATCACGCTCTGCATCGCGGCGCCGTCGCGGAAGTGGATGTGCCAGTCGTCGGGGCGGGTGATCGTGAGCGTGTCGGTCATGCGTCAGAACGGGGTTTCAGGGCCAGCGACATTTTATAGAGTTCGGCCTTGCTGCGTCCCGTGATCTGCGCGGCGAGCTTGGCCGCGAGCGTCGGCGGCAGCTCGGCCTGCAGGATGTCGAGAACGCGCATCGCCTCGGCGTCGACGGCGACCGCGCTCGACGGCGGATGGACGATGACGACGAATTCGCCGCGCACATTGTTGGGGTCCGCGGCGAGCCAGGCCGGCGCGTCGGCTAGCGGCAGATTGACAATGGTCTCGAAGCGCTTGGTCAGTTCGCGCGCGAGCGTGACGCCGCGCGCGCCGTCGAGCACGGCGACCATATCGGCGAGCGTCTCCTCGATACGATGGGGCGCCTCGTAGAACACGAGCGCGACCGGCAGTGCCGCGAGTGATTGCAACTGCGCGCGGCGCGGCCCCGGCTTGGGCGGCGGAAAGCCGTGAAACAGCCACGATCCCGACTCAAGGCCGGCCGCCGACAGCGCCGTCGTGACCGCCGACACGCCGGGAATCGGAACCACGCGCTGACCGGCGGCACGCACGGCCGCGACGAGCCGCGCGCCCGGATCGGAGACCGCGGGCGTTCCCGCGTCCGACACGTAGGCGACCGCATCGCCGGCAAGAATGCGGGCGACGACGCCCGCGGCGGCTTCGCGCTCGTTGTGCTCGCGAACGGAGATCAGCGGCTTGGAAATGTCGAAATGGGCGAGCAATTGCCCTGAGACGCGCGTATCCTCGGCCGCGACGCGGTCGACGCGCTTGAGGATGTCGAGCGCGCGCAGCGTGATGTCGCCGAGATTGCCGATCGGCGTCGCGACGACGTAAAGCCCGGGAAACAGCGGGGTAAGATGCGCACTTTCACTCATGCGCGCATTGTCGCAGATGTTGAAATCCCTGCTCGGACAATCCGGCGAGTCGCGCGCCGCAAGCTTTCTGCAAGCGCACGGTCTCAGACTCGTGACGCGCAACTGGCGCTGCCGTTTCGGCGAAATCGATCTCGTCATGCACGACGGCGCAGTCCTCGTGTTCGTCGAGGTGCGTGTGCGCAGCCGCGCCGACTTCGGCGGCGCCGCGGCGAGCGTGACGACCGCCAAGCAGAAGCGATTGCTCGCGGCGGCGCGCCAATATCTTGCGAACCTGAAGACCCTGCCACCCTGCCGCTTCGACGTCGTGGCGCTGAGCGGCGGCATGGAACCCGAATGGATCAGGAACGCGTTCGACGATGTAGGATAGAGCCGGCGCGCCCGCGGCCCGGCGAAACACGCGCCCGTCACGGGCTCGGTAGCGATGCCGGATGCCATCGACAGCCGCGGGTTCGCACAGCCGCGACGAAGCCAATTTAGACACCCGAACACCATGCCTTTACACGACAGAATCGTCGGCCATTTCCAGGCGTCGGCGCAGAGCAAGCTCGACGCTGCCGACGCGCTCGCGCCCCGCATCGAACAAGGCGCGCGCTTGCTCGTGCACAGCCTTGCGCAAGGCGGGAAGATTCTCGCCTGCGGCAACGGCGGATCGGCCGCCGACGCGCAGCATTTCGCTTCCGAGATGCTCAACCGCTTCGAGCAGGAGCGCCCCGGGCTCGCGGCGCTCGCGCTCACGACCGACACGTCGACGCTGACCTCGATCGCCAACGACTACGCCTACGACCAGGTGTTCGCGCGCCAAGTCAAGGCGCTCGGCCAGCCCGGCGACGTGCTGCTGGCGATCTCGACGAGCGGCAACTCCGCCAACGTGCTGCAGGCCGTCGCCGCCGCTCACGCCCGCAGCATGCAGGTCATCGCGCTGACAGGTCGCAGCGGGGGCGGTCTCGCCGAGCAGATCGACGACGGCGACGTCTGCATCTGCGTGCCGGCCGAGTCCACTGCACGCATCCAGGAAATCCATCTGCTGACCATCCATTGCCTCTGCGATGCGGTGGACAGCCTTTTATTAGGAGTCGAAGAATGAACAAGCTCGTTTATGGCGTATTGATCGGCGTCGCGCTGACGCAATTGCATGGCTGCGCCGCGACCCTCGCGGGGGGCGCGGCAGCCGGCACCGCGGCGGCGTTGGACCGTCGGACCGCGGGCGTATTCATCGGCGACCAGGAAATCGAGTTGCGCGCGATGAACCGTCTGCGCGAGGCGTTTGCGAAGGGGTCGGTGAGCATTTCGGCGACCAGTTTCAATCGCCAGGTGCTGCTGACCGGCCAGGTCTCCGACGAGGCCGCACGTGCCCGCGCGACCGAGGTCGTCAAGGGCGTTCCCGACGTGCGGACGGTGTTCAACGAACTGAGCGTCGGCGGGCTCAGCTCGCTGACGTCCGACGCGAGCGACGCCACACTGACGGGCAAGGTCAAGACCCGCCTGCTGCGCAGCGAGCGCGTGCCTGGCGCCAACGTCAAGGTCGTCAGCGAGGCCGGCGTCGTCTACCTGATGGGACTCGTCACCGACAGCGAGGCCCACGAGGCGACCGAGATCGCGCGCACGACGGCGGGCGTGACCAAGGTCGTGACCCTGTTCGAATACATCAAGTGACGCAACTCGCCTTCGAGCGCAAGCTCTGCGCGCCCGGCGAACTCGCCGCGCGCGTGGCGCAGTTGCCGCGGCCGCTCGTCTTCACCAACGGCTGCTTCGACATTCTGCACCGCGGGCACGTGACCTATCTCGCCGAGGCGCGCGCACTCGGGGGCGCGTTGATCGTCGGCGTGAACTCCGATGCGTCGGTGCGTCGCCAGGACAAGGGCAGCGGCCGCCCGATCAACGGGCTCGACGATCGCATGGCCCTGCTCGCGGCGCTCGAATCGGTGTCGCTCGTGACCTCGTTCGACGCGGACACACCGCTCGAACTGATCCTCCGGATCCGGCCGGACATCCTCGTGAAAGGCGGCGACTGGCCACACGAGCGGATAGTCGGCGCGTCGGAAGTCGAGGACTGGGGCGGCGCCGTCCATTCGATCCCTTTCCGGCACCAGACATCGACGACGGCGCTGCTGCAACGCATTCGCTCCTGAACGCCCGCAATGATCTATCACGACCTCCGAGACTTCGTCGCACAGCTCGAAAAAATGGGCGAGCTCAAGCGCATCGCCACCGAAGTCGATCCCCGCCTCGAAATGACCGAGATCGCCGACCGCGTGCTGCGTGCCGGCGGCCCGGCCCTGCTGTTCGAGCATCCGAAGGGGCACCGCGTGCCCGTGCTCGCGAACCTGTTCGGCACGGTCAAGCGCGTGGCGCTCGGCATGGGCGAGGACGATCCGGCGCGGCTGCGCGAGGTTGGCAAGCTGCTCGCTTACCTGAAGGAGCCCGAGCCGCCGAAGGGGCTGCGCGACGCCTGGGACAAATGGCCGGTGTTGAAGCAGGTGCTCAACATGGCACCGAAGGAGGTCCGCAGCGCGCCGTGCCAGGAAATGGTGTGGGAGGGCAAGGACGTCGACTTGTCGCGCCTGCCGATCCAGCACTGCTGGCCCGGCGACGTCGCGCCGCTGATCACCTGGGGGCTGACAGTCACGCGCGGCCCGCACAAGAAGCGGCAGAACCTCGGCATCTACCGGCAGCAGGTGATCGGACCGAACAAGCTCATCATGCGCTGGCTCGCGCACCGCGGCGGCGCGCTGGACTTCCGTGAGCATCAGCAGGCGCATCCCGGCGAGGCCTTTCCGGTCGCCGTCGCGCTCGGTGCCGACCCGGCGACGATCCTCGGCGCGGTGACGCCGGTGCCGGACACCCTCTCGGAATACCAGTTCGCGGGGCTCCTGCGCGGCGCTAAGACCGAGGTCGTGCGCTGCCTCGGCAATACGCTGCAGGTGCCGGCATCGAGCGAGATCGTGCTCGAAGGCGTGATCCATCCCGAAGAGACCGCCTTGGAAGGTCCGTACGGCGACCACACCGGCTACTACAACGAGCAGGAGACCTTCCCGGTCTTCACGGTCGAGCGCATCACGATGCGGCGCGATCCGATCTACCACAGCACCTACACCGGCAAGCCGCCCGACGAGCCGGCGATCCTCGGCGTCGCGCTCAACGAGGTCTTCGTGCCGCTCTTGCAGAAGCAGTTTCCCGAGATCGTCGATTTCTACCTGCCGCCCGAGGGCTGCTCGTACCGGATGGCGGTCGTGTCGATGAAGAAGGCCTATCCGGGCCACGCCAAGCGCGTGATGTTCGGCGTCTGGTCCTTCCTGCGCCAGTTCATGTACACCAAGTTCATCCTCGTCACCGACGACGACGTCGACGTGCGCGACTGGAAGGAAGTCATGTGGGCGCTGACGACGCGCGTCGACCCCGCGCGCGACACGCTGCTCGTCGAAAACACGCCGATCGACTACCTCGACTTCGCCAGCCCGGTGTCGGGGCTCGGCAGCAAGATGGGCATCGATGCGACGAACAAATGGCCCGGCGAAACCCAGCGCGAATGGGGCACGCCGATCACGATGGATGCCGCGGTCAAGGCGCGCGTCGACGCGATCTGGCAGGATCTCGGCCTCTAGATGAAACGCAGTGCGCACCCCCTCGCCGACGCTCGTTGCCGCCGGGACGCGCCCGGCGCGCCCGACCGAGGTCTAATCGGATGAGCGAAAAACCCGCAGGCAGGCGGACCTGCCTTTACAGCGCCGAGCAGTTGGAGGCGATCGTCAGGGACATGGCGCGCCAGACCGTCGGCCTGCTCGCCGGACGCAGCCGCGTCGCGCTGGTCGGAATCCTGCGGCGCGGTGCACCGCTCGCCGGCCGCCTGCACGCGCAGCTGCGCGACAACTGGGGCCGCGCCGACTGCGTCCGCTTCGACCTGCAGATCAAGCGCTACGCCGACGACCTCACCCTGCTCCACCCGGAGACGCAGCTGACCGAAAATCCCGCGCACGCCGCGATCGACCTGCGCGGACTGAGCGTCGTTATCGTCGACGACGTGATGTACCACGGCAACTCGATGCTGCGCGCGGTCGAATACCTCGCCCGTCGCGAGCCGGCCGAAATCCGCACCGCAGTGCTCGTCGACCGCGGCGTGACGACGCTGCCGGTGCGCAGCGACGTGGTCGGCGTACGCCTCGACGTCGCGCCTTCCGACATCATCGAGTGCAACGTTCCGCCCTACGAAGCCGATTTCCGGATCGATCTGCTGCAGCCCGCATAGTCCTGTGCCGCTCGCCCGCGCCGCGCGCTATGATCGAAATGGGAAGCCTCCCGTTCGCCATTGAGGAGAATAAGCATGAATAAATCGATGATGACAGGTGTGATCGCGGGCGCCGTTGCGGTAACCGCGATCGGCGGCGTCGCCGGCTATCGCGCGCTTGCGCAGCCGGAATTCGCCGAGGTCCTCGCGGTCGAGCCGGTCACGGAAACCCGCAAGACACCGCGCGAGGTCTGCTCGGACGTCGTCGTCAACGAGCAGGCGCCGGTCAAGGACCCGAACCGCATCGCCGGCACGGCGGTCGGCGCGATCGCCGGCGGCCTGCTCGGCAGCCAGGTCGGCGGCGGCAGCGGGCGCACCGTCGCGACCGTCGCCGGCGCAGCGGCCGGTGGCTACGCCGGTAACCAGATCCAGAAGGGGATGCAGGACAAGGACACGGTCAGCCGCACCGAGACCCGCTGCAAGACCGTCTACGACAGCCATACCGAAACGATCGGCTACGACGTCCGCTACCGGCTCGGCAAGGAAGAGGGACAGGTGCGCATGGAGCAGCGTCCCGGCGCGCGCATTCCGGTCAAGGACGGCAAGCTCCAGCTCGACGCCGCCGCGAGCTGACTCGTTGCCCTCCCGTTCCGCCGTGGCAGCTCAGGGCACTACCGCGCCGGCGGCATCCGACTGCACCCACTCGAGCAAAGCGCGCTGCGCGGCCTCGCTGCGGCGCGCTTGGGCGTGGTTGACGAGCATGACGAAGCTCCAGCGTTCGCCGCGCACGTCGACGACGTAGCCCGCGAGCGCACTCACGTCGCGCAGCGTGCCGGTCTTCAGGTGCGCGTTGCCCGCCAGTGGGCTGCCGTTGAAACGGCGCTTGAGCGTACCGTCGATCGCGACGATCGGCAGCGCCGACTCGAATTCGGCGAACAGCGGGCTGCGATAGGCGGCGCGCAACAACTGGGTCAGCGCCGCTGCACTCAGGCGTTCGATCCGTGACAGCCCTGCGCCGTTCTCGATCACCAGCTTGCGCGTCGATATGCCGCGGCGCGTCAGCGACGCGCGCACCGCGTCGGCGGCTTTTTCCGGCGTGGCCGGGGGGCCGTAGGCCTCGGCGCCGAGGGTCAGGAAGAGGTTGCGCGTCATCAGGTTGTTGGAATACTTGTTGAGGCGGACGAGCGCCTCGGTCAGCGGTTCCGACGCGAAGCGCAGCGCGGGCGCCGAGGCCGGTACCGCGCCGAAGACCGTCGCGCCGTCGATGCGCCCGCCCGACTCGGCCCAGAGCCCGCGAAACATAAAATCGAAGGTCGTCGCCGGTTCGAACAGATTCAGCGACAGCGACCGCTCGCCGCACGCGGCGGCGTAGCGCCCGCCAAAAACGAGGGCCCGCCCGCCCTCGACGGTAAAGCGCGGCTCGATGCCGTCGCTCCAGCCGTCGCACCCGGCCTCGTCGCTCAGCACAAGTTCCGAACTCAGATCGACGCCGGGCAGGGCAACGTCCGGAACGACGCGCACCGTCTCGCCGTTTGGCCGCAGATGCACCGTGATGGCGTTGAAGTTCGCCACCAGCGGCCCCGGTAGCGCGTTGTACAAGGCCAGCGGTTCGCCGTCGAACGCACCGGGATCGAGTTCGGGAAGAACGAAATAGCCCGTATCGAGCACGAGCCGCCCGCGAACCTGCGACACCCCGCGTGCGCGCAGTGCGCGCTGCAGCAACCACATGCGCTCGAGCGTGAGCGTCGGGTCGCCGCGCCCCTTGACGACGAGATCGCCGCCGAGAACCCCGTGCGCGACCGGGCCGTCCAGCCACAGCTCGGTCGTCCAGCGGTAGCCCGGGCCGAGCTGGTCGAGCGCCGCAAAGCTCGTCACGAGTTTCATCACCGAAGCGGGATTGAGCGCAGCCTCGGCGTTGTGGCTGAGCAGCGGCTGTTCGGCGTCGAGCTTCTGCACGACGACGGCGACGCGCTCGCGCGGAATCCCGGCCGTGTCGAGCGCAGCGACGAAGCCCTCGGGCAACTCCGCGGCGGGGACGGAGGAGAAGGCCCCTGCAAGCAGCAGGCCGATCAGCAGAGGGAAAACGCGGCGCGACGGCATCACAGCATTATGCCGAATTCGGCCGGCCATCCCGGCAGCGGGAGGCGCAGCCCTACACCGACTGGCGGATGGCGAGTACGGCCTGGTTGCGCAGGGACTTCAGCAGCGACAATTCCTTTTCCGGGATCGTGATGTCGCCGGGGCGCGCGCGGTCGGCGTAAATCAGCCCCACGGCCTTGCCGCGGACGATGATCGGAAAGAGCGCGAAGGTGTGTGCCGCGACGCGCGCGCGATACCAGGCGGGGATGCGCGTCGCGATCTTGGCGTCGTCGATGTCGGTAATGAGGATGTCCGCGTTCTGCTGCAGGGCGACCAGAAAGACGTCCGCCGGCGCCGTGAGCGGAAAGTCGAAGGCCCTGATCAGGTCCTGCACGCCGTCGCCGAAACCGAACTTGCCGCACATCGCATTGCGACGCCCATCCTTGATGCACAGCACGACGTGGTCGAAGCCCATGCCGGTATACATCGCCTCGAGAATCATGCGCAGGATGTCGTTGATCGACACGTTGTCGTCGATCAGGGAATTGCCGACGTCCTGCAGCCCCGAGCTGAGCGCGGCCTGGATTTCAGCGCTGCTGCGCGGTGCACTCTCGGGCACGGCCGCGGACGCGTCGTCGAGTATCGGCGCGTGCTCGTGCAGCATCGTCGACTCGAGCGCGGCGCGGTCGTCGGCGCTGGCGGACGGATCGGTGGACGCCGCCGGCATGCGCACGCCGGCCCATTTCGACGCCTGCTGGGCGAAATCGCTCTGCTTGAGGTTCACATTCACGGCGAGGGCGAATTGCGCGAAGTCGTGCATCGACTTTTCCATCACCTCGGCGAGTTGTTCGACGCCGATCGGCACGACGTCGCTGAAACGCCCGGTGATCTTCGCCAGCGCCTTGCCGCGTTCGCTGTCGGGGGTGTCGAGGATGGCTTCACACAAGGCATTGGAAAACCCGGCGAGCGCGCGCAGGCGGTCGGCGCCGGCGGTGCTTCGCCTGAGCTTGCCTTCCGGAAGTTTCTTCATGCTCTGCACGAGCTGATCGGGGAAACCCCAGCTGCGCGCGATGCCGATGCCGAGGTTTTCGAACGAGACGCCGAGCACTTCGCTCGACACCCGGCTGTCGCCGAGCCCCTCGGCCGCGATCCGTTCCTCGATCTGCGCGGTTTCCGCGGGAAAGTAGAACATCGCCAGCATGCGCCCGAGCTTGTGCAGCATCGCGCCGATGAACGCCTCTTCGACGTCGGCCACCTGCGCCTTGCCCGCCATTTCGCGCGCCAGCATCCCGGCGTAGAGCAGCTTGACGAACTCTTCCTTGAGCTGCTGTGCGTGCGCCTTGTTTTCGAGGTTGTCGAACAGGATGAGGCTCAGCGCGATCGAGCGCACGGCGTCGAAACCGAGGATCACGACCGCACGCGAGATCGTGCTGATCGAGCCGCCGCCGACCTGGTTGTAGAACGCGACGTTGGCGAGCCGCAAGAGCTTGTTGGTGAGCGCGAAGTCCTTGAGGATGTTGTTCGACAGCTCGTTGACCCCCTCGCGATCCGACGCGGCGATGCGGTTGATCGCACCGATCGCCTCGGACAGCGCAGGGAAGTCGCTTTCGCTGCGCATGCGGCGCAGCAGGATGTCGAGCGCGCTCTGGCGAAACGGCAGGCCGGGATCGTCCAGCGCCGTTTCTTCGGCGGGGTGCGGGTCAGCGGGAGGCAAGGCTTGGGTCACCTGCTTTTAGCGGTTCGAAACTCGCCGGCTTGAGGCTCCCGGGGACGAATTTGCCGGCGCCTGCCGCGTCGCCCGGCACGCCCGGACGCGTAAGGATTGAATGACGGGTTGGGCTTAGGCGAGGTCCTGCACGTACCAGTCCATCGCCTCGGCGAGGCCGTCTGCGATGCGATGGCTCGGCGCGTAGCCGAGCCGCGTGCGCGCCTTGGAAATGTCGGCAAGCGAATGACGCACGTCGCCCGAGCGGAAGTCACGGTAGACCGGCTTCACGTCGGCGAGATGGGGGAAGCGCGGCGCCAGCAGCGAGCGGATCGCCTCGAACAATTCGTTGAGCGTCGTGCGGTCGCCGACCGCGATGTTGTAGACCTGGTTCGCGGCGTCGGCGTGCGGGCTCGTCGCGGCGAGCAGGTTGGCCTGGATGACGTTGTCGATGTAGCAGAAGTCGCGGCTGGTCTCGCCGTCGCCGTTGATGTAGACCGGCTCGCCGTGGATCATGCTGGCGACCCATTTCGGGATGACGGCGGCGTACGCGCCCTGGGGATCCTGACGGCGGCCGAAGATGTTGAAATATCTGAGGCCGATCGACTCCATGCCATAGCAGCGGCCGAACACGTCGGCGTAGAGCTCGTTCACGAGCTTGGTCACCGCGTACGGCGACAGCGGCTTGCCGATGATGTCCTCGACCTTGGGCAGCGCCGGGTGGTCGCCGTAGGTCGAGCTCGATGCGGCGTAGACGAAACGCTTGACCCGGGCGTCGCGCGCCGCAACCAGCATGTTGAGAAAGCCGGTGTTGTTGGCGGCGTGGGTCGAGATCGGATCCTCGATCGAACGCGGCACCGAGCCGAGGGCGGCCTGATGCAGTACGTAGTCGACGCCCTTGCAGGCGTCATGACAGGTGATGAGGTCGCGGATGTCGCCGCGCTTGAAGCTCAGGTTCGCCCAGCGTGCAGGGCCGACGCTCGCCTGCACCTGCGCGAGGTTCTTTTCGTGCCCGGTGGCGAAGTTGTCGAGGCCGACGACACGCTGATCGAGCCTCAGCAGGGCTTCGACGAGATTGCTGCCGATGAAGCCGGCGGCCCCCGTCACCAGCCAGGTCTTCGGTTCGGCCACGAGCTCAGCCTTGAGCGCGTCGAACGCGGACATCAGAGCCTCCATAGGGCGAAGCCCGCGGCTTCCACGGTCGCCGGGTCATACGCCGACTTGACGTCGGTGAAGGTGCCGCCCTTCTTCAGGGTCGCGGTCAGTTCCGCGAACGGCTTGTCGAGGTAGGCGGCATGCGAGACCGCGGCGACGAGCGCGTCGCACGCCGGCAGCTCCTCCCACGCGGTGAGGCCGATCCCGTATTCGTGTTCGGCCTCCTTCGACTCGCCGAGCGGATCGTGGACGTGCACCTCGCAGCCGAAGGATTGCAGCTCGCGGATGACGTCGACGACCTTGGAATTGCGCAGGTCGGGACAGTTTTCCTTGAACGTGAGCCCGAGCACGTTGACCTTGGCGCCCTTGACCTGGACACCGCCGGCGATCATTTTCTTCACCGTTTCCTGGGCGACGTAGGCGCCCATGCCGTCGTTGATGCGGCGGCCGGCGAGGATGACCTGCGGGTGGTAGCCGAGCATGTCGGCCTTGTGCGTCAGGTAGTAGGGGTCGACGCCGATGCAGTGGCCGCCGACGAGGCCCGGGCGGAAGGGCAGGAAGTTCCACTTGGTTCCGGCGGCCTTCAACACCTCGAGCGTGTCGATGCCCAGGCGGTGGAAGATCAGCGAGAGTTCGTTCATGAGCGCGATATTGAGGTCGCGCTGCGTGTTCTCGATGACCTTGGCCGCTTCGGCGACCTTGATCGAACTCGCGCGGTGCACGCCGGCCGTGATCACGCTGCCGTAGAGCTCGGCGACCTTGTCGAGGGTCGCCGCGTCGTCGCCCGAGACGACCTTGACGATCCGGGTGATCGTCCTTTCCTTGTCGCCGGGGTTCACGCGCTCGGGCGAGTAGCCGACGTGGAAGCCGTGGCGCCACGTCATGCCCGAATTCTTCTCGAGAATCGGGATGCAGACCTCCTCGGTGGCGCCGGGGTAGACTGTCGATTCGTAGATCACCGTCGCGCCTTTTTTCATGTGTTTGCCGACCGTGGTCGACGCGCCGACGAGCGGGGAGAAATCCGGGATATGCGCCGCGTCGACCGGGGTCGGTACCGCGACGACGATGAAATCGGCCTCGGCCAGCGCGGCCGGGTCGGTCGTCACGGTGAGATGCGTCGCCGCCTTGAGGTCGTCCGACGACACTTCGCCGGTGGGGTCGCAGAATCGACGGTAGTGCTCGATTTTTTCGCGTGAAAGGTCAAAACCGACAGTGCGCGTCTTCTTGCCGAATTCCACCGCCAAGGGCAGGCCGACGTAGCCCAGCCCGACAACCGCAACAACGCTCATGCTTGGATTCCCCTATGAATAGACTGTCCCTGCTGCCGCCCGGATTGTATCGAATTTGCCCGCGCCTTCCGCGACGGCCTGCGCGCCGGGCTGGACGATGGGCGAGCAAGCTGCATTCCAGCGTCGCGCTGATCCTGCTCGCGACCGCGCTCCCGGTCGAGGCCGACGTGGCCGACACGGTCGCCAAGGTCAAGCCCGCCGTCGTCGGCGTCGGCACCTTCCAGCCGACGGGCCGGCCGCGCGCCAACCTGCTCGGCACCGGTTTCGCCGTGCTCGACGGCCGCCACGTCGTGTCGTGCGCGCACATTTTCGCCAAGCCGCTCGACACCGAGAAAAAAGCCGTCCACGCCGTTTTCATCGGCCGCGACCGGCAGATGGCGGTGCGCAGCGCCCGCCTCGTCGCGACCGACAGCGCGCGCGATCTCGCCCTGCTCCGGATCGACGGCGCCCCGCTGCCGACCCTCAAGCTCGGCGACTCGGCGCGCGCACGCGAAGGCTGGCAACTCTACTTCACCGGCTATCCGATCGGTTCCATACTCGGGCTCAACGCCTCGACCCATCGCGCCGGGCTCGCCGCGATCGTTCCGATATTCACGCCGATGCAAAGTGCCGACCAGCTCAATGCGCGCACCCTGAAGCAGGCGCGCGACGCCTACGAGGTATTCGAGCTCGACGCGATCGCCTACCCCGGAAACAGCGGCAGCCCGGTCTGGCACCCGGAGACGGGGGAGGTGCTCGGCGTGCTCAATTCGGTCTACGTCAAAGGCGCGAAGGAAGCCGCGCTGTCGACGCCGAGCGGCATCAGCTACGCGATTCCGGTGAGCTACGTGCACGCGCTGCTGAAGCGCGCCGCGCTCGACGCAGCCGAGCCCAACGCATCCGAGCCCAACGCATCCGAGTAGTCCGCGCCGTGCGCGCGGCCTACATGCCCTCGGCCAGGCTGAAGCCGAAACCGAGCGACTGTTGGCGGTGGTTGTAGTCGATCAGCGACTCGCCGTAGCCGTTGAAATACTGCACGTAGCCTTTCAGCCGGCCGTGCAGCGGAAAGCTCCAGCTGAGTTCGAACGCGCCGCGATTGTCGGAGCGCTTGAAATTGTTACGCAGCAGGAGCGAATAGGCGTTGCGGCCCTTGCGGTAGACCGCGAGCAGGTCGCCGTGGCCCATGTAGTCCTCGATGTTCGGGTTGTCGTCTTCGTCATGTTCGGGCAGCCGATACCAGGGCCGGATCAGCAGCGCGAGGTTGTCGCGCTCGAAACCGAATTGCGCGTAGACCCGATTCCAGCTGCGCGACAGGTCCTCGCCACGGCCGTTCGACTGGTGCGACAGGCCGAGGTTGATGAAACGCCCGCGAAACCCGGCGATGTCGTAGTCGGTTCGAAACACCAGCATCGCCTCGGGCTCGTAGTTGGTCTCCCTGAACGGCGATGAGATCGTGCCGTTGTAGGCCTGCCAGAACGAGCTCGCGGTATAGCCGAACCAGAGGTCGACATTGTCGTAGCCGAAGACGCCTTCCATCCCCTTGATCTTGAAGCTGAGCTGCACTTCGGTCTCGATTGAATCAAGGCCGAGGTCGGAATGCGAAAAGGTGTCGCGGAAAGGCGTGTCGTTGGGCCGCGTGCTGTACTTGAGCGGCAGGAAATAGTTGGGGCGATGCGGGCGGAATAGGAAGGCGCCCTGCTTGGCCTCGTCGTCGAGTTCCCAGTGACGCGAGAGCGCCGAGAGCAGGCTCGGCGCATCCGCGGGCTGGGCCTCGGCGACCGGCGCCGGTTCCATCGCGATTCCGTCCGCGGCGGGCGTCGCCGCGGCCTCTGCCTCGGGCACGCGCCCCGACACGCGGTCGTAACAGGCAAGGCGGTCGACGTCGGCAGGGATCGCGCTGCAGCCCTCCCAGTCGGCGACCGAGGCGGCGAAAGCGGGACCCGCGAGCGCAAGCGCGAGCGGGAGGACTGCCAGGGAAAGTGCGGGAGGTTTCATCTTCATCTCTAGTCCAGAACGACGCTGCGGCCCCCGGTCGGGGCGATCGCATCCCAGCCGAACTGCGTGGCGATCGTCGCGGCGAAGCCGGTCGCGACGTCTTCCTCGCCGTGGACGACGAAGACGCGACGCGGTTTGTTGGTGAAATGCCCGAGCCAGCCGAGCAGGGCGCTGCGGTCGGCGTGGGCCGAGAGGCCGCCGAGCGTGTAGATATCGGCGCGCACCTTGATGTCCTCGCCGAGCAGACGGACCTGCTTCGCGCCGTCGACGAGCCTGCGGCCGAAGGTGCCGGCCGCCTGGAAGCCGGTGATGAGCACGCTCGACTCGCGCCGCCCGAGGTTGGCGCGCAGGTGGAACTTGATGCGCCCGGCTTCGCACATGCCGCTCGCCGAGACGATGACGGCGCCGCCCTTGATGCGGTCGAGCGCCTTCGATTCCTCGACGTCCTCGACGAAACCGAGCTTGCGGAAATGCGCGGTGCCGCCGTGGCGGCCCATGAGCCGATGCGTCTCGGCGTCGAGCAAGGCCATGTGCTTGAAGGTGATCTCGGTCGCCGCGGTCGCCATCGGCGAATCGACGAACACCGTGAGTTTGGGAATCCGCCCCTGGCGGCTCAGGTCGGCGAACAGATAAAGCATGTCCTGCGTGCGGCCGACCGCGAAGGCGGGGACGACGACGTTGCCGCCCTTGCGCTCGAGCGTGTCGTTGATCGCCTCGACGAGCTCGTCTTCGGTCGCTGCCATCGTCTTGTGATCGCGGTTGCCGTAGGTCGACTCCACCACCAGGTAGTCGGCGTCCGTGATCGGCGTCGGGTCGTGCAGCAGCGGGCGCGCCGGCTGGCCCAGATCGCCCGAAAACACGAGTTTGCGCCGCTTCGCGCCCTCGCCGATCCACAGCTCGACGATGGCCGAGCCGAGGATGTGGCCGGCGTCGCGAAATTTGCAGCGCACAGCCGGGTGAGGCGCGATTTCGAGATCGTAGTCGACGCCGTTCAGCCGGGCGAGCGCGGCGCGCGCCTCGGCGACCGTATACAGCGGCGCCGTGTCGCGCGCGGTCTCGCCATTGGCCTCGCGCCTCGCCGACTCGCCGAAGCGGTCGACGCGCGCGTACTCGGCCTCCTTTTCCTGGATGTGGGCTGAATCCGGCAGCATCACGGCGAGCAGGTCGCAGGTCGCCCGGGTCGCGTGCACGGGCCCGCGGTAGCCGTCGGCGACCAGCCGCGGCAACAGGCCGGAATGGTCGATGTGGGCGTGGGTCAGGATGACGAAGTCGAGCGCCGCCGGGTCGAAGCCGAACGGACGGCGGTTTTTTTCGCGCGCCTCGCGCCCGCCCTGGAACATCCCGCAGTCGACCAGAAAGCGCACGCCGTCGGCCTCGACGAGGTAGCTCGAGCCCGTCACCTCGTGGGCCGCGCCGAGAAAAGTCAGTTTCATGCTCGTGGGTGCCTCCCCCGCACCGCGTCCATGCTGCCAGCCATGGTAGAGAGGTTTGCGCTCGCCAACGTTTTTTTCGCCCCGATCGACGCCGTGCGACCCGGCCTTGTCCTACGTGCGACGGAACGCGTAGCGCCCGTGAGCTCGGCGCCCGCTGCCCCCGCGGCGTACGAGCCGGGTCGCGGCGCCACCCGTCGCCTGGCCCGGGCACGCGTCAGCATGCTCGTCATGCGGCGCGCTCAGTGCGCCGCCGCGAGCGGCTGCGGGCGGATCTGATAGCCGGCATGGCAGCTCACGCATTTTTGCAGGGTGGCCGACAACTGCTGGAGACTGTGACGCGGGTCCTTCATGCTCTCGGCGTCGAGGGCCAGCGCGTCGAAGTCGCGATGCACGGTGAACCCGAGTTGGCGGAACGCCTGGGGCAGCTTCTCGCGCAGTGCCGGAGGAACGTCGTGCGTCATCTTGACACCCAGTTCGCGCGCTTCGGTGGCCACCGCGGCCATGTCCTCGCGAGCCAAAGCGCCGGTCAGCTTCTCGACGCCGACGAGGAAGAGGCGCATCTCCTCGAGGATCATCGCCCGCTCCGTCTCGCTCAGCGCGAGCACGGCGCGGCGGTCTTCGGTTGGGGCTGCATGGTGGGAATGGGCGTCGGCCGCGACGGCCGCCGTCGCCTCGATGCCCAGGACGAGGGCGAGTACGAGACTTGCTGATTTCATTGCTTCTCCTCGGAATTGACTTGAATGCCCCCTGGCTGCGGCCGACGTAGTATGCGCGCCGAACGCGCTCCGGCTCGCCCATCGCTCCTGCCTTCCGGCGTCGCAGGTGCCGCGCCAAGATAGTAATCGGATACTGACTTTCTGTCGTGCGTCCTGGTTCCGCTAAACGCGCCCGCTATACCTCCGGGGCGTCGAGGCAGGCGAGCAGCGCGTCGCAAACCTGCCGCATCTCGTCGTCGCCGGTCACGTAGGGCGGCATGACGTAGACCACGTTGCCGATCGGCCGCACGAACACGCCCTGCGCGAGCGCGGCGCGGTGAAAGCGCGCGGCGAAGCCCGGGGTCGCGCCGGCGACGTCGAAGGCCCAGATCATGCCGCAGCGGCGGAAGTGGCGGACCCGTCGGTGAGCCCGAACGGGCGCCAGGATGGTCGTGAAGGTGGCCGCCTTGGCGCGGTTGGCGGCGATGACGTCGTCCTGCTCGAATAGGTCGAGCACCGCGAGCGCCGCGCGGCAGGCGAGCGGATTGCCGGTGTACGAATGCGAATGCAGAAAGCCGCGCGCCGTTTCGTCGCCGTAAAAGGCCGCGTAGACGGAATCGGTCGTCAGCACCGACGACAGCGGCAGATAGCCCCCGGTGATGCCCTTCGACAGACAGATGAAGTCCGGGCGGACCGGCTTCGGCGCGGGTCCGCCCGGCAGCGGCGCCTGCTCGAAGGCGAACATCGTCCCGCTGCGGCCGAAGCCGACCGCGATTTCGTCGGCGATCAGATGCACTTCGTAGCGGTCGCAGAGTTCGCGCGCGCGCGTCAGGTAGATCGGGTCATACATCGCCATGCCGGCCGCGCCCTGCACGAGCGGCTCGACGATCAGCGCCGCGGTCGTTTCGGCGTGCGCGGCGAGATGCGCCTCGAGCGCGGCGGCGCAACGTTCGGCGAAGGCCGCGGGCGACTCGCCCGACGCGGCGAGCCGGGCGTCGGGCGAGGGCACGCGCGCGCTGTGCCGTAGCAACGGTTCGTAGGTCGCGCGGAAGAGCGGAATGTCGGTGACCGACAGCGCGCCGACGGTCTCGCCGTGGTAGCCGTTTTGCAGGCTGACGAAAGCGTTCTTCTCCGGGCGGCCGGTGTTGCGCCAGTAGTGAGCGCTCATTTTCAGCGCGATTTCGGTCGCCGACGCGCCGTCCGACGCGTAAAACGCGTGTCCCAGGGCGGTGAGCGCGCTGAGCCGCTCCGAGAGCGCGACGACCGGTTCGTGGGTCGCACCGGCGAGCATGACGTGCTCGATCCGCCCGAGCTGGTCGGTGATCGCGGCATTGATGCGCGGATTGCAATGGCCGAACAGGTTGACCCACCAGCTCGAGATCGCGTCGACGTAGCGCCGGCCCGCGGTGTCGATGAGCCACGGGCCTTCGCCGCGCGCGATGGCCAGCGGCGGCGTCGCCTCGAGATCCTTCATCTGCGTGCAGGGGTGCCAGACGGCGGCGCGGGTACGGCTTAAAAGATCATCCATGGACTTGAAATTGTCATAGGGCGCCCCTATTATCAGCACTCTATGGCGGCGAGTGCTAATCACACCCTCGCCGCTTCCTTATTTTCGGGCAGCCGCGGCTGCCGGTTATCAACGCTAGCAATGGAGACTTTGCAATGAAAATCCGTCCTCTGCACGACCGAGTGATTGTCAAACGCATGGAAGAAGAGCGCAAGACCGCCTCGGGCATCGTGATCCCCGACACCGCCGCCGAAAAACCCGATCAGGGTGAGATCGTGGCCGTCGGCGCGGGCAAGAAAGACGACCAGGGCAAGCTGATTTCGCTGGACGTAAAGGTCGGCGACCGCGTGCTCTTCGGCAAGTACGCCGGCCAGACCGTCAAGGTCGAGGGCGAGGAGCTCTTGGTGATGCGCGAAGAAGACATCATGGGCGTGGTCGAGCAGTAAGCCGCCACCGCACGCAAACCCAACCGAATTCAAATATCTAGGAGTTAAGCAATGGCTGCAAAAGACGTACGTTTTGGTGATTCCGCGCGTCACCGCATGGTGGCGGGTGTCAACGTTCTGGCTGACGCCGTCAAGGTGACGCTGGGCCCGAAAGGCCGCAACGTGGTACTCGACCGTTCTTTCGGCGCCCCGACGGTGACCAAGGACGGCGTGTCGGTCGCCAAGGAAATCGAGCTCAAGGACAAGCTCGAGAACATGGGCGCGCAGATGGTCAAGGAAGTCGCGTCGAAGACCTCCGACGTCGCCGGTGACGGGACCACGACCGCGACCGTGCTCGCCCAGTCGATCGTCAACGAAGGCATGAAGTTCGTCGCCGCGGGCATGAACCCGATGGACCTCAAGCGTGGCATCGACAAGGCGGTCAACGCGATCACCGAAGAACTGAAGAAGATCTCGAAGCCCTGCACGACGAGCAAGGAAATCGCCCAGGTCGGCTCGATCTCGGCCAACTCCGACGCCCCGATCGGCCAGATCATCGCCGACGCGATGGACAAGGTCGGCAAGGAAGGCGTGATCACGGTCGAAGACGGCTCCGGGCTGGAAAACGAGCTCGACGTCGTCGAGGGCATGCAGTTCGACCGCGGCTACCTGTCGCCCTACTTCATCAACAACGCCGACAAGCAGATGGCGATCATGGACGATCCCTTCATCCTCTTGTTCGACAAGAAGATCTCCAACATCCGTGACCTGCTGCCCGTGCTCGAGCAGGTCGCCAAGGCCGGCAAGCCGCTGATGATCGTCGCCGAAGACGTCGACGGCGAAGCGCTCGCCACGCTCGTCGTCAACAACATCCGCGGCATCCTCAAGACCTGCGCGGTCAAGGCGCCGGGCTTCGGCGACCGTCGCAAGGCGATGCTCGAAGACATGGCCATCCTGACCGGCGGCACCGTGATCGCCGAGGAAGTCGGCTTGAGCCTCGAGAAGGCCACCCTGCAGGATCTGGGCCGCGCCAAGCGCATCGAGGTCGGCAAGGAGAACACCACGATCATCGACGGCGCCGGTGACGGCAACGCGATCAAGGGCCGCATCGCCCAGATCAACAAGCAGATCGAGGAAGTCACCTCCGACTACGACAAGGAAAAGCTGCAGGAGCGCAAGGCCAAGCTGGCCGGTGGCGTCGCCGTGATCAAGGTCGGCGCTGCGACCGAAGTCGAGATGAAGGAGAAGAAGGCCCGCGTCGAAGACGCGCTGCACGCGACCCGTGCCGCGGTCGAAGAAGGCATCGTTCCCGGCGGCGGCGTGGCACTGCTGCGCGCCAAGGCCGCGGCTGCCGCGATCAAGGGCGACAACCACGACCAGGATGCGGGCGTGAAGATCGTGCTGCGCGCGATCGAGGAGCCGCTGCGCCAGATCGTCAAGAACTGCGGCGACGAGCCGTCGGTCGTCGTCAACAAGGTGCTCGAAGGCGAGGGCAACTTCGGCTACAACGCCGGCACCAGCGAGTACGGCGACATGGTCGCGATGGGCGTGCTCGACCCGACCAAGGTCACGCGCACCGCGCTGCAGAACGCCGCATCGATCGCCGGCCTGATGCTGACTACCGACTGCATGGTCGCCGACCTGCCGGAAGACAAGGCGCCCGCGATGCCGATGGGTGGCGGCATGGGCGACATGGGCGGCATGGGCATGATGTAAGCCCGTCGTTCGACCGCGGCCGGCTCGAGATGTCCGTCAGGGCACCTGCGGGTAACGAACAGCACCCTGTTCGGCCGTTCAAAAGCCCCGCCTCGGCGGGGCTTTTTCATGCACGCCACTCGCGCTTCTCGCCCAGCACCTTGCCGAGCGAAGCGTCGCCTGACGATAATGGGGCGACGACACGCCACAGGAGAGTCCATGTCAGAGGCTGTCAATTCGCTGGTCCAGGCGACCGTCGACCACCTCGCTCAGTTCGCCCCCTTCGATCAGATGGCACGCGAGCACCTGCTCTGGATGGCCCGGCGATTGTCGCTCGGCTATTTCGCCCAGGGCGAGGTCATTCTTGCGCCCGAGCAGGTCGCGCCGCTGCAGTTTTTCGTGATCAAGCAGGGGGTCGTGCAAGGTGAACAGGGCCGCGCGCAAACTACGGACGGCGCGCCCTGGCTCGAGCTGCGCGAAGGCGAATGTTTCCCGCTCGGCGCGCTACTCGCCGAGCGCCCGGTCACGAGCGTCTACCGCGCCGGCAGCGACGCCTTCTGCTACCAGCTCGCGGCAGCGGATTTCCTGCAGTTGACGCAGCTGAGCGAGCCCTTCAAGGATTTTTGTACGCGGCGGATCGCCAATCTGCTCGAGCATTCGCTGCGCCGGATTCACGCCGGCTACTCGAGGGCAAGCGCCGAGCAGCAGTCGATGAGCAGCCGCCTCGCGGCCATCGTGCGCCGCGAGCCCGTGACCTGCTCGCCGCAAAGCTCGGTGCGGCAGGCCTTGCAGTCGATGAAGACACAGGGCGTCGGGGCGATGGTCGCCGTCGAAAATGGCGTCCCGCGAGGCATCCTCACGCTTCACGACGTGTTGGACCGCGTCGCGCTCGCGGGCGCCGACCTCGAACGGCCCGTGATCGACATCATGAGCACGCAACTCACCACGCTGCCGCCGCACGCGCTTGCCCACGATGCGGCGCTGACCATGGCCAAGGAGGGCATCCGCCACGTTCTCGTGACCGACAACGGCCGCCTCACCGGCGTGGTCTCGGAAAAGGATCTGTTCAGCCTGCAACGCGTTGGGCTCAGCGAAATCAGCACGGCGATCCGTCACGCGCCCGATCTCGATCTGCTCAAGCAGAGCGCTCGCGACATCCAGCAGCTCTCGCGCAACATGCTCGCGCAGGGCATCGCAGCCGAGCAGTTGACGCAGATCATCACCACGCTCAACGACCTGCTGACGACGCGTGTCATCGAGCTCGAATTGCAGGAGAGTCCCGCCCGCGACATCGAATTCTGCTGGCTAGCGCTGGGCTCCGAGGGGCGCTTCGAGCAGACGCTGAACACCGATCAGGACAACGGCATCATCTTCGCGCCGAAGGCGGGCGAGTCGCCCACCGCGCAGCGCGAGGCGCTATTGCCCTTCGCCAAACGCGTCAACCTCGCGCTCGCCGAATGCGGGTTTCCGCTCTGCGGCGGCGAGGTCATGGCGTCGAATCCGAAGTGGTGCCTTTCGCTCGAGGAATGGCAGGACACCTTCGACCGCTGGATCTATCACGGCGCGCCGATGGACCTGCTGCATGCGACGATCTTCTTCGATTTCCGTCCGCTCTACGGTGCGGTCGGTCTCGGCGTCGAATTGCGCGACTGGCTGCGCGCCGCCGCACCGAAGAACTCGCGCTTCCTGCACCAGCTTGCGGTCAACGCCCTGCGCAACCGCCCGCCGCTCGGGGTCGTGCGCGACTTCGTCACCGGCGACGATCACGCGGTCGACCTCAAGCTCAACGGCATCACCCCCTTCGTCGACGCTGCGCGCATCTTCAGTCTCGCGATCGGCGGCACGCAGACCAACACGCTCGAGCGCCTGCGCGAGATCGCGGCGCCGCTGAAGCTTGCCAGCCGCGATGTCGACGCCTACTGCGAGGCCTTCCTCTTCATCCAGCTGTTGCGCCTGCGCCTTCACCACGGACAAAGCGAACAGGGTGCGTCGCTCGGCAACCGGGTCGACCCCGACACGCTCAACAATCTCGACAGCCGCATCCTCAAGGAAGCCTTCCGCCAGGCGCGCAAGCTGCAGACCAAGCTCGGCCTGCACTACCAGGTATGAACTGGCTGGCGCCTCGCTTCGGCAGAAAACCGGAACTCTCGCCGCAGCAGGCCGCGCGTCTGGCCGCCTGGCGCGCGCTGCCGTCGCCGCGCCACGATCTGCCCCTCGACGAGGGCCGCTGCGTGGTGGTCGACGTCGAAACGAGCGGACTCGACCCTCGCCGCGATCGCCTGATCGCGATCGGCGCGGTCGCCGTCTCCCGAGGCAAGGTGCAGCTCGGCGACAGCCTCGAAATCGTGCTGCAACAGGACACCGTCAGCGAGAAGGGCAACATCCTGATCCACGGCATCGGCGGCACGGCGCAGCGCGCGGGCGTGCCGCCCGCCGACGCCTTGCTCGCCTTTCTCGAATACCTCGGCAAGGACCCGCTCGTCGCCTTCCATGTCGCCTTCGACGCGCCGATGATCCGCCGTGCGATGAAAGCCTTTCTCGGGCTCGATTTCAGCCACGCCTGGGCCGACCTGGCCTACGTTGCGCCGGCGCTCTACCCGCGGCTCGCCCGGCGGCGCCGCAGTCTCGACGACTGGATGAGCGAATTCAAAATCGGCAACTACGCGCGCCATAACGCGCTGGCCGACGCCCTCTCCACCGCGCAGTTGCTGCTCGCCCTGCGCAAGGCGCTCGATGCCCGCGGAAGCGCGAGCTTTGCCGGCCTCAAGGACCTCGAGTACACGCAGCGCCGCCAGTCCGGTTTCTGAGCCGGTGCACAAACAAAAACCCCCGCCGCGGCGGGGGTCTCGTCGAGCGGCCGGCGGCTCAGTGCGCCTGCGCCGTGCCGGCGCCGCGCGGGTAGCGGATACCTTCGACCAGGTGCTGGATATGATCCGGGCACTTGGGCGTCAGCTTCATCACCAGATAAGCCACGGCAAAGTTGAGAATCATGCCGACGACGCCGATGCCCTCGGGCGAGATGCCGAACAACCACTCGGAATCGGGCACCTTGGACATGCCGAGCAGCACGTCGCGCTTGAAGTACACGATGTAGGCCAGCGTGAAGCTCAGCCCCGTGAGCATGCCGACGATCGCGCCGGCCCGGTTCATGGTCTTGCTGAAGATGCCCATGACGATGGTCGGGAACAGCGACGCGCAGGCCAGACCGAAGGCGAAAGCCACGACCTGCGCGACGAAGCCCGGCGGGTTGTAGCCGAGATAGCCGGCGATGAGCACCGCGACCGCAGCCGCGATGCGGCCGGCCGCGAGTTCCCCCTTCTCCGAGATGTTCCTCGCGAAGACCCCCTTCAGCAGGTCGTGCGAGATCGCCGAGGAGATGACGAGCAGGAGGCCCGCGGCGGTCGATAGCGCGGCCGCAATGCCGCCCGCGGCGATCAGCGCGATCACCCAGTCGGGCAGGCCGGCGATTTCGGGGTTGGCGAGCACCATGATGTCGTTGTCGACCTTGCCTTCGAACTTGCCATCCTTGCCCTTGGAGCCGAGCTCGTTGCCGGCCCATCCGGCGGCTTCGGCCTTGGCTAGCACGGTCTCGTCCTTGCTCTGGTCGTTGTAGTACTGGATGCGGCCGTCGCTGTTCTTGTCCTCCCACATGACGAGACCGGTCTTCTCCCAGCGCTTCATCCACTCGGGGCGCGTCTCGCCCTCGATGCTCGCGTCGGGGGCGAACATGTCGCCACCGCTCGCCACCGCGGTATTGACCGTCGCGTGCAGGTTGTAGCGCGCCATCGCGCCGACCGCGGGCGCGGTCGTGTAGAGGATGGCGATGAAGACCAGCGCCCAGCCGGCCGACAGCCGCGCGTCATGCACTTTCGGCACCGTGAAGAAGCGCACGATGACGTGGGGCAGACCCGCCGTGCCCGCCATCAGCGCGAGTGTGATGCAGAAGACGTCGATCATCGTCTTGTTGCCGGCGGTGTACGCGGCGAAGCCGAGATCGGTCACGGTCTGGTTGAGCTTGTCGAGGAAGTACATCTCGCCGGTGTGCCCGCCGAGGCCGAGCTGCGGGAAGACGTTGCCCGAGATCTGCAGCGAAATGAACACCGCCGGGATCGTGTAGGCGAAGATCAGCACCACGTACTGCGCGACCTGGGTGTAGGTGATGCCCTTCATGCCGCCGAGCACGGCGTAGAAGAACACGAGGCCCATGCCGACCAGCAGGCCGGTCGTGATGTCGACTTCGAGGAAGCGCGAGAACACGATGCCGACGCCGCGCATCTGCCCCGCGACGTAGGTGAAGGAAATGAAGATCAGGCAGATCACCGCGACGATGCGCGCCGTCTGCGAGTAATAGCGGTCGCCGATGAACTCGGGCACCGTGAACTTGCCGAACTTGCGCAGATACGGCGCCAGCAGCACGGCCAGCAGCACGTAACCGCCGGTCCAGCCCATCAGGTAGACCGAGCCGCCGTAGCCGAGGAAGGCGATCAGGCCGGCCATCGAAATGAACGACGCGGCCGACATCCAGTCGGCGCCTGTCGCCATGCCGTTGACGATCGGGTGCACACCGCCGCCCGCGATGTAGAACTCCTTGGTGGTTCCGGCACGCGCCCAGATGGCGATGCCGATGTAGAGCGCGAACGACAGGCCTACGACGATGTAGGTCAGGGTTTTCAGATCCATTCGAGTTATCTCCCGGTTCTCTGCTTATTCTTCGTGGACGTCGTGCTCACGGTCGATCTTGTCCATGCGCTTGGCATACCAGAAGATCAGACCGACGAAGATGAAAATGGACCCCTGCTGGGCGAACCAGAAGCCCAGCGGATAACCGCCGATGCGGACCGTGTCGAGCGCATCGCGGAACAGGATGCCTGCCCCGAAAGAAACGACGAACCAGATGACCAGGGTTGCGACGAGCAGGCGCAAGGTCGCGCGCCAGTACGCCTGGGGATCGAAATTTTGTGGCTGGGACATGGACACTTTCCTCCGCTGGTGAGTGTTACGACCGACTGAAACCGCACATCAAATAGTGTTTTTTGCGCACTCTACACCGTCGCTACGTTCCAACCCTAGGAGCTAAGCCACGATAGTCAAATTTGACCAGTCGAATGACGGCCATAGCGATGCCGTCGACGCCCTCAAACCCTCGCGTCGACGTGTGCCCGGTGCACGACGACACGCAAGGCAAAGTAATACGTCCAGATGATGAAGGCCGTCAGTCCGGTCCAAAGCGCGAACTGAAGGCCGAGCGTAACGACCGCGACACCGACCGCGAGCAACCCGATCCCGCCCGCCGAGTTGATCGCCATCACGACGCCTGCCCAGCGCGCCCCGTCCCGCACCGGGCGCCCGCGCCAATCCGCGACGTAGCGCAGATCGCGGCGCACGCCGATCGACCAGGCGCGGTACAACATGCCGATTCCCAGGAAAAAGATGCCGACGAACATCAAGCGCGCCAGCCAGACAAACCCTACCTCCATGCATTGAGCCCTGTCCGAGATGTGCCGACGGCATGCTCCCCGATCTCCCCGAAGCGCGCAACCGCCCTGCGAAAGCGCTCGTCAAAATCGCCCCATCCTTGACTCGCAACGGCTTTAAGGTTTAAATGCCGGGCTTCGATTGGTCGGCGCTTCCGGCCAAGCCGCATCCCCAGGCCAGGTAGCTCAGTTGGTAGAGCAGCGGATTGAAAATCCGCGTGTCGACGGTTCGATTCCGCCCCTGGCCACCAGATTTCTGCAGATTTCAGAGCGTCCTCCCTAGCGTTTTTGAAATCCCGCACTCTTACTTGCTCCTCATCTCCGCGCCGGCGTACAGCCCAAGTGCTACGCCATCGCTGCGTGGCGTGGTGGATAAAACGCGCCCTGCCCGCCATCGCGACGACGCCATCGACGCTTCTTGCTCAGAGCCGTATCCGCCGAAAAAGCACGACGCCTCAACCGGCCGCCTCGACAAAGCCACGCGTATGCCGGCCGAGCAGTGCGGTGGCATCGTGGCCAGACATCGGCACGCTGTAGTAGTGGCCCTGCATCTCGTGACACTGCATCTGCTGCAGGCAGGCCAGTTGCGACTGCGTCTCGACCCCCTCGGCGACGACGTTGAGATTCATGCCTCGGCCCATCGCGACCATCGCGTTGACGATCGAGAGGTTCTCCTCGCGCTCGAGCTCCTGGATAAAGGACTGATCGATCTTGAGCGTATGGATCGGGAAGCGAGAGAGGTACTTGAACGAGCTGTAGCCGGTTCCGAAGTCATCGATCGCAAGCCTTATGCCCGACGCCGACAGGCGCCCGAGCTTGATCGCGTTGGCCTCGAAGTCGCGCATCAGCAGGCTCTCGGTGATTTCGAGTTCGATCTGCTGGCCGTCGAGTGCATGGACCTGTACGGCACGCATGACGCTCTCGACGAAGTCGGGGCTCTCGAGCTGGCGCGCCGAGATGTTGACCGACAGGCGCACCTGCGGCAGCCCGGCGCGGCGCCATTCGGCCATCTGGGCGCTCGCTTCGCGCAACACCCAGTCCCCGATCGGCACGATGACGCCGGATTCTTCGGCGACCGGAATGAACTCGGCCGGGCTCAGGAAGCCGCGCTGCGGGTGCCACCAGCGCAGCAGCGCCTCGAAACCGCGCACCTCGCCGCTCACGGTGTCGACCTGCGGCTGGTAGAACAGCACGAATTCGTTGCGCGCGAGCGCACGCCGCAGGTCGGCTTCGATCTGCATGCGCTCGGAATAGGGGGCCTGCATGCCGGCTTCCCAGAACTGCAGCCGGCTGCGGCCCTGCGCCTTGGCCTGGTACATCGCGATCTCCGCCTGACGGATCAGGCTGTCGATCATCTCGCCGTCGTCGGGCGCGACGCAGGCACCGATGCTGACCGAGATGTAGATTTCATGACCCTTGACGTACACGGGCCGGGACAGGACCTGGATGATCTTGCGGCAGATCTGTTCGACGTCGCCGCGGGACAGCAGGGTCGGCAGCAGCACCGCGAACTCGTCGCCGCCGAGGCGCGCGAGCGTGTCGCCCTCGCGCAGGCACTGGCGCAGGCGCGCGCCGACCGCGAGCAGCAGTTCGTCGCCTATGGTATGGCCGAGCGAGTCGTTGATGACCTTGAAATGATCGAGATCGAGACTCAGCACGGCCAGGGTCTTGTGGCTGCGCTTGGCCTGCGCGAGCATCAGCGCGAGGTGATCGCGGAACAGCGCGCGGTTCGGCAGACCGGTGAGCAGGTCGTGATAGGCCTGGTAATGCACGGTCTCCTCGGCCTGCTTGCGCTCGGTGACGTCTTTCGCGACGCCGTAGCTGCCGATGAAGCGGCGCTCGAAAAGCGTGGCGTCTTCGTCATACATGCCCGTCGCGGTCAGCTCGACGGCCTTGCAGCGGCCGTTCATGAGGCGCGGCCGCCGCATGCCCGGGTTGCACTTGAGGCGGATCTCGATGTTGCGCGCGCTGCGGTCGCCGGCCCGCCGTTCGTTGAAGACGTGCTCCGCGCGCGCGAGGTCCTCCTCGTGGATGATCGTGCTGTAGTGCTGTCCGAGCAGGTCCTCGCGCGTGTAGCCGAGCAGGCTTTCGACGCGGTCGTTGACGAAGGTGAAGCGGCCGTCGCAGTCGAGCGTGTAGATGAAATCGGGCGAACTGTTGACGAGGAAGCGGTGCCACTTCTCGGATTGCTGCAGCCGCTGCAGGATGTGGTTGTTTTCGCGTTCGAGGCGACGGCGCGTAAGCGTGTTGTCGACGCGGCGCAGCAGCTCCTCGGGCTCGTAGGGCTTGCGCACGAAGTCGGCTGCGCCGCCCCTGAGCGCGCGGATCGCGGCGTCGATCGTGCTGTCTCCGGACACGACGATCACCGGCGTGTCCGCGCTGCGGTCCGCGACGAAACGCAGCACTTCGGCGCCGCTCAGGTCGGGCATGCCGAGATCGAGCAGGATGACGTCGAACTGCTGCTTGCCGATCGCGATCAGGGCCTCGCAGCCGCCGTTCGCGGTCGTCACGTCGTAGTCGCGCGCCGCGAGCAGCCGCCGCATGCCTTCGAGGATCAAGATCTCGTCGTCCACGACGAGGATGCGCGGACGCGCGGGGAAGCTGCTCACCGTGCTCCGCTGCGGGTGGGGATGCAAGGGGTCGTCTGACACGGGGGCGTTCTCCTTGTGCACGGGTTACATCGACCCGTAGCGTGTTGTCGTGAGGGGCACCTGACCGCCTTGCAGCGCAGGCAGGCGGATCAGAAAATGGCTGCCTTGCGGCGTACTGGTGCAGCTGAGCTGCCCGTTCATGCGTTCGACCAGATTGCGGCTGATCGCCAGACCGAGGCCGGCATGGTCGCCGCCCTTTTCGCTGACGACGGGCTCGAACAGACGCGCCGCCACGGCGGCCGGCAAACCCGGGCCGGTGTCGGCGACCTCGATCTCGATGACGGACTGCTCGTTGGCGCGGGCGAGCCGGGTCGTGAATTTCAGTTGTCCGCCGGCCTGCATCGCTTCGACCGCGTTCTTCGCGAGGTTGAACAGGACCTGCTTCAGCAGATCCTTCTGCAGCGGCAGCGGCGGCAGGTTGGGATTAAGATCGATCTGCACGTTGACCTTGTTCGGTGTGAAGAGTGTGCCGAGCGCCATGCGCACGAGTTCGGACACGACGCTGTTGACCGACACCGCTTCGAGCGGCGCGCTCGGCACAGGATGTTCCTCGGCGAGCGTGATGCCCCGAACGATGCGCGCCACGCGCTCGATCTCGTCCCCGATGATGCCGAGGTCGCGCTGCACCGACGAATCCGCCCCGAGACGGTCGGACAGCAGGTTGACGTAGTTGCGCATGATCGTCAGCGGGTTCGCCACCTCATGGATCGCACGCCGCACGCGGTCGCGGGAGATGGCGTCCGCCGCCGGCTCGGGCACGATCGCGCCGGCCGCCAACGCGACACTCACCGGCTGCAGCGCCGTCGCGAGTTCCGCGAGCAGGAAGCGCCAGAGCGGCGCGCCGGCGATCCCGGGAACCGGATCGCCGGCGAGCAGCACCGCGCTGCGCCCGTCGGGCAAAACGAGCGGCTGGCAAACGAAACTCGAAACCCCCAGCACGCGCGCGATCTGCACGTCGACCAGCGCCGCCGCGTCGCCGCCTTCGAAGGATTGGGGCGCCTGCCCCGCGATCGCACGCGACAGCGTCGAATGCCCGTCGTCGACCGGAACGGCGAGCGCGTCGAGCGCTGCCGGCGCGGGCAGCAGCGCCGCCGGACGCAAGACAGCGCCTTCAGCGACCGCGAAAACGGCTGCCCGCTCGATGCCGAACAAGGCGCCGAACGCGTGGCTGCAGTGGGCGAACACCTGCGCAGCGTCGCGCGCCTCGCGAAAGTATTCATGCAGCGCCGCGTGCGCGGCTTGCGCCGCGTAAAGCCGGGCGAGGCGTTCGAGCGCCTCGCCTGACGGCGGGTCCTGCGTCCCGGCGAGGCCAAAGCGCTCGGCGTGCTGGCCTGCCTGCAGCCGCGCATCGGCGAGCAATTGCCCCCCTTCGGCGGCGCCCAGCGGCAGCGCAGCGAGGGCAGCGCGCACATCGACACTGTCAAGCGCGTCCGGGCGGGTGACCAGCTGGAAGGCAAGCTGGACGACGCGCAGCAACGGATGGGCCGCCCGCCCGCGGGCCAGCGGCTCGGCGTGGTAACGCAGGGCATCGGCGAGCCAGGGGGCGGCGTCGGGGTCGTCGACCCAGGCTGCGACCTGCGCCGCGGAGCAGGCATCGGCGGCCGGGTAATCGGCAAGATTGTGCGCGACGCCCGCAAGCCAGGCGGCATCAGCATCCGCGCCGGCACAGCGCCCGGCGAGCGCGCGCGCCAGATGCGCGACCGCAAGCGACTGGCGCCAGGCGGCGCCGTATGGACCTTGCGCGACGCCGGCCGCGACCGGCGCCGCAAGCAACACGCCGCGCAGCAGGTCCTGGTGCTGCGGCTCGAACAACTCGGGGAGCGCGCGCAGGCGGAGCAGCAACACAGGATCGAAGCGAACACAGGCCGCGAGCGCGGCCGCGTCGCCGCTCGACAGATGCCCGAGCGCCTCGGCAACGATGCCAGGCGCGCACGGCAGCGTCGTTAGCTGCGACTTCTGCAGTAATTTATTCGAATCGTCCCCCATCTGATTGCTATATAAAACGAATCCTGCTACACCGTCAATGTGGGAACCTAAAATCCGCAGGCAGGGTCGATAGCGCGGAAATCAGTTTCAAGTTTTGCCCACGCTATCCGTAGTGCTTGGCTCCTGTTACATTTTTGCTGTCGTCCTCGAGTCGCACCCATGAAAGCCCTTGTCTCCGGATTGATCCTGTTGTGCATCCATACCGGCGCCGCCGCGCTCGAGCCGCAGGCGTCGCTGCGCTGGAGCGAGCGTCTGGAGGCGCAGCCGGACGCCGAGCCCGTCGTCGACTACGCTCCGATGCCGGAGCTCAGCGCGCAGTCCGTCCTCGTGTACGACCAGGCGAGCGGACAACCGCTGCTCGCGAAGAACGCGACGATGCAGACGCCGATCGCCTCGATCACCAAACTCATGACCGCGATGCTGGTCATCGATGCCGACCAGCCGCTCGATGAACGGATCACGATCACCTCCGCCGACCGCGACACGCTCAAGGGCACGGGCTCCCGGCTCGCGATCGGATCGAGCTACACGCGCGGCCAGTTGCTGCATCTCGCGCTGATCGCGTCGGACAACCGCGCGGCGCATGCGCTCGGCCGCAGCTACCCGGGCGGGATCGACCGCTTCGTCAGCACGATGAACCGCACCGCGCGTGCGCTCGGCATGCACGACACCGTCTATGTCGAGCCGACCGGCCTGTCGAGCGGCAACCGTTCGACCGCGCAGGATCTCGCGAAGCTCGTCGACTTCGCGTATCAGAACTTCTCGGAAATCCGCAATATCAGCACGACCGGCTACTACACGCTTGGCACCCAGCGCGTGGTCGTCAAGAAGAAGCGCAAGAAGGCTCGCGTGCTCTACCGTCCGGTCGCCTTCAACAACACCAACCGCCTGACGCGGATGGACGATTGGGTGATCGGTTTGTCGAAAACCGGTTTCATCAACGAGGCCGGGCACTGCCTCGTCATGCAGGCGCAGATCGCCGAGCGCGACGTCATCATCGTGCTCCTCGACGCCACCGGGACGAATCGCCGCGCGGGCGACGCCGCCCGCATCAAGGCCTGGCTCGAATCGATGGGCACGTCGCGCAGCGCCGACAACCGCTACTCCGCCGCGTCACGCACCTGAGCCGTTCGCACCGGCGATTGGGCGCCAGTCCTCGCGGCTGACGCTCACGGCGCGGGCCGCGCCGCTATCATGAGCGCTCCGCCGGCCCGTTCCTTTCCGCATGTCTCCCGAACTCGCGCAGCGACTGCTGCTTGAAACCCTGCTTCCGCTCGCCTTGCTGATCGCCGCGGGCGGAATCTGGCCGCGCTGGCAGAGCGGCATCTCAATCGTCGGCCTGCGCGGCGAAATCAACCGGCTGGTCCTCAACTTCTTCGCGCCGATGCTGTTCTTCGCCGCAGGGGCCTCGGCGACCGTCGACTTCGAGCTGCTGCAGCTGCCGCTCATCCTCGGCGGCGCGACGCTCGCGGGTCTCGCGCTCGCGGCCCTCGCGCTCTTCGCGACGCCGCTGGGGCGCGGTCTTTCGCATCCACAGCGCGGCGCTGTCATGCTCGCAGCGGGCTTCGGCAACGTCCTGTTCTTCGGCTATCCCTTCCTGACCACCGTGTTCGGCGAGTCGGGCGCGCGCTACCCCTTCTTCGCCGACATGCTCGCGACGACGCCGCTGGTCTGGTCGCTCGGCGTGTGGATCGCGTTCCGCTGCGGGAAGCACACCGAGCATGCCTCGTTTCTGCGGATGTGGCTCCGGCTGCCGCCGGTCTGGGGGTTCGCGGCCGGGGTCGCGCTCAACGTCTCGGGCGCCGGGCTCGCACCGCTGGTCGAAGCCGCGCGGTGGGCCGGCAGTCCGACGATTCCGTTGATGCTGTTCGTGCTGGGGCTCACGATTCCCTGGCACGATCTGCGCCCGCACAAGGCGGTCCTGGTCGCGCTCTCGATCAAGCTCGCCCTGATGCCGCTGATCGCGCTCGGCATCGCGCTCGCGTGGCCCGGCAGTCTCGGCGAACCCGGCGAAGCCGGCGTCCTAGAAGCCGCAATGCCGACCATGGTCATGGTCATCGCGCTGGCCGACCGGTTCGGCCTCGACGCGCGTCTCGCCGGGCTTGTCATGGGCTGGTCAACGCTGGCGGGATTGGTTACGCTGCCATCCTGGCTATGGCTGTTGAAAGGGCTCGCATCATGAAAATCGGATTCATCGGCAGCGGCATCATGGGGCGTCCGATGGCGGAGAACCTGTTGCGCGCCGGCCACCAGCTGTACGTCTACGGGCGCCGCTTTGACCGCATCGAACCGATGCTCGTGATGGGCGCGCTCGGCAAGGGCACGCCCGCCGAGGTCGCGGCCGAATCCGACATCACCTTCACGGTCGTCTCCGACACCACCGACGTCGAACAGATCATCCTCGGCGACCGCGGCATCGTTCACGGCGCCCGCCCGGGTCACACCGTCATCGACATGAGCACGGTATCGCCGGCAGCGACGCGGCGCATCGCGGCCGCGCTGGCCGAGCGCGGCATCCATATGCTGGACGCACCGGTCTCAGGCGGTGAAACGGGCGCCCGCGAAGGCACACTCTCGATCATGGTCGGCGGCGAGGCGCCGATCTTCGAAAAAATTCGTCCGCTGTTCGAAACGCTGGGCAAAAGCATCGTGCACGTCGGCGGCCACGGCGCCGGTCAAGTCGTCAAGTGCTGCAACCAGATCGTGGTCGGCCTCACCTTCGAGGGCGTCGCCGAGGCGATCCTGCTCGCGCGCCGCAACGGCGTCGACCCGGTCAAGATGCGCGAAGCCCTGCTCGGCGGCTTCGCCGGCAGCCGCATTCTCGAAGTCCACGGCCAGCGCATGCTCGACTCCAACTACAAGCCCGGCTTCAAGGTGAAGCTGCACCACAAGGACATGGCGATCGTCATGGACAACGCACAGGAGACCGCGACGCCGCTACCGGGCGCCGCGCTGATCGCGCAGCAGATGAATGCATTGATGGGGGCCGGTGACAGCGAACTCGATTCCTCGGCCCTCATGCGGGCGCTCGAACGGCTGACCGCCGACTCCAGGTGAAGGGCAAGGAGCGGATCGTCTTTCTCGATCGCGCCGCCTTCGTTGCGGACGACCTGCCCATCCCCGACTTCGATCACAACTGGAGCGAGTATCCGGCCACCGAGCCGGCCGATCTCGTGCCGCGGCTGTTCTGGGCGACGACGGCGATCACCCACGCCTGCGCACTCGACGCCGAAGTGCTCGCGCAGTTGCACAAACTCAAACGCATTGTGGTGACCGGCCCCGCGCTGATCGATCCCGCCGCAGGCTCGGCCAACGACCGCATCGTCCGCCACCTGCCGCACAGCGAGACGCCCGCCGCGACGCTGATCGCACTGCTCGAAACGCTGGTGCGCGAAGCCGAAGCGTAGGGCGTCGGCGCAACGGCGCTGGCGTGGGAGAGACAGCCGCCCCGATAGACGGCGTGCGGCTTAGGCCGCCGTTCAGCTCAAACGCCGCAGCGCTTCGACGTCGTTGAGGACGATCATGTCGTCGTGGACGTCGATCAGATGCCCGGTCCGCAGCTTGGCCAGAACCCGCGACAAGGTCTCGGGCTGGATGCCGAGCCGCGACGCAATGACGTGCTTGGGCACCCTGAGCCGGACGCTGCCGGGCGCATCGCCGTCGGGCAGCTGCTCGAGCAGATAGCCGATCACGCGCTGGGCACCACTGTGCAAAGTCAGGTGGTCGATTTCGTTGATCAGGCTGTGGATGCGCTGGCTCATGGTCGAAAGCAGCCGCATGCAGAGGTCGCGGTTGCTGCCGAGGAGGCCGAGAAAGTGCCTGTTGTCGAGCGCCACGAGCCGGGTTCCGTCGAGCGCGCGGGCGTATACCGGGTAGCGGCCACCCATGAACATCACGGCCTCGGCGAAGTAATGGCCGGGCCGCACGAGATCCATCACCTTCTCCTCGCCGCTCGGCGCGACGCGGCAGAGCTTGACGATGCCGGAGAGGACAAAAAAGAAATGCGTGCACGGGTCGCCCTGGTCGAACAGGCACTCGTTCGGCGCGAGCTTGCGGACGCTGGCGTGGGCCAATACCTGATCGAACTCGGGTGGCGACAGGGCCGCCAACAGATAGCCTTCCTTCAGGACTTCAATATCCGCAGGGTCCAGATTCATGCGTGTAGTATACGGTCAAGGCCGGTTGACTTAAATCAAGGCAGTGCGACAGGCCCGGCGGGAACATGACCGGGGTATCGGTCAGGCCCACGCCCGACCACCGGTCAGAAGGTTCAGGCAATGTCGTATCCGCATTTGGCAAGCGCAGCTTCGCGCCCGGCGAGTCGGGTCGCGCGGCTTCGCCCTGGCGCCGTCTGGTCGCTGCTGATCGCGTTCATGCTGCTGTTCGGCACGATCCCGAATGCGGCGGCCGACCTCAGCGCACGCTACCCGCAGGTGCGGGCATTGTTTCCGGACGCCGACCGCTTCGGCGAATCCGAGGGCGATCCGCCGGCAAGCGCGGTCTACGCCGACAACGTGCTGGTCGGCTACGCCTTGCTCACCGCCGACATCGCGCCCATCCCCGCATATTCCGGCAGCCCGATCAACGTCCTGGTCGGCATCGATACCGGCGGACGCATCGTCGGCGCGCGCATCGTCCACCACGAGGAGCCGATCCTCGCCGCGGGCATCAGCGAGGCGCGCCTCGCCAGATTCGTCGACCAGTACCGCGGCAAGCCGACGAACGGCCGGATCAGCGTCGGCGCCGCGCGGGAAGGCTACGCGGCGGTCGACACGATCTCGGGCGCGACGATTTCGGTCATGGTCATCAATGCGTCGATCACGCGCGCGGTGCGCAGGGTCGCAGAATCGCGCGGCATCGCCGTGCAGGCGGCGCCGACCATTCCACCCGCTACCGCTCCCCTCGCTGCGGCTTTACCCGCTGCCGTGCCGGCCGAAGCGCAGCGCTCCCGCGAGCCGCCCGCCAGTCGGTCGACACCCGGCCCGAGTGTGCCGGCCGCCGTAGACAAGGCGCCGGCGGCGAACCCGTCCGTCGCCCCCGCGGCGGCACCACCGCCGGCGACCCGCGAGGCCGCACCGGCCGCGACGCCGCGTCTCGCCGCACCCTCACCGCCCGAAGCCAGCTTCGCCGAGGAGCCGATGTGGCAGACGGTGTGGCGGCAGCGCAAGCTCGACATCGCCTTGCTCGGACTCGGCCTCGTCGTCCTGACGTGCATCCTGCTGTTCCAGGACTACCTCGCGCGCCGCCCCGCGCTATTGCGCTGGGTGCGGCTGGGATTTCTCGTCTACACGCTGGGTTTCATCGGCTGGTATGCGCTCGGCCAGCTCTCGATCATCAACGTCCTGACCTTCGTTCAGGCGATCACCCACCAGTTCAGCTGGGATACCTTCCTGATCGACCCGATGCTGTTCATCCTCTGGTCGTTCGTCGCGGTCACGCTGCTGCTCTGGGGACGCGGCGTCTACTGCGGCTGGCTGTGTCCGTTCGGCGCCCTGCAGGAACTGAGCTTCCGCCTCGCGCGGCGGCTCAGACTGCCGTCTTTCGAAATCCCCCACGTCGTCCACGAGCGCATGCTCGCGCTCAAGTTCGTGATCCTGCTGGTCTTGTTCGCCCTGTCGCTGCAGTCGATGGGGCTCGCCATCCGGGTGGCCGAGGTCGAGCCCTTCAAGACGGCGATCAACTTCCGTTTCCAGCGCGAGTGGGGCTACGTCGCCTTCGCCGTGGCGGTGCTCCTACTCTCGACCTTCAACCGCAAGTTCTATTGCAAATACGTCTGCCCGCTCGGCGCGTCGCTGGTTTTTCCCGGCCGCTTCCACTCCTTCGAATGGCTGCGCCGGCGCAAGGAATGCGGCCGGCCCTGCCAGGCCTGCGCGGTCGAATGCGAGGTGCAGGCGATCCGGCCGACCGGCGAAATCGTCGTCAACGAGTGTCATCACTGTCTCGACTGCCAGGTTACCTACTATAACGATCACAAATGCCCGCCGCTGGTCGAGAAACGCAAGCGCCACGAACGCAGCAGCGCTCGCGAAGCGAGCGGCCCGGGGGCGGCCGAACTGGCACGGATCGCTGTCAGCGCCAGGCCCGCTCGCGGCGCGGCGAGTGCGAATGCAGAAAAACCACAGGCGGTCGATGGGAATCGTGTGCCGTTGACCTAAATCAAGGCGGGCGGCATAGGGCGTGTTTAATCTAGCGTCGGCGTTGCAGGATTTTTCACTTTTCACAGAGGGAGGATTCAGATGGACACGAGGCTCAGTATTCTGGCCGCAAGTATTTTTCTCATGGGTGCGACGCAGGCGATAGCCGCCGACGCACCGCCGTCCGGGCACCCGGGCACGCCCGATCCGGAGCTGCGCTACAAGGGCGCGCCGGTGCCGATCAAGCCCGAAGAAGCCCAGGAAACGATCACCCCGAAGGCGCCGCCCGTCACGGCCGCCGAATTCGCCCGTGCCAAGCAGATCTACTTCGAGCGCTGCGCCGGATGCCACGGCGTCCTGCGCAAGGGCGCGACCGGCAAGCCGCTCACCCCCGACGTCACCCTGCCGCGCGGAACCGAGTACCTGAAAGTGTTCATCGGCTTCGGCTCGCCCGGCGGCATGCCGAACTGGGGCAGCTCCGGCATACTGAGCGACGCCGAAATCGACATCATGGCGCGCTTCCTGCAGCACGAACCGCCGATGCCGCCCGAATACGGCCTGGCCGAAATGAAGGCCACCTGGAAGCTGAAGGTGCCGCCTGAAAAACGCCCCAAGAAGAAGATGAACAAGCTGGATCTGGAGAACCTCTTCTCCGTGACCCTGCGCGACGACGGCAAGATCGCGCTGATCGACGGAGACAGCAAGAAGATCGTCTCCACCATCGAAACCGGCTATGCCGTGCACATCTCGCGCATGTCGGCGTCCGGACGCTATCTTTTCGTCATCGGCCGCGACGCCAAGATCGACCTCATCGACCTGTGGATGAAAGAGCCGGCGGTGGTGGCCGAGATCAAGGTGGGCATGGAAGCGCGCTCGGTCGAAACCTCCAAGTACAAGGGCTACGAGGACAAGTACGCGGTCGCCGGCACCTACTGGCCGCCGCAATTCGTGATCATGGACGGCGACACGCTGGAACCGAAAAAGATCGTCGCCACCCGCGGCATGACCGTGGACACCCAGGAATATCACCCGGAGCCGCGCGTCGCCGCGATCATCGCCTCGCATGAGCATCCCGAGTTCATCGTCAACGTCAAGGAGACCGGCAAGGTCCTGATGGCCAACTACGAGGACATCAACAACCTGAAGGTGACCGAGATCGAAGCGGCGCGCTTCCTCCACGACGGCGGCTGGGATTCCACGCACCGCTACTTCATGTCGGCGGCCAACGCCTCCAACAAGATCGCCGTGGTCGACTCGAAGAAGCAGAAACTGACAGCGCTGGTGGAAGTGGGCAAGATCCCCCACCCCGGACGCGGCGCAAACTTTGTCGACCCGAAATTCGGGCCGGTATGGGCCACCGGCCACCTCGGCGACGACAGCATTGCGCTGATCGGCACCGATCCCGTCAAGCACAAGGCCAATGCCTGGAAGGTGGTGCGCACGCTGAAGGGGCTGGGCGGCGGATCGCTGTTCCTCAAGACGCATCCGAAGTCGAAGAACCTGTGGGTCGACAGCACGCTCAACCCGGAGGCGGGCATCAGCCAGTCGGTGGCCATCTTCGACATCGCCAATCTCGACAAGGCGCCGGAAGTGGTGAACATCGCCGAACTGGCAGGTCTGGGCGAGGGGCCGAAGCGCGTCGTGCAGCCGGAGTACAACAAGGCCGGCGACGAAGTCTGGTTTTCGGTGTGGAACGGCCAGACCCAGGAATCGGCCATCGTGGTCATGAACGACAAGACGCGCAAGCTCAAGGCCGTGATCAAGGACAAGCGCCTGATCACCCCGACCGGCAAGTTCAACGTCTACAACACGCAGCACGACATCTACTAGGCAGGCGAGGCGGGGCAGCGATCTGCCCCGCCGCTTTCCCACGGCGGACAGCGAGAACACATGCAAACCTTGACGACAGCGGGAACGGTGATTGCCATGGCCTTCAGTAGCGCTTTCGCCGCCTCGCCCCCGCTCGGCCCGCAACGCCAGAACGAACTTGTCCATCTGGTGCGCCAGGACTGCGGCTCCTGCCATGGCATGCAGCTTCGCGGCGGCCTCGGCCCCGCGCTCACGCCCGAAACGCTGAAAGACAAACCGGCCGATTCGCTGGTCAGCACGATTCTTCACGGGCGGCCCGGCACGGCCATGCCGCCATGGAAAAACCTCCTCTCCGAGTCCGAAGCGGACTGGATCGTGGACAAGCTGCAAAAGGGGTTCCCCGATGCGCGCTAGGATTCCCGTACTTTTTCTGCTTGCCCTCGGCGCCCTGACGGGCTGCGCCGGCACGAACCTGCGCGGCACCGGCGACCTCGGCGTCGTCATCGAACGCGCCAGCGGCAGCGTGCAGATTCTCGACACCAGCCGACGCACCAGCCTGGCGAAAGTGGAGGGCCTCGGCGACCTCTCCCACGCCTCCGTCAGCTACTCCCGCGACGCGCGCTATGCCTATGTATTCGGCCGCGACGGCGGATTGAGCAAGATCGATCTGCTAACCCAGCGCATCGATCGCCGCATCATCCAGGGCGGCAACAGCATCGGCGGCGCCATCTCGGCCGACGGCAAGCTGGTCGCCGTGGCCAACTACCAACCCGGCGGCGTGAAAGTATTCGACGCCGACACGCTTGCGCTCATCGCCGACATTCCCGCCATCGGCGCCGATGGCGCGCGCTCCAAGGTCGTCGGCCTGGTCGACGCCCCCGGGCAGCGCTTCGTGTTCAGCCTGTTCGAGGCCGGCGAGATCTGGGTCGCCGACATGCACGAGCCGAAGCGGCCGCTGCTGCGCAAATTCGCCGCTGCCGGCAAGGAACCTTACGACGGCATGATCACCTCCGACGGCCGCCACTACGCCGCCGGCCTCTTCGGCGAGGACGGGGTGGCCCTGCTCGATCTGTGGAACCTCGACACCGGCGTCAAGCGCGCGTTGGTCGAGTTCGGCCGCCACGGCGAGAAACTGCCGGTCTACAAGATGCCCCACCTGGAAGGCTGGGCCGCGACCGGCGGCCGGATCGTGCTGCCCGCGGTCGGCAAGCACGAGGTCATCATCGCCGACCAGACCAGCTGGAAGGAAATCGCGCGCGTTCCGGTCGCCGGCCAGGCGGTGTTCGCGGTGGCACGCCCCGACGGGCGCCAGGTGTGGATCAACTTCGCCTTTCCCGACAACGACACGGTGCAGGTGCTCGACCTGCCCTCGCAGCGCATCGTGCAGACCCTGAAGCCCGGCAAGGGGGTGCTGCACCTGGAGTTTTCCCCGCGCGGCGAGCAGGTCTGGCTTTCGCTGCGCGACGAGAATCGCATCGAGATCTACGACCCCGATACCTTCGCCCGCATCGGCACCCTGCCTGCGCAGAGCCCGAGCGGAATCTTCTTCACCGTGCGTGCCCACAGGATCGGACTATGAGCGACATCCAACTCAGCCTGCTCAACGATTTCCAGCGCGGCTTTCCGCTCACCTCCACGCCCTTCGATGCCATCGCGCAGCGCCTCGGGCTGGACGTGGAGGCGCTGCTCGATACCCTGCGCCGGCTGACGCGGGAAGGCGTCGTCAGCCGCGTCGGCGCGGTGTTTCGCCCCAACCGCGTCGGCGTCAGCACGCTCGCCGCCATGGCCGTGCCGGAAGGGCGGCTTGACGAGGTGGCCCGGCTCGTCAGCGCGCGCCCCGAGGTCAACCACAACTACGAACGCGAACACCGCTTCAACCTCTGGTTCGTCGCCGCGGCCGCGAACCCGGCGCAGCTGGAGCAGGCGCTGCACGACATCGAGCAGCAGACCGGTCTTGCGGCAATGCGCCTGCCCATGGTGCAGGACTACCACATCGACCTCGGCTTCGATCTGCGCCGCAGCGTCGGCCTGACCGACCGGCACCAGCAGAAAGCCGCCCCTTCGCGCGCGCTCGAACTCGACGCCCTCGACTACGTCCTGGTCGAGGCGATCCAGGAAGGCCTGCCCCTGGTGGCGCGCCCCTATGCCGAAGTCGCGGCATTCATCGGGACGTCGGAAGCCGACGTGCTGATCCGGCTGGGACGGCTGCTCGATCACGGCGTCATCAAACGCCTGGGCATCGTCGTCCGCCACCACGAGCTGGGCTTCCGCGCCAACGCCATGGTGGTGTGGAATATCCCGGATGAACAGGTCGACGAATTCGGCCGCTGCGTCGGCGCCTCGGGTCTGGTGAACCTCTGCTACCAACGCCCGCGCCGCCTGCCCGAGTGGCCCTACAACCTGTTCTGCATGATTCACGGCAAGGATCGCGACGCGGTGCTGGAACACCTCGACCATCTGCGCGACCAGTGCGGCCTGACGGACTTTCCCTGCGAGGTGCTGTTCAGCAAGCGGCGCTTCAAGCAGACCGGCGCGCGCTACCTCGCGGCGCAGCCGAAGGCGGCGGCGGAGGCAACTTGATGGACGAGCTCGACCGCGCCCTCGTCAACACCCTGCAAGGCGGCTTCCCGATCTGCGAACGGCCCTATGCCGAGGTGGCGGCCCGCGTCGGCAGCGACGAGGCGACCGTCATCGCCCGCATCGACAGCCTGCTCGCGCGCGGCCTGCTGTCGCGCTTCGGCCCCATGTACCATGCGGCGCAGATGGGCGGCGCGCTGAGCCTGGCGGCGATGGAGATCCCGCCGCAGGACTTCGAGCGGGTGACGGAAATCGTCAACCGCCAGCCCGAGGTGGCGCACAACTACGCGCGCGACCACCGCCTCAGCATGTGGTTCGTGCTGGCCACCGAAACCCCCGCCGCGCAGCAGGACACGATCGCGCGCATCGAGCGCGAGAGCGGCTATCCGGTCTACAACATGCCGAAGATCCGCGAATATTTCGTGGAACTGAAACTGCACGTATGAACGCCCGCGACGACTTCCGCCCGCTCGACGACACCGACCGCCGCATCATCCAGGCGACGCAGGCCGGGCTGCCGCTGACGCCGCGCCCCTACCACGCCGTCGCCGAACAGCTCGGCCTGCCGGCGGCCGAGGTGATGCAGCGCATGCAGCGCATGCTCGACCTCGGCGTCATCCGCCGCATCGGCGCCGTGCCGAACCACTACGCGCTGGGCTATCGCGCCAACGGCATGACGGTGTGGGACGTCGCCGACGAGCGCATCGACGAACTCGGCGAGCGGATCGGCCAGCTCGACTTCGTCACCCACTGCTACCGGCGCCCGCGCCACCTGCCGGACTGGCCCTACAACCTGTTCGCCATGGTGCACGGCAGGACGCGCGAGGAAGTGGAGGCGAAGGCCGCGCTCATCGCCGACGCGTTGGGTACGGCGAGCCGCGCGCGCGACATCCTGTACAGTACGCGCATCCTCAAGAAAACCGGCCTGCGCATCGGCGCATAGGAGAAAAGACATGTTCCGCATCTCCCGATACCTGCAGGAGCTCGCCCAGCCGACCCCGCTCGGCCCCGAACGCACGCCGCCCGGCCCGGTGGTGATCTGGAATCTGGTGCGGCGCTGCAACCTCACCTGCAAGCATTGCTATTCGATTTCCGCCGACAAGGACTTCCCGGGCGAGCTCGGCACCGACGAGGTGTTCGCGGTGATGGACGACCTCAAGCGCTTCCGCGTGCCGGTGCTCATCCTCTCCGGCGGCGAGCCGCTGTTGCGCCCCGACATCTACGCCATCGCGCAGCGCGCCAAGGACATGGGCTTCTACGTCGGGCTGTCGTCGAACGGCACCCTCATCGACGAGCACAACATCGAGCGCATCGCCGCGATCGGCTTCGACTACGTCGGGGTTTCGCTCGACGGCATCGCCGCGACCCACGACCGCTTCCGCCGCATGGACGGCGCCTTCGACGCCTCGCTGCGCGGCATCCGCCTGTGCCGCGACCGCGGCATCAAGGTCGGCATCCGCTTCACCCTGACCCAGGACAATGCGCAGGACCTGCCCGCGCTGCTGCAGCTGATGGAGGACGAGCGGCTCGACAAGTTCTACCTCTCGCACCTCAACTACGCCGGCCGCGGCAACACCAACCGCAAGCACGACGTGGTGCACCAGGCCACCCGCCAGGCCATGGACCTCTTGTTCGACACTTGCTGGCGCTACCAGCAGGCCGGGCTGCACAAGGAGTTCGTCACCGGCAACAACGACGCCGACGGCGTCTACCTGCTGTTCTGGATCCGCCGCCACTTCCCCGCGATGGAAGGCCACATGCGCGCCAAGCTCGCGCAGTGGGGCGGCAATTCCAGCGGGGTCAACATCGCCAACATCGACAACCTCGGCAACGTGCACCCGGACACCTTCTGGTGGAACTACAGCCTCGGCAACGTCAAGGAGCGGCCGTTCTCGGAAATCTGGCCCGATACCAGCGATCCGCTGATGGCCGGGCTCAAGGCCAGCCCGCGCGCGGTCAAGGGGCGCTGCGGCGAATGCGCCTACTTCGACATCTGCGGCGGCAACACCCGGGTGCGCGCCTACCAGCTCACCGGCGACCCCTGGCAGGAGGACCCCGCCTGCTACCTCGACGACGAGGAGATCGGGGTCACCACACCGCACGAGCGGCTGACCGTGACGCCCTATGTGCCGCTGCGGCGGGTGGCGCGCTGATGCAGCACTTTTCCCGCCTCTGCATGCTTGCCGCCGCCCTGCTGGCAAGCTCGCCCGCGTCCGCCGCCGAACCGGTGCCCGCGGTCTACGCCCGACACTGCGCCAGCTGCCACGGCATCGACCGCCTCGGCGGCACCGGCCCTGCGCTGCTGCCGGAAAACCTGGAACGGCTGCGCAAACCCGAGGCGCTGAAAGTCATCGCCAATGGCCGCGCCGCTTCGCAGATGATGGCCTTCGGCGACAAGCTCTCTGCCGCCGAGATCCAGGCGCTGACGGATTTCGTCTACACGCCGCCCGCCAGCGTGCCCGTCTGGGGACTCGCCGAGATCAAGGCGTCGCGCATCGAGAATTTCAAGGCTGGCAGCCTGCCGGACACACCCGCATTCAAGGCCGACCTGCTCAACCTCTTCGTGGTGGTGGAAACCGGCGACCACCACGCCACCCTCCTCGACGGCGACAGCTTCAAACCCATCCACCGCTTCCAGACCCGCTTCGCCCTGCACGGCGGGCCGAAGTTCACGCCCGACGGGCGCTATGTCTATTTCGCCTCGCGCGATGGCTGGATTGCCAAGTTCGACATCTGGAACCTCAAGATCACGCACGAGATCCGCGCCGGCATCAACACCCGCAACCTCGCCGTGTCGGGCGACGGGCGTTACGTGATCGTCGGCAACTATCTGCCGCAGACCCTGGTCGTGCTCGATGCGGCCGACCTCACGCCGCTCAAGCTGATCGAGGCGAAGGACGACACCGGCAAGCGCTCGCGCGTTTCCGCGGTCTATGATGCGGCGCCGCGCAAGAGCTTCATCGCCGCGCTGAAGGACGTCAAGGAGGTCTGGGAGATCCCCTACACCGACGAGCACGAGCCGATCTTCCCGGGGCTGGTGCACGATTTCCGCATGGCCGAAGCACTCGCCGACAAGGGGCCGTTCCCGGTCCGCCGCATCCCGCTCGACGACTACCTCGACGATTTCTATTTCGACCAACCCTACCAGCACCTGATGGGCGCCTCGCGCGAGGGCGGCAAGGGTCAGGTCGTCAACCTCGACGCGCGCATCAAGGTCGCCGACCTCGACATCCCGGGCATGCCGCACCTCGGTTCCGGCATCACCTGGGATTACCAGGGCCGCCCGGTGATGGCGACACCGAACCTCAAGTCCGGCGTGATCAGCATCATCGACATGAAGAACTGGAAGGTGATCAAGCGGGTCGAAACGCTCGGCTCGGGCTTCTTCATGCGCAGCCACGAGAACACGCCCTACGCCTGGACCGACAATTTCATGAGCCCGGCCAAGGACACGCTGACGATCATCGACAAGCGCACGCTCGAGGTCGCGCGCAACCTGACCCCGGAGCCCGGGAAGACCGCGGCGCACGTCGAGTTCACCCGCGACGGCAGGTACGCGCTCGTCAGCATCTGGGAAATGGACGGCGCCTTGATCGTCTACGACGCGGCGACCTTCAAGGAAGTCAAACGCCTGCCGATGAGCAAGCCCTCGGGCAAGTACAACGTCTACAACAAGACGACACGCTCGGCCGGCACGAGCCACTGAGCGACGGCGCCGTCGCGTTCGCTCGCCCGCCTGGCGGCCCACCTGCTAGGCTGAAGCATGTCAGAGCCCAAGCCCGAGCGCAGCATCATCGTGATCGGCGCCGCGAGTTGCGCCGGCGCACCCGACCCGGGCTGCGCCGCCGGGCCCGACGCCCTACATCATTACGAGGTGTTCCACGACACCCCGCTGCAACGCGTCGCCTGGGACGCGATCCTGCGCGTGCCGCGCATGCCGCCGCAGGCAGCCCTGATCGCGGTCTCCGCACTCAACCGCAAGCTCGCGGAAAAGGTCCATGGCGTGCTCGACGAGGGCAATTTCCCGCTCGTCGTCGGCGGCGACCACTCGTGCGCGATCGGCACATGGAGCGGCGCCCAGCGCGCGCTCGCCGACCGCGGCGCGCTCGGACTGATCTGGATCGACGCGCACATGGACAGTCACACCTTCGATACGACGCAGAGCGGCCAACTCCACGGCATGCCGGTCGCAAGCCTGCTCGGCCGCGGCCATGCGGCGCTGCGCGCCTTCGGCCCGCCGCTGCCCGACCTGCGTCCGGGCGACCTGTGCCTGATCGGCGTGCGCAGCTACGAGGCCGGCGAGGCGGCGCTGCTGCATCAACTCGGCGTGCGCGTCTACACGATGGACGAAGTGCGCGCGCGTGGCCTTCGCGCCGTGTTCGACGAGGCGCTGGCGCGGGTGCGTGCCCGCACCGCCGGCTTCGGCGTCAGCGTCGACCTCGACGCGCTCGACCCCGAGGAGGAGCCGGGCGTCGGCTCGCCGGTGCCGGGCGGGATCCGCTGCGCCGAACTCGCCGCGGCGCTCGCGCGGCTGCGCGGCGACCCCGACTTCATCGCGATGGAAATCGTCGAATACAACCCCTACCGCGACCGCGACCGCGCGACGGCGGACGCCGCAGGCGCCTTCGTCGAAGCGGTGACGCCGCTCGCGTCGAAGCCGGCGCGCTGAACTGCCGGCGGAAACGCGGCGCTCAGCCGGCGGCGTCGCCGACGAAGGGGTTGTCGCGGCGCTCGTGACCGAAGCTCGACATTGCGCCGTGACCCGGGACGAAGCGCACGTCGTCGCCGAGCGGAAAGAGCTTCTCGCGGATCGCCGCGACCAGCGCGCGGTGGTTGCCGCGCGGAAAGTCGCTGCGCCCGATCGAGCCCTTGAACAGGACGTCGCCGACGAAGGCGAGGCGGGCGGACGCGTCGTAGAACACGACGTGCCCGGGGGTGTGGCCGGGACAGTGCAGCACGTCGAAACGGATCGCGCCGACGTCGACCGTGTCGCCGTCCTCGAGCCAGCGGTCCGGCGTGAACGCCTTCGCCGGCGGAAAACCGAACAGCTCGGCCTGCTGCGGCAGGCTGTCGAGCCAGAACGCCTCGTCGCGCTGCGGGCCGATGATCGGGATGCCGAGCCGCTCGCGCAGTTCGAGCGCGGCGCCGACGTGATCGAGATGGCCGTGGGTCAGGAGCACGCTCGCGAGCACGAGCTTCCGCCGCGAGACCTCGTCGAGCAGCCGCTCGGTCTCGCCGCCCGGGTCGATCAGCGCGGCGACGCCGTCGGCGTCCCACACGAGCGAACAGTTCTGCTGATACGGCGTCACGGGGAGGATGGTAAATTCCATGGCATCGATTATCCGCCGATCCGCCCCGCCATGTCCCTGCCCTCCGGAAACGCACCCGACGCGCTGCTGCTGCTCTCGACCCACTGTCCGCACTGTCCGGCCGTGCTCGCGGCGCTCGCGGATCTCGTGAAGCAGGGCGTGGTCGGACGCCTCGAAGCGGTCAACCTCGAGCAGCATCCCGAAGTCGGACAGGCGCTCGGCGTGCGCTCGGTGCCGTGGATACGCATCGGCCGCATCGAACTTTCCGGCGTCCACGGCAAGGCCGAGCTCGCGACGTGGGCGGCGAAGGCCGATAGCGAAGCCGGCATCGCAGACTGGTTCCATCAGCTGCTGAAGGAGGGCCAGTTGCCGCGCGCGCAGGCCACGATCGAGGCGGACCCGGCGCTGCTCGCCGCCGTGCTTCCGATCGTGGGCAACGTCGACGCCAGCCTCAACGTCCGCCTCGGCGCCGGCGCGCTGCTCGAGCAATTCGCCGGCACCACGGCCCTGCGCGTGCTGCTGCCGCGCCTCGGCGAACTGTCGCAGCACCCCGACGCACGCGTGCGCGCCGACGCCTGCCACTACCTCGGCCTCACCGCCGACGCCGCGGCGAAGCCTTGGCTCGACGCGCGCGTCGAAGACGACGACGCCGACGTCCGCGAGATCGCTGCGGACAGCCTGCAGGCGATTGCCGGCGGGTCGACGTAAGCGCGCGCTCGACCGCTCGACCCCGCCGTCCGCGGGTTCCCGCGACTGGATCGCGACAAGGCGACACGCCCCCAACGTGACTGGCCGCGCGCCGCGCGCGGTGCTATAGTTTTGCGCAACACCGCCCGCGCTCCGGCCCGGGCGGTTTTCATTTTGCACAGCAGGAGACCGCCATGGAAATCACGACCCGTCCCGCCATCACCGTATCCGAGCGCGACCTCGAGCGCCTCGAAGACATGCTCGCCGGTCTGCCCGATGACCTTCCGGGCGCCGAGGCATTGCGCGACGAACTCGACCGCGCCGAGATCCTGCGCCCGGAGGCGATGCCCGCCGACGTGGTGACGATGAATTCGCGCATCCGCTTCGTGGTCGAGCCGGCTGGCAAGGAAATGGAGATGACGCTCGTCTACCCGCGCGACTTCACGGGCAGCCCGGACCAGCTCCCGGTGACGACGCCGGCCGGCATCGCCGTGCTCGGCCTCGCGGTCGGCCAGGAGATCGAGTGGCAGGCGCCGAACGGGCAGAAGGTCGGCGCGCGCATCGTCGATCTCGCCTATCAGCCGGAGCGCGCGGGCGACTACATGCGCTGAGCCGTCGTGTCGATTCCTGCCGCCTACACGGCGGTCATCGTCATCTGGTCGACCACGCCGCTCGCCATTCAATGGAGCGCGCAGGGCGCCGGCTTCAGCTTCGCCGTCGCCGCGCGCATGCTGATAGGGCTGGCGGTATGTCTGCTCGTGGTCGGCGCGACCCGCACCGCGCTGCCGCTCGACGCAGCGGCGCGCCGCCTCTATGCCGCGAGCGGCTTGTCGCTGTGCGTGTCGATGCTGCTGACCTACTGGGGCGCCCTGCATATCCCGTCGGGGCTGATCTCGGTCATTTTCGGCCTCTCGCCGCTGCTGACCGGGGTCTTCGCCGCGCTCTGGCTCGGCGAGCGCACGCTCACGCCGCAGCGCATCAGCGGGCTCGTGATCGCGCTCGGCGGACTGTGGCTGATCTTCGGCCAGCCCTGGCCCGGCGACGCCGACGCGCGACTCGGCACCGCGGCGGTGCTCGGCGGCATGGCGGTACAGGCGCTCGGCCTGGTGTGGGTCAAACGGCTGAACGTCGGCGCCTCCGCGCTCGCAACGACCACCGGCTCGCTCGGCGTCGCCGTGCCGCTCTTCGTTCTGGTGTGGCTCGTCGCCGACGCCGGCGCCTTCCCCGCCGGCATCAAGGCGCGCGCGGGCTGGGCGATCGTCTACCTCGGCGTGCTGGGGTCGGTGGTCGGATTCACGCTCTACTATTACATGATCCGGCGCCTCGACGCCGGGCGCGTCGCGCTGATCACACTCGTGACCCCGGTGTCGGCGCTACTCCTCGGGCAGGCGTTCAATGCTGAAACGATTCCGCTGGCCGGCTGGGCCGGGATCGCCCTGATCGGCGTCGGCCTCGTGCTTTACGAGTGGCGGGCGCTGGGCCAGCTTCGCCGGCACGCCGCGGGTTAGCCGGCGCGCGGCAGCCCCTCAAGATCGCCGCTTTCTTGCCGTAAACATCCAGACAACATTAACGATATTTGTGTCTTTTTAAGGATGTTTCCGTGCCCTTGAACCCGCGCTTCCGCCTGCACCGCTCGCTCCTGATCGCCGCCGTCGCCGCCTCGGCTTCACTGCACGCCAAGGAAAAGCCGGTCGAGCCGTCGCCCGCAGCGCTGCACGCGCAGCTCGCACAGATCGACGGCGACGCGACTCGCCTGCCGGCCGCACTCACGCGTGGCGAGAAAGGCGCGGCCGTGTGCCGTCACTGCCACGGCGTCGGCGGCAACAGCGTACGCCCCGAGGTGCCCAATCTGGCGGGCCAGAACCCCGACTATCTGCTCGAGCAGATGAACAAGTTCGTACACGGCCAGCGCCAGTCGTCGGCCTTCATGAGCGGCATGATCAAGGCGCTCTCGCCCGACGAGCGGATCGACGTCGCGCTCTTCCTGTCGCGCCAGCCGGTCCTCAAAAAGCCGGCGCAGACCAACGCGCGGGCCGTCGCGGGCGCGGAGCTCTACGGCAAGCTCTGCGTCAGCTGCCACGGCGCGAGCGCCGGCGGCGCGCACAAGATTCCGCGGCTCGCCGGGCAGCAGGTGCAATACCTCGAGGATTCGTTGAAGCGCTACCGCGACGGCGGCGGCGAACGCGTCGATCCGCGCATGGCGGCCTACACGCGCAACCTCAAGAACGCCGACATCGAGGCGCTCGCGGCGTATCTGTCGGCCTTGTGAGACTCAGGCGGCGCGCCATCCTGCGCGGCGCCCGGTTCACTTCTTGATACGCGGCAGCGGTGGTGCAGCGAGCACGGCGTCGAGCGCCGAACGGCTCGCCTGCGCGATCGCCGCGCCACCGCCCTTGTAGGCTTCGGGCCGCGGGACGAAGGCGCCGCAGTCGTTCGCGTGCGTCTTGTCGGCGACGCGGCGCGCGCTCGGTTCGCGGCACTGCCCGGGACGATGGGCATCAAAATGCCGGCACATGCGGCAGACGTGCAGCGCGCTGCGGCAGCTCGGGCAGGTCTCGCCGCGAGCTAGCGGCAACAGCAGGCCGGCGAGACTCGCGCCGCATTTCCAGCATTGCAGCGTCATGCGCCGGCGTCGTCCGGGCCCGGATAATCGGGATAGCGCAGCGCGTGATATTTGAGATCGCCGAGCGCGATCCCGGCCAGCGCGCGCTCGTGGGTCGCGTCGAGGATCACCGGCGGCGCGACACCCGCCTCGGCGGCGTCGAGCCAATGCACCGCGCACAGGCACCAGCGGTCGCCCGGCTTGAGCCCGGGAAAGTCGTGCTCGGGCGCCGGCGTGACGAGGTCGTTGCCGCACTGCAGCGCATAGTCGAGAAACGCCTCGGTCATCTGCGCGCAAACCGTGTGGCTGCCGACGTCGTGCGGGCCGGTGTGGCAGACGCCTTCACGCGTGAATCCGGTCAGCGGCGACGCGCTGCATACCTGCAGCAGCCCACCCAAAACGTTGCGCGCTTCGCTCACTCCGCCCTCCAGTCCGTCTCCAACGGGGAAAAAATAGCACAGCTCGCCGTCCTCGTTCAGTGCGGGTTGACGTCGAAGCTCGGCGGCTCCGCTTCCGGTTCGGGCTCGGCGCGCGGGAACGCGGCCGCGTGGGTCCGTGCGACGTGGGCCATGACGGCACTGCCCGGGTAGCCGTCGGCCGGCAGTGCATGCACGACCTGATAGCGGCGCAGCGCGGCCTGCGTCTGCGGCCCGAGCACGCCATCCGGTTCGCCGGCGTCGAAGCCGAGCTCGTTGAGCGCCTGCTGCAGCAGTTTCACCTGCACGAGGCTGAGCGCCGCTTCCTCGACCGCCGGATGCACGAGGCCGTCGCCGTCCGCGAGTTGCTGGGCGAGTTGCGCGACCGTCAGCGCGTAGCTGACCGAGCGGTTCCACCGCATCACGACGTCGAAGTTGTCGAACACCATGAAGGCCGGCCCCTCCCACCCCTGCGGCAGGACAATCCCGGCCTTGCCGTTCACCTGCGGCAGCGTGCATCCCGATGCGGCGCGCACGCCGGCGGCGGCCCAGTCCGCGACCGGCTGGCGATGGCCGGCCCGGGCTTTACGCAGATCGAAGTCGGGCGGCAGCGTGACCTCGACCGCGATGGGCTCGCCACTGCGCCAACCGGCACGGCTCAGGTAATTCGCCGCCGAATTCATCGCGTCGGGCAGCGATTGCCAGAGGTCGATGCGCGCGTCGCCGTCGGCGTCGACCGCGTAGGCGCGAAACGTCGATGGCATGAACTGCATGTGCCCCATGGCGCCGGCCCACGAGCCGTTCATCTCGGGCGCGGTCACGTGCCCCGCGTCGATGATGCGCAGCGCATCGAGCAGTTCCTTGCGAAAGAAGGCACTGCGACGGCCGTCGTAGGCGAGGGTGGCGAGGCTCGCGGGAATGTTGAGGCCGCCCTTGAACGCGCCGTAACGCGTTTCCAGACCCCAGAACGCGGCGAGCACGTTGGCCGCGACGCCGTAGCGCGTTTCGACCGCGTCGAACAGATCCGCGTGCGCCTCCAGCATCGTCTGGCCGCGGTCGACCTGTTCCGACGTGACGCGCCGCGCCAGATAGGCGGCGAAGGTCTGCAGGAATTCAGGCTGGCGGCGGTCGAGCTCGATCACGCGTTCGACCGGCTCGATACCGTCGAGCGCGCTGGCCAGCGTGGCCGGCGAGATGCCCTGCGCCTGTGCCTCGTCGCGAAATGCCGCGAGCCAGGTGTCGAAATCGGTCTCCTCGGCGTGCGCCGGGAACGCGAGCGCGACGACGACCGCGAGCGCCGCGGCAATGTCGGGCCGCGCCGCGCGCAGCCTCGCGGCAAAGGTACGCGCCCGCGACTCAGACATGCGTCTGCAGCCAGTATTCGAGCAGCGCGAGATGCCAGAGCTTGCTGCCCTGGATGCGGGTGTGATGCTGTTCGGGCGCGTCGAGCAGGTGCTCGACGTAGGCGCGCCGGTAGAGGCCGCGCTGGCGGCAGGCCTGTGAATCGAGGATGTCGCGCATGAAGTCGAGAAACTCGCCGCGTACGTATTTGAGTGCCGGCATCGGGAAATAGCCTTTCTTGCGATCGATCACGGCGTCCGGGACGCGGCCGCGCGCGATGCGCTTCAACACGTGCTTGCCTTCGGACGCGAGCTTCATCGCGGGCGGCATCGTCGCCGCGAGCTCGACGAGCGTGTGGTCGAGGAACGGCACCCTCGCCTCGAGCCCCCAGGCCATCGTCATGTTGTCGACCCGCTTGACCGGGTCGTCGGTGATCAGCATCGTCGTGTCCGTCCGCAATACCTGGTCGATGAATTCGTCGGCGAAAGGTTCCGCGAGACGCGCGGCGATGAGCTCGCCGGTGTAATCGGGTCCGTGGTAGCGCGGGTCGGCGAGTTCGAGAAACTCGGCGTGGTCGCGGTCGAAATAATGGCGGCGGAAGCGGTCGAGCGCGCTGCCTTCGGCCTCGGCCGCCATGCGCGGATACCAGAAGTAGCCGCCGAACACCTCGTCGGCGCCCTGGCCGCTCTGCACGACCTTGACGGTCCTGCTGACCTGCTCGGCGAGCAGGTAGAAGGCGACCGCGTCCTGCGCGAACATCGGCTCGGACATCTCGCCGACGGCCTCGGGCAGACGCCGCAGCACTTCCGAATTCGGGATCAGATACTTGTGGTGCCGCGTGCCATACATCGCCGCGACCGGGTCGGAGTATTCGAATTCGTTGCCGCGCTCCTCGGGATGGTCCTCGAAGCCGACCGAAAAGGTCATGAGGTCGGAGACGCCGAGCTCGGCGAGCAGCGCGACGAGCAGACTCGAATCGAGTCCGCCGGAAAGCAGCACGCCGACCTTGACGTCGGCGATCTCGATGCGTTTCTGCACCGCGCGCCGCAGCGCGTCGTGGATCGCGTCGGTCCACTCGGCTTCGCTCCTGGTTTCGGCCGGACGTTGCGCGTGCAGGCTCCAGTAACTGCGGTGGCGCAACTCGCCGCGTAGATTAACGGTCAGCGTCGTCCCCGGAGCGAGCTTGCGCACGCCGTTGAGGATCGTGCGCGGCGCCGGCACGACGGCGTGCAGCGTGAACAGGTGATGCAGGGCGACGGCGTCGAGCCCGGTGTCGACCTCGCCCGCGGCGAGCAAGGCCTGCGGCGTCGAGGCGAAGCGCAGGCTGCCGGCGTTTTCGCTGTAATAGAGGGGCTTGATGCCGAGCCGGTCGCGCGCGAGGAAGAGTTCGTCGCGGTGCCAGATCGCGAACGCGAACATGCCGTGCAACCGCTCGACGCAGCGCTCGCCCCATTCGAGGTAGGCGCGCAGGATGACCTCGGTATCGCCGTCGGAATGGAAGGCGTGGCCCAGCGCGATGAGCTCGGCGCGCAGTTCGGGATAGTTGTAGATCGTGCCGTTGAACACGAGCGCCGTCCCGGTCGCGGCGTCGACCATCGGCTGCGCCGAGCGCGGCGAGAGGTCGATGATCGCGAGCCGGCGGTGGCCAAGCCGCAGAGGGCCCGCTGCGTGCTGGCCTTCCGCGTCGGGTCCGCGGCGGGCGAGCCGCGCGAGCATGCGCGTCATCGTCGCCGCATCGGGCGCCCTGTCGTCGAACCGCAATTCACCTGCTATGCCGCACATACCTTGCCCTTTTTCACGCCACCAGCGGCGGCTCGTCCATGAGCGCGATCTGCTCGCGCAATTCGAGGATGCGCGCCTGCCAGTAATGCTCGGTATTGAACCATGGAAACGCGGCCAGAAAAGCCGGGTCGCCCCAGCGCCGCGCGAGCCACGCGGCGTAGTGGATCAGCCTCAGCGTTCTGAGCGCCTCGATCAGATGCAGTTCGCGCGTGTCGAATTCCATGAAGTCCTCGTAGCCCGTGAGGACCGCGTTCATCTGCGCCTGCTGCTCGTCGCGCTCGCCGGCGAGCAGCATCCAGAGATCCTGCACAGCCGGACCCATGCGGCTGTCGTCGAAGTCGACGAAATGCGGCCCCCCGTCGGTCCACAGCACGTTGCCGGCGTGGCAGTCGCCGTGCAGGCGGATCGCGCGGACCGCCCCCGCGCGTTCGTAGCAGTGCGCGACGCTCGTCAGCGCATGCTCGACGACGCTGTCCCAGGCGGCGCGCAGTCCGCCAGGCAGCCACTGCCCGGCGCGCAGGAAGTCGCGTGACGCCAAGCCGAAGCTCGCGAGATCGAGCGTCGGCCGGTGCGCGTAACGACCCTGGGCGCCCACCGCGTGGATGCGACCGAGAAACCGCCCCATGCGTTCCAGCGTTCCGGCGCGATCGAACTCGGGCGGGCGGCCACCCTGCTTAGGGTAGACCGCGAAGCGAAAGCCGGCGTGATGGAGCAGCGTCGCGTCGTGCAACTGCAGCGGCGCGACGACCGGGATTTCGCGCGCTGCGAGTTCGACCGTGAACGCGTGCTCCTCGAGGATCGCCGCGTCGGTCCAGCGTTGCGGCCGATAGAACTTGACGACGACCGCGCTGCCGTCTTCGACTCCGGCCTGGTAGACGCGGTTTTCATAGCTGTTGAGTGCGAGCAGGCGACCGTCGGCGGCGAGGCCGGTCGCGTCGAGGGCGTGCAGGATGAGATCGGGAGTGAGTGCAGCGTAAGGATGGGGCGAATCGGTCATGGGGCAGGCCGGGACCTATGCTCAAAGAGCGGCTACCCGGATCGCACAGGAAGAACAGATAATGCCTCAACTCGTCGCTTCCATCGTCATCGCATGAAGACGCACGACCCTTTCCGCATGGAGATCTCCCGCCACATCTGGGAGACCCGCTATCGCTTCGCCGGCGAGCCCGACATCCGCGCGAGCTGGCAACGCGTCGCGCAGGCGGTCGCGCAGGCCGAAGTCGACGCACGCGCGCTCTGGGCCGACCGCTTCTACGCCCTGCTCGACGATTTCCGCTTTCTGCCGGGCGGAAGAATTCTCGCCGGCGCCGGCAGCGGACACCGCGTCACGCTGTTCAACTGTTTCGTCATGGGCGAGATCGCCGACGACATCGAGGACATCTTCGAGGCGCTCAAGGAAGGCGCGCTGACGATGCAGCACGGTGGCGGCGTCGGCTACGACTTCTCGACGCTCCGTCCGGCCGGCACGATCGCGCAGGCGACCGGCACGATCGCGTCGGGGCCGGTGTCGTTCATGCACATCTGGGACGCGATGTGCGCGACCGTGCTGTCGACCGGCGCACGGCGCGGCGCGATGATGGCGACGCTACGCTGCGACCATCCCGACATCGAGGCCTTCGTCGACGCCAAGCGCGACCCTGCCGTGTTGCGGCACTTCAATCTTTCGGTGCAGGTCAGCGACGCGTTCATCGCCGCCGTCGACGCCGATGCCGACTGGCCGCTCGTCTTCCCGCTGCGCGACGGCGAGCCGGCCGACGGCGCGGTCGTCCGCCGGCACTGGACCGGTTCGACGACCGCCGTGCCCTGCCGCGTCCTGCGCACGGTGCGCGCCCGCGCGCTGTGGCAGCGGATCCTGCGCGCGGCCTACGACACGGCCGAGCCGGGCGTGCTGTTCGTCGACACGATCAACCGCGACAACACGCTCGCCGGCCGCGAGACGCTGACCACGACCAATCCCTGCGGCGAGATTCCGCTTCCTGCCTATGGCGCGTGCGATCTCGGCTCGCTCAACCTGACCGCTTTCGTCGTCGCGCCCTTCGCCGCCGACGCGCGCCTCGATCTCGCCGCGCTCGGCGACGCGGCGGCGCTTGCGGTGCGTTTCCTCGACGACGTCATCGACGTCTCGCGCTACCCCTTGCAGGCGCAGGCGCGGGAGGCACGCTTCAAACGCCGCATCGGCCTCGGTATCACCGGGCTCGCCGACGCGCTCGTGTTGCTCGGTCTCGACTACGACAGCGAGCCCGCGCGCCAGCTCGCCGAGCGCGCGATGCGCACGGTGCGCGACGCGGCCTACCGCGCGTCGATCGATCTCGCGCGCGAAAAAGGCGGCTTTCCCGCGCTCGAGCGCAGCGCGTTTCTCGCCAGCGGCTTCGCCGGCCGCCTTCCGCCCGAGATCCGCGACGGCATCGCCAGGGACGGCATCCGCAACAGCCATCTGCTCGCGATCGCGCCGGCCGGGACGATCAGCCTCCTGGCGAACAATCTGTCCAGCGGAATCGAACCGATCTTCGCGGCCGAGGCGTCGCGCCGCATCCTCCAGCCCGACGGCAGCTACCGCAGCCACGCCGTCAGCGACTACGCCTGCCTGCTCTGGCGCGCGCACGGCGGCGTCGGCCAGCCCCCCGCGCTGGTCGAGGCGCAACAGCTCGACCCCGTTGCCCATCTGGCGATGCAGGCAGCCCTGCAGCCGGCCGTCGACAACGCGATCTCGAAGACGATCAACGTCGCCGCCGACATCGCCTTCGCACGCTTCGAAGCGCTCTACCGCCAGGCGCACGCGCTCGGCCTCAAGGGCTGCACCGTGTTCCGGCCGAATCCGGTCACGGGCGCGATCCTCGCCGAGCCCGAGAGCGAGCGCGTGCATTGCTGCGGGATCGAGCGTGAGGCCGACTGAAGCCTTGGTGAGCGCGCCGCGCATCGGCCTCGCGCTCGGCAGCGGCTCGGCCCGCGGCTGGGCGCATATCGGCGTGCTGCGCGCGCTGGCCGAGGCCGGGGTCGAGCCCGACATCGTCTGCGGTACCTCGATCGGCGCGCTCGTCGGCGCGGCCTACGCGGGCGGCGAGCTGGACCGGCTCGAAGCCTGGGTGCGCGAGCTGCGCCTGCAGTCGGTCGTGAGCTTCCTCGATTTTTCGCTGAGCGGCGGCCTGATCAAGGGCGAAAGGCTGCTCGATTTTTTTCGCAGCCATTTCGTCGACCGCGACATCGGCGCGCTCGAGCGGCGGTTCGGCGCCGTCGCCACCGATCTGCGCAGCGGGCGCGAAGTCTGGCTCAGGGAGGGGCTCGTTTCCGCGGCGGTGCGCGCGTCGATCGCGCTGCCCGGCCTGTTCACGCCAGCCCGGCACGGCGACACCTGGCTCGTCGACGGCGGCCTGGTCAACCCGGTCCCGGTCTCGCTATGCCGCGCGATGGGCGCCGATATCGTGATCGCGGTCGACCTCAACGCCGATCTGCTCGGTCGTCATCTCAGGCGCCCGGTCGCGCCGGTCGCGCCGACCGTCGAGCCGGCGACAGCGCACACGCTCTTCGAAAGAATCCAGGCCGGCGCGTCGCAATTCGCGCTGACGCGGCCGAACGGCTCGCGGCCGCCGCCGGTTCTCGACGTGCTCGCGAGCAGCATCAACATCATGCAGGTGCTGATCACGCGCAGCCGGCTCGCCGGAGAGCCCGCCGACGTCCTCGTCATGCCGCTGCTGGCGGACGTCGGGCTCATGGAATTTCATCGCGCCGCCGTCGCGATCGACGCGGGACGCGCCGCCGTGGCGGCAGTGCTCCAGCAGTTGCAACTGCGCGTGAACCACAGCGCAGCGCGCTGAAATAAAAATCAGGCGCAGCGCGCTGAAATAAAAAACAGGCGCAGCGCGCTGAGACCAAAACCACGGCGCAGCGCCTGAATCAAAAACCAGGCCGCGCCGCCCCAAGACAAAAATCACTGAAGGGCGCGCCGAGACGAACGCGGGAGCGGGGTGCCGACTAAGAGGCTGCGCAGAGCGCGAGCTTGCGCGCGCGGTCGAGTCGTTTGATCGCTGCTTCGCGACGCGCCGCGGCGTCGCGGCTCGGCGCCGGTTCGGCATAGACCAGTTCGACCGGCCGCCGGCTCCGCGTGTAACGCGCGCCGCGCGCGCCGCCTCCGTTGTGCTCGGCGAGGCGGCGCACGGGATCGGTCGTGATGCCGGTGTAGAGCGAGCCGTCCGCGCAGCGCAGGATGTAGACGCACCACCCGGCCGTGCGTGCGGATTCTTGCGGCACGCTCAGGTCATACGTCGGCCGAGAGCTGCTCCGCCCACAACAGCGCGTCCATGTGCACGCGGTTGATGTCGGCAACGTCGCGATTGACCGCGCGCGCGAGCGTCTCGATACTGCTCTGGTCGTCCTGCTCGCAGGCGATCGCGAGCGCGACATACGGCGCGTAAGGCCCGCGCTGCGCGAGGATCGCTTCGCTGATCTCGACCGGCAGGCTGATCTGTTTGAGCACCTGATCCATCGGCATGTGCATGACGACGTCGAGCAGCGAGAACAGTCCGGCGACGAAAATTTCGTCGCGCGCCTTGGCGAACAGCGCGCGGCCGGCGAGCTGTTCGGCGACCCGACCGCGCACGAGGGCGTTTTCGAGGACCGCATGGTCGAGTTCCTGCGCCTGGCCGCCGGTGAAGAGGATCAGCGTCAGCCAGCGGTAGAGCTTGTCGTGGCCCATGACCATCAAGGCCTGTTCGATGCCGCCGACCTTGTTCATGAGCCCCATGCCGGGCGAATTGACGTAGCGCAGCAGGCGCACCGAGAGCGCGGGATCGTGGCGGAACTGGGCGGCCAGCTCGGCCTGCTCGGCGCCGGTGCGCACCCGGTTCATGAGGTCCAGCACCTTCGCGCGCGACGGCCCGACGACCGGGTTGCCGAGGTGTTCACGACGCGTGATGAAAGGCCCCATGAAGAGCGCGAACTGGAGCTTGTGGCACATGTGGAAGGCTTCCAGCGTCTGCACGCCGACGGCGACGAAGCGCTTGCCCGCGGCGATCTTGGAGACCGCGGCCATCTGCGCCGTGATCGCCGGGATGTCTTCGCTGCCGACCTCCATCAGCACGTAGTCCGCCTGCTGCAGCAGGCCATGGCGCTCCGGCCGCGTCACCCCCTCGAATTCGAGGGCGAAGCCGAAGCCATGCGCCTTGAGCGCGGCCACGCGCGCGAGCAGGGCGGCGTCGATGGCGGTCTCGGCGTCGAGCTTGAGCAGCCAGACGGTGCCCGCGGCGGGCCAGTTCTCGATCAGGGCGTGACCGAGCGTCTCCGGCACGATCGGGATGAAGGCCTGGCGCTGTCCGAGCAGGCGCGACACGTCCATGCCCTGCAGGTTGGCGAGCAACGTCTCGTCGTAGAGGCGGCGCACCTCGGGAAGGGCCGGGTCGTGCTCTTCGTCGGCCGAACGCCGCAGCATGAAGGTGTAGCCCGCGACCTTCTGGTCGCGCCCCAGCATCGCCTCGCGGCGCATGACCGAGGGCGGCCTGGCGGGCGCGGTCTCCGCCTTTGCCGGCGCGGGCCGTGCCGGCGGATCGGCCTCGCTATCCTTACCCGAGAACATTCCGACAAGACGGTTCAACACGCTTCATTCCTCCAGGCCAAACGCTGGCGCATCAGCAAGACAAACGGCTGTGCAGCGCCAGACTGTAGCCCCGCCGTGGCAAATTTTTATGCCATGGCGCGTTACAGCGCGCGCTTGATCGAGACGATGCCGCGCAGCATGCCGGGTGCGTAGCCGGTGGCCTTGTCGAGCGGATATTCGGCGGCGAGACGCGCCTTCACCCCTTCGGCCATCGTCGCCGGATCGCCGTGGCAATTCAGGCACATCTGCTGGACCGGCAGCGCCTTGGCATAGCGGAATTGCTGTCCCCCCGAGGTCCGAACGATCTGCCAGGTGTCGAGCGTCTCGGGCTTCTCGCCGGCCGCGAGGCGCTTTTCCAGACCCGCCTGGGCCTCGGCCTCCCAGGCATCCGGGACGCCGTCGGGGTTGCGGTTTTTCGGGCTCACGCGCTTGGCCTCGACGCCGAACTGCTGCGACACGTCGGCGGCGATCTGCGGTGCGCGCGTCTTGCAGACCCCGATCGCGCCGGCCGGCCCGTCGGCCGCGATCGCCGCCTTCAACTCGCCGCCGAGCTTCTGGGTCAACGCCGCCGACGCCTTGCGCGCGTCCGCGACGAGGGCCGCCTGTTCCTCGGCATCGGGTTGGGTCGCGCAGCCGGCGAACAGGGCGGGCAGGGCGAGAGCGATCAGGGCTTGGACTTTCATGCGGGTTCTCCTCGAAAAAAGACGGGGCTGAGCGGGCTAGCGGCACTGCTATGCTAGCGAGAGCTAGCTTAACTCTTTCCGCATGCCGGAATTCGACGTCGATGAAACGCCTTTCGCAATTTTTTTTCCGCGGCCTGATCACCGCCCTGCCCCTCGGGATGACGGTCTATCTGCTCTATGTTTTCCTGAGCTGGATGGAGGCCATCGCGATGCAGATGACCGCCCCGCTGATCGGCGAGTTCTACGTCCCCGGCATGGGGCTCGCGCTGGGCATCACCGTCATCGTTCTTCTCGGCGCGGCGGTCTCGCATCGCGCTGTCGGGCGCTTCCTGTCGCTGGTCGAGCTGCCGTTCACCAACATCCCGGTGATCAAGAGCATCTACTCGTCGCTCAAGGATTTCGCCGACTATTTCGCGCCGCGGCGCGACGCCGGGCGGCAACAGATGGTCGTCGTGCTGACCTTTCCGGGCCAGGAACTCGAGATCGTGGGCCTGGTCACCCGTCAGAGCGTCGACGGATTGCCGGCCGGGTTCCTGGGCGGTGACCGCGTCGCGGTCTACCTGCCCATGGGCTACATGATCGGCGGCTATACGGTCTTCGTGCCGCGCGCCTGGGTGCGGCCGATCGAGATGTCGGTCGAGGAAGCCATGCGCGCGTCGCTGTTCGCGTGGATGAGCACGTCGCCCCGCGGGGGCGCGGCGCCGCCGACCTGAAGCCCCCTAACCGCGGAGCCTCCATGCAGATCGAATGTTACGCGCAGCGCCTGCTCAATCCGTTTCGCGGGGTCGTCCAAGTCATCCGCTACGCTTCGGCCGAAGCCGTGACAACCGACGGCGTCGAGTGGGATATCTACGTCGCCAACGATGCGCTGCTCGAGGGCCTCGGCCGTGCGGGCAGGCGCGCGCAGATTTCGGACATCCGCTACGGCCACTGGTCCGCACAGACGGGGCTCAAGCGCGGACCGCTCTATCCTTCCGACGACTTCAAGCGTCTCGAGGAGATGGGCGCCGTGGTGTACGAGCATCTGCTCGCGGTGCATCGCGACGTACCCTTCAAGTTCCGCGACCGGTTCGAACTGTGGCTGCTCGACCGCGCAGACCGGCCGCTCGCCTTGCTGCATAGCGTCTGCAACGCGAGCGAGACCGACACCCGGCCGCCGCTCGACTGGCGTGCCGGCATGGCCGCGACCGCCAGTTTTCGCAGTACGGCCGTGGCGGAGTCGACAGAATCGGCGGCGGCTTGTCTCACCCGCGCCGTCAACGGTCTGGCGAGCGGCGTCGCGCAGTGGTTCCGGCGCAGCGACGACGGCGCCGCCCTCGGGCTGCACACGCTGCGCGGGGGTGAGCCCCTGCGCGGCCGCGTGCTCGACGCCGACGCCTTTCCGGCGCTCTTCCTCGCGACGCGCGAGATGGACCCCACGCAGGCGCAGCTCGTCGACGACTACCATGCCTGGCAGGCGCCCTGGCTATTGCTGCTTGCCGACCTCGACGACGCCACGCGCCACGCCCTCGAAGCGCGCGCCTGCGAGCAGGGCGAACTGCTGGAAAAACACTGCCGCCTCTACCCGCGTGTGATCGACCGCCCGGCCCTGCAGGCCGCGCGCGTCGCCGCGGCACTCGCGCGCACGACGCCACCCTCGAGCCGGCGCGACGAGATCTTTTCGCTCGATTACCTCGAACTCGGTCTGAGCGCCAGGGAGTGAAGGCGGGGCGGCGTTTGCTACGGAGAACTGGCCGGCGCTTGCCCGAGCGCTCCGGCCTGTCCGCCCGACATGCGGGCGTAAAAACGCGGTCGGGGCGTCTGCGAGACGGGCGGAAAAACCCCGCGCGGCGGCGGGGCCGGCGTTACATGCGCACCGGCTCGAAGGTCGCGTCGAGGTTCTGGTCGTCGCAGTAGTCGAGAAAATCGCCGCGCAGCGTGGCGATATGGGCGTCGGCCGGGATGCCGACCGTCATGTGGACAGCGAACATCGGCGCACCCGTGTGAGGCGCCGGATAGGTTTCGGTGTCGAGCGCCTCGATGTTGATGTGCAGGCGCGCGAAGAAGTTGGCGAGGCTGTTGACGATGCCCGGCTGGTCGAGCGCCGCGACCTCGACGGTGTAGGGGATCAGCGGCTTCTCGGGCCGCGCCGGGCGCGTGCGCTGCTGGGTGATCGAGAGCCCGAGTTCCTCTGCGATGCTGGGCATGCGGGCTTCCAGCTTGGCGAGCGAGTCCCAGCTGCCGCTGACGCGCATCAGCAGCGCGAAGCGGCCGCCGAGCGCCGCCATCCGCGACTCCTCGATGTTGCACCCGCTTTCCGAGATGCGCCGGGTGAAGCCTTCCACCAGGCCGATTTTGTCTTCGCCGCTGGCGGTGATGACGAGGGATTCGGTGTCGTTCGACATGTGCGCCTGTTTCCGTAGATTTCATGCCCCGCGTTGCGTCCGGAAAGCGACGGCTACGCGAGGCGTGGCGAAACCAACAGTAAGGTTGGCGAGCCGCGCGCCACAGCCGGCGCCCCGGGTGGACGAACCCGAAGACCGTAGCCCGTTTAGGGCAAATTGCGTTGTTTACCGCCGCGCGCTGGGGTGGCCCGGCGCGCGACGTGGGCTAGCACTTTACCCCAAAGAACAGGGTAGGAAGCACGAAACCTGCGCGCATACGGCCTAGATAAGCGCCCGGTCGGACAGTTCTTTCTTGATATAGGCGTAAAAGATCGGCGCGGCGACAACGCCTTGCAGGCCGAAGGCGGCCTCCATTACCAGCATCGCGATGAGCAGCTCCCAGGCCCGCGCCTGGATCTGGCCGCCGATGATCCGTGCATTCACGAAGTATTCGAGCTTGTGGATCAGCACGAGGAACAGCAGCGACGACGCGGCGACCTCGAGCGAGTGCGACAGCGAGATGACGACGATGACGGTGTTGGAAATGAGATTGCCGAGCACCGGCAGCAGCCCGACCAGGAAGGTGACGACGATCATGGTTTTGGTAAAGGTCAGGTGCACGCCGAAGGCGGGCAGCACGACGACGAGATAGATGCCCGTCAGCAGCGCATTGAGGGCCGAAATGCGCACCTGCGCGAAGACCACGCGGCGAAAGGCCTCGCCGAGGCGGTTCACGCGTTCGTACATCGCCTCCGCCAGCGGCGCAAGGCTGCGGCGCGGGCGCGCTTCGCGTAGCGCGACGAAACTGCCGATGATCATGCCGATGATGAAGTTGAGCAGTCCGCGGCCCGCGTCGCCGCTCAGTTTGCGGATGTCCTGTGCGTGGACGCGCAGCCAGTCGACAAGCGCCTGGCGGATGACCGACTCGTCCCCCTGCGGCAGCCACGCGGCGGCCCACAGCGGCAAGAGTTCGCGCGAGTTTTCGATGATCTCGGCCATCTTCGACAGCAGGCCGGCGAGCCCGCCCTCGGTGCGCAGATAAAGGATGACCGCCGCGCTCGCGCCGCCGAGAAAGCCAAGGACGATGAGCGTGATGAGCGAGACGACGAGCACCTTGGCCCAAGTGTGGTCGAGCCGCCCGATGACGAAACGCGGCGCCAGCAGGTGCACGAGTTGCGAGACCAACAGGCCCGCGAGCAGTGCCGGCAACAGGTGAAGCTTCAGGGTGAGGACGAGGCCCGCCGCCATCAACAGCCAGGCGGCGATCTCGAAACGGCTGGCGGCGAAAGGAGAGGGGCTGGCGGACATGCCGGCACAGTGCCAAGAAATGCGGCGGCGGGCAAGCGTCACGCCGGCGCGCCTCGACGATTGCATGGTACGCAGCGCGGCGCAGGCGATCTTGCGCGCGGCAGCGAGTCGGCCGGGCGGAAGCGGGCAATCGTCCGCGGTAGCGCTACGGCGCGCTCGCGCCGTTTCGAATCAAGGTCTCAGTGATCCTCGCCGCGGCGGCACGCGGGTGCCGAGGCTCGTGAAAACTACCGACGCTCGGTGCCGGCGTCATAGCCGAGCGACGCGCCGATCCCGGCCGCGGCGGTTCCCAGCAGCGCGGCCCATTCCGGCTTGTGACGGTCCGCGGGGGCCGAGATCGACAGGCCGGCGACGAGCTTGCCCTCGGCGTCGCGGATCGGCGCGCCGATGCAGGCGACGCCGAGTTCGGCCTCCTCGCGGTCAAGGGCGAGCTGTTCCGCGCGGATCACGTCGAGCTCGCGCCGCAGCTTCTCGAGCGTGACCAGCGTATTGGGCGTGTACGCGGGAAGCCTGGTGCGCTCGGCGTAACCCATGACGCCGCTCGCGCTGTCCTCGGCGAGGAAGATCTTGCCGACCGCCGTGACGTGCAGCGGCGCGTGCGCGCCGACGACCTGCACGACCTGGATCAGCGTCTGCCCCCCCGACACCCGCTCGACATAGACCGCCTCGTCGCCGCGGCGCACGATCAAGTTGACCGTTTCACCGGTCGTTTCGGCGAGGCGCTGCATGAACGGCAGCGCGACCTGGCGGATGTTCAGCCGCGCACGGAGCCGATTGCCGACTTCGAGCCAGCGCACGCCGAGCTCGTATTCTCCTGCGCCGGTTTTCTCGACCAGCCCGTGTGCAGCGAGCGCCGCGAGGATGCGGTGGGCGCTCGAGGTATGCAGTTCGGCCTGTTCGGCGAGACGCGTCAGCGCCGTCGGGCCGCGACCGGAGGCGAGCGCGCCGATTAAGCCCATCGCGCGGTCGAGCACCTGTATCGAAGACTGTACTTTTTTCATAAGGCGAAAATTTCCTGCGCGATGTGAAACGGTTTGCATTTTACTGCTTCAATACGTCAACCGTTTCACATGACGTGAAACATTTTCGTATCATGAAAGGAGCCGCCGTGAGCGCCCAGTTCCAGCCGACCCCCGAATCCTTCCCGCCCTTCTGCGAGGGGATCCAGTATTTCGCCGACAGCTTCCCCGAATTCGACCGCCTCGGAGCCGCGCCGCTGCTCGGCTCCGGCCAGCCCGCGTTGCCCGACGCAACAAGCGAGGCCGCGATCTACCAGACGCTGCTCGCCGCCGACGCGCTGCGCTACCTGACGCTGCAGGTCACCGGCAGCAAGTCGTCGGGCCACCCCGGCGGCTTCGCGTCCTCCGCCGACGCCGTCGCCGCGCTGCATCTGCTCGGCCACCGCAACATGGTGACCGAGGTCGGCCACCACGCACCCGGCTTCTATTCGGCAATGTTCCTCGACACCTCGCTCGAGGCGATGGGGATCACGACCGTTGCCGAGATGCGTGCGCGCTTCCGCGAGCGTCACGGCCTGCTCGGTCACCTCTCGGGCGCGATTCCGGGTCTGTTGGCCCCCGCAGGCCCCTTGGGCCAGGGCCAGCATTTCGCGCTCGCCGGCGCCTACCTGTATCGCGACACGCTCTTCCCGGTGACGATCGGCGACGGCGGCCTCGGCGAGCCCTACATCATGAGCGCGTTCCAGCATTTCGCGACCGCCTACCCCGATGTGACCAATTACCTGCCGGTGCTGGTGTGGAATGGCTACTCGCAGGAGCACCACAGCATGGTGTCACTGTGGGACAACGAACAGATGATCGCGTACTGGCGCGCGCATGGGTTTGATGAAGTGCACCTGATCGACGCGCGCGACTACGGCGGCGCGAACGCGCCGGTCTACGCCGACAGCACGACGTTCGACTTCAAGCAGCGCATGGCCTTCACCGGCGCCGTGCTTGCGGCCGCCGACGCGGCCGCGAAATCCGCGCTCTCGGGCCGCCGTGCCTGCCTCATCGTCAAGCAGCTGAAGGGCGCGGGCGTGCATGCGACCGGCGCCAAGTCGCACAACCTCTATGCGCACCACACGCTCGACTCCGACGACGTCAAAGGCGGCCTGCAACGCCGCGCGCTGCCGATCAAGGCATGGGAACTCGTGCGCGAGAACTTCCGCCACGCCGGCGGCGGCCCGGCCGCCAAGGTCGCGGTGACCGAAAACGTTCGCGCACTGCCGAGTCTCGATGGGCTTGCGCTAACCGAATTCGCGGTGGGCGAGAGCCACATCCCCACCACCGCGTTCGGCCTCGTGGTCGGCGAAGTCGGCAAGCGCGACCCGCACTTCGTCGTCACCAACGCCGACGGCAACGAGGCGTCTGGCATGGCCAACATCAACAAGGCGCTGACGATCCGCCATCCGACCGCCGACGACCTCTACTTCCAGGGCCCGTCGGGCCAGGTCTACGAGCCGCTCAACGAAGACGCTTGCGCGGGGCTTGCCGTCGGCGTTGCGCTCTTCGGCGGACGCAGCCTGTGGTGCAGCTACGAGTCGTTCGCGATCAACGGCCTGCCGATCTGGCAGACGGTGACGCAGGCGATGGCCGAGCTGCGGCGCCCGACGCCGGCGACGGTGTGCCTGTTCACCGCCGGTGCGCTCGAGCAGGGCCGCAACGGCTGGACCCACCAGCGCCCCGAGATCGAGAACTACTTCGCGGCGATGATGCGCAACGGCAACGTCTATCCGCTCTTCCCGGTCGACGCCAACATGATCCAGGCGAGCTACGACTGGGCCTTGAAGCAGACCAACAAAGGCGTCGTGATCACCGCGTCGAAGTCGCCGCTGACTATTCACACGACGCTCGCGCAAAGCCGTCAGGCGATCGACGACGGCGCAATCGTATTGAAGGAACACAAGGGGTCGCACACGGTCGTGTTCGCGGTCGCCGGCGACCTCGTACTGCAGCCCGTGCTCGCCGCGGCCGAGAAGCTCGCCGAAACCGGTATCGGCTCGCGCATCGTCGCCGTGGTCAATCCGCGCCGGCTGTATCGTCCGACCGACGTACTGTGGGACAGCGTCTCCGAGCCCGACGGGCGCTTCATGGACGACGAGGCCTTCCGTGCCCTGTTCGACGGCGACGTACTGATCGGCGTGAGCGGCGGTCCCTCGGCGCCGCTCGAGCCGGTGTTGCTGCGCAGCCGCGCCGGCGAGCGTGAAGTGTTCTGCTGGAAGCGCGGCGAGACCACCGCCAACCCGCAGCAGCTGTTCGACTTCAACGGCATGAACGCGCAGGCGATGGGCGAGCGCGCGATGGCCCTGCTCGAGCGCGCCGCGGGCTGATGCCGGTGTCGGGAGGTCCGTCCATGAAACCGAAAATCATCGTGCTCGACGACGACCCGACCGGCTCGCAGACCGTGCATTCGTGTCTGCTGCTGACGCGCTGGGACGTCGCCACGCTGAAGACGGCGCTGGCCGACGCGGCGCCCTTGTTCTTCGTCCTGACCAACACCCGCGGCATGGACGCGGCGCGCGCCGCAGCGGTGACGCGCGAGGTGTGCGTCAACCTGAAGGCGGCGCTGGTCGACTACACGGGCCCGGTCCTCTTCGTGTCGCGCTCGGATTCGACGCTGCGCGGACACTACCCGGTCGAGACCGACGTCATGAACGAATTGCTCGGACCGTTCGACGCGACGCTGCTCACGCCCGGGTTCTTCGAGGGCGGGCGCATCACACGTGACAGCACGCATTACCTGGTCGTCGACGGCCAGCCAGTGCCGACGCACGAAACCGAATTCGCGCGCGATTCGGTGTTCGGCTACACGACGGCCTTCCTCCCTGACTACGTGAGCGAGAAGACCGGCGGCCGGGTCGCGGCAGAGTCCGTCGCCCGCCTGACGTTCAAGGATCTGCGCGCAGGCCGCGCAGGCGCGTGGCTCGCCGGCCTCGAAGGCAACGTGGTCGGCGCGGTCGACGGCGAAACGCCGGAGGACTATGCGCTCTTCGCCGACGCCGCGCTCAAGGCCGCCGCGCACGGCAAGCGCCTGTTGTTTCGCAGCGCCGCGTCCCTGCTCACCGCGCTGGCGAAACTGCCGCCGCAGCCGGTCGCCGCCGAATCCTTCGCGAGCCTCGTTCGCGACGGCCGCGCGGGCGCGGTAATCGTCGGCTCCCACGTCGCGAGGGCGACGGCGCAGCTCGGCGCCCTGCTGCGCGAGCGCGGCGTCGTCGGCCTGCCGCTCGACGTCGCGCGGCTGCCCGAAGACCACGACGCGCTCGTCGATGCGCTGCGTGCCGGCGTCGCCCACGCGCACGCACATGGCCTCACGCCGGTCGTCTACACGAGCCGGGGGGAACGCCAGTTCGCGAGCACCGCCGAGCGGCTCGCCTTCGGCGCCGCGGTCTCGGCCGCCCTGATGGCTGTCGTGCGCCAACTTCCGGCGACGCTGGGCTTTCTCGTCAGCAAGGGCGGCATCACCTCGAACGACGTGCTCTCGACCGGCCTCGAACTCGCCGCGGCACGCGTGCTCGGGCAGATCCTGCCCGGCGTCACGGTGGTGCAGACGCCGCCGTGGCATGCGGTCCCGCAACTTCCCGTCGTCATCTTTCCGGGCAACGTCGGCGGCGACGACGCCCTGGCGGAGGTCTACCGCCGCCTCGCCCCCTCGCGCGCGCAGGCGGGCCGGGCTAAACTCGCTGCCTGACTTTATGCTCAGTCCCAGCTTCCTCGCGCATCTGCGCACTCTCCTGCCGGCGCACTGCGTGCTCAACGAGCGCGAAGACCTGCGGCCCTTCGAGTCCGACGGCCTTGCCGCCTACCGCAACACGCCCGACGTCGTCGTGCTGCCGGAGACCGAGGCGCAGGTCGCGGCGATCCTCGAGCTGTGCCACGCGCACCGGGTCGCGGTGGTCGCGCGCGGCGCCGGCACCGGGCTGTCGGCCGGCGCGCTGCCCGTCGACGGCGCCGTGCTGCTGGTGCTGGCGAAGCTCAACCGCATCAAGGCGATCGACCCGCTCGCGCGCACCGCGGTCGTCGAGCCTGGCGTGCGCAACCTCGCGATTTCCGAGGCGGCCGCCGCCTACAACCTGTATTACGCGCCCGATCCGTCGTCGCAGATCGCGTGCTCGATCGGCGGCAACGTCGCGGAAAATTCCGGCGGCGTGCATTGCCTCAAATATGGCCTCACGGTGCACAACATCGCGAAGCTGCGCGCCTGGACCGTCGACGGCAAGCTGCTCGAAATCGGCAGCGACGCGCTTGACGCGCCGGGCTACGACCTGCTCGCGCTCCTGACCGGCTCGGAAGGCATGCTCGCCGTCATCACCGAAGTCACGGTCAAGCTGCTGCCGCGTCCCGAGCGCGCCCAGGTCGTCCTCGCGGCCTTCGACGACGTCGCCAAGGCCGGCGCGGCCGTCGGCAACATCATCGCCGCGGGCGTCGTCCCGGCCGGACTCGAGATGATGGACCGCCTCGCGATCCAGGCCGCCGAGGCCTTCGTCCACGCCGGCTACCCAATGGCCGAGGCACTGCTCCTGTGCGAGGTCGACGGCGTCAACGAAGAAGTCTCGGCCGACATCTACACCGTGCGCCAGGTGCTCGAAGCCTCCGGCGCGACCGAGATCCGCACCGCCGACAGCGAGGAACAACGGCTGCGCTTCTGGGCCGGCCGCAAGGCCGCGTTTCCCGCCGTCGGGCGGCTCGCACCCGACTACTACTGCATGGACGGCACGATTCCGCGTGCGCAACTGCCCCACGTCCTGCAGCGCATCGGCGCGCTGAGCGCCGAGTTCGGACTCGCGGTCGCCAACGTCTTCCACGCCGGCGACGGCAACCTGCATCCGCTGATCCTGTTCGACGCCAACACCCCCGGCGAACTCGAGCGCGCCGAGGATTTCGGCGGCAGGATCCTCGAGCTGTGCGTCGAAGCCGGCGGCACGATCACCGGCGAACACGGCGTCGGGCTCGAGAAAATCAAGCAGATGTGCGCGCAGTTCGCGGCGCCCGAACTCACGCGCTTCCACGACGTGAAGGCCGCGTTCGATCCCGAGCGCCTGCTCAATCCGGGCAAGGCCGTCCCGGAGCTGCACCGTTGCGCCGAATGGGGCGCGATGCACGTGCACGCGGGGCAGTTGCCGCACCCCGAACTGCCGAGGTTTTGATGCCCGACGCGCTAATCGAACGCGTTCGCGCGGCCTACGAGAGCGGTACGCCGCTCGTGATCCAGGGCAGCGGTAGCAAGGCCTTCTACGGCAACGCGGGCGGCGGCGAGATCCTCGACACGCGGGGCGTCGCCGGCATCGTCGACTACCAGCCGAAGGAGCTCGTGCTGACCGCGCGCGCCGGCACGCCCCTCGCCGAGATCGAAACCCTGCTCGACGCGCACCAGCAAATGCTTGCCTTCGAGCCGCCGCGCTTCGGCGGCGCGGGCACCCTCGGCGGCAGCGTCGCGGCCGGGCTTTCGGGTCCACGCCGGCCCTACGCCGGTGCCGCGCGCGACTTCGTGCTCGGCCTGCGCCTGATCGACGGCACCGGGCAGGCGCTGCGCTTCGGCGGCCAGGTCATCAAGAACGTCGCCGGCTACGACGTCTCGCGGCTGATGGTCGGCGCGCTCGGCACGCTCGGCGTCGTCACCGAGGTGTCGCTCAAGGTGCTGCCACGCCCGGCGAGCGAACTGACGCTGCAATTCGAATTCGACGAAGCCGCCGCGCTGCGCGCGATGAACCAGTGGGCGGGGCTGCCCTTGCCGCTCTCGGCAAGCTCGTGGCACGCGGGGCTGCTGACGCTGCGGCTCTCCGGAGCGGCCACCGCGGTGCGCGCCGCGCACGCCAGACTCGGCGGTGAGACGATCGAGGATGCGGCGGCGTTCTGGCAGCGGCTGCGCGACCACGCGACCCCCTTCTTCGACAAGCGCCCGCTCTGGCGTCTGGCGACCGGGCCGACCGCGGCGCCGATCGGCCTCGACGCGCCGCACTGGATCGAGTGGGGCGGCGCGGTCCGCTGGCTCGCCACCGACCTGCCGGCTGCCGCACTGCGGCGCGCGGCGCAGGCGGCCGGCGGGCACGCGACGCTGTTCCGCGGCGACGCTCCGCTCGACGGCGTTTTCACGCCGCTCGCGCCCGCGCTCGCGACGCTGCACGCCCGCCTCAAGCAACGCTTCGACCCGCGCGGCATCCTGAACCGCGGCCGCCTGTACCCGGACTTCTGAATGGATATCGTCTCGATTGACCACGTGGTGCTGACCGTCCGCGACATCCGCGCGAGCGTGGCCTTTTACACGCGGGTGCTGGGCATGCAGGAGGTGATGTTCGGCGGCGATCGACGCGCGTTGGCATTCGGGCACAGCAAATTGAATCTCCATCAAGCCGGCCGCGAGCTCGAGCCGAAAGCGGCTCGCGCGACGCCTGGCGCCGTCGATCTCTGCCTGCTCGCGCACACGCCGATCGCAGAGATCATTCGCCATCTGGCCACGCATGGCGTTACCGTCGAGGAAGGGCCGGTCGAACGAACCGGCGCACAGGGGCCGATCCTCTCGGTGTATGTGCGCGACCCCGACGGCAACCTGATCGAACTGTCCAATCCACGCTGACATGCAGACCCATCTCGCCGCCCCCTTCCGCGAGACCTCCGAAGGCGAGGTCGCCGAGCGCATCCTGCGCAATTGCGTGCACTGCGGCTTCTGTCTTGCGACCTGCCCGACCTACCAGCTCCTCGGCGACGAACTCGACTCACCGCGCGGCCGCATCTATCTGATGAAACAGGTGCTCGAGGGGGCGACGCCGACGGCCCGGACCCAGCTCCACCTCGATCGTTGCCTGACCTGCCGCAACTGCGAGACCACCTGCCCGTCGGGGGTCGAGTACGGCAAGCTGCTCGACATCGGCCGCGCGGTCGTCGAACGCGAGGTCGGCCGCGGCCCCGCGGACACCGCGCTGCGCGCCGCGCTCAAGAACGGCCTCGGCTCGCGCCGGCTGTTCGGCACGGCGCTGCGGCTCGGGCGAACGCTGCGGCCGCTGTTGCCCGATTTTCTCAAGGCGCGTGTGCCGGCGGCGGACGCCGCCTCGGTCTGGCCGCGTGCGCGTCACGACCGGCGCATGCTGGTGCTGGAAGGCTGCGTCCAGCCCGGGCTCAAGCCCAACATCAACGCCGCCGCCGCGCGCGTCCTCGACCGCCTCGGCGTCTCGCTCTTCGCGGCGCCGGAGGCCGGCTGCTGCGGTGCGCTGGCACACCATCTCAACGATGCCGAAACCGCGCTCGCACTCGCACGGCGCAACATCGACGCCTGGATCCCGCACCTCGACGCCGGCGTCGAGGCGATCGTGATGACCGCGTCGGGCTGCGGCGTCATGGTCAAGGACTACGGCTGGTTGCTGCGCGAGGATGCGGCCTACGCGGAAAAGGCGGCACGGGTCGCCGCGGCGACCTTCGACATTTCGGAAATCCTCGGCCGCGAACGCGCGGCGCTGCGGGCGCTGGCCAAGCGTCCGGCATCGACGCGCATCGCCTACCACCCGCCGTGCACGCTGCAGCACGGGCAGAAGCTCGCGAGCAGCGGGGTCGAGTCGCTGCTCGCCGACGCCGGTTTCGAATTGGGCCCGGTGGCGGAAAAACACCTGTGCTGCGGCTCGGCGGGGACCTACTCGATCCTGCAGCCGGAGATCGCCGGCGCACTCAAGGCGCGCAAGCTCGCCCATCTGCAAGCCAGCGCACCTTCGGTGATCGCAACCGCGAACATCGGCTGCCTGACGCATCTGCAATCCGGTACCGCGACGCCGGTCAGGCACTGGGTGGAACTTTTGGACGAGGCGCTGGCCGCATCCTGAAGCGCTTCGAGGAGGACTCCAGAATGATTTTCAAGCAACTGTTCGAGCCGGTCTCGAGCACCTACACCTATCTGCTCGGCTGCGAGGAAACGGGGGCGGCGCTCCTGATCGACCCGGTGCTGCCGACCTGGGAGCGCGACCTCGCCGAGGTTAACAAACTCGGGCTCAGGCTCGCGTACACGCTCGAGACGCACATCCACGCCGATCACATCACCTCGGCGCAGAAACTCAAGACCGAGGCCGGCAGCAAGATCGCCGGCCCCGCGCTCGACGCGCTGCCGTGCACCGAGGTCGGCATCGTCGACGGCGTGCCGTTCACGATGGGCTCGGTCGAGCTCGCGCCGATCCACACGCCGGGTCACACCGACAACCATTTCGCGTATTTTCACGACGGCCGGCTCTACACCGGCGACGCGCTGCTGATCGAGGCGTGCGGGCGTACCGACTTCCAGAGCGGCGACCCGGCCGCGCTGTATCACTCGGTACGCGGCAAGCTCTTCGCCTACGACGACGATACGCTCGTCTATCCGGCGCACGACTACGAGCAGCGGCGCATCAGCACCGTCGGCCAGGAGAAGGCGCGCAACCCGCGCCTCGGCGGCGAGCGCACGCTCGAGGATTTCGTCGCGCTGATGAACGCGCTCGACCTGCCCTATCCCAAGTTCATCGACCACGCGCTGCCCGGCAATCGTGCATGCGGCGTCTGTCCGCCCGACGTGCCCGAGCATCTGCAGGCCTATTGCGTGCAGATCGCCGACAGCCGCCAGGGCTGAGGACTCAGGGCGCGAGGTCGCCCGGTTCGTTGAGGTTGGCGAAGGCGGCGGCGTCGAAGCGCACACGCGTCGACGCGAGCCCGGCCTGCCAATGACGCACGGCACGTTCACCGCGAGCGAGGAAGGCGGCGAGATGCGCGCGCTGGTCGGTGCGTACGACGAAACAGCCGTAGTGCACGCGCGACGCGTCTTCAGCGACCGCAAGCGGCACGCTTTCGACTTGTGCCGCGCCGAGCAGGCGAAGCGCCAGGTCGCCGGGCAGATGCGGGGTATCGCAGGGCGTCACGAGCAGCCAGTCCGCGTCGACCGCCTCGAGCGCGGCGAGCACGCCCGCGAGGGGGCCGGGGAAATCGGCCAGCGTGTCGGGCAGCACGCGGTGGCCATAGCGCGCATAGCGTTCGAGATTGCGGTTGGCACTGATCACGACCGTGTCGACCTGCGGCACGACCGCGTCGAGCACCCACTCGACGAGCGGCCGCCCTCGGTAAGCGACGAGGCCCTTGTCGGCACCGCCCATGCGGCGTCCCGCGCCTCCGGCGAGGATCACCGCTGCGAGCGAGCCCATGACGCGCTAGTTGCGCACATAGAGATGGAAGCGGTCCGCGCGGTCGCCCGGGCGCGCGCCTTCCCACTGCTTGACCCAGTCGGCGGGAACGTGCGGCTCGGCCTCGCGCTGCCGCGTCTCGACGAGCAACCAGCGGCAACCGACATCTGCGGGCGCGAGCAGCCGGTCGCTGTGGTAGCTCAGCAAAAGCCGCTGCTGGGTCCGCACGTCGAGCGTCTGGATGCATTCGTCCGCGGCCACGCGCGCCGCGAGCGCTTCGCCGACGCTGACGTACGACAGCCGGCGGTCGAGCGGCGCCAGGAACAGCGCCATCAGCAGGGTCCAGACGAAGGTCATGCCCGCCGTCCAGACGAGCATCGGACGCAGCGGCGAGCGTTCGACCCGCACGAGGAAGACGACCCAGGCAAGGGTCACGAGCCCGCCCAGCAGCAGGGCCCAGGGCCGCAATTCGCCGACGCCCGTCATGCCGAGGCGGACCAGGCGGCTCGCGAGCCGCGCCGGCAGCCCGAGGTCATGCGCGCTCCAGTAGACCCAGAGCACGAGGCCGATGAAGCCGAACAGCATCAGCGCGAACCACAGCAGCGCGTTCGCTGCGCCGCGGCGCAGCGTGAAAAGTCCGGACGCCGCGAGCGGGGCCAGCGGCAGCAACAGGATCAGGCCTTGCTCCTCGCCCGGATGGGCGTCGAAGGCGTAGAGGCCGAGCAGGGCGAGCAGTATCGAGAGCGGAAGCGCGGTGCCAGTCTCGCGCCAGCGCCTGCCTGCCCGGTACACCGCCCAGGCCGCGAGCGGCCATGCCGGCCAGGCATACCAGCCGAGGAGGGTGGGATAGAAAGCCGGCCGTGGCGACGCGTTGTCGATCCAGCGCTGCAGGTTCAGCGGACGCGTGAAGGGGATGCCCTGCATGCTCAGATAGCCGAGCCAGACGACGCTCGCGACGAGAGCGATGACAAAGGCGGTCGCCCAGGCGCGCCGCGCGGCGGGCGAGCGATAGCCCTCGAGAACGAGCAGGCCCGCGGCGAGGACGAGGAGCAGCAATGCTTCGGCCGCGCCGCCGGCGAGCACCATGAGCACCGCCCCGACGCCGAGCGTCCAGCCTCCGCCCGGACGCGCCAGGCTTGCCATTCCGTAGAGCATGACCGCGCCCGCGCCGAATTGCGCGGTGTAGGCGTTGAGCTCGTGGCCGCGCACGAGCAGGCCCATGCAGCCGAGCAGCGTGAGCGTCGCGGCCCAACCCGCCCCCTCGCCATACAACGCCCGCCCCGTGCGCGCGACGAAAACGAGCGCCAGCGCGATGAACACGCCCGAGGCGAGGCGCGCCCCGTCGGGCAGGGCGAGAAACGGTGAGCTGAGCCAAGCCGTCGCCATCGCCATCCAGTAGTAGAGCGGCGGCGTGGCAAACTCGGCCTGCGGCTGCGCATGGTGTTGCAGCAACAGCCAGAGGTTGACGAAGTGTTCGCCGTCGCCGCCCTTCCACGGCGCATGCCCGATCAGGCCGGGCAGCAGCCAGGCGGCGCATAGCAGCAGCAAGCCGAGCTGCCCGAGGGGACGACGAACTTCAGTCGACAACTTTGAGGCGCTGGCCCGCCTTGGGCTCGCCGCCGGGATAGAGGTCGTTCATGAGGCGCAACTGGCTCTCGCCGTCGGCGCCGAGCGGACTCTGCCGCGCGACTTCGGCCATCGTCGTGCCGTGCTTGGCCGTCACGAGCTTCAGGCGATAGGGACGCGCACGCGCCCTGTCGGCGCCGGTCGTCTCGCGGAAGCTGTTGATCGCCGCGCGCAGGGTACCGCGTTGCTTCTGGTAGGCGGTTTTGTCCCGCGTCATGCCGGCGATCAGGTACTGCCTGTCCTTGAACACCACGGCGGCGACGACGACCGGCCTACCCTGCTGGGCACCGGCGGCAAACGCCGCGGGGAAGCCGCCGAGGTTGCCGCTGTCGTAGCGCGCGCCGGGATCGAGCCGGATGCCCTTCTTCAGCGTGTCGAGCGGTCGCGCGTTCCGCGGCCCGGCCAGGATCTCGATCATCGCGTCGCCGCCGGGGCTCGTCGCTGCCACCCGGTCGGGATGGTTCTGCACATGCCACGCGGGCGGAAATTGCATCGCCAGGCCGAGTTTCTCGTGCACCAGCAGGTTGTCGCGGACGAGCCCCTGCTCGGGGCTGTCGCCGAAGTAGACGCCGGCGATCTTCTCGAGATACTCGCTGCGCCCCTCGCGCGGCGCCGCGACCCGATAGCGCTTCGCCTCGTTCACCACCTGCTGCAGACGCTTGTCGTTGCTCGGGTGCGTATCGAAGGTGCCGTGGTAGGTGCGCGGCTTGGTGCCGTCACGCTTGGCCCTCTCGGCGGCAAAGCGTTCCTGGTTCTTGAGCACGCCGATGACGTCAATCATCGCCTCGGGCCGGTAGCCGGTTTTCGCGAGGTATTGCGCGCCGAGCCGGTCGGCCTCGAGTTCGTGTTCGCGGCCATACCCGGCGGTCCAGGCCTGCGCGAGCGTCTGCAACAGTGAGGCGCCCGCCTGGTTGTCCAGTCCCGGCACGAGGATCGATCCGAGCACGGTGCCGAGGCCGGCGGCCGTGGCGGCGCTTTGCTGGCGCACGCCGTGGCGCGCGGTGACGTGGCCGATCTCGTGGCCGACGACGCCGGCAAGTTCGGCTTCCGAATTCAGATAGGCCAGGATGCCGCGTGTGACGTACACATAGCCGCCGGGCAATGCGAAGGCGTTGACGTCGGGGCTGTCGATGACCGTGAAGTGCCAGGTCAGCCCCGGGCGATGGCTTTGCTTCGCGAGACGCTGGCCGACCGCGTCGACATAGGCCTGCAGTTCGGGCGCGTCGAGCGCCGCGTATTCCTTCAGCACGTCGCGATGCGCCTGCGCGCCCATTTCGGCTTCCTGCTGCTCGGACAGCAGCACGAAGTCGCGCTCGCCGCTCACGGGATTCTGCGCGCAATGACTCAGCGCCAGCGCGCCGGCCAGGATCATGGCAATACGGCGGAAAGCCCCTCGGGGTGTCACATCTGCCTCATCTATTCGTCCGGAACGCAATGATAAACGCTGGCTTGCCGCAACAATGCAAAAAGCGGCCGAAGCCGCTTTGAGCATAGTACCTGGACCTGGGCGCGCGCCTGGCTTACTTCATGCCGTAGCGCTGGCGGAACTTCTCGACGCGGCCGGCGGTGTCGACGATCTTTTGCTTGCCGGTGTAGAACGGATGGCAGGACGCGCAGACTTCCACGTGCAGGGCGGGTTTGCCGAGCGTCGAGCGGGTGACGAAGGTGTTGCCGCACGAGCAGGTCACGGTCACTTCGTTGTAGTCGGGGTGGATGCCGGCTTTCATGGCAATTCCTTAGCGGGTTGAATTCGGAGAACGCGGGAGTATAGCGGCTCCCGCCGGCTTGATCAAGCTTTGCGGTGCGACCCGGAGTGGGCGCGACAGGGAGGCGATTCCTTCCCGGCGTCAGCCCCGCCGCATCGAATCGAAGAACTCGCCGTTGTTCTTCGTCGCGCGGATCTTGTCGAGGAGGAATTCCATCGCCGGAGTGTGCGCTCGCGGAGGGAGGAGCCTCGGCACGTGCGACCCGGAGCGGGCGCGACAGGGAGGCGATTCCTTCGCGGCGTCAGCCCCGCCGCATCGAATCGAAGAACTCGCCGTTATTCTTCGTCGCGCGGATCTTGTCGAGGAGGAATTCCATCGCCTCCATGTCGTCCATCGGATAGAGCAGTTTGCGCAGCACCCACACCTTTTGCAGGATGTCGTGCGGCATCAGCAGTTCCTCGCGGCGGGTGCCGGAGCGGTTGACGTTGATCGCCGGGTACTGGCGCTTCTCGGCCATCTTGCGATCGAGGTGGATCTCGAGGTTGCCGGTGCCCTTGAATTCCTCGTAGATGACGTCGTCCATGCGGCTGCCGGTTTCGATCAGCGCGGTCGCGAGGATCGTCAGGCTGCCGCCTTCCTCGATGTTGCGCGCGGCGCCGAAGAAGCGCTTCGGCTTCTGCAGGGCGTTGGCGTCGACACCGCCCGTCAGCACCTTGCCGGACGCCGGCTGGACCGTGTTGTAGGCGCGCGCGAGGCGGGTGATCGAATCGAGCAGGATCACGACGTCCTTCTTGTGCTCGACAAGGCGCTTGGCGCGCTCGATCACCATCTCGGCGACCTGCACGTGGCGGCTCGCGGGCTCGTCGAACGTCGACGCGACGACTTCGCCGCGCACGGTGCGGCTCATTTCGGTCACTTCCTCGGGGCGCTCGTCGATCAGCAGCACGAACAGCACGACCTCGGGATGGTTGGAGCTGATCGCGTGCGCGATGTGCTGCAGCATCACGGTCTTGCCGGACTTCGGCGGGGCGACGAGCAGGCCGCGCTGGCCCTTGCCGATCGGCGCGACGATGTCGATCACGCGGCTGGTGATGTTCTCCTCCGCCTTGATCTCGCGCTCGAGCTTGAGCGGCTTGTCCGGATGCAGCGGGGTCAGGTTCTCGAACAGGATCTTGTTCTTGCTGGCCTCGGGCGGCTCGCCGTTGATCAGGTCGAGCTTGGTCATCGCCGAATAGCGCTCGCCGTCCTTGGGCGTGCGGATCTCGCCCTCGATCTTGTCGCCGGTATGCAGGTTGAAGCGGCGGATCTGCGACGGCGACACGTAGATGTCGTCGGTGTTCGCGAGGTAAGACGTTTCGGGCGAGCGCAGGAAGCCGAAGCCGTCCGGCAGCACTTCGAGCACGCCGTCACCGTAGATGCTTTCACCACGCTTCGCGAGCGTCTTCAGGATGGTGAAAATCAGTTCCTGCTTGCGAAACCGGTTCGCGTTGTCGATGCCATGGGCGGCGGCGACTTCGAGCAGTTCGGTGATCGGCTTTTGCTTGAGTTCGGAGAGGTGCATGGGGGAGGCCTGACTGGGCTCGCTTGAAAGAGCCGGACGTGTGGGGGGAACGGATGCGGACGACGCTGCGGGCTTAGAGCGCTCGCGGGGCAATGCGTCCGAGCAGGGCATGGATCAGATGTTGCTGTCGACGAAAGCGGTCAGCTGGGATTTGGACAGCGCGCCGACCTTGGTCGCTTCGACGTTGCCGTTCTTGAAGATCATCAGGGTCGGGATGCCGCGGATGCCGAACTTGGGAGGCGTCGCCTGATTCTCGTCGATGTTGAGCTTGCAGACCTTGAGCTTGCCCGCGTATTCCTTGGCGACTTCGTCGAGGATCGGAGAAATCATCTTGCAGGGGCCGCACCAGTCCGCCCAGTAGTCCACCAGAACGGGTACGCCGGCCTGCAGCACTTCCTGTTCGAATGAATCGTCGGAAATGTAATGAACATGTTCGCTCATTGGTGAAGCTCCTAATTGATGAGGTGGGGACGTGGGGCCGGACAGGGCCTGGACAGTTCTAAAGCAGACGGTAAAGCTGGAAAATTCGGTTTTGTGCCGATATGCTACATCAAAATCGCGGGGCGCAAGCAACCCGCGCTTTTCCTCAATAATCTGGGAAAACACGAATGACTTACGTTGTCACCGACGCCTGTGTGAAGTGCAAGTACACCGATTGTGTCGATGTCTGTCCGGTGGACTGCTTTCACGAAGGCCCCAACTTCCTCGCCATCGATCCGGAGGAGTGCATCGACTGCACGCTGTGCGTCGCCGAATGTCCGGTCGAGGCCATCTACGCCGAGGACGACGTACCGGACGACCAGCGCGCCTATATCGCGCTCAACGCCGAGCTGGCGAAGGCATGGAAGGTCATCGTCGAGCGCCATGACCCGCTTCCGGACGCGGACGAATGGGCCGGAGTCAAGGACAAGATCAAATACCTGGAACGCTGAGCCGACCGCTCCCCCCGGGCCGCCCTGCGCCGCTGCAAGGCGTCGCCCGCCGTCTGCTGGACCTCTACGCCGATCGTCTGCCCGATCTCTCGGGCGTCGTCGTGCTCGTCCCCAACCATCGCGCCGGACTCGACTTCGCCCGGGCGCTGGCGCGCGAAGCCGGGCGCGCAGCGCTCGTCGCCCCGCAGATCACGCCCCTCAAGGCCTGGGCCGAGCGCTTCGCCGAAGCTGCTGCCGAGCCGCAGGCACGTCGACTCGCGCGGCTGCACGCGGCCCTGCGCCACAGCGACTGGCTCGGTTCGGTCGACAAGTGGGCATTGGCGAACGAATTGCTGCGGCTCATCGACGAGCTGTCGGCCGCGCGCGCGCCGGGCGCAACCGGGCAGCCCGTCCTCGACCTTCCGCCGGACGTCTCGCCGGAGCGTGAAGTCGCGCTCATCGAGGCCGTCTGGCGGACGCTCAACGCCGGCGGCGACGACCCGCAGGCGCGTTACGCCGCGGCGCTGGACGCGCTCGCTGCCGACCTCACCCGCGCGCCGCGGCCGATCTTCGGCTACGCGCTCGGCCCGCTCAGCGGCGGCGAGCAGGCCTTTCTCGCGCGTTGCGCCGACCATGCGCCGCTGACCCTATACGAAGGCGACGCCGACGACCCCGTCGCCTTGACCCTGCGGCAGGCCTGGCTCGCCACCGAGCCGCCGCTGCAGGCACGCGCCACGGCGCTCGCCACGCGCTTCGCCGACTCGCCCGTGGTGGAGCAGATCACCGTGGCGCCCGCACCGCATCTTGAAGCGGAGGCGCGCGCCGTCGCGAGCTGGGTCGCCGCGCAACTGCGCGCGGGCAGGCAGGCGCTCGCACTGATCGCGCTCGACCGCGAAACCGCCCGCCGGGTACGCGCGCTGCTCGAACGCCTCGACGTTCTCGTCGCCGACGAAACCGGCTGGGCGCTTTCGACGACGGTCGCCGCCGCGGTCGTCGACCGCTGGCTCGAATGCGTGGCCAGCGACTTTCCGCACGTCGAGCTGCTCGACCTGCTCAAGTCGCCTTTCGTGCTTGACGATCCAGCCGCCCGCCAGGACCAGGTTCTGCAGCTCGAACTCGCGCTGCGCCGCCAGCGGGTGGCGCAGGGCGCAGCCGACATCGAGCGCGTTGCGCGGCAGGAGTTCGGCGCGCTCCCCGCATGGCTCGCTTCGCTGTTCGACGCACGCCAGCGTTTTGCCCGCACCTCCGCCCCGCTCGCGCTCTGGCTGCAGCGACTCGCCGACAGCCTCGACCAGCTCGCCGCCCGGGCACCGCTCGAAGCCGACGCCGCCGGCGCCCGCGTGTTGGAGACGCTCGCCGCACTCGGTCGCGATCTCGCGCAAGACTCCGAAAAATACGACTTCAACGAATGGCGGCGCTGGCTCGGTCTCGCACTCGAGTCGGCGAGCTTCGTCGACGCCGGCGTCGACAGCCCGATCGTGTTGACGTCGCTGCCCGCCGCGCGCGGACGCAGCTTCGATGCCATCGCGGTGATCGGCGCAGACGCCCGTCACCTGCCCGCACTACCCACGCCGGGCCTGTTTTCGCAAGCCACGCGCCGCCAGCTCGGTCTGCGCACGAGCGCGGACGACGCCGCCGACGCCGTCACCGACCTCATCGCATTGCTCGGCCAGGGACCTGCACTCCTGAGTTGGCGCGCATGGAACGACGACGAGCCCAACCCGGCGTCGCCGCTCGTTCTGCGCCTCCAGGCCCTGCACCTCGCGGCGTGGAGCAGCGCCCTGCCCGAGCAGGGTATCGGCGAGCCGCCCGCCCGGGCGAGCACGCTGCCCGGACGCTGCACGCGCCCGGCGCCGGTCGTGCCCGCTGCGCGACTGCCGCGGCGCTATTCGCCGACGGCCTATCAGACACTGCTCGATTGTCCTTACCATTTCTTCGCCCGCGCCGTACTCGGCATCCGCGAACTCGACGAAGCCGACGATGCGCTCGACAAGAGCGACTACGGCAACGCGCTGCACCGGATCCTCAAGCGCTTCCACGACGGCGACCCGCCGCACGATCCCGCGCAGGCGCTGGCCTTGCTCGACGCCTGCGCGGAGGCCGAATTCGCGGCGCTGCCCGCGTATACGGCCGCGGCCTGGCGCAGCAAGTGGAGCGCGATCGCGCCGGCCTACGTCGACGCCTGGCTCGAGTGGGCGGGCGAAGGCTGGCGCCATGCGTCGAGCGAATCGGAGTTCGCGGTCGCGGTCGCGGTCGCCGGCCTCGGCGAAGTCACGCTGCACGGCCGCGTCGACCGCGTCGACCGCCGCGGCGACGCGCTCGCCGTGATCGACTACAAGACCGGCAGCGCGCAAGGCCTGAAGAAGAAGCTCAGGATGCCGGACGAAGCCGTGCAGCTGCCGTTCTATGCCTGGCTGTGCAACGCGCGCGCCGCCTACCTGCCGATCAACGAAGCGCCCGTCGCCCCGCTCGAACTCGACGGCGAGACCGACGTCGACGCAATCAGCCGCCGTCTGCCCGAACTGCTCGCGGCGCTCGCCGCCGGCGCGCCGCTACCGGCGGGCGGGGTCGAGGCCGACTGCCGGTACTGCGCGGTGCGCGGCCTGTGCCGCAAGGGCATGTGGCATGCGTGAAGCGCTCGACGCCGCCATCGCGCTCTCGCCCAACCGTTCGGCGGTCGTCGAAGCCTGCGCCGGCAGCGGCAAGACCTGGCTTCTCGTGTCGCGCATGCTGCGCCTGCTGCTCGCCGGCGCGGCGCCGTCGGAACTGCTCGCGATCACCTTCACGCGCAAGGCGGCGCAGGAAATGACCGATCGCCTGCACGAATGGCTGCGCGTGCTGGCGCTCGCGGACGACGCGACCGTGCGCGCTTTTTTGCGCGAACGCGAGGTGCCGGCCGACGAGATCGACGCGCTGCTGCCACGCGCGCGCGGACTGCTCGAAGCGGTACTGAGCGCGCAGCCCGGGCCGACGGTGACGACGTTTCACGGCTGGTTTCTCGACCTCCTCAAGCGCGCGCCGCTCGAGGCCGGCCTGCCCTGGGGCGCGCCGCTGCTCGAACGCGAAAGCGAGTTGCTGAACGAGGTGCGCGAGCGCCTGTTCGCGCGCTGGGCGGCCGCGCCTGCCTCGCCGGAGGGCGCAGCGCTGCTCGCGCTGCTCGCTTCGCTCGGCGAGCACAATCTGCGCGCGCTGCTGCGCAATTTCATCGCCGCGCGCATCGAATGGCAGGCCTTCGCGCGCGATCAGGCCGACCCGGTCGGCTATGCGCTCGGAGAATTGCAGCATTGCCTGCAGAGCGAGCTCGACGCCGATCCGGTCGCGGCGTTCTGGGCCGATCCGGCGCTGCGCGCACGCGTCGGGCGGCTCGGCGAGGCGCTCGAGAAAGGCAGCGAGACTGAGCGCAAGAAGGCGCTGGCCATCCGTGAAGCGATCGACGCCGCCGACGTCGTGCAGCTGCGCGGACTGATCCTGAAGAAGGACGGCGAACGTCTGGCCAAAAAAGCGAATGCATCGACACTCGCCGCGCTCGGCGCCGAGGCCGACACGTTCTTGCGCGACTACGCCAGCGTCGAGGACGCGCTCGAAGCGCTCGCCCGCCACCAGACGGACTTGCGCATCCGGGAGCTCAATCGCCATGGCCTGCTGCTCGGCCATGCCCTGTTCACGGCTTATCAGGATGCGAAGCGACGGCAGGGCGTGATCGACTTCGCCGACGCGGAGTGGCTCGGCTGTCAGCTGCTCATGAGCGAGGAATACGCGCCGGCGCTGGCGATGAAGCTCGACGCGCGCTACCGCCATCTGCTGCTCGACGAATTCCAGGACACCAATCCGCTGCAATGGCAGGCGCTCTCGACCTGGCTGCTCGAAGCGCGCGGCGGCGGGAGCGAAATGACGGTCTTCATGGTCGGCGACCCGAAACAGGCGATCTACCGGTTTCGCCGCGGCGAGGCACGCGTCTTCGACGCGGCGACGGACTTTCTGCACAGTCATTTCGAAGCCGCCCGCTTCAGCACCGACATGACGCGGCGGCTCGCGCCGCCTGTCGTCGCCGCCCTAAACCCCGTGTTCGCCGGCGTCACGGGCTTCGCGGAACATCGGCACGCGCCGCAAAACGCCGAGCGCCCGGGCGCGCTGCGCGTACTGCCGCTGCAGGTCGAGAAAACCGAGCCGGTCACCGCAGGGGGATTGCGCAATCCCTTGACGACAGCGCGGACCGAGGCCGAGGACCGCGTCGTCGACGAAGAGGCCCGCGTATTCGCCCGTACCCTGCGTGACGAGATCCTCGGCCGCTGGGGCGTCATCGACAAGGGCACGTCGCGGGCCGCGGCGCCGCGCGACGTCATCGCACTGGTCAAGAAGCGCACCCACCTGCACGTCTACGAACGCGAACTGGAGGCTGCGCGCATCCCCTACATCACCTCGCGCCGCGGCGGCTTGTTGAACGCGCTCGAGGCACGCGACCTCGTCGCGCTCATCGAATGCCTGCTGCTGCCGCACGCCGACCTCAAGCTCGCACACGTGCTGAAGAGCCCGATCTTCGACTGCAGCGACGACGACCTGCTGAGCGTGTTCGCCCCGCAGCCTGACGCCGGTGCGCGCGGCTGGGAACGCCTGCTGGCGCTCGCCGAGGCGCCCCACGCCACGGCAGAAGCCGCCCGCGCGGCGCGGCTTCTGCCGCGCTGGCGCGAACGCTGCGGCACGCTGCCGGTGCACGACCTGCTCGACCACATCTATTGCGAAGGGGACGTCGAAGCACGCTACGCCGCCGCGGTGCCGCCGGCACGGCGGCCCCAGGTCGAAGCCAACCTGCGCGCCTTCATGCAACTGGCCCTGACCCAGGACGCCGGCCGCTATCCGACGCTCGCCGGCTTCGTGCGCGAGCTCGCGTCGCTCATCGACGACGCCGACGCGTCGCCCGACGAAGGCCTCGCGGCCGACGGCGCCGACGCGGTCAGGCTCCTGACCATCCACGGCGCGAAGGGCCTCGAGGCGCCCATCGTCTGGCTGCTCGGCGGCAGCGACCGTCCGCACGGCGAAAGCTACGGCGTGCTCGCGCCGTGGCCGCCGGACGCGCCGGCGCCGCTGCATTTTTCGCTGTTCGGCAAACAGGACGAGCGCGGCGCGGGCAGACAGGGCTCGTTCGACGAGGAGAAGACGCTCGCCGAACGCGAAGCGGACAATCTGCTTTACGTCGCGCTCACGCGCGCCGAACAGGCCCTGATCGTCAGCGGCGACGCCGGCAAGAACGCCTGGGTCCAGCGCGTCGAAGCGGCCTGGCACGCGCTCGACCTGCCGGCGGACCTGCCCGTCGCCGCCGAGGCAGGGACGCACAACATCGAGCTGCGGACCCCGATCGAAGCGCCGCCGATCGGCCGCCGTGTCGCCTCGCCGGGGCACAACGCGGCGGCGGCGAGCGGGGAATTTTTCCACGCCTGTCTCGAGGTCCACGCACCGCCCGGCGCGCCGCGCAAGCTCGCCGAACTCGCGATGCATCTCGGGCTCGAGCGCGAACACGCGCGGATCGAAGCCGAGGCACGCGCCCTCCTCGCGCGGCCGGAACTCGCGCATCTGTTCGACCCGGCACGCTATCGGCGCGCATACAACGAGCTCGCGCTGCTCGACCGCGACGGGCGCTTGCAGCGCGCCGACCGCGTCGTCGAGGGCGAGGACGCGGTCTGGCTCGTCGACTACAAGATGGGCGAGCAGAGCCGTTTGCTGTCCGACACCGCGCTCGCCGAGGCGCATCGCGCGCAACTCGCCGGTTATCGGTCCTTGCTCGCCGCGCTCTATCCGCACAAACCGGTCCATGCCGTGCTGCTGCTCGCCGACGGCCGCCTGGTCGAGGTCGACACCGACGTCGCCAACCCGCTTTCCTTCCTGGAGCCACGCCCGTGAGCGACAAACCTTTTGCAGAATCCTGCGTGCAGAACCGCGCACCGATCCTCGCGGTCCTGCGCGAGTGGTTCGCCGACCGCCGGCGCGTGCTCGAGGTCGGCAGCGGCACCGGGCAGCACGCGGTCTATTTCGCCCCCGAACTGCCGCATCTGAGCTGGCAGACAGCCGACGTCGTCGCGCATCACGCGGGTATTCGCCAATGGCTGGCCGACGCCGCGGCGCCCAATGCGCTGCCGCCGATCGCGCTCGACGTCAACGACGATTCCTGGCATCGCGCGCGCTACGACGCGGTGTTCTCGGCCAATACGCTGCACATCATGAGTTGGCCCGAGGTCGAAAAATTTTTCGTCGGCGTCGGCGCGGTGCTCGAGCCGGGCGGCGTGCTCGCGGTCTACGGTCCTTTCAACTACGGCGGCACTTACACGTCCGAGAGCAACGCGCGTTTCGACGCTTGGCTGAAGGCGCGCGACCCCGCGTCCGGCGTGCGCGACTTCGAGGCCATCGATGCCTTGGCGCGTGCGCAGGGACTGCGTCTCGAACGTGACGTGGCGATGCCGGCGAACAATCGCACCCTGGTCTGGCGCGCGAAATGATTCCCGCTTTGTGTTGGGAATCGCTCTGCTATAACACAACCATCGTGACGCAAGGTAGAGCCCCATGCGCATCGCCGAACTCATCCAACGCTGGAGCAGGGAGGGGCACGCGCGCACCGACGTGCGTGCGTACACCGTGCACTTGCCACTGCGTGACGCGGCACGGATCGAAGCCCTCCACGTGATGTACCCGGGTCGCAGCGACAGCCAACTCATGGCCGACCTGATTCGGGCCGCGCTCGACGAACTCGAGGTCGCGATGCCCTACGTTCCCGGCAACCGTGTGATTGCCGAAGACGACTACGGCGATCCGATCTACGAGGATCTCGGCCCGACGCCGCAGTTCTACTCGCTCTCGCACGAGATTCTGCGCAAGCTGGCGACCGCGCCACTCGAGAAATAGCTGTCGGATAAGTTTACAGCGCCGTTACTGTCCCTACCGTTGACCGGCCGGGACGCTTTGTGTTGCGTCACCGGCCGTGTTCTGGCACGCCCGTTGCTCGCTCGTCCTTACAACTCCAACAACAATGCGGACGACATCATGTACCTCGGCCCGGCCCTGCTTTTTGCGGCGTTTGCCAGCCTGTTCTACGTCCCCGGCTTTCTCGACCTTCCGCTCGGCGTGCTCACCCCGCGACAGTGCGTCTCGCAAACGCTTTTTCTCGTCTTCACGCTCATTGCATTCGCCGCCCTCGCGCGCTCGATCGAACTCGATCCGGTCTGGCCGTGGCGGCCCGAGTTTCGCCGCGCCCTGAACTGGCTGCTCGGCCGCACACCTTGAAGCCGGGCGCCAGCCGCCCGCATAAAATAGCGGTTTTGCCTCCCGGTACGCCGCCATGCCCGTCAATCTTGTCGCACCCGACCCCGCCTCGCTTTTGCCGGTTCCCGGCGTCCGTCTGGGCATCGCCTCAGCCGGCATCAAGAAAGCGGGCAGACGCGACCTCACCCTGATCGAACTCGCGCCAGGCAGCCGCGTCGCTGGGGTCTTCACGCAGAATCGTTTCTGCGCCGCGCCGGTCACCGTGTGTCGCGAACATCTGACGCGCGGCGACGTCCGCGCGCTCGTGATCAATACCGGGAACGCCAACGCGGGTACGGGCGACGAAGGCCTCGACCGCGCGCGCCGGACCTGTTCCGCGGTCGCCGATCTGTTCGCCGTCGACGCCACCCAGGTCCTGCCATTTTCGACCGGCGTGATCCTCGAGCCGCTGCCGATCGACAAGATCCTGCCAGCGCTGCCGGCGGCGCACGCCGACCTCGCGGCCGGGCACTGGAGCGAAGCTGCCGCCGCGATCATGACGACCGACATCGTCGCCAAGGGCGCATCGCGGCAACTGCAGATCGACGGCAGGACGATCACGGTCACCGGCATCGCGAAGGGCTCCGGCATGATCCACCCCAATATGGCGACCATGCTCGGCTTCGTCGCCACCGACGCCGCGATCGCACCCGCCCTCATGCAACGCATGGTGCGTGACGTTGCGGACGTTTCGTTCAACTGCGTCACGGTCGACGGCGACACCTCGACCAACGACAGCTTCATCCTGATCGCCACCGGACAGGCGGGCAACGCCGAGATCGCCGACGCAGGGACCGACTATTCCGCGCTCAAGGCGGCGCTCGCCGACGTCGCGATCGAGCTCGCGCAGGCGATGGCGCGCGACGGCGAGGGGGCGACGAAGTTCATGACCATCGCCGTCGAAGGCGGGCGCGACCGGGCGGAGTGCAAGCAGATCGCCTACGCGATCGCGCGATCGCCGCTCGTCAAGACCGCGTTCTTCGCGAGCGACCCGAACCTCGGCCGCATCCTCGCCGCGATCGGCTACGCCGGCGTCCAGGACCTCGACGTCAACGCGCTCAAAGTGTGGCTCGGCGACGTCCTCGTCGCCGAAGCGGGCGGCCGTGCCGCAGGCTACAGCGAAGCCGCGGCGGCGGCGGTCATGAAGGCGGCCGAGATCACCGTCCGCGTATCGCTCGCGCGCGGCGACGCCCGCGCCACCGTGTGGACCTGCGACTTCTCGTACGACTACGTGAAGATCAACGCGGAATATCGCACCTGAGCGTGCAGCCGGCTCCCTTCCGGCACGGCGCGCGCGGCATGCCGCACATCGAAAGCCGATTTTTTCGCCGAGCGGACGCTAGAATTTCGGGATGACCGATCTCGCTTCGCTTCTTCCGCGCATCGAGCGGCTGCTCGATCGTCTCGACGGGCCGGCGGCGCCGCCGGCCTTGGACTGGAAAGACGTCGCCGCCGCGCGCTGGCTCGCGCCGAGCGCGCGCTTCAAACCGATCGCCCATCCGCAGCGCGTCGCGCTTGCAAATCTGCTTGCGATCGACGCGCAGAAGCAGCGTGTCGACGCCAATACGCGACAGTTCGTCGCCGGCCGTCCTGCCAATAACGTGCTGCTGACCGGCGCACGCGGCTGCGGCAAGTCTTCGCTGGTCAAGGCGGTTCACGCGGAGTACGCCGGCCAGGGGCTGCGCCTGATCGAAGTCGACAAGGCGGGGCTCACCAGCCTGCCCGACCTCTTCGAGGTGCTCGCCGAAGCGGACGGCTACCGCTTCATCGTCTTCATCGACGACCTGAGCTTTGCCGAGCACGAGGCCGGGTACGCGAGCCTCAAGGCCGCGCTCGACGGTTCGCTCGCGGGCCCGAGCGACAACGTGCTGATCTACGCGACCTCGAACCGGCGCCACCTGATGCCCGAGTACATGGCGGAAAATCTCGAAACGAGCTATCTCGGCGGCGAGGTGCGCCCGGGCGAAGCGATCGAGGAAAAAGTTTCGTTGTCCGATCGATTCGGGCTGTGGGTCTCGTTCCACGTCATCGACCAGGACACCTACCTCGCGATCGCGCGCCACTGGGTCGCGTCGCTCGGCGGAACTCTCGACGCAGGCTTCGAGCGTGCCGCGCTGCAATGGGCGCAGGGCCGCGGGGCGCGCAACGGGCGGGTCGCCTCGCAGTTCGCGCGCGACTGGGTGGGCAGGCGATGAACGCGGCCGTCGTCGAGGTCGTCGCCGCGGTCCTGACCCAGCCAGACGGCCGCGTGCTGCTCGCGCAACGCCCCGCGGGCAAGGTATACGCCGGTCATTGGGAATTCCCGGGAGGCAAGGTCGAGGCGGGCGAAACGCTCGAAGACGCGCTCGTCCGCGAACTGCGCGAGGAACTCGGGATCACGGTCAGCGCCGACTGTCGCTGGATCACCCGCGTGTTCGAATATCCCCACGCGACGGTGCGGCTGAACTTCTTTCGCGTGTTCGCGTGGCAGGGCACGCCGCACCCGCACGAAGGCCAGGTCTTTTCCTGGCAGCGGCCCGAAGCGGTCGAAGTGACGCCGCTCCTGCCCGCCAATTTTCCGATCGTGAAAGCCTTGTCGCTGCCGCCGGTGCTCGGCATCAGCCAGGCCGAGACCCTCGGCGCCGACAGCTTTCTCGCCCGGCTCGACGTCGCGCTCGCCGAGGGCCTGCGGCTCATCCAGGTGCGTGACAAATCCCTGCCCGAGGACGAGCGCCTCCATCTCGCGCGCGAAACGGTCCGCCGCGCGCGCCGCCATGGCGCGCGCGTACTGGTGAACGGCAGCGCCGATCTCGCGCAGGCCGCAGATGCCGACGGCGTCCACCTCGACGCCGCCGCCGCAGCCCGCTGCAGCGTGCGGCCCGATTGCGAATGGGTCGGCGTGTCGTGCCACGATGCGGATGAACTGGCGCAGGCGGCAGCGATCGGCGCCGACTTCGCGCTGCTCTCGCCCGTACTGCCCACACTCACCCACCCGGGCGCGCCGACGCTCGGATGGGCGCGCTTTTCCGCGCTCGCGGCGGCGAGCCCGATCCCGGTCTACGGCCTCGGCGGGCTAGCGCGCGACGACGTCGCGCTGGCTCGCACGCGCGGCGCGCACGGTGTCGCTTTGCTGCGCGGGGCCTGGACATGAAGCGCGTCCTCCTGCCGCTGTTGTTGGTCGTCGCACTACTCGGCGTTGCGGTCGTCGGCTACTGGATGAAACGGCCCCTCGAAGCGCAGACCGTCGCGTGCGCGAACCCGCTCGCCGGCTGCCCGTTCACGCACCACGGCGCGCCGGCACGAGTGACGTTCTCGACCCAGCCCGCGCCGATGGAAGCCTTCGAACTGCACGTCACCGCCCACGCCGCGAAAAACGGCAGCGCGGAATTCCAGATGGTCGGCATGGACATGGGCTTCAACCGCTACGACCTCCATCGCGCCGCCGGAAACGGCTTTTCCGCCCGGGTGACGCTGCCCGCGTGTGTGAGCGGCCGACGCGACTGGATCCTCACGCTCGAGATCGACGGCAGCCGCTACGCGATCCCGTTCAAGGCCCGCTGAGCGGGCTGCGGACATGCCAGCGTCATGACACGCGGCATATAATGAAAAACGATTCCTGGAGAGGACAGCACCGTGCCAACCGAACATACCTACAAACAATTCGACGCCGAGCTCGAGGCCGTGCGCGCGAACGTCCTGAAAATGGGCGGCCTGGTCGAAGAACAGATCACCAACGCGATCGAGGCGCTCGTTTCCGGCGACATGGACCTGGCTGAGCGCGTCGACGCCAGCGACCACAGCGTCAACGCGCTCGAAGTCTCGATCGACGAGGATTGCACCCACATCATTGCGCGTCGCCAGCCCACCGCTTCCGACCTGCGCATGGTCATGATGGTCGTGAAGACGATCACCGACCTCGAGCGGATCGGTGACGAAGCGGCCAAGATCGCGCGCATGGCGCGACTCATCCACCAAGCCGAACGCATCAGCCTGCCGCGCTTTTCCGAGGTGAAATACATGGGCGAGCTCGTGCTCGACATGCTGCGCAAGGCGCTCGACAGCTTCGCCCGGCTCGACGCGACCAAGGCCGTCGAGATCGCACGCCAAGACCAGTCGGTCGACGAGGAGTTCCGCCTCAATCTGCGCCACCTCATCACCTACATGATGGAAGACCCGCGCACGATTTCGGTCTTCATCGACATCCTGTTCGTGACCAAGGCGATCGAGCGCATGGGCGACCACGCCAAGAACATGTCCGAATACGTCGTCTACATGGTCAAGGGCAAGGACGTGCGCCACACCTCGCTCGAGGAAATCGAAAAGGAAGTGCTCTAGCGCCGCCTGCCAACGAAAAGGGCTCCCCGCGGGGAGCCCTTTTCGTTCGCCCGCGCCTCAGCGGGTCGGCGGAACGTAGCCTGCGGCCGCGTCGACGTTGCCGCCGCCGAAGAAGTAGCGCTCCATCTGTTCCATCAGATAGCTCCGCGCCTGCGGGTCGGCGAGATTGAGCCGGTTCTCGTTGATCAGCATGGTCTGGTGGCGCTGCCAGCCGGCCCAGGCTTCCTTCGATACGTTCTCGAAAATCTTCTTGCCGAGATCGCCCGGGACCGGCTGAAAGGCGAGGCCTTCCGCTTCGCGCCCGAGCTTCACACAGTTCACCATCCGCGTCATTTGCCTGCTCCTTCCGAATTTAGTCGTTCGATTTTAACCCAAGCTGCTTCTCGATCCGGCGCACGAACACGCCCATTTCCTTGGCCGCCTGCTTGTCCCCGCGCGCCTCGGCGACGTCGATTCCCTGCCGGTAGGCCGCGAGCGCCTCGTCCCACGCCTCGGCCTCGGCCAGCGCCCGGCCGAGCAGTTTCCACGCCGCCGAGTATTTCGGATCCTGCTCGACGGCCCGGCGCAGATGCTCGGCCGCCTGCCGCGGCTCGCCCTGTTTCAGATATTCGTTGCCGAGCGAAAAACGCAGCAGCGCGCCGTCGCGGCCCTGCACCAGCATCGATTCGAATTTCTCGATCGCGGACATTCACTTCCTCCAGAAAACGGGGGTCAGCACGACGAGCAGCGTAAAGAATTCCAGTCGCCCCAACAGCATGGCGAAGGCGCAGACCCAGGTCTGGAAATCGTTGAGCACCGCGTAGGTGCTGGCCGGGCCGACCTGGCCGAGTCCCGGCCCGGTATTGTTGACCATCGCGACGACGGCCGTAAAGGCCGTGAAGACGTCGAGCCCCGACGCCGAGAGAATGAACGAGAGAATGACGACCGAGGCGACGTAGATGAACAGAAAAGCCAGCACGGCGTAGATGATCTTGTTCGGCACGGGCTGGCGGCCAAGCTTGGTGTGGATCGCGGCGTTGGGGTGAACGAGCTTGATCATCTCGCGGTAGACCTGCTTGTAGAGCAGCACGGCGCGCAGCATCTTGATGCCGCCGCCGGTCGAGCCCGAACTCGCGATGAAGCTCGAGAGGAACAGCATCCAGAGCGGGGCGAAGTAGGGCCAGACGTTGTAGTCGGTGTTCGAGAATCCGAGCGTCGTCGCTACCGAAACCGTGTTGAACGCGGCGTAGCGCAGCGCTTCGGGGAGGTCTAGATAGAAGCCCTTGGCCCACAGGAACCAGGTCAGGCCGGCGACGCTGAGCGCGAGCACCGCGAAATACCAGCGGATTTCCGAATCGACGCGGTAAGTCAGCAGGCTGCGGGTGCGGAAAGCCAGGAAATGAGTGGAAAAGCTGATGCCCGCGATCAGCGCGAACACCATGACGATGACCTCGAGCAGCACCGAGTCGAAAAAGGCCATGCTCGCGTCGTGCGACGACAGGCCACCGAGCCCCATGACGCTGAAGCCATGGACGATCGCGTCGACCCAGCTCATGCCGCCGAGCCACAGCGCGCCCATGCAGACGAGCGTGATCGCCGCGTACACCTGCCACAGCCCTTTGGCCGTCTCGGCCATGCGCGGCGTGAGCTTGCTGTCCTTCATCGGGGTCGGCGTTTCAGCCTTGAACAGCTGCCGTCCGCCGACGCCGAGCATGGGGAGCACGGCGACCACGAGGACGATCACGCCCATGCCGCCGATCCAGTGCATCTGGGTGCGCCAGATGTTGATCGACGGCGGCAGGTCATCGATGCCGGACAGCACGGTCGCGCCGGTCGCCGTCAGGCCCGAGACCGCCTCGAAATAGGCATCGGTGAAGCTTAGTTCCGGCATGTACACGAGCAGCGGAACCGCCGAATACAGGGGCAGCACCGCCCAGATCAGAACGACGAGCAGGAAACCGTCGCGGGTCTGCAGCTCGCGCCGACCCCGGCGTGACAGCATCCAGAGCACGAGCCCCGAGACGAACGCGATGGCGATGGCTTCGTCGTAGGCCCGCTCGGCACCATCCTCCAGCGCGACCGAAATCCCGAGCGGTAACGCGAAGGCCAATGCAAAAAGCATCAATACCTTCGACAGGATGTGGATGACGGGCAGGATCGCGGACACGGATGTGCGGGCGGACAACGCGGAAAGCGCGATGTTACCAGCCGTGTGCGCTCAGGTCCGCCAGAAGCGGCGCGTGAGCAGGACGAAGACGGTGAAGAGCTCGAGCCGCCCGAGCAGCATCGTGAGCGCGAGCGCCCAGGTCTGGTAGTCGTCGAGGCCGGCGTAGTTGCCGGCCGGTCCGAGTTCGGCGAGACCGGGCCCGGCGTTGTTGAGGCAGGCGACGACGCCCGAAAACGCACTGACGAAGTCGAGTCCGCTCGCGAGCAGCACGAGCGTCATCGCGATCACGGTCGCGACGTACATCATGACGAAGGCCTGCACGGCGAACACGATCTGGTTCGATACGGGATGGCCGCCGATCTTGATCGGCAGGCGCGCCGCCGGGTGCAGCTGGCGCTCGAGTTCACGCATGCCCTGGCGGAACATCAACACGGCGCGCAGCATCTTGAGGCCTCCGCCCGTCGAGCCCGAGCTCGCCGTCACGCAGGACAGGAACAGCATCCACATCGGCGCGAACATCGGCCACACGCCGTAGTCCGTGCTCGCGAACCCGCAGTCCGTCGCGAGCGAGACGAGGTTGAACGCGACGTGACGCAGCGCCGTGAGGTAGTCGGGGTACGCGCCGGCATGCCAGATGTAGCCGGCGACGACGAGGATGCTCCCGATTACGAGCCCGAGCACACCGAAGGCCTCGGGGTCGCGCCGGTAGGGAACGAGGCTCCTGTGCCGAAAGGCCAGGAAATGGGTGACGAAATTGACCGCGGCGGCGAGCATGAAGACGATCAGCACCCCCTCGATCAGCGGCGAATCGAAGTGCCCGACGCTCGCATCGTGCGTGGAAAATCCGCCTAGGCTCAGCGCAGCGAAGGCATGGCAGACGGCGTCGAACCAGCTCATGCCGGCAAGCTTCAGCGCGCTCGCACACAGCCCTGTCAGGACGGCGTAGACGGCCCACAGCAGCTTCGCCGTATCGGCGATCCGCGGCGTGAGTTTGCTGTCCTTGATCGGGCCGGGCAGTTCGGCCTTCATGAGCTGTCGGCCGCCGACGCCGAGGAGCGGCAGGATCGCGACCGCGAGCACGATGATGCCCATGCCGCCGAGCCACTGCAGCAGATGGCGCCAGAGGTTGAGCGAGGGCGGCAGCGTATCGAGCCCGCTCATCACGGTCGCGCCCGTCGTCGTCAGCGCCGAGATCATCTCGAAGTAGGCGTCGGTGAAGCTCATCTGCGGCGCGTAGATCAGGAGCGGCAAGGTCGCGAACGCGGGCAGGCCGGTCCACACCAGGATCACCAGCAGGAAGCCGTCGCGCGGCTTCAGCTCGCGCTTCCAGCGGCGCCCGGCAGCCCACAACGCGACGCCGAAGCCCAAGGTGATCAGAAAGGCCTCGTCGAAGGCATGCTGCGCGGCGTCGGCGCCGAATACCGCGGTCACCAGCGGCACGAGCATGGTGAACGAAAAGATCAGCACCACCAGCCCGAGCACGTGCAGCACGGGAACGAGCCGCGAGAACAGCAGCATCAGAAGAATCCGAAGCCGACCTGGAAGAGTTTTTCCACCTTCGGAATGATCCGCTTGTTGAGCGCGAAGACGATGAGATGGTCTTCGGCCTCAATGAGCGTGTCGTGATGGGCGATGACGACATCGTCGCCGCGAATGATCGCGGCGATCGCCGAGCCTTCCGGCAGTCCGACGTCGCCGATGCGCCGGCCGACGACCTTCGACGTCTTGAGGTCGCCATGGACGACGATCTCGAGCACTTCGGCCGCGCCGCGACGCAGGCTGTGCACTGCGGCCATGTCGCCGCGGCGGATTTTCGACAACAGCGGACTGACCGTCGCCTGTGCGGGCGAGATCGCGATGTCGATCTCGCCGCCCTGCACGAGATTGACGTACGCCGCCCGGTTGATCAGCGCGATCACGCGCTGCGCGCCCATGCGCTTGGCGAGCAGCGCCGACATGATGTTGTCCTCGTCGTCGTTGGTCAGCGCGCAAAAGACATCGATCGACTCGATGTTCTCCTGTTCGAGCAACTCCTCGTCGGTCGCATCGCCCTGCAGCACGAGCGTGTGGTGCAAGCGCTCGGCCAGCGCGTTGCTGACGACCTTGTTGTGGTCGATGACCTTGACGTCATAGTCGCGCTCGATCCGCGCCGCCAGGCGGCGTCCGATGTTGCCGCCGCCCGCGATCATGACGCGCTTGACCGGGCGCTCCATGCGCCGCAATTCGCGCATGACGCCGGGAATATCCTGCTTGCGCGCGAGGAAGAACACCTCGTCGCCCGGCTCGATGACCGTGATGCCCTTGGGCACGATGCCGCGGTCGCGCCGGTAGATCGCCGGGATGCGGCAATCGACGTTCGGCATGTGGCGCTTGATGTCCTGCAGCTCGTGACCGACCAGCGGCCCGCCGTGGTAGGCGCGGACGGCGACGAGGCGGATCTTGCCCTCGGCGAAGTCGAGGACCTGCAGGGCCTCGGGGTGCTCGATCAACCGACGCAGGGTGTCGGTCACTTCCTGCTCGGGACTGATCAGGTCGTCGACGCCGAAGTGCTCGGCCAGAAAGCCCGCGTCGAGCGCGAGAAAATCGTTGGAGCGGATGCGCGCGATCCGCGTCGGCACGTTGAACAGCGTCGCGGCAAGCCGGCACGCGACGAGATTGGTCTCGTCACTCTGCGTCACGGCGACGAGCATGTCGGCGTCGTCCGCGCCGGCTTTCTTCAGCGTCGACGGATGCGCCGCATGGCCGAGCACCGTGCGCAGGTCGAGGCGGTCCTGCAGCAGCGCGAGGCGGGCGGCGTCGAGGTCGACGACGGTGATGTCGTTGTTTTCGGCGACGAGGCTGTCGGCGAGATTGGCGCCGACCTGGCCCGCGCCGAGGATGATGATTTTCATGGGCGTTTGCCCGCCTTCACAGGTCTTCGTCCAGGCGACGACCGTGGCGGATGTTGAGCTGCTTGAGCTTGCGGTAGAGGTGGGTGCGCTCGAGTCCGGATTTGTCCGCGACCCGCGTCATGCTGCCGCCTTCCTTCTGGATGAGGTGCTCGAAATACATGCGCTCGAACGCGTCGCGCGCTTCGCGCAGCGGGATGTCAAGCGGAATGCCCTGGGCGACGGCCGGCGCGGCGTGCTTCATCGGCGCGAGCACGCGGTTGACGTCGACCGCGTCGATCTCGCTCGCCAGCGCCGTGACCGCGAGCGTGCGCACGGCGTTGTTGAGCTGCGGCAGGTTGCCGGGCCAGTCGAAGTTGCGCAGCTGGTTGAGCGCGGGCGTGGTCAGGCGGCGCACCGGACAGACGCCTTCTTCGACCAGTTGCGCGAGCATGAAATTGGCAATGTCCGGAATGTCCTCGCGATGCTCGCGCAGCGGCGGCACCTGGATCGCGAGGCTCGAAAGGCGGTAGAAAAGCCGGCTGTCGAACTCGCCCGCGGCGACCATCGCGTCGAGGCTGCGGCTGCTCGCGCAGACGAGGCGGGCGCCGCTGCCTTCGATGCGGTCGAGCAGCAGCCCGAGGCCTTTCTGCTCGAGGCGGCCGAGCTCGCACACCTCGGGCAGATACAGCGTGCCGTTGCCGAGCGTTTCGACGAAGCTCAGTGGATCGGACACCAGGCGCGCACGATCCTTGATCTCGATCCACGGACTCGCGGGCTGGTGCAGGAACTGCGCGCAGATCTCGAAGCCACTGCCGGCCTCGCCGAGCAACAGGACCGGCGCGGTGTTGCCGGCGATCTGCGCCAGGCGCTTCTTGAGTTCGGCAATCAGCGTGCTGCGACCGAGCGCGGACAGGTCCATGCTCGGCGCGCGCCGCGGCAGCGCGACACCGCGCTTGATCGCCTTGTTGACGGTGTCGATGAGCTTGGCGAGCGCTACCGGCTTTTCGAGGAAGTCGGCAGCGCCGAGCCGCGTCGCCTCGACCGCGGTGTCGATCGTGCCGTGGCCCGACATCATGACGACGGGCATCGTCAGTTGCCCGCCGCCGGCCCATTCCTTGAGCAGGGTCACGCCGTCGGTGTCAGGCATCCAGATGTCGAGCAGCACGAGGTCGGGGCGGCGCTGCGCGCGAAACGCGCGTGCCGCTTCGGCATTTTCGGCGAGATGGACGTCGTAGCCCTCGTCGGTCAGGATCTCGGACAACAACTCACGTATGCCCACTTCGTCGTCGACGACGAGAATATGCCCGCTCACGTGTTCTCTCCTGCAGCCGCATGGACCGGCAGCGTGATGTGGACCGCCGCCCCGCCCGATTTGAGGTTCTCGATCTGGATCTTGCCGTGGTGCTCTTCCACGATTTTCTTGACGATGGCGAGGCCAAGGCCCGTTCCCTTCGCCTTGGTCGTTGCATAAGGCTCGAACAGCCGCGTCATCAGGTGCTCCGGGAAGCCGGCTCCATTGTCTGTCACTGTCAAACTCACTGTCTGATTCTTCTTGAGGTGTGTCTCCACGTCCAGACGCGGCGAGACGTGCCCGGCTAGCGCATCCTGCGCATTTTGCATCAGATTATGTATCACCTGACGCAATAACGTCGCGTCGCCTGCGACCTGCGGCAGGTCGTCGCCGAGATGCAATTGCAGGCCGAGCGCCTTGGCGTCGTAGAGACTCAGCACATCGCGCACCAGCGCATTGAGATCGAGCGCTTCGAGCCGCGCGCGCGGCATCCGTGCATAGCCGGCGAACGCGTCGACCATGTTCTTCATCGCAGCGACCTGATTGACGATGGTCTGCGTCGCGCGCGCGAGGAAGTCGGCGTCCTGCGCTTCGAGCCGCCCGCCGAGCTTGCGCGCGATGCGCTCGGCCGAGAGCTGGATCGGCGTGAGCGGATTCTTGATCTCGTGCGCGAGACGCCGTGCGACTTCGCTCCACGCCGCGTTGCGTTCGGCGTCGATGAGCTTGGTCACGTCGTCGAACACGAGCACGTAGCCGCGCTCGTAGCCCGACGGCAGACGGGTGCCGCGCAGCAGCAAGGTCTGCCTGCTGTCCGATCCGGCGTAGCCGACCTGCTCCTGCCATTCGCCTTCGTGCTCGCCGAAGCGCGTCGCGGCGGCGGCGCCGAAGCCGTGTAGCGCGTCGGCGTCCTGTCCGAGCGCGGTCAGCAATCGTCCTTCGAGCGCCGCGCTGTCGACGCCGAGGATGTGTGCGGCGGCTTCATTGACCGTGCGCACGCGCAGCGCGTCGTCGAGCACGACGACGCCGGACGACAAGTTCGCCAGCACGCGCTCGAGGAAGGCCTTGGCCTGCTCGGTCTGCCGATGGTTCTCGGCAACCTGCTCGCGCGCATCCGACAACTGCCGCGTCATCCGGTTGAACGACTGGATCAGCACACCGAGTTCGTCGCGACTCGACACCGACGGCATCTGCGAGAAGTCGCCCTTGGCGACGGCCCGCGTGCCGCGCGCGAGCGTGCGCAGCGGCGAACCGAGCCGGTCCGACAGCAGGTAGGCGATGACGAAGGTCAGCAGCAGGGCGAGCATGAGCGTGAGCGTAAGCGCAACGCCATAGATGCGCTTGAGCCCGAGGCGCGAGACCGCGATCTCCTGGTACTCCTTGTACGCCGATTGGACGGCCTGGGCGTCGCGCGCGAGCGTCGACGGCACCGGCTGCACGAGCTGGAGCACGCGCGTCTCGCCGGTCAGCGCGCTGGTGTAAACGGGCACGATGACGTGCATGACGAGGCCGCGGTCGGCGACCTCCTCGATGCGGCTGTACGGATGCTCCTGCCGCACCTGCCAGAGCACGCCGCGCTCGGGCAACACGGGAAGCAGGCCGCGGTCGCCGCTGACGTGCGCGATGACGCCGCCGCGTTCGTCGAACAGCGTCAGCTCCTGTACCGCGCTCTGTTCGCGCAGCGTCGACAGACTCGTGATGATCGAGCCCGGGCCCTCGTCCGAAAGCGAGAGCGCCATGCGTTGCGCCTTGAGTTCGAGATCGCGCAGCAGGTCGTCGAGCGCGGCCTGTCCGAGCTTGACGCCGGACGCGAGCGCATTGTCGACGCGCACGTCGAACCAGGTCTCGATCGAGCGATTGAGAAAGAACACCGAAGCGCCGTAGACGACCAGGCCGGGCAGGGTCGCGACGACCCCGAACATGAGCAGCAGCTTGAGCGTCAGCTTGGCGCCGAAGACGCCGCGGCGAATCCGTTTCCGGAGCCACCACAGGCGCCAGACCAGCAGCGCGAGGAGGGCTGCGCCGAGCAGGCCGCCGCCGACGAACAGCGTCGGCAGCGTGTCGGAAAAAGCACTGCTGCCACGGCTCGCGTTGAACAGGAACGCCAGCAGCATGACGGCCACGACGAGAACGACTGCGATCAGACGGCGCATCAGGGCGTGGCGGGCGAGGCCGACGGGGTCGGCGAGGAAGAAGCAGGCGGCGGCGGTGAGGGCGCTTCGAACGACCACGCGTACCAGGGCGTCGCGAACTCCCAGCGGTCGCCAGCGACCGCGCCGATCGACAGCGGTTTGGGCAACTGGCTGCTGTCGAGACGCAGGCGCAGGCGGCCTTCGTAACGCCGGCCGGGCACGAGCGTGCCGCGTTCGGCGACCGGCCAGCCGTCGACGCGGCCGAGCAGGGCCAGCGCTTCGTCGAGCGTCGCCGCCGTTCGCGTCCGGTAGCCCGAGTCGACGATATAACGCCGCAGCAGCAGGTGGTAATAGAGGCGCTGCTTGCGCACGGCCTCGACGACGTCGGCGTCGAACCACCAGTCGCGCGGCCGGGTCACCTCGAGTTCGAGCACGAAGTGAAGGTCGATGCCGCGGACGAGCGCGTCCTCGAGCGTGCGATTGAGCGCGACCCGGATATCGGCGTCAAGCGCGTGGCCCTGCGCGGTGGCATGGACCGAAGCTTCCTTGACCGCACTGCGGCCGTCCGCCGACGCCAGCCCGACCCAGCATGCGAGCAGCGCGCCGGCCAACCAGCGCAGCACCTGCTCAAATCTTGCGCAGCAGGGCGTAGAAGAAACCATCATGCTCGGCATCAGGCAGTAGCGACCCGTCGGACAAAGGTTCAGGGAGCGAACAGCGTTCGGCATCCTGGACGTGGCGCGCCAGGAAGGCCTGCACCTGGCCCTCGTTTTCTTCGTGAAATATCGAGCAGGTGGCGTAAAGCAATGTACCACCCGGGCGCAGCAGGCGCCAAAGCGCCTCCACTATTACGGCCTGCTGCGCGGCAAATTGAGCGATGTCGCCCGGTCGGCGCAGCCACTTGATGTCGGGGTTGCGGCGCACGACGCCCGAGGCGCTGCACGGCACGTCGGCCAGGATGCGGTCGAACGGGCGGCCGTCCCACCATGCCTCGGGCCGCGCGGCATCGCCCTCGACCAGGGTCGCGTGCAGACGCAGGCGGTCGAGGTTCTCCTGCACGCGCGCGAGCCGGGCCGCGTCGACGTCGAGTGCGACGAGGTCGACGTCGGCCAGCTCGAGAATGTGGCCAGTCTTGCCTCCCGGCGCGGCGCAGGCGTCGAGCACGCGTTCGCCCGGCTTGGCGCCGAGCAGGCGCGCGGCGTGCTGCGCGCCTGCGTCCTGAACCGATACCCGGCCTTCGGCAAATCCCGGCAGCAGCTGGACCGGGACGGCCTTCTCGAGCGTGACCGCCTGTTGGCCGCTCCGGTGCGCGGGCAGGCCGGCCTCATTGAGCTCGGCGAGATAGCTCGCGACGTCGCCGTGCCGGCTGCTGACCCTGAGGGTAAACGGCGGATGCAGCAGGCTCGCGGCGAGAATCGCCTGCCAGCGCTCGGGATACGCGGCGCGCAGCTTCTCGATCCACCACTCGGGATGTGACCAGCGCGCGCCCGGTTTCGCCTCGGCAAGGGCGTCGAGTTCGGCGCGGCGGCGCTGGAAATTGCGCAGCACCGCGTTGGCGAGACCGCGCCGCCAGCCGCCGCCGGCCGCGCTGACGGCGTTGTGCACGATCGCGTGCGCGGGGGCCCGGGTGTAGGCCATCTGGTAGAGCGCGATCCGCAACAGCGACTCGAGGTGCGGATCGGTCAGCGGGCGCTCGAGCAGCGCGTCGAGCCAGGCGTCGATGCGGCCCAGCTGGCGCAGGCTGCCGTAGACGAGGTCCTGCAGCGCGCCGCGCTCGCCGGGCGTCGTGAGCAGACGCTGCCCGGCGGGCAACACCTGGTGCAAGGCTGCGCCCGCGAGGACATCCTCGAGCGCGTCGGCGGCGATCTTTTGCAGCTTACGCATGGCGGGGCAGGGGCCGCGTGCGGGTTCGATTCATCGGCTTGGAGGCGCTGGCGTGAGCGCCGGATGATAGCAGGCGCGGCGACCGAACCCGGCCGCGCGGTTCAGGCGCCGAGCCGTGTCCCCGCCGAGAGCGCGCGGCCGGCGAGGAAGGCGGCCGCCGTCATGCGCTTGCTCCCTGCGGCCTGGATTTCGTGCAGGACGAGCGCGCCGCCACCACAGGCGACGACGATCCCGGCAGGGTCGGCCCGCAGCACCGTTCCCGGCGGCGCATCCGCCTCGCCCTGCGGCGCGGCCTCCGCGCGCAGGATCTTGAAGGGCGCGCCGGCGAGCAGCGTCCACGCGCCCGGGACCGGGTTGAACGCACGCACCGCGCGCGCGAGCGCCTCGGCCGGCTGCTGCCAGTCGAGGCGGGCTTCTTCCTTGCTGAGCTTGGCGGCGTAGCTCGCTTCACGTTCGTCCTGCGTCTGCGGCACGAGCGTGTCGTACGCACTCAGCGCGGAAACGATCGCCGCGGCGCCGGCGACCGCGAGCGCGTCGTGGAGCGTCGCCGCGGTGTCGGCGTCCGCGATCGGCACGACCGTTTTGGCAAGCATCGCGCCGGTGTCGAGGCCGGCGGCCATCTGCATGATCGTGATCCCGGTCTCGCAGTCGCCGGCGAGAATCGCGCGCTGGATCGGCGCCGCGCCGCGCCAGCGCGGCAGCAGCGAGGCGTGGATGTTGAGGCAGCCGAGGCGTGGCAGGTCGAGCACGGCCTGCGGCAGGATCAGCCCGTAGGCGGCGACGACCATGACGTCGGCCGCGCAGTCCGCGAGCCGCGCCTGCGCCTCGGGGGTTTTCAGCGTCGTCGGCTGGTACACCGGCAGCCCGTGCGCGAGCGCGGCCTGCTTGACGGCACTCGCGGCGAGCTTCATGCCGCGGCCGGCAGGCCGGTCGGGTTGGGTGAGGACGAGGACGATCTCGTGCCCGGCGGCGACGAGCGCCTCGAGGGCGGCCGCCGCGAACGGCGGCGTGCCGGCGAATATCACGCGCATCGGGTTGGCTTAAAGGGAAGCGCGCGCCGGCGCCGGCTCGGGCCGGTGCTCGCGCGCCTGCTTGAGCAGCTTGGTCTTGATGCGGTTGCGCTTGAGCGGCGAGAGGTAATCGACGAAGACCTTGCCGGCCAGATGATCCAGTTCGTGCTGGATGCAGACCGCGAGCAGACCGTCGGCCTCGAGTTCGAAGGGCTTGCCGTCGCGGTCGAGCGCGCGCACGGTCACGCGCTCGGCCCGCGTGACGCGGTCGAAAACGCCGGGCACGGAGAGGCAGCCTTCCTCGCTTTCCTCGCGCCCCGACTGCGCGACGATTTCGGGATTGATGAAGACGCGGAGCGCATCGCGGGTTTCCGAGGTGTCGATCACGACCACGCGTTCGTGGACGTTGACCTGCGTCGCGGCAAGACCGATGCCGGGGGCCGCATACATCGTCTCGGCCATGTCGTCGACCAGCTTGCGGATACGCGCGTCGACCGCCTCCACGGGCTTGGCGACCGTGTGCAGGCGTGAATCGGGGTAGTGGAGGATGTCGAGTCTGGCCATGAAAATCGAGCGAATTGGATAAGGCGGCTCGCCTGCTTCCGACGGGAATCCGCGAACAGCCCTAAATATAAGGCAGCGGATAGCCGTAAGCTAAGCGCACAGTATATTTCAACACGGAATTAGACAAGGTCTAAATGGAGGGTTCCCCAGTGCGCCGACTCGTTGTTTCCCTTGCCCTGCTGTTTGCCGCGACGCCCGTGCTGGCCGACACCCTCAAGCTGCAGGACAACGCTCCCGACCGATACGTCGTCGTCAAAGGCGACACCCTGTGGGACATCTCCGCGAAGTTCCTGAAGGATCCGTGGCGCTGGCCGCAGATCTGGAACATGAATCGCGCCGACATCAAGAATCCGCACCGCATCTACCCCGGCGACCTGATCGTGCTCGACCGCAGCGGCAAGTCGCCGCGCCTCGCCCTGGTCAAGGGCGGGCAAGGCGGGATGCCGACGGTCAAGCTCTCGCCGGTCGCGCGCGCAAGCGAAATCGACGATGCCGCGATCCCGGCGATTCCGATCCGCGTCATCCACCCCTTCCTGTCGCAGCCGCGCGTCGTGCCCGAGGGCGCGTTCGACGGCGCGCCGTTCATCCTCGGCAGCAACGCCGAGCGCGTCGTGCTCGCGAGCGGGGACGAGGCCTTCGCGACGGGCGGCAAGACCGGGGTGACGCAATGGAACGTGCTGCGTCCCGGCAAGGCGCTCAAGGACCCGGAGACCGGCGAAATCCTCGGCCACGAAGTCGAGTATCTCGGCGACGCGCGCACCGTCGTCCCGGGCGCGCCGCAGAAGATCCACATCACTCGCTCGGCGCAGGAGATCCTGCCGCGCGACAAACTCGTCGAGGCCGACAACAGCACGACCTTCGAATACGTTCCGCGCGCGCCGGAAACGGCGATCAGCGGCCGCATCATCTCGGCCTACGGCGGCCTCTCGGACAGCGGCCGCTACCAGACCGTGGTCATCAACCGCGGCACGCGCGACGGCCTCGAGCCCGGCCACGTGCTCGCGGTCTACCGCGAAGGCCAGGCGGTCACGCTGACCCGCGACGAGAAGGACCGCATGACCTGGGTCAACGAAAAGGCCGGGGGCGTCCCCGACGGCGGCGCCTGGCTCTACAACGACGTGCGCTGCCTGAAGGAAAACAGCAAGGTCACCTACGATCAGGTCGCCGACGCGCGCAACACCTTCCGCAGCACCTGCCTCGGCAGCACCGGCGATCGCACGGTCAAGCTGCCGGACGCGCGCAGCGGGCTGCTGATGGTCTACCGCGTCTACGATCGCGTCGCCTACGCGCTGATCCTGCAGTCGGAAGGCCCGGTCTACCTGCTCGACACGGTGAAGACCCCCTGAGCGCGACCGAGGTCTGGCTGCGTCTGGCCCTCGCCCCGGGGGTCGGCAACGCGGCGCTGCTTCGCCTGCTGACGGCCTTCGGTTCACCGGAGGCCGTTTTGACGTCGGGCCGCAGCGCGCTCGCCGCCCATCTTTCCTCCGCGCAGTGCGACGCGGTGCTCGGCGCGCCCGATCCCGCGCAGCTCGACGCCGCGCTCGCCTGGCTCGAGCAGCCGGGCAACTCGCTCATGACGCTCGGCGACGCGGACTATCCCGCCGCGCTGCTCGAGATCGCCGATCCGCCGGCCGTCCTCTACTGCAAGGGCCGCCGCGAACTCCTGGGCCGGCCCGCGCTCGGCATCGTCGGCAGCCGCAACGCCACGCCGCAGGGGCTGCGTGACGCCGAGGCCTTCGCGCTCGCGCTCTCGAACGCAGGACTCACGGTGATCAGCGGCCTCGCGCTCGGGATCGACGCCGCGGCGCACCGCGGTGGCCTGGCCGGCGCCGCGTCGAGCGTCGCCGTCATCGGCACCGGCCTCGACCGCATCTACCCGGCGCGCAACAAGGCGCTCGCCCACGAACTCGCCGCGAACGGCCTGGTCGTCTCCGAGTTCGCACTCGGCACGCCGCCGCTGCCCGGCCACTTCCCCCGCCGCAACCGCCTGATCAGCGGCCTGAGCCGCGGCGTGCTCGTGGTCGAGGCCGCGCCCGACAGCGGCTCGCTGATCACCGCGCGCGTCGCGGCCGAGCAGGGGCGCGAGGTGTTCGCGATCCCCGGATCGATCCACTCGCCGCTCGCGCGCGGCTGCCATGCGCTGATCAAGCAGGGCGCCAAGCTCGTCGAATCGGCCGCCGACGTGCTCGACGAACTCGCGTGGCAGCAGCGACTCTCACCGCCGGTGCTGCCGGAAAGCGAGCCCGATCCGGTCCTCGACGCCCTCGACGGCGCGCCGACGACGCTCGATTCGCTAGCGCAAAAGACCGGGTTGACGCTAGATGCGCTTTCCGCCAAGCTGTTGGCGCTCGAACTGGACGGTCGCATCGCGGCCCTGCCCGGCGGGCGTTACCAGAAAATTCACTGACATCATGCTCGACATCCTCGTCTACCTCTACGAAAGCTTCCGCATGGCGGAGCTCGCGCCCGACCGCGACGCTCTCGAAAAGCGCCTGTTCGCCGCGGGGTTCGAGGAGGCGCACATCAACGCCACGCTCGACTGGTTCGCCAACCTCACGAGCAGCGCGGCGCACGACCGGCTGGCCTACGCCCAGTATCGGCACTACGCGCCCGAGGAGCTCGAAAGCCTCAACGACGCCTGCCGCGAGGAAATCAGCTATCTGGTCGGCGCCGAGATTCTCGACCCCGAGTCGCGCGAGTGGGTGATTTCGGGGCTGATGGCGCTGGCTGGCGAGGACATCGAGCCCGATCACGTGCGCTGGATGACGCTGATCGTGCTGTGGAGCCGCGGGCTGATCGAACATTTCACCCACCTCGAAGAGATGCTGCTGAACCATGAGCCGGGACGCCTGCACTAAGCCGACATGTCCAAGCTCGTCATCGTCGAATCGCCGTCGAAGTCCAAGTCGCTGAAGAAATACCTCGGCGCGGACTACGACATCCTCGCCAGCTACGGCCACGTGCGCGACCTCGAGCCGAGGACCGGCGCGGTCGACACGGAAAACTTCTCGATGAAGTACCAGATCATCGAGCGCAACGCCAAGCACGTCGACGCCATCGTCAAGGCCGCGAAGAAAGCCGACGAAGTCCTGCTCGCGACCGACCCGGACCGCGAAGGCGAGGCGATTTCCTGGCACATCAGCGAAATCCTCAAGGAGAAGAAGGTCAAGACGCCGATGAAGCGCGTCGCCTTCTACGAGATCACCGAATCGGCGATCCAGGACGCGGTGCGCAATCCGCGCGAGATCGCGTCCGATCTCGTCGACGCCCAGCAGGCGCGGCGCGCACTCGATTACCTGGTCGGCTTCAACCTCTCGCCGCTCTTGTGGAAAAAGATCAGCCCCGGGCTGTCGGCCGGCCGCGTGCAGTCGCCCGCGCTCCGCATGATCGTCGAGCGCGAGGAGGAGATCGAGGCCTTCGTCGCGCGCGAATACTGGACGCTGCACCTCGACTCACATAAAGGCAGTCAAGCGTTCACGGCCAAGCTCACGCACTTCAAGGGCGAGAAGCTCGACCAGTTCGCGGTCGAGCACGAGGCGCGCAGCAAGGAATGGCTCGCCACGCTTGAATCCAAGGATGCGCGCGTGATGCGCATCGAGAAGAAGCGCCGCGCCCGCAACCCCGCCGCGCCGTTCACGACCTCGACGCTGCAGCAGGCCGGCGTGCGTCAGCTCGGTATGACGACCGACCGCGTGATGCGCACCGCGCAGCAACTCTACGAGGGCATCGACCTCGGCGAAGGCCCGGTCGGCCTCATCACCTACATGCGGACCGACTCGGTCAACCTCGCGCAGGAAGCGATCACCGACATCCGCAAGTATGTGGGCGCCAACTTCGACAAGGATTACCTGCCGCCGCACGCGGTCCAGTACAAGGCCAAGACCAAGAACGCGCAGGAAGCGCACGAGGCCGTGCGCCCGACCTCGGTGTTGCGCACGCCCGACGCGGTCAGGCAATTCCTGACCCAGGACCAGGCCCGGCTTTACGAACTCGTCTGGAAGCGCACGGTCGCCTGCCAGATGACGGCCGCGCAGTTCGACACGGTCGCTGCCGACATCACGGTCGGCGAGGGCACCTTCCGCGCGACAGGGCAGACACTCGCGTTCGCCGGCTTTCTCGCGGTCTACCAGGACGACGAGGACGACGAAGGCGAGTCGAAGCTGCCCGCGCTCGTCGAGGGGGAAACCCTGCCCGTCGACCGGCTCTACGGCGAACAGCACTTCACCCAGCCGCCGCCGCGCTATACGGAAGCGTCCCTGGTCAAGGCGCTCGAGGAATACGGCATCGGCCGGCCGTCGACCTACGCCAGCATCATCTCGACGCTGCAGGACCGCGAATACGTCGTGCTCGAAAAGAAGCGCTTCCAGCCGACCGACGTCGGCCGACTGGTCAACTGCTTCCTGACCCGGCATTTCAGCCACTACGTCGACTACGACTTCACCGCCAAGCTCGAGGACAAGCTCGACGACGTCTCCAACGGCAAGCGCGTGTGGTCGCGTCTGCTGGGCGAATTCTGGAGCGGCTTCGAAGGCGACCTCAAGGCCAAGCAGGACGTCGAGCGCGGCTGCCCGATCCTCGAAGCCTGCCCCAAGTGCGCCAAGCCGCTCTTCATGCAAGCGAGCAAGCGCGGGCTCTTCATCGGCTGCTCGGGCTATCCCGAATGCGACTACACGCGGCCGCTGCACCCCGCCACCGCCGAAGGCGACAACATCCTCGGCAAGGACCCGGCGAGCGGGCTCGACGTCAAGCTGCTCTCCGGCCGCTTCGGCCCTTACGTGCAGATCGGCGATATGCCCGAGGACAAGAAGGCGCCGAAGCCGCGGCGCGCGTCGTGGCCCAAGGACATTCCGCTCGAAAACGCGACGCTCGACCTCGCGCTCAAATTCCTCTCGCTGCCGCGCGAGGTCGGGCATCACCCGACCACCGGCCTGCCGATCGTCGCCAACAACGGCCGCTTCGGCCCGTATCTGCTGCATGACGGCAAGTTCAAGTCGATCCCGAAGACCGACAGCGTCTACGAGATCGACCTGCCGCGCGCGCTCGAGGTGCTGGCGATGGAGCGCGCGCCGCGCGGCGCCGACTCGGCCGCGTCGGTGCTGAAGAATCTCGGCCCGCACCCGGAAGACGGCAAGGACATCACGGTGCGCTCGGGCCGCTACGGGCCCTACGTCAAGCACGGCAGCACCAACGCGACGCTGCCGAAGGACATCACGCCCGAAGCGGTCACGCTCGACGAGGCGATCGGCCTGATCGCCGCGCGCGTCGCCAAGGGGCCGGCGAAGAAGCCGCCGCGCAAGGCGCCGACCAAGGCGAGCGCGACGAAGACTAAGGCCGCCGACACCGCGACCAAGCCCGCAGCGACTAAAAAGGCGGCGACGAAGAAAGCGCCCGCCAAGCCCGCAGCGACGAAAAAGCCCGCCAGCAAAAAAGCCGCCTAGCCGTGCCGTCCAGCCTGCTCATGGTCAACGCCTTCATCGGCACGGCCGGCTACAAGAAGCTCTATCAGGAACTCGGTTTCTCGGTCACGACCGAATGGTCGGAACGCAAGGCGATCAGCCTCATCCGCAAGGCGCCGCCCGCGGTCATCGTCGCCGATTTCTACCATCAGGCCGATTTCCGCGACCGCCTGTCCAATCTCGAGTCGGTGCTCGCCGCGGCACAAGGCGCGCCCGGCACCCGCATCCTGGTCTTTTACGAGTCCGCACACCGTGCAGCGCTCGACAAGGTCGCGGCTCGCATGCGCATCGACGCGGCGCTCGCGCTGCCGGTGGGCGAGGACGAATTGCGCACGATCCTGCAGCAATGGCTGCACGAGACGACCGCCGCGGATTGAACGAAAACTAAACTTTGTTCGGCCGCAGGCCGTTAATTCCGCACGCCAATAAGAACGGAGACGATCATGCGCTTCACCCTTTTGCCGCTCGTGCTGGTTTCCGCGCTCGCGCAGGCCGAGCCGCTGACCCTCGGCGTCGTGCTCGATCAGAACGAATCGATCAGCGACACGCAGACCAATCAACGCTATCGCGCCTTCGTCCGCGACGTCGAGCGCGCGGTCGGCCAGCCGGTCCGCATGCAGTACTACACACGCGGATTCTCGGCGATCAAGCATGCCAAGGACGGCACGCTCGACATGGTTTTCGGCCCGGCCCAGGTGATCGCCAACATCGGCAAGTTCAAGTTCGAGCCGATCCTCAAGTCGGGCGAAACGGCCGCGGCGGCCTTCGTCGCCGGTCCCGCATACAAGGGTCAGCTCGCCGCGCGCTCGGGGGCACGTCTCGGCGTTCCCGACTACGAGTCGCTGATGGGCGGCATGGCGCGCAGCGAAATCAACAGCCGCGGCCTCAGCAAGCGCGATTTTTCGGAGATCAAGTTCCATCGCATGGCGGAAGCGCCGCTGTACGGCTTGAAGCTCGGCCGCTACGACCTCGCGGTCGCGTCGGCCGAGGAGGCGAAAGCGTGGACGGCAAGCAATGGCGGCCGCATCGTCTTCACGACCGCGGCCGTGCCGCTGCGCGCGCTTTCGGTCCAGCCCGAGCGGGTGGACGCCGGAATGCGACAGAAGCTCGCGGCCGGGTTGACGAAAAACAACAGCCTTCAGCTTGCGCTCGCCGGCGCGAGCAAGGCCGACTTCAAGAGCGTCGCGTCGATGCTCAACACCACGCCGACGGTCCTGCCCGGCGCCAAGGTCATCGGCGCCGCCCAGACGCGCGAGCTGATGGCGCAGGGCGTCCCGGTCTACGACGTGCGGGTCGGCGAGGAATACGCCGTGGCGCACGTCCCTGGGGCCATCTCGGTGCCCTACAAGGAAGGCAGCGCCAAGGAAGTCGGCTTCGACGCGGCGGACGACCAGTTCGCGCTCAACAAGCTGCCCAAGGACAAGAACGCGCCCTTCATCATGTATTGCGACGGCACGATCTGCTGGAAGAGCTATAAATCTGCGGTGATGGCGATCCAGGCCGGCTGGAAGAACGTCTACTGGTTCCGCGGCGGCTTCCCGGAATGGAAGGAAGCCGGCATGCCCGTGATCGCCCGCAAGGAATAAGCGTCCGCGATGAACTATAAAAACCACACGGGACACAAACAGGCCCTTGTTTTGGTGCGCCAGTTCGATCAAGATTGGCGCGGGAAGGTCGTTAACCCATAAGGCGGTACAGCGGGGCGCGACCTAAACAAGGGTAGTGATGGACGCTGGACCGTCCCAGGCTTCTCGTTTTTCTCAATCAACCATAGGGATACTCATGAACAAATCTGAATTGATCGACTTCGCTGCCGCCGAGGCTGACATTAGCAAGGCCGCCGCGGGTCGCGCGCTCGACGCCATCCTGGCCGCCGTGACGAAAGCCGTTGCCAAGGGCGACTCGGTGACCCTGGTCGGCTTCGGTACCTTCAAATCCTCCAAGCGCGCAGCGCGCACCGGTCGCAACCCCCAGACCGGCAATGAGATCAAGATCGCCGCGACGACCGTGCCGCGCTTCACCGCAGGCGCCGGCTTCAAGGCCGCGGTTGCCGGCAAGAAGGCGGCCAAGAAGAAGTAATTCTTCGTACCGCGCCGGGCATCGCCCAGACAAAGACCGAGGGCCTCGAAAGAGGCCCTCGTCTTTTTCCGCATGCTACGGCGTCGCAGCGGCCCGGGTTCCCGGTTTTCTTGGGAAAACGGGTGTTCATCGATCAGCTGCTTTCTCATCCCATCCGGCTCGAGCTGCCGATCGCCGTCTGGAAACGAGACACCAGACAGTACGTCGACTATCGTCAAGAACACGACGACCGACGGAGGCGGGCATGGACGACGCAATCAAGCAGAAAATCCTCGCGCTCCTGGACGAGCACCGGATCCTGACCCTCGCCACGCTAAGGCCCGACGGCTGGCCGCAGGCGACGACCGTGGGCTATGGCAACGACGGGCTCACGCTCTATTTCCTCTGCGGCCTTGAGAGCCAGAAGGCGGCGAACCTGGCCCGCGACGATCGCGTTTCGCTGACGATCGATCACGACACGCCGAACGTGATGGAGATCACGGGGCTATCGATGGCGGCGCATGCGCAACGCATCGACGACCGGGCCGAAGCGGAGAAGGCCTTGGGCCTGCTGATGCAGAAATACCCTGAGCCTCAGGAGCCCTTGCCGTTTCCCAAGCCCGCGCCGGAGGAGGTTGCCATCTTCCGCGTGACGCCGGTGGTGATCTCCGTACTCGACTATACGAAGGGGTTTACGCACGCGGATCTTGTCATGTGCTAGGAGTGGTAGCGTCAAGGGATGCGAAGGCGCACAACCGCACCTGTTTTCCGGCGGGCTAATTCGAACGTCTCGAGGTCGACTGAGCTGACTTTCGTTGGGGAATAGGAAATCGTGGTCTGTCCCTTATTGTCTTGCTTATTGTCTTGAGTATGGCCCATCCCACCATCGGTTGAACGATTGACGCATTACGACCTCGCCTTGTAACAGGAGTTTGCGACCAAACTTAACGCCGCAGATGGTGTCGGGAAAGAATTCCTCCGAATAATCGCCTTAGGTGCGGGGCGATACGACGCCCATTCCGACCGTAGACATTCAGCCGCGATGCGAACACCCTTTCGAGCACATGCCTTCGGACGCCGCGCCCATATAGAAGTGCTTCAAGCGCCATCCCTGTGTACACGCCCGCCGTCTCGGGAGGAAGCTTCTTTACAGCCAGCGAGAGGAATTCCACGCAAACATTTACGCCGGACCGGAAGTCCAAAGTCGGACGACGGAATGTCTCGAAGGCAGCCTATCCCTAACGAAGTTGAGACTGACGACGACACCGGGATCCGCTTCGTTTCCCTTGGGCTCGGGAGTCAACGAACGTGCACCCGGCGTGATCACTGTACTCAACAACTGCTGAATAGAGGCTTGGCCTGAGCTTTTCTGCGCCTGTGAAGAAATCAGTCGTTCAGCAATGTAGCTCGCCGATGACCGCAGCCGAGTTGCGCCAGTTATTCGTGACCGTGATTTCAAATGAAGCAATGGCGGAAAGCAGATAGCAACAAAAGAAAGGCCAACCAATGTGGTTGGCCTTTCTACTTTTCTTATTTGTACGAAATCCAAAGTTGTTAAACGTCGAGGTTCCTCACCCCCAACGCATTCGTCTCAATAAAGTTCCGCCGCGGCTCGACCTCGTCGCCCATCAGTGTGGTGAAGATCTGGTCGGACGAGATCGCATCCTCGATCTGCACTTTCATCAGGCGGCGCACCTTCGGGTCCATGGTGGTTTCCCACAGCTGCTCGGGGTTCATTTCGCCCAAGCCTTTGTAGCGCTGGATGCTCATGCCGCGCTTGACTTCGGCGAGGTACCAGTCCATCGCCTCACGGAAACTTTGCACGGGCGCTTCCTTCTCGCCGCGCCTGGCGCGGGCGCCGGGGCCCATGAGGTCGCGCAGCATATCGCCGACCTTGACGAGCTGGTCGTAGTCGCCCGATTCGAGCAGATCGGCTTCGAGGAAGTTGACGTAGGCGTTGCCGTGCGAGTGACGTGTGATGCGCAGGCGGTGGCTGTCGGTCTCGCTCAGGTATTCGGCGGCGACTTCGAACTTGTCGGCGTCGAGCGCGGCGCCTAGGCTCGCTTCGCTCATCATCGCCGCGGCGCTGTCGGCGAGCGAGAGCCGCGGGATGCGCATGAGCGCCTGCAGAACGTCGTCGGGCAGCAGGCGGGCCAGCCGGTCGCAGACGGCCTCGGCGAGGAAGTATTCGCGCGCGAGCGTTTCGAGGGCTTCGCCGGCGATCGGCATCGCGCCTTCCATCGGGGTCAGCTCGGCGTCCTTCATCGCCTCGGCCATCAAATGCTCTTTGAGCGCGTGTTCGTCCTTGATGTAGCGCTCGGAGCGGCCGTGCTTGACCTTGTAGAGCGGCGGCTGCGCGATGTAGACGTGGCCGCGCTCGACGAGCTCCGGCATCTGGCGATAGAAGAAGGTCAGCAGCAGGGTGCGGATGTGGGCGCCGTCGACGTCGGCGTCGGTCATGATGATGATGCGGTGATATCTGAGCTTGTCGGGGTTGTAGTCGTCCTTGCCGATGCTCGTGCCGAGCGCGGTGATCAGCGTGGCGATTTCCTGGCTGCCGATAACCTTGTCGAAGCGCGCGCGCTCGACGTTGAGAATCTTGCCCTTGAGCGGCAGGATCGCCTGGAACTTGCGGTCGCGGCCCTGCTTGGCGGAGCCGCCGGCCGAATCGCCCTCGACGAGATAGATTTCGGAAAGCGCCGGGTCTTTTTCCTGGCAGTCGGCGAGCTTGCCGGGCAGGCCGAGGCCGTCCATCACGCCCTTGCGGCGTGTGATCTCGCGCGCCTTGCGCGCGGCCTCGCGGGCCCGCGCGGCGTCGACGATCTTGGCGCACAGGAGCTTGGCGTCGTTGGGGTTCTCGAGCAGGAATTCGGCGAGCTTCTGGCCGACGACTTCCTGCACCACGGGCTGGACTTCGCTCGAGACGAGCTTGTCCTTAGTCTGGCTCGAGAACTTGGGCTCGGGGACCTTGACCGAGAGCACGCAGGTCAGGCCTTCGCGCATGTCGTCGCCGGTGGTCTCGACCTTGGCCTTCTTGGCGACTTCGTTTTCCTCGATGTACTTGTTCAGCACCCGCGTCATCGCCATGCGCATGCCGGTCAGGTGGGTGCCGCCGTCGCGCTGCGGGATGTTGTTGGTGAAGCACTGCACGGTTTCGGAGTAGCTGTCGTTCCACTGCATCGCGACTTCGACGGTCATGCCATCCTTCTCGCCGACGGCATGGAAGATCTTCGGATGCAGCACCGACTTGACGCGGTTCATGTATTCGACGAAGCCCTTGACACCGCCCGAGTGCGCGAAGTTTTCGCTCTTGCCGTCGCGGTGGTCGAGCAGTTCGATTTTGACGCCGTTGTTGAGGAAGGACAGCTCGCGGATGCGCTTGGCGAGGATGTCGAAGTGGAATTCGACCTTGCCGAAGATTTCCTCGTCGGCGAGGAAGTGCACTTCGGTGCCGCGGCCTTCGGTATCGCCGACGACCGGCATCGGCGAGACCTCGACGCCGTTCTGGATTTCCACGGCGCGGTCGACGACCTTGCCCTGGTTGAAGGTCAGCGCGTATTTCTTGCCGTCGCGGCGCACGACGAGCTTGAGCCATTTCGACAGGCCGTTGACGCACGAGACGCCGACGCCGTGCAGGCCGCCCGAGACCTTGTAGCTGTTCTGGTTGAATTTGCCGCCGGCGTGCAGCACGGTCATGACGATTTCGGCGGCGCTGCGCTTGGGTTCGTGCTTGTCGTCGAACTTGACGCCGACCGGGATGCCGCGGCCGTTGTCCGAAATCGAAATCGAGTTGTCGGGGTGGATGATGACCTTGATGTCGTCGCACCAGCCGGCCAGCGCCTCGTCGATCGCGTTGTCGAGTACCTCGAACACCATGTGGTGCAGGCCGGTGCCGTCGGAGGTGTCGCCGATGTACATGCCGGGGCGCTTGCGCACGGCTTCCAGGCCTTCCAGCTGCTGGATGCTGTCTTCGTCGTAACCGCCGTTGCTGTCGGCGGGCATCGCGTACTCGGGCTTGTTGCTCATGGTGTCATGCCCCGGTGGGGGTGTGTCCTGTCGGTTATCGCTGAGGGGTGCGGAACGCTGCGCAGCTTCAGATGCGCATCGGCATCACGACGTATTTGAACCCCGGCTCCCCTTCGCTCGTGAGCAGCATGCTGCTGTTGGCGTCGCCGAGCGACAGCGTGATCTCGTCGGTGTTGACGGCACCGAGGCCGTCGAGCAGGTAGGTGACGTTGAAGCCGACGTCGAGCGGATCGCCGTTGTAGCTGACCTCGATTTCGTCGGCCGCTTCTTCCTGCTCGTTGTTGTTGCAGACGATGCCGAGCGTGTTGTCGCTCATCACCAGGCGCACGCCGCGGAATTTCTCGTTCGACAGGATCGCCGCGCGCTGCAGCGCCTGCACGACGGTCTGCCGGTTGGCCTTGAGGTGGCGCGGCTGATTTGCCGGGATGACGCGCTGGTAGTCGGGGAATTTGCCGTCGACGACCTTGGTCACGAGCTCGGTTCCGGGCAGCATGATCGTCACCTGGTTGCTGCCGATGCGCAGTTCGACCGGCTCGTCGCTGTCGCTCAGGAGCTTGGACAATTCGATGACGGTCTTGCGCGGGATGATGACTTCCTGCGCGTCGGTGGGCGCGTCGAGCGTGGTCTCGGCGTAGCTCAGGCGGTGGCCGTCGGTCGCGACGACGCGCAGCTGCTGGCCGTCGAGGACGAGCAGCATGCCGTTCAGGTAGTAGCGGATGTCCTGGCTCGCCATCGCGAACTGCACGAGCTGGAGCAGGCGCTTCAGGGTTTTCTGCGGGAGGCGGACGACCGTGCCGACCCCGGCGCCGGTCTCGACGCGCGGGAAGTCGGCCGCAGGCAGCGTCTGCAGCGTGAAGCGCGACTTGCCCGCGCTGACGACGACCTGGCTGTCCTTGGTATCGAGCTTGACCGACGCCGAATCGGGCAGGGCGCGGACGATGTCGAAGAGCTTGCGCGCCGCGATCGTGATCGCGAAGTCGTCACCGCCCTGGGCCTCGAGCCGGGTGCTGACCTGGAGCTCGAGGTCGGTCGCGAGCAGGGTCAGCGTGCCGGCTTTCTTCTCGAGCAGAAGATTGGACAGGATCGGCAGGGTGTGCCTTCTCTCGACGACCCCGACGACTGCCGAGAGGGCGCTCAACAAGGCATTGCGTTCGCTTTGTATTAATAACATTTATATATTCCTGGAACTCGTAATCAAGACGGTCGGAAATTGGGGGTAAGCCGTTTTAAGCAATCGAATCATCCTTCTAGCAAGATTGGCGGCTGTGGATAACCGCTGCGTCTGGCGGGACGGATGGGGATGGTTTCTGCCTCGCGGGGTATCGACCGGCTTTATCCACATTTCATCCTCAGCCTGTCAGCGTTTGTAACAACACGAGATAGTCGCGTCCGATGTCGGCCTCGGTCTCGCGCAGTTCGGCGACCTTGCGGCAGGCGTGGATCACGGTCGTATGGTCGCGGCCGCCGAAGGATTCCCCGATTTCGGGCAGGCTCTGGTTGGTCAATTCCTTGGCGAGCGCCATCGCGATCTGGCGCGGCCGCGCCAGGTTGCGGGTGCGCTTCTTCGAGAACATGTCGGCGACCTTGATCTTGTAGAAGTCGGCGACCGTTTTCTGGATGTTCTCGATCGACACCATGCGCGAGGTCGACGCGATCAGGTCGCGCAAGGCCTCTTTCACAAGTTCCATCGTGATCGGCTTTTCGTGGAAGCGCGAGAAGGCGATCACGCGCTTGAGCGCGCCTTCGAGTTCGCGCACGTTGGAGCGGACCTGCTTGGCGATGAAGAAGGCGACGTTCTCGTCGAGCGTGACCGACTCGGCCCGCGCCTTGGCGAGCAGGATCGCGACGCGCATTTCGAGCTCGGGTGGTTCGACCGCGACGGTCAGACCCCAGGCGAAGCGCGACTTGAGGCGGTCGTCGAGCCCGCTGATCTCCTTCGGGAAGGTGTCGCAGGTGATGACGATCTGTTTCTTGTTCTCGATCAGCGAATTGAAGACGTAGAAGAACTCCTCCTGGGTGCGGTCCTTCTTCGCCAGGAACTGAATGTCGTCGATCAGCAACAGGTCGAGCGACATGTAGCGGCGCTTGAGATCGTCGAACTGCTTGTTGAGATAGGCCTTGACGACGTCGTCGACGTAATCGTTGGCGTGGATATAGCTGATGCGCGCGGCCGGATTCGTCTGCCGGACCGTATTGCCGATCGCCTGCAGCAGGTGGGTCTTGCCGAGACCGACCCCGCCGTACACGAACAGCGGGTTGTAGGCGACGCCGGGGTTCTCGGCGATCTGCAGCGCAGCGGCCCGCGCGAGCTGGTTGGCGCGCCCGGAGACGAAGTTGTCGAAGGTGAAGCCCGGGTTGATGCGCATGCCGACCTGGGCCGGTGCTGGCGCAGCAGGGGCAGCGGGCTCGGCCGGATTCGCCGTCGGTGCGGCGGGCGCTGCCCGGGCGGGTGCCGGCTTCTTGCCGAGGGCGTAGCTGATGGCGACCGGCCGTGCGTAGAATTCCTGCGCCCAGCTGTCGATGTGCTCGGCGAATTTTTCGCGCACCCAGTCCATTACGAAGTGGTTGGGCGCGAGTATCCGCACCTCGTCGCCGCCGTCATCGAAGACGAGCGGCTTGATCCAGGTGCTGAATTGCTGCTGGGTCAGGTTGGCGCGGAAGCGCTCTTGGCAGAGGTCCCAGAAGGAATCCATATTCGGGTGGCAGGGAGCGGAGCGCAGCATGGTATCGGGGCCGTATCTTACTCCGCTTCGCCGGGGTTATCCACAGCCCCGGGCGCGGCCGCTGCGCCGCACAGTTCCCGGCCGAGCTTGACACCGCGTCGGCTGCGCGAGTCTAATACGAGGTTTTTCAATAGTT